>SVKL01000003.1 GCA_015068495.1 Oscillospiraceae bacterium | reverse complement strand
GCACCGGCGAAAAAGTCACGGTGGAAATCGTGGATTAACGGCTTATGCGTGACGCTTGGCGCCACGCATATTTCGTTATTTGGAGGACGTATGAGAAAAAGCTTTATTGATGCCGGAGAGATTGTCACCACCCACGGTGTCCGTGGAGAAGTAAAGGTGCTGACCTGGTTGGACTCTCCGGAAATGCTATGTGAATTTGAACGTTGCCGTATTGACGGAAAAGAATATTCAATTGAGGCTTGCCGGGTGCAGAAAAACTGCAATCTGCTGAAACTGCAGGGGATTGATGCTATGGAAATCGCCCAAGGGATGCGCGGTAAGGTGATTCAGATCTACCGCGAGGACATTTCTAATGAGGTGATTTTTGGTGATGAGCTGATTGGCGTTGAAGTTTTCAGCGATGAAAAAGCAATCGGAAAAATCACAGAGGTACTGGATTACCCCGGCAACTCGGTCTATGTGATTGACGGCGGGAAATATATGATTCCGGCTGTGAAGGAATTTGTTCTGTCAACGGATATAGATAAAAATGTAATGCAGGTAAAACTCATTGAGGGGATGGGTCGCGATGAGAATTGACATTCTGACGCTTTTCCCGGAAACAGTGGGAGATGTGCTGTCAGAGAGTATCTTGGGACGTGCGCAGGAGCGGGGCTTTATTACCATTGACACCCATCAAATCCGGGACTATACCAGCAATAAACAGATGCAGGTGGACGATTACCCCTACGGCGGCGGTCGCGGCGCAGTGATGCAGGCAGATCCCTTGTATCGGTGCTGGGAAGCAGTCTGCGACAAGGCAGGCGGCCCTGTGCATACCGTTTATCTCTCTCCTTGCGGTAAGACCTTTCAGCAGACAGATGCCATTCGTCTGAGCAAACTGGACAATATCGTCTTCGTCTGCGGCCATTATGAGGGTATTGACCAACGCTTCATAGATGAATGTGTGGATGAGGAATTGTCCCTAGGTGATTTTGTGCTCACCGGCGGTGAAATTGCCGCAATGGCAATGACAGACGCCATCTGCCGTATGGTACCCGGTGTGCTGGCTGACCCCGAATGCTTTGAGGATGAGAGCCACTTCAACGGGATGCTGGAATATCCTCAGTACAGCCGCCCTGCGGTGTGGCACGGACGGGAAGTGCCGGAGATTTTGCTGTCCGGCAACCACGAAAAGGTTGCCCAGTGGCGCAGAAAGCAGTCCATAAGAAGAACAAGAGAACGCCGGCCGGATATGTACGAAAAGTTGGATTTAACAAGCAAGCAGGATAAAAAACTGCTGTTGGAAATTGAACAGGAAGATTCTGCAGAATAAAACGGGATGACCAATCGGTCATCCCGTTTTAGATTATTTTGTGGGGTCGTAGTTTACAACAATGCTTTGCGCAGTAAGAGCGCCTACCTGCGTTACCTTTGTGCCGTAAACATTCACTTGAATCAGCACAGGACAGTCGGCAAGAGCCTTTACAGAGGAAATTTCCTTGTTGTAGTCCATCAGAACGTTATTCAGCTTCTTCAGCCCGGCCAAGGGATCCAGCGTGGAGATTTGGTTGTAAGCGCCATCAATATTGACCAAGGCGCAATCCTTTTCCCATTGGGGAAGCTTTGTAACCTTGTTGTGAGAGAAGTTCAGGTCAGAAAGCTTGTTAAGCTTTGAAAGGGAAGAGATGTCGCTGATAGAATTGCCAGAAACATTGATTTTGGTTAGCTCCGTGCAGGCTGCCAAAGGAGAAATATCCGAAATTGTGTTGTTGGACAAATCCAGCTCGGTCAATGCGGTGAGCTTCTGCAGGCCTGCAATTTCAGTTAGGCTGTTGTTGCCTGCTGTGAGCTTTTTAAGCGTAACAACAGAGGATACAGGCGCGAGAGAGGACAGGCTGTTGTAGGAGACATCTAAGGATGTTATTGCTTCTGCAGCGGACAGCGCATCCAACGCATCCAGCGCATTATGAGACAGGTTTACTTCCTGTAGCTTTTTCAGACTACCCAAAGGCGCGATATTCCGAATGGCGTTACTGCTTAAATCCAAATGGGTAAGATTGCCGGCGAACTCTAAGCCGGCGGTAGTAGACAAACTACATCCCCGCAGTGTCGCAGCAGTTAAATTCGGCAGGCGACCGATAACAGCAAGCTCCTCTGCGCTAATGGGCGTGTCGGTAATGGAAAGCTCTTTCAGGTTGGTGAGATTTGCGATGTTTGAAAGCTGGCCGGATACGCCGCTGTTGATTGTGAGTTTTTCCAAGAAAGCCAGATAGCGCAGGTCTGCAAGATTGGATGCTTCATCCGGAAGCGTAAACTCCTTGATGGTCCACAAATCGTTTGTATAAAGGGTCTTTTCTGTATCCACCTCTAAAAGCTTTCGGATTTCTGCCTCAATCGCGGCATCCTCCAGCTTTACCCGTTCAATCACACCGCCTACAGTAAAACCGAAGACTGCGGCAGGGCTGACCAAGCCGTTGTCGGCAATCGCAACTGCATAAAGAATATTTTCGCCGTCCTTCAGGGTAATACCCTTTTGGTACAGATCCTCTTTGACAGAGGGGAATTCTCCGTCACTGCTGACGTAAAGAGTGCCGTCGGCAGCGTCAACTGTAACTGTGATGTACTGGGTGTAGAACGCGCCGCTTTGGTTGGGGTTGGGGGTGCTCACCGGAGGGGCAGGACGCATTTGATCCAGCTGTTCTTTTATACCGGTGTTTGTTACGTTGTTAAGCATATTGACCGCATCCAGCAGCTTGTCCTGCTCCACATAGGTCTTACACAGAGCAATGTACACGTCAATGCCGCCGCCGTCAGAAACGGCCTTGGAAAGGGTGTATTCTGCCTTTGTGTAATTACCGCTGGCTTTGTACTGCTCAGCCAGCTCAATTGCGACATCATCGCTGTTTCCGGCCTGCTTATACGCGTGGTTGTAAAACCAGGCGGACACCGTGCGGTTACCGTTGCGTTCAAAATAGCGTGCGGTGTGCAAAAGCACATCTCGGGTAAAAGCACGATCATATATAAGCAAATACCATCCTGTACAAATGACAATTGCAAGAACCAGTATCAGCGGAATGATAATTCGAATAGATTTTTTCATGGTTCGCTCCATTTCGATAAAATATCACAATAATTATACTTCTGCAAGGCAGGTGTGTCAAGGAAAACTAAATGGAAATCCTGTTATACCCAGATTCTGCCAAGTTTTTATTGGTTGCTACGCTAGAATATACTTTGGGTGATTATTATGAAAATGAAAGCATTGATGCTTGCAATTACAGTGGGAGTTTTACTGCCGAATTTAATATTTTCGTTGGCTGAAAAGTGGTTTCTTTCAAGGCAATCGCCGCCTGATAATACAACCGCTGTAACCGCAGAATCTGCGCCCTCCACACAAGCGCAAGAGAAGGAACAGCCCACGGTAACGGTGTTGATGCCTGATGGCGGGATGCGCCAAATGCAAATGGATGACTATATTACAGGTGTTGTGTTGGGGGAAATGCCGGTAGAATTTGATGCAGAGGCACTGAAAGCCCAAGCGGTAGTGGCAAGAACCTACACTTATAAACGCAGCACCACCGGACAAAAGCACGGCGGTGGGGCAGTATGTACGGACTTTGCCTGCTGTCAGGGCTACTGCTCTGTTGAAGAGTATCTGCAGCAGGGCGGGACGAAGGCGTCTGTAAATAAGGTTTCCTTTGCAGTTTCCGCCACATCCGGTCAGATTCTTACCTATCAGGGTGCTGTAATCGAGGCAACCTATTTTTCCTGCTCCGGCGGCAGAACAGAGGACGCGCTGGCGGTATGGGGGTCTTATATCCCGTATTTGCAGGCGGTTGACAGCCCGGGGGAGGAGGCGGCAGTGCATTATACGGACACTGTGTGGTTTACAAAAAATGAATTTGCTGATTGCTTGGGAATAAACCCGAAAGCCGCTCCGAATACGTGGTTTGGGAACGTTACCTACACAGACGGTGGGGGCGTTGCAACAATGGAAATTGCCGGCAGAATATTCCAAGGCACACAATTGCGTCAAAAACTGAACTTGCGCTCCACGGCATTTACTGTGAAAACTGACGGGAATGATATTTGCATTACAACGAAAGGCTTTGGCCACAGAGTGGGAATGAGCCAATACGGCGCGGAGGCAATGGCTGTAAGCGGCAGTTCCTATGAGCAAATTCTGGCCCACTACTATCCGGGAACTGAGCTGAAAACCCATACACAGAATTGACAAAGGAGAAATTCTTTAGTAAAATAATGAAAATCTTGAAAGGGGGGACAAGCTATGCCCATCCAAATTCCCAACAATCTTCCGGCAGCAGGCATATTGCAAAATGAGAATATTTTTGTAATGCCGGAGGATAGAGCGACAACGCAGGACATTCGTCCCCTTGAAATTGTTGTGCTGAATTTAATGCCTACAAAAATCGCCACTGAAACCCAACTCAGCCGATTGCTGGGCAATACGCCGTTGCAGGTAAAGGTTGAACTGATGCACACAAAGTCACATAAATCGAAAAACACCGATCCGGAGCATCTGCTGACCTTTTATAAGACCTTTGATGAATTAAAGCACAGAAAGTTTGACGGTATGGTTATCACCGGAGCACCGGTGGAGAATATGCCCTTTGAAGAGGTGGATTATTGGCCGGAGCTGTGCGAAATTATGCAGTGGAGCAAAACCAACGTGCAAAGCACATTCCATATCTGTTGGGGGGCACAGGCTGGTCTGTATTTCCACTATGGGATTCAAAAACACGCCTTAGACGAAAAGCTTTTTGGTGTGTTTGAGCACACCAAGGACTATCCCCGTTCTATTCTTCTGCGTGGCTTTGATGACACCTTCTGGGTACCCCATTCCCGCCATACCACAGTGCTGCGGGAGGATATTGAAGCAATTCCGGGGATGAAGATTTTGGCGTCCTCAAAAGAGGCCGGTGTGTATGCGATGATGAATAAGAATGGCCGCCAAATCTTTGTTACCGGTCACTCAGAATACGACCCGGATACGCTGGAAAAAGAGTATTTGCGGGATAAAAACGCCGGATTACCCATTTCGGTTCCGAAGAATTACTACCCCAACGATGACGATTCACAGCAACCCGTTGTCCGTTGGAGAAGTCACGCAAACCTGCTGTTTTCCAATTGGCTGAATTATTTTGTCTATCAAACCACACCCTATGATATTACCAGTATCGGAAGCTTATAATTTCAGTACGCACCTGAAAATGTTTTCAGGTGCGTACTTTTTCTGTTGACAAATATGCGTTGTGGGTATATGTTGTATGTATGTTTTTGTATACATGTGTTAGCGTAAGCTAACTTTGCTGACATAAGGAGAAAATTATGACAATAGACGATTTACAAATCGGTCAGCAGGGTGTTATATCCGCTGTTGGCGGAGAAGGCGCCTTACGCCTGCGATTTTTAGATATGGGATTGATTCCCGGAACATGCGTGCTGTTGCAAAAGGTTGCCCCGATGGGTGACCCCATTCAAATTCAAGTCCGGGGATATGAGCTGACCATTCGCAGAGAGGATGCCAGAATGATCCGTCTGCAGGAGGTAGAAGAATGATTTTTGCATTGGCAGGCAATCAGAATTCCGGTAAGACTACGCTATTTAACGCATTGACCGGGGCAAATCAGCACGTTGGAAACTTTCCCGGTGTAACCGTGGATCAAAAAGTCGGCTATATCCGCAATACGGAGCACCAGGTGGTGGATTTGCCGGGCATTTACTCTATCCGCCCGTACTCCCAGGAAGAGGTTGTCACCCGGGACTTTATCCTGAATGAAAAGCCTGACGGAATTATCAACATCGTAGATGCCACAAATATTGAGCGTAACCTTTATCTCACGCTGCAGCTGCTGACGCTCCGTGTTCCTACAGTGATAGCGCTGAATATGATGGACGAGCTTTACGGCAATGGCGGCAGTGTGGATGTGGTAAAAATGGCGCAGAGCCTTGGCGTGCCGGTTGTTCCCATCAGCGCAGTGAAAAAGCAAGGTGTTTCCGAGCTTTTGGAAACGGCAATTGCAACAGCGCAGAACAAGGTTTTGCCCAAACTGCAGGATTTTTGCCCGGACGGCCCTGTTCACCGCTGTATTCACGCAGTGAGCCATATTATTGAGGACCACGCAACAAAAGTGGATATCTCCCGCAGATTCTGCGCAATGAAGCTGATCGAAGGGGAAGAACATTTTTACGATTTGCTGCAGCTGAGTCAAAACGAGATTGAATTGATTGAACACTCCGTAATTGAAATGGAGTCGGAACGGGGACTGGATCGGAATGCCGCGCTGGCAGATATGCGGTATAATTTTATTGAGTCCGTGTGTGCTGCGTGTGTCGTCAAGGCAAAAGAGAGTAAGGAACACCGCAGAAGTATGCAGATTGACAAGGTGCTGACACACCGCATTTTTGCAATTCCTCTGTTTGTTGCCATTATGGGTTTGGTGTTCTTCTTAACCTTTAACGTGTTTGGCGCTCTGCTTTCAGACGTGCTTGCCTATGCGGTTGACGGACTTACAATGCTTGCAGACGATTTGTTGACCCGCTACGGCCTGAATCCAATCGTACATAGTCTGATTATCGATGGTATTTTCTCCGGCGTGGGAAGTGTCATCAGCTTCTTGCCGCTGATTGTGGTGCTGTTTTTCTTCCTGTCATTGCTGGAGGATTCCGGTTATATGGCCCGTGTGGCATTTGTTATGGATAAACTGCTTCGGAAGGTCGGCCTGTCCGGCAGAAGCTTTGTTCCTATGCTTGTAGGCTTTGGCTGCAGCGTTCCCGGCATTATGGCAACAAGAACGCTGTCTTCCAATCGTGACAGAAAAATGACCATTTTGCTGACACCCTATATGAGCTGTTCAGCCAAAATTCCTATCTATACAGTGTTTGCTTCTGCCTTTTTCCCGGGCAGGGAACTGCCTGTGATGATTGTTCTCTATTTTGGCGGTATGCTGGTGGGTGTTTTGGTGGCGCTTCTTTTGAAGCACACCGCGTTCCGTGGCAATCCGGTTCCTTTTGTTATGGAACTGCCCAACTACCGTCTGCCGTCTGCAAGAAGTGTGTTTCTGCTGATGTGGGAGAAGGCAAAGGACTTCCTGCAGCGTGCCTTTACTGTGATATTCGTGGCGACGGTCTTAATATGGTTTTTGCAGTCCTTTGATACACGATTCAATGTGGTAAGTGACAGCACCAACAGTATATTGGCTACACTGGGTCGGCTGGTTTCCCCGATTTTTGCACCGCTGGGATTTGGTGACTGGCGGATGGTGACGGCTTTGGTGTCCGGATTTACCGCGAAGGAAGCGGTGGTCAGCACCTTTGGCGTGATTTTGGGTGTTGGTACAGAGCAATTGTCCGTTGCTTTGCACAGCCTGTTCACAACCGCCTCTGCCAGTAGCTTTTTGGCGTTCTGCCTGCTGTATACACCCTGTGTTGCCGCGGTTGCGACCATTCGCAGGGAGCTAAATTCCGGCTGGAAGACCTTGGGCGTTGTGATTATGCAGTGTACAGTTGCGTGGTTGGTGGCATTTTTTGTCTACCGTATTGGGGTGCTGCTATGAAATGGTTTGAAATACTGATTTTGGCTGCAGTGATCGGTTACTGCGCATACATTGTCTTCGGTAAAAAGAAGCGTGGGTGTAACGGCAACTGCAGCCAGTGCAGCGGCTGTTCATCTAAAAACAATAAATAAATTACGTAAAGACAAGAAAACGGTGGAGCATTTGCTCCACCGTTTTTTTATATTTGCTCTGTAACAAAGCAGGCGGATTCCTGCTTCGGCTGTTTGTATTTGTTGGGACTGGGGAAATTAAGCAGCAGGGAGAAAAGCAAACACACAGCAATGGCGCCGGCGCCAACAGTTATCCACAAGCTGCGCTGCCGCAGCAGCTCCTTTGTAGCGTATAAAAACCAAAGCAACGCGCCGGACAGGGCTAGGCACAGCAGGGTCAGAATTACCTTTAACCAGATAATGCCATTGCCTGCAACAATCAAATAAAGCACAAATAATACTGCGTCCAAGCACAGGGCGTAGGTCATATATCGCTCCATTTCCTTATAGCGGTTCGGTTTTTGTGCCATATTCATCCCTCCAATTTGCTTTATTTTATCATAAACTGTCGAAAAAAGCAATATGTGTTAAAATTTTAACAAATACTTGCAGGATAGGGGATTATTTGGTATAATATCTGCGTTATTTTGTGAAAGTATGGGCAAGGAACGATTATGGCAGAACCACAATACCGTTTGGAAGGCATTGTTCGCACCAAAAGTGAGCTGATGGAGGATTTTGAAGGTCCTCTTGATGTAATTTTTTTACTTCTCAGCAAAAACAAAATAGAGATTCAGGATGTATCCATTACGGCAATTTTGGAGCAGTATTTGGCCTATCTGGAAGAGATGAAGCGGCTGGATATTGAGCTTGCCAGTGAATTTATCACGATGGCATCCCACCTGATGCTGATTAAGACAAAAATGCTGCTGTCCACCGCGGAGGCAATCGAGGCAGAAACAGAGCTGGATTTGCTGCGGCAGTCTTTGATTGAACGTCAGCGGCACGAGGCAATGGATCAAATCCGTATGGCAATTACCGTTTTAGAGCCGATGAATGACGTGGGCAGGTGTTTGTTTACCAAAGCGCCTGAGCCGTTGCGGCGGGATACAACCTACCGCTATCAGCACGATGTGATGGATATGCTGTGGGCTTTGGATGAAATTACGGAGCGAAACCAGCGGCGTTTGCCTCCGCCTACCGTGAACTTTAAGGGAATTGTGGGCAAAGAGCCATATCCCGTTACCAAAAAGGCAAAAGAGCTGATTCACAATCTGATTTTGCGCGGTGTGCAGAAGCTTAAAAGTTTATTTAAGGGCAACCGCAGCCGTTCTGAAATTGTTGCGACTTTTTTGGCTATACTGGAATTGTGCAAAACCAATTCTGTAGCTTTGGAAGATGATGACACCGGAGAAAACCCCAACGTACGGCTGTTGGATGCAAATGTTGTGATGAAACAGGGAGATGACCAAAATGGAACAAATTGAATTACAGAGGGCCATTGAAGCCATCTTGTTTGCGGCCGGTGAGCGGGTTGAAATTGCTCAGCTGTCCGCAGTTTTGCAGACGGATGCCAAGGAAATTGTGTCTGCAACCAACGCGTTGGCAGATGAATTGGCTTTCAACCGTCGCGGTATTCGAATCCTGCGCCTCGAGAACGGATATCAAATGGTGTCCTCCGGTGAAATGGCAGATTATATTACGCAGGCGTTGGAAACCCGTAAGCCTCCGAAGCTTTCTTCGTCTCAGCTGGAAACGCTGACGATCATAGCCTATTACCAGCCTGCTACAAAGGCTATGGTGGAACAGCTCAGAGGTGTAGACAGCAGCTATTCAATTGGCGCGCTGCTGAATAAAAAGCTTATTGAGGATGCCGGCCGGCTGAATGTTCCCGGCAGACCCATTCAATACCGTACCACTGCAAATTTCTTGCGTACATTCAGCCTTAGCTCCTTGGAAGAACTGCCTCCCATTGAAAAAGTAAATTTGGGAGAGCCGGAGGAGATTGAAGAGCCTGTTGACCCCGATCAGATGACATTGGAAGAAGTTCAGGCTTCACAGCAAGAAAGCATCTGAGATTTACTATAAATTTTGAAAAAGGCGGTGCTCAATTATGAGTCAAAAACTCCCGAATATGCTGGAAAATACAATTGCAAAAATTCGAGAAATCGTTAGTGCCAATACTGTGGTAGGTGAACCGATTGCCATTGGCGAGATTACCATTGTGCCTGTCTCTAAAATCAGTATCGGCTTGGGCGGCGGTGGTTCTGATTTTGAAACCAAGAACACCGGTGCGCAGGATAAGCCCTTTGGCGGCGGTATTGCAGCAGGTGTAAAGGCAACACCTGTAGCATTTTTGGTTGTGAAAGACGGCAATATTCGTATGCTTCCGGTTTCTGAGCCGGCCAACACAACAGCCGACCGCCTTGTGGAAATGATCCCCGAGACACTGGATAAAATTACGGATTTTATTGATTCTCACTTGGAGAAAAAGGCAGAATAAATGCCATCACCTGTGGAACACTACCCACGGGTGATGAAATGAAACGATTATTTGCCGGGGTGGCAGCTGCATTTCTGGCTGCCGCCCTGTTTTTTCCCTGTAATGCAATGTCTGCAAGCAGTGCCGTTTTATTGGATGCGCAGACAGGCCGGGTGCTTTACGAGAAGCAGCCGGACAAGCAGAGCCTAATTGCCAGCACCACAAAAATTATGACGGCATTGGTTGTTTGTGAGCAGTGCAATGTGTTGGACCGGGTGAGAATTCCGGCTGAGGCCGTGGGGATTGAGGGCTCGTCTATGTACCTGAAGGCCGGGGAAGTACTGACAGTTCAGGATTTGCTTTACGGCTTGATGCTGCACAGCGGAAACGATGCCGCGGTTGCCTTGGCAATTTATTGCGGCGGCACGGTGGAAGGCTTTGCGGAGCTTATGAATGATAAAGCCCACAGATTGGGCCTGACAAATACGCACTTTGTCAATCCCAACGGGTTGGACAGTCCCGGGCATTACTCTACAGCCAAAGATATGGCAATGCTGGCAGCTTACGCGATGGAAAATCCTATTTTTTACAAGACAGTTTCTGCAAAAACCGTAACGGCAGGTGGCCGCACCCTACGGAATCACAATAAGCTGCTGTGGACCTTGGACGGCGCAGACGGCGTAAAGACCGGCTACACAAAAAAAGCCGGTCGCATTTTGGTTTCCAGCTGCACCCGCCAAGGCCGGCGGCTTATCGCCGTGACGATGAATGACGGCAACGACTGGCAGGACCATCAGCGCTTGATGGAGACAGGGTTTTCCGGTTTTTCTGTGAAACAAATTGTCAACAAGGGAGCTTGTTTGGGTACTGTACCGATCGTTTCGGGCACATCTGGTGCTGTGAAACTGATTGCAACAAAAGATTTTTCTTACGCCCTGTCACAGAATGAACAAGTGGAAATTGTCCTTTCTCAGCCGGAGTTTGCATATGCTCCTGTAGTACAGGGACAGGCGGCTGGCTATGCCTATGTTTGTATTGATAAAAAGGCAGTGGGTAAAATTCCGCTGGTTTACGGAGAGACAGTGGAAATGAAACAGGAAACAAAACCGTCTCTGTGGTCAAAGCTTTTCAAAGGAGGGTAAAAATGACCGAGCGAATCCAAAAGATTATAGCGTCCCGGGGTGTTGCATCCCGTCGGAAAGCGGAAGCAATGATCGTTGCCGGCCGGGTGAGCTGTAACGGGCGTATTTGCCTTCTTGGAGAAAGCGCAGATCCGGATATAGATACCATTCTGGTGGACGGGAAACCGCTCCCGTCCGCCGGTGAGAAAACGTACATTATGCTTCACAAGCCCCGGGGCTATGTGACAACCACGTCTGATGAAAAAGGACGGAAAAACGCAACCCAATTGGTTGCCGATTGCGGTCAGAGAGTGTATCCGGTGGGGCGGCTGGATATGGATTCGGAGGGACTTTTGCTGTTTACCAACGACGGGGAATTTGCCAACCGTCTTATGCACCCGAAGCACGAGGTAAATAAAACCTATCTTGTGCTGGTTGATGGCTATTCCGAAACCGCCTTTCAAAAGCTCTGTCAGCCGGTTACGCTGGACGGTTATACCATTGCCCGGCCAACTGTTCGCTTTCTTTCCCACGAGGGGAACGGCAACGCCAAGCTTGAGGTGGTAATCCACGAAGGTAGAAATCGTCAGGTGCGGCGGATGTGCGATATGGCGGGAATGTCTGTGTTGCGTTTGATACGCATCGCGGAAGGAGAACTGCAGCTTGGTAACCTGCCTGCCGGAAAATGGCGTACACTGACGGATAAAGAAGTGGAACTACTGAAAAGGTAAGATGATATGAACATAGATGTGATTGTGATTGGTGGCGGTCCTGCAGGTATGTTTGCTGCCATAACCGCAGCCGGACGGGGACAAAGGGTCGTCCTTTTAGAAGCCAATAACCGGTTGGGTAAAAAGCTGCTGATTACCGGAAAGGGACGCTGCAATGTAACCAACAATTGTACGGCGCAGGAGGTTATGCAGAACATCCCGAGAAACGGCCGGTTTTTATATAGCGCACTGGAAAACTGCCCGCCGCAGTTTGTAATGGATTTCTTTGAAAAACGCAACTGCCCCTTGAAGACAGAGCGGGGTAACCGTGTGTTTCCTGTAACAGACAAAGCGCAATCGATATTAGATTGCTTGAAATCGGAAATGCAGCGGCTGCATATCAAGGTGATTACAGCAAGAGTACAGGAAATTCTGACAGAAAACGGCTCGGTTACCGGTGTTAGAACACAAAACGGAACATTCTCTGCCAATAATGTGATATTGGCAACCGGCGGTGTATCCTATCCTGCAACCGGTTCCACAGGGGATGGCTACCGGATGGCGCAAAGCCTCGGACATACCCTTGTAGAGCCAGAGGGCAGCCTTGTGCCGCTGGAAACAGCAGGGGATGTATGTCAAAGTATGCAAGGGCTAAGCCTGCGTAATGTGGGCGTGAAGCTTTTAGACGGAAAGGGTAAATTGCTGTATAAGGATTTCGGAGAGCTTCTTTTTACCCATTTTGGCGTATCCGGTCCTACTGTGCTCAGCGCCAGCGCCCATCTAAAGGGTGACAGCTGCAAGCTGCAGCTGGATTTGAAGCCGGCGCTGGATGAAGGAAAGCTGAACGAGCGAATTCTTCGGGATATGGCAACCTATAAAAATCGCGCAATGGAAAACGCACTGACGGATTTACTGCCCCGTTCTATGATTCCCGCTGTGCTGAAAATGGCGTCGATTCCGGCAGAGCTGCAAGCAAATTCACTTACAAAGCAGCAGCGCAGAGCCCTCTTGGAGCTTTTGAAATGCTTTCCTGTGGATGTTGTTGGGAAACGTCCGGTTGCAGAGGCGATTATTACATCCGGCGGCATTAAGGTTTCGGAAATCAATCCGAAAACAATGGAGTCCAAGACGGTATCCGGACTGTATTTTGCAGGAGAAATTATCGATTGCGACGCTTATACCGGTGGCTTTAATCTGCAAATTGCTTGGGCAACGGGCTATGCAGCCGGTATGGCGGTAAATCTGTGATTGACAAACAAACCTGCATGTAATAAAATGTTCTAAGATAAATTATAACACTTGGAGGAATAGAGAGATGTACGATAAACTCGTTTCTTATGCGGCAAAGCAACTGGATTTGAATCCTGAAGATATCACCCCCGGCAGCACCTTTGAAAGCCTTGGTATCGATTCTCTGGACATTGTAGAGATGATTATGGACTTGGAAACTGAGTTGGGTGTGGAATTGGAAATGGAGGATCAGAAGATCTCTACTTTCCAGGAGCTTGCTGACTTTATTGATTCTAAGCTGAACTAAAATAATATAGCCTTGTTATGGCAGCCGGCTTATAACAAGGTCGCACTAGTCGGGGAGTTAGCGGTGCCCTTCACCTGCAATCCGCTACAGCAGGGATGAATTCCCACACCCGGGCTTGCTTCAGTGCCGTCCGGACTTTGTAAGCGGTGTTGACGAAGCGGTCCTGCGCAACAGAATCCCGTGAACCATGTCAGGTGGGGAACCAAGCAGCATTAAGCGGATTTTTCTGTGTGCCGCGGGGTTGCCGTTTCTGAGCTGGCTGCAAGGATACCGGGCATTGTGTAGGTTCAAATGTGGGTGTGCGATCTTGTTATGAGCCGGCTTACTTATTGGAGGTTACTATGTATCAGGCGCTGTATCGTAAATATAGACCGCAGACTTTTGATGATGTGGTTGGACAGATGGCTGTGACCCAGACATTAAAAACACAATTACAAAGCGGACGCTTGAGCCACGCTTATCTGTTCACCGGTTCTCGGGGAACGGGTAAGACCAGTAGCGCCAAAATTCTGGCAAAGGCAGTTAACTGTGAGAATCCCCAAGATGGTAACCCTTGCAACCGATGCAAATCCTGCTTGGCAATTGATTCCGGCTCCTGTATGGACGTGCTGGAAATCGATGCAGCTTCCAACAACGGCGTGGATAATGTGCGGGACTTGCGGGATGACGCAATTTATTCTCCCTCTCAGGTGAAGATGCGTGTGTACATCATTGATGAGGTGCATATGCTGTCCATTTCAGCCTTTAATGCATTGCTGAAAATCATCGAAGAGCCGCCGGAGCATTTGCTTTTTATTCTGGCCACAACAGAACTGCATAAAGTCCCGGCTACGATATTGTCCCGCTGTCAGCGTTTCTCTTTTCGGAGAATCAGTCAGGAGGATATTGCAGAGCGTTTGCAGTACGTAGCCTACCAAGAGAATTTGGAACTGGATGAAACAGCAGCCCGTGTCCTTGCGCGGCTTGCAGACGGCGGTATGCGTGACGGTCTAAGTCTGCTTGACCAGTGCGCCTCTGCCACATCCGGCGTACTGACAGCTGATAAAGTGTATGCCTGTCTGGGTATTGCCGGTATCCAAGAATGCGGTAAGCTTATGGCGCATATTGCGGACCATAATACCGGTGATGCGCTGTCTCTTTTGAATCGTTTTTACGCTGAAGGCAAGGATATGGGTGCGCTTTTGGATGAACTGGCCTGCTTAACCCGCGACTTTATGGTAATGCAGTCTGCACCAAAGGAAGCCATCGGAATGCTCTCCGGCGTAGCTTCCGAGGAGGAAGTGAAGGCGCTTTCTACGCGGTTTACCGCACCGGAGCTGGTGCGTATGCTTGATTTGATTCAAAGGACGGTTGCCGGCTTTGTCAGAAGCGCAAGCCGCAGAATTGATGCCGAATTGTGCATTGTCAATCTCTGCCAGCCGGAACTGCAGTTGGATGCAGAGAGCTTAAATGCCCGTCTTACCCGTTTGGAGGATCAGGTCAATAGCGGACAAATAGTAATGCAAAGTGCCCCGGCACAACCGGCCCCACATAATGTTGAACAAGCCGTTGTTCCGAATGAATTGGATACAGTACAGGAAGTCACTGCAGAGCCCGTTGCAGACGAAATGCCGGCAGGCTTGTGGACAGAGTTGTGTGTGCAAATCCGAAAGGAATTGAAGCCTCCTGTTTCCGGATTTTTTGCGCCCAATGGCCCGGTGCAAGGCATTTTGCAGGGAAATACCTTTGTTTTGTCCTGCACAAATGCATTTGCAAAGGCAGTGATTGATAAGCCGGAGGTTTTGGATTTGGTGTCCAGAAAGGTTTCCGCAAAAATCGGTCGTTCCGTTAGAACTGTCGCATCGGACAAGACCAACGTCAAAAATGAGCAAATGGAACAGCTTCTGCAATTTGGCAGAGACCATTCTGATATTATTAACATTAAGGATTAAGGAGCATAGAAATGGCAAAAGGTGGATTTCGCGGAATGCCCGGTGGTATGGGCGGTATGAATCAAGCTGCTATGATTAAGCAGGCGCAAAAAATGCAGCAGGAAATGCTTCGTATGCAGGAAGAAATGGAGAATAAGACCTACTCTGCTGCAGCTGGCGGCGGTATGGTAAAGGCAGAAGTGAACGGCAAGCATGAGCTTGTTTCCTTGGATATCAATCCCGAAGCAGTTGATCCCGACGATGTGGAGATGCTTCAGGATATGGTCATTGCTGCTGTAAATGAAGCAATGCGCGCAGCAGATGTGGACTCTGCCAACAATATGTCCAAATTGACCGGCGGCCTGAATCTTGGCGGCTTGTTCTAAGGAGGCACTATGCAGTACTTTCCCGGTGCGCTTCAGGATTTAACCGACCAGTTTGCACGGCTTCCGGGCATCGGCGGTAAAACCGCACAGCGCCTTGCTTTTTACGTGCTGAACCTGCCTATGGAGGAAGCGCAGGCATTTGCCGATACCATTGTTGAGGCGAAGAAGACAGTGCATACCTGTCCAGTGTGTCAAAATCTGACAGATAAAGAGCTTTGCCCCATATGTGATGATTCGGCCCGTAACCACGGAATAATTTGCGTGGTGGCAGAGGCAAAGGATGTCATTGCTATGGAGCGCAGCAGAGAGTTTAACGGCGTTTACCACGTATTACACGGTGTAATATCCCCCCTCAACCACATCACGCAGGACGATATCCGCATTAAGGAATTGCTGCAGCGTGTGGGCAAGGGTGATGTAAAGGAAGTCATTATGGCGACTAACCCGGACACGGAAGGGGAGGCAACAGCTATGTATATTTCCCGCTTGCTTAGACCAATGGAGGTCAAAGTGACCCGACTGGCATACGGTGTGCCGGTGGGTAGTCAGCTGGAATATGCAGACGAAGTAACGCTTTCCCGTGCCCTTGAAGGAAGACAAGAAATCTAAAAAGAAAAGCCGCTCGGAATTCCGAGCGGCTTATTTATTTACAGATCCAGCTTCAAGTCGCCTTCCTTAATCCAATTCCACTTTCTCAGAATCTCACAGAAGATAAGGGAGAGAACAGCAGGAAGAACAAAACAGATCAGCACCATACCAACCCAATCCATAGCGGTGATGGCGGCTTTTGCACCGGAAGCAATATCATTAACCCAACCGGTGTAAACACCAATCTGACCTACAAGACCACAGGTACCCATACCGGAGGAAACCGGCGCGCCGTTCATTTGTAACTTGAACAGGCAGGTTGCGATAGGTCCGGTAATGGCAGATGCCAGCACAGGGGGAATCCAGCAACGGGGATTCTTTACCAGATTGGGCATTTGCAGCATACTGGTGCCAATGCCTTGGGCAACAAGACCGCCCCAGCGGTTTTCACGGAAGCTCATAACAGCAAAGCCAATCATATGAGCGCAGCAGCCGGCAACAGCCGCTCCGCCTGCAAGTCCGGTTAAGCCAAATGCTGCGCAGATCGCAGCAGAGCTGATGGGAAGGGTAAGCGCAATGCCGATAATTACAGAGACCAGAATACCCATAAAGAAGGGCTGCAGCTCAGTTGCCCACATAACGGCAGTGCCAACAGCGCTTGCTGCCTTGCCGATGGGTGCTGCAATCAGGCAGGAAAGACCGATACCAACCAAAATTGTGACAATGGGTGTGACCAAAATGTCAATCTTGGTTTCCTTAGATACCAGCTTGCCGAACTCGGAAGCAATAATTGCGACAAAGTAAACAGCCAAAGGACCGCCGGCGCCACCAATCGCATTGGCAGCAAAGCCCACAGGAATTAAGGAGAACAGCACCAAATTGGGGCAGCCCAGAGCAAAACCGATTGCAACGGCAATGCCGGGACCCACCATAGCAGATGCCAGACCGCCGACAGTGTATGTAATCATACTGTCACCGGCTTTTAGGGTAACAATGATACGGTTCAAGAACTCAATGCCGAACTGCTGACCGATGGTGTTCAGAATTGTTCCAACCAACAGCGTGCAGAACAGACCCTGCGCCATAGCACCGAGCGCATCAATGCCATAACGCTTTCCAGAAAAAATGATGTTTTTCCGACGTAGGAACTCTTTGACTTTTTTCATTTTTGCATCGTCTCTTTTCTTATAATTTGGAGTATGTTTTGTCCAAAAAACGCTGGGTGGTTACAACAAAGCGTTTATGGACGCCTTCTCCGATTTTTCCTTTTTCATCGTAGGCGGTAACGCGGAATGTAATTGCGTTTCCGTCAACCTCGGTAACCTCAGCTTCTGCCCGCACTTCCATTCCAACGGGCGTAGCAGAGAGATGGGAGATGTTTAATTCCGTACCGACAGAGGTTTTTTCTTCGTTCATAGCGGAAGCGATGGCTTCACAGGCAGCACCTTCCATAAGGGCAACCATACAGGGCGTTGCGTACACAAGCAGTGCGCCGGAGCCCACTTCATATGCAGTATCCTCCCGCTCAACTGTTGTAGAAACGGTACCGGTCATTCCAACTGTAATTTCCATATTATGCCTCCATTCAATATGAAAATAATATAGCCTATAATGTGCAAAGTGTCAATAAAGGGATTGCAATTTTAGTAAAAATGACCTATAATGAAACCAAATTTAAGAAGTGGGGTGCTAAAAATGGCAACACAGGAAAAACTAAACTTGACAATGCTCTGCGATTTTTATGAACTGACGATGGGCAATGGCTATTTTGAAAAGGGCTATAAGGACAAAATCTGTTATTTTGATGTCTTTTTCCGCCAGTGTCCGGACAATGGTGGTTTTGCAATCGCTGCAGGCTTGGAGCAGATCATTGACTACATTCAAAATCTGCATTTCTCCGCTGCGGATATCGACTATCTGCGGAAAAGAAATCTGTTTAGCGAGGACTTTCTGAAATATTTGGAAGACTTCCGGTTTACAGGTGATATTTGGGCAGTGCCCGAGGGTACACCCATATTCCCCAAAGAGCCCATTATGACCATTCGTGCGCCGGCTATTGAGGCGCAGCTTATTGAAACCTTCATTCTGCTCTCTATCAATCACCAGAGCCTGATTGCAACAAAGGCAAACCGCGTAGTCAGAGCTGCGCAGGGGAGAACGGTTCTGGAATTCGGTTCCCGCCGTGCCCAGGGCGCTGATGCTGCAATCCTCGGCGCAAGAGCCGCGTATATCGGTGGCTGCAACGGCACAGCCTGTACGATTTCCGATCAGCTGTTCGGAGTTTTTGCAGGCGGCACGATGGCCCATGCGTGGGTGCAGATGTTCGATACGGAGTATGAAGCATTCAAGGCCTACTGCGAGATGTATCCCAACAATGCTACATTGCTGGTAGATACGTATGATACCTTGAAATCCGGTGTTCCCAATGCAATTAAGGCCTTTAATGATGTGCTCAAGCCTATGGGTATTACCAAGTGCGGCATTCGCTTAGACTCCGGAGATATGGCATATTTGAGCCGGAAGGCCAGAAAAATGCTGGATGATGCCGGCTGGACAGAGTGTAAAATCTCTGTTTCTAACTCTCTGGATGAATACATTATTGAGGATTTGCTCCATCAGGGCGCAAGTATTGATATGTTCGGTGTGGGTGAGCGTCTGATAACAGCAAAATCCGAGCCTGTTTTTGGCGGTGTCTACAAGCTGGCAGCCGTTGAGGAAGCTGACGGATCGGTTACACCTAAGATTAAAATTTCTGAGAACACCGGCAAGATTACAAATCCCCATTATAAAAAGCTCTACCGCTTCTTCGGTAACGATACAGGCAAGGCCATTGCTGACTACCTGTGCGTTTATGATGAAACGGTGGATGACAGTAAGGATATGGAAATCTTCGACCCTGAGGCTACATGGAAGACCAAGACGGTCTATGATTTCACTGCCAAGGAACTGCAGGTGCCCATCTTTAAGGATGGCAAACTGGTTTATCAGTGCCCTGCCATTGACGATGTCCGTGCATACTGCTTAGAGCAGGTGGACACCCTGTGGGACGAAGTAAAGCGGTTTGACAACCCCCATACCTATTATGTGGACCTGTCCCAAAAGCTGTGGGACATTAAGCACAAGCTTCTGAAACAAAAAAGAGAGAAGTAATCAATATGAAGTACTTTTTTGAAACTACGGAATCCGTTGTGGACGGTGTTGGCTTTTCTCTGTTTGGTGTACTTCATCTTGTGTGGCTCTGCGTTGCGGTTGTGTGCCTGCTTGCAAACCTCTTTGCTTATCGCAGACTGGAAGCTTCCGGCAGAAGCAGATGGAGAAAAATCATCGCGTGGTTATTGATTGCGGATGAACTGTTTAAGATGACAATTCTCATTTACTCCGGTCGGTACGGCTTTAGTTATCTGCCGTTCCATCTGTGCAGCATCAACATTTTCCTGATCGCTATTCACGCGTACAAGCCCTCCCGGATACTGGATAATTTTCTCTATACAGTTTGCATCCCCGGTGCGTTGGCGGCTTTGCTGTTCCCCACTTGGACCAGCCTGCCCATAACAAGCGGTATGCACATCCATAGTTTTACCGTTCATATTCTGCTGATGCTGTATCCTACCGTCTTAACCCTTGGCGGCGATCTGAAGCCGGATGTAAAACAATTGCCCAAATCTTTAGGTTTGCTGCTGTTAATGGCAATCCCGATTTATGGACTGAATTTGTTGCTGGATACGAATTTTATGTTCTTGATATCTGCAGATCCCGGCAATCCGCTGTATCTGTTTGAACAAATGTGGGGCAGCCATTTGCTTGGTTTTCCGGTGATTATTGCATGTGTTTTGCTTGTTATGTATGGCCCCATTGTTTTAATTCAAAAATTGCGCAAAAAAGAGCTTTGAGAGTTTCTCAAAGCTCTTTTGCTTTTTAGATTTCCTCGCTGATTGCCAGCAGCAGGATACCAATAATGACAATTGCAATAAATACGTAGGTTTTCCAAGAAAGCTTTTCCTTTAGGAAGATACGGGAAAGCAGCAGGGAAACAACACAAACAGAGGAGATAATAGGAGCTGCAACGGCATCGTTCCCGCCGAGGGCATAAACGTATGTAAACTGACCGGCGGTTTCAAATACTGCAGCAAGAATCTTATCCTTGTGCTTGGGAACACTGCCGAATTTGACTTTCTTCGCCTTCATAAAGATGAACAGGCACAGAGCAAATAAAGCAAATGTCAGCTCATAGCTGGTGTTTGCAACAGCTTCAATGGTTTCTTCAGTAACATCGACAAGGGGGGTGTTTGCCACATCCTCAACAAGGAAGAAGGCATCATCCAAGAATGTACCGAAGGCATCCAGCAGAGCATAAACAAAAGGCATACAGAACGCGACAACTGCCATTGTCTTGCCAAGCTTTTTCTTTCTGACGGTTTCGCCGTGGTTTTCTACATAACCCACACCTACAACACCGATGGTGATGATTGCAATGGCAACCCAAGTGAACAGGGAAATGGTTTCGTGCAAGAAGATGACAAACAAAAGCGTGCAGATAACGCCTGCTGTGTTTTCGATAGGGTCAGAAATCGATTCCTCTAAAAACCGCATACCGAAATAGGAAAATGCCATGGATACGATATACAGCAACGAAACCGGAAGATAGCGCAGCAGGTTAATGGGGTTGTAATTGATATCCTGTGTCAGCAGGGTGAAGATGGCGTGGGCGCCCATAACAACGCCAACCCAAACGCAAATCTTCAAGTGGGAGTATTTCTCATCGGGGCGTGCGCCCTTTTTGTAGAACAGTTCTGCAGTGCCCCACAGCAGTGCGGTTGCAATGGAAAAGATTAACCAAGACATAACAATACCTCTTTTTTATAGTGTTACAAGCCCGGCATCTACCATTTTTTGCAGGCTCATTAAAATTCCAAGTTTTGCGTGACACCAAGTCAGTCCGCCTTGGAAATAGACTGCATAGGGGGGACGAATGGGGCCGTCAGCGGAAAGCTCAATAGAGGAGCCCTGTACGAATGCGCCGGCTGCCATAATAACCTTGTCATTATAGCCGGGCATATCCCAAGGCAGAGGCGTTGCAAAGGAATCCACCGGCGCAGCAGCCTGAATACCTCTGCAGAAGGCAATCATACCTTCTTCGCAGCCCAGCTCTACTGCCTGAATAATGTCGTGACGGCTCTCTGTGGCATTGGGAACGCACTTAAAGCCCAAAGGCTCGTAGAGATTAGCGGCAAAGATTGCGCCCTTTTCTGCACCGGCAACCACCGTGGGAGCGAGGAAGAAGCCTTGATATAACGCTGGCATAAGCCCAAGGTTTGCGCCTACTTCCTGCCCCAGACCGGGAGCGGAAAGCCGATACGCGCAGCGGTCAACGCAGGCCTTTGTGCCGCAGATATATCCGCCGATGGGCGCCAAACCGCCGCCGGGGTTTTTAATCAGACTGCCTACAACCATATCTGCACCTACATCTGAGGGCTCAATGGTTTCCACAAACTCGCCGTAGCAGTTGTCCACCATACAAATAATATCCGGCTTTACAGATTTCACAAAGGCAATCAGCTCACCAATTTGCTTTACGGAAAAGCTGGGGCGAGTGGCATAGCCCTTGGAACGCTGAATGGTGACCATTTTGGTTTTGCTGTTGATTGCCTTGCGAATGCCATCATAATCGAAACTGCCGTCCTGCAGCAAATCAACCTGATTGTAGGTTACGCCGTATTCCGCCAAGGAGCAGGGACTTTGACGGATACCGATTACTTCCTGTAATGTATCGTAGGGAAGACCAACAGGGGAGAGCAGCTCATCACCGGGCAATAGATTTGCCGACAGCGCCACGGTCAGCGCATGGGTGCCGCAGGTGATTTGCGGACGCACCAAAGCTGCTTCCGTATGGAACACATCCGCGTAAACCTTCTCCAAATTATCCCGGCCAATATCGTCGTAGCCATAGCCGGTGGTTGCAGCAAAGCAGGTAGCGGATACCCGATTTTTTTGCATTGCTGCAATTACCTTTGCCTGATTGTGTTCCGCAATTTTGTCAATTTCAGCAAAACGGTCTTTTAGCTTTTCCAGTGCCTTTTCTCCGTAGGCGTAGACACCTTGGCTGATACCCATTGTGCCGTAAAGTTCCAGTAATTCTTCCATTCTATCTACCTATCACTTTCAAATATTTCATCTGCTAAATCACGGAGAAGTTCAGGTCGTGATACGATCAAGCCCTTGTTCTCCTCACCGATAATCAGTAGTGTATCTCCGGGACGAATCTGAAACAGATCGCGTGCTTCCTTTGGAATCACGATTTGTCCGCGGTCACCCACCTTTGCTGTTCCAAAGGTGCGTTTGGAATTGCCCTTTCCTAAGATGTGTTTACCTCCGGCCATTCCCTTCCTCCTTTCCTACTTTTCATACTTTTCACACAAAGATTAGTATAATAATCTTCGCTCCGGTTGTCAATACCGGAGCGAAGGATTCAGTCATTTTTTCTGCGTCCGCCAAACAGGAGAACCAAACGCAGCAGTTGAGCGGCTGCTACGGCTACGGCAGCCACATAGGTCATAGCTGCAGCAGTAAGCGTTTTGCGTGCCCCACGTTGCTCTTCGTCGGTTAGAAGCTGCGCATCTTCAATGGCGCGTAAGGCACGCCGACTGGCATTGAATTCCACTGGCAGGGTAACGAGCTGGAACAATAGGCTCAGAGAGAAACAGGCAATTCCTGCATACACAAAATTATAGGAGTATGCTCCACCCACACCAAACAGAACACCCAGCAGAATCAGTGGCATCGCAAGGCGAGAGCCGATGTTTGTAATGGGAATAATGGCAGCGCGGACTTTGATAGGGAAGTAGTTCTGCGCATACTGTACTGCGTGTCCGGCTTCGTGACAGGCAACGCCGATGGCAGCAGTTGAGGGGCTGTCATAGACACTGTCAGATAGACGAATCACGTTCCGTTTCGGGTCATAGTGGTCTGTAAGATTGCCGGAGACCCGTTCAATTTGCACATTGTAAACACCGCTTGCACGCAGCACACGCTGGGCGGCTTCACTGCCGGTAATATGGCGGGAGGAAATCTGCTTTGAGTACTTCCTAAAAGTGCTGTTAACGCTGGCGCTGGCAATCATAGACAATATGAGGCAGGGTAAGACAATGTAAAGATAGGTTACATCGAAACCATAGAAAAAGTACGGCATAAAATCCTCCTGAAAACTCTTTTGTTTTAGTATACCCCTTTTTAGGAAAAAAGCAAGACGTATGATTTTGGGTAAACTTTACATTTGTGGGATATGTGTGTATAATGTATGTTATATTACGGAGGAATCGTTATGGATTTTTTATATCTACTGGAAAAGCTCCGCGTACCTGTTTTAAACGAGTTTATGCTGTTCATCACAACGCTGGGCGAGGAAACAGCGTTTCTTGTAATCGCCTTGGTGCTGTTTTGGTGTGTGGATAAGTACGTTGGATATTATACACTGTCTGTGGGCTTTGTCGGCACCATTGCGAACCAGTTTTTGAAGCTGCTGTTCCGGATTCCCCGTCCGTGGGTTTTGGACGGTAATTTCACGATTTTAGAGCAGGCGCGTGAGGCTGCTACCGGCTACAGTTTTCCCAGTGGGCATACCCAAAGCGCAGTAGGAACTTTTGGAAGTATTGCCTATGCTACCAAGGAAAAATGGCTGCGCAATTTATGTATCGCTATCGCGTTTCTGGTGGCATTTTCCAGAATGTATCTTGGCGTACACACACCGTTGGATGTAGTAGTTTCCGTTGCGATTGCCGCAGGTTTGATTTTTGCGCTGAAACCTGTGGTGTTAAATCACAACCATAAGCATATGTCAATTCTTTTGGCGGTTATGCTGCTGTTATCTGTTGGCTTTTTGTGCTTTGTGCTTATGTATCCTTTCCCGGCAGATATTGACCCGCATAATTTTCAATCCGGAAGGAAGAATGCGTTTACATTGTTGGGTGCATTTCTTGGGCTCATTGTTGTGTATATTGTGGATGAAAAATGGTTAAATTTCTCCACAAAGGCAGTTTGGTGGGCGCAGATACTTAAGACATTTGTTGGTCTTTGTTTGGTGCTTGTTGTAAAGACCGCCACAAAGGATTGTCTGAACGCATTGCTTGGAGAATCTATTGGAAGAACTGTTCGCTATTTTCTGACGGTGGTTGTTGCAGGATGTGTGTGGCCGCTTTCCTTTGATTGGTTTTCCAGACTGGGGCAAAAGGAGTAAGAGGATATGCCTGTTGTATTGTTTGTTGTATCGTCGCTTGTGCTACTTATATTGGTTAGCGGCGGATATACATTTTTTGTTGCCTGCGGCCGGAGAAAAGATTTTCCGTGGTTTGACGAGCAGGAGATTAAGAAGACTTCTTACGGGAAGCATTATGATTACCTGCTTGCCGGTGATAAATTCATAAAGGAACATAACGCACAGCCTGTATATATGGAAAGCTTTGACGGAACGAAATTGCACGCTATGTGGATTCCGGCAGAGAAACCAAAGGGCACAGTGCTGATGGCGCACGGATATAGAAGCAATAAATTGCTGGATTTTGGCTTAGCGTTTGATTTATATCATAACCTTGGTATGAATATCTTGGTGCCGGACCAGCGAGGAAACGGCAAAAGCGGTGGAAAGTATATCACATTTGGCGTTAAGGAAAGCCGTGATGTGGCTTGCTGGATCGCATACCATAATAAAACCTTTGGTGAATATGAGCTTGTGCTTAGCGGCTTGTCTATGGGTGCATCTACGATGCTCTATCTTGCAGATCAGGATTTGCCCGAAAATGTGAAAGGAATTATTGCTGATTGCGGTTTTACATCTGCAAAGGATATCATTTCCGTTGTGTTTCGCCGGGTCGTCCACCTGCCGCCTATGGCGAGTGTATGGGTCGCTGATTTGTTTGCAAGATTGTTCGCCGGCTTTAGCCTGACGGAAAAGGACACGAGAAAGACCTTGAAGAACAGCAAACTGCCTGTTTTTATGGTTCACGGCGTGGAGGACGGTTATGTGCCTTGTGAGATGACGGAAGAAGGCTATACGGCTTGTACAAGCCCTAAACAGCTGCTTTTGGTTGAGGGGGCAGACCACGGCACTAGCTTTGTTGTGGATCGGGAGAAATATCTGGAATGTATTCTTTCATTTTTGAAAGCGAATGTGGCAGGATTTCAGGAAGCTTAAGTAGATAGAAAAGAGGAATATAACAATGGATAAAATTCGGGTAAAGAAACTCAAAGAGAATGCGGTGCTACCCACCTACGGTTCTGCAGATGCAGCCGGCGCTGATTTGTATGCCTGTCTGCAGGAGAAAATCACAATCAATCCGGGGGAATCTGCTTTTGTGCCCACAGGTCTTGCGATGGAAATACCCAATGGCTACGCAGGCCTTATATACGCAAGAAGCGGGCTTGCCTGCAAACGTGGGCTTGCGCCAGCCAACAAAGTGGGTGTAATAGACAGCGATTACCGGGGCGAATTTATTGTTGTTCTCCATAATCACGGAGATTTGCCGCAGGAAATTGCCCACGGTGAAAGAATTGCGCAGTTGGTAATTACTCCGGTTTTTACACCCGGATTTACAGAGGTGGCGGAACTGAACGATACTGCCCGCTCCGGCGGCGGATTTGGCTCAACAGGAAAATGAAAATACCGGGTGTAAGGGCAACGCTTCGTAAGGAAGTATTGGTTTTGAACGGTCCCTTTTCCGTTTAACTTCATAAAAAATTCCCGAAATGCGGAAGCATTTCGGGAATTTTATTATTTGTTAATCAAAAAAGTTACCACTTCAAAACTGCTTTGCACCCGAAAAAGGTGGGGTTTCTGCCAGTCAAGGCAAAAAGCACAGAAATACTTTGTGTATTTCGAGCATTTTTAACGCTGAATGGCGGGAAACATCGCCGTTTTTCGGGCATTACTTCCTTATGGAGTGTTGCCCAATCACACCCGGTATTTTTTTAGTAGAACAACAAATCAGAGTAAGTGGGGTAGGGCCAATAGCTCTTGTCTGTCAGGCTTTCTAATATGTCTGCCTGCGCACGCAGCAGATCCATATCGGCAACGATTTGCTCGCGGTAGTAAATAACGAGGCTCTCCTTATCCTCCGGAATATGCACCAAGTCACGCTGCAGTCGTTCACAGCATTGATACAGTGTATCTGTAGCGCGGGAGAGCTGCTGCGCAATCTGCATTTCAGCGTCATAGCTTAAGCCAAGCTCCTTCTTAGACAAAATTCCCTTGGTTAAGTCACGGCTGTAACGCATAGCAGCAGGAAGAATTTGGTGTAAGGTCATATCTACACAGGTCTTTGCCTCGATATTTATGATCTTCCGGTAAGCATCCTGATGGATTTCATATCTAGCGCGGAATTCGTCTTCCGTATAAATACCGTGCTTGGTTACCAAATCAATATTCTTTTGGCTGACATATGTAGGCAGACACTTTGCAGTGGACGAATAATTGCTCAGACCGCGTCTTGCAGCTTCCTCTGTCCATTTCACAGAGTAACCGTTGCCGTTGAAGATAATCCGCTGATGCTGGCTGAAGGTACGGCAGACAATCTTCTGCAGAGCTGCATCGAAGTCCTCTGCCTGCTCCAGCTCATCTGCAAATTCGCCAAGCATTTCCGCCATAATCGTATTTAGGGCGATGTTGGGACCGGCAATGGACTGGGAGGAGCCCAGCATACGGAACTCAAACTTATTGCCGGTAAAGGCGAGGGGAGAGGTGCGGTTACGGTCGGTGGTATCCTTCGGAATGGCAGGCAGTACGTCCACGCCGATGCGCATAACGCTCTTTTCAGGATCTGTGTAGTTAGTGCCGTTGATAATAGAATTTACTACGGCATTCAGCTCGTCACCTAAGAAGATGGATATGATTGCTGGCGGCGCTTCGTGGGAGCCAAGACGGTGGTCATTGCCTGCAGAGGCAACGGTGCAGCGCAGAAAATCCTGATACTCGTCAACGCCCTTAATAAAAGCAGCTAGGAACACCAAGAATCTTGCATTCTGTCTGGGTGTCTTGCCGGGGCTGAACAGATTATCGCCGGAATCTGTTGCCAGTGACCAGTTGTTGTGTTTGCCGGAACCGTTTACACCGGCAAAGGGCTTTTCGTGAAGCAGGCAAACCAAATTATGCTTGGCTGCGCATTTCTTCATTACCATCATAATAATCTGGTTGGCATCACAGGCGCTGTTCGCATCGGTGTAGATAGGCGCAATTTCGTGCTGACAGGGAGCAGTTTCGTTATGCTTTGTTTTGGAAAGTATTCCCAAACGCCAAAGCTGTTCATCCAAATCCTTCATAAAGTTGGATACACGGGTACGAATGGTGCCGAAATAGTGGTCATCCAATTCCTGTCCTTTTGGAGGAAGCGCACCGAAAAGGGTACGGCCCGTCAGACGCAGGTCTTCCCGCTTTGCGTACATATCCTTAGGCAGGAGAAAATATTCTTGTTCCGCACCGACGCAGGTGA
The DNA here is from genome assembly GCA_015068495.1 of Oscillospiraceae bacterium. Lineage (GTDB taxonomy): Bacteria > Bacillota > Clostridia > Oscillospirales > Oscillospiraceae > Faecousia. The sequence continues at coordinate 94,062 of SVKL01000003.1, read as the reverse complement.
CAACTCTTTTGGTCTCGTGGTCACCGAATAGCCGCAGGATACGCAGGGCTTCGCGTGAAACCTCGTCTATAGAACGCAACAGAGGCGTTTTCTTGTCCAATGCTGCGCCGGTAAAGGAGAAGAAACAGGTGGGGATATACAAACTGCCGTCCTTTACAAAGGCGAAGGCGGTAGGATCCCACGCGGTATAACCACGGGCCTCAAAGGTTGCCCGCAAGCCGCCGGAGGGGAAAGAGGATGCATCCGGTTCACCGCGTACCAATGATTTACCGGAGAATTCCATAATTACTCTGCCGTCGGAGGTGGGCTCAATAAAGGAGTCGTGCTTTTCGGCGGTTATGCCGGTCATCGGCTGGAACCAGTGCGTATAGTGGGTTGCGCCTTTTTCAATGGCCCAATCCTTCATTGCAACAGCAATTTCGTTGGCAACCCACAGTTCCAACGGCGCACTGTTTTCAATACACTGTTTCCAGGCATTGAAAATCTCCGGGCGTAGACGCTCTTTCATTACAGCTTCATTAAAAACATCGCTGCCAAAAATTTCAGGAACATTCATTATGTTGTTCATTTTGACACTTCCTTTCAAAATGAATATGATCAGCCATTCTACTGACGATATCTTTACAGTAAATTCTATTCTATTCACGCTAAAAATGCAAGGGATATTTAAGGATTATTTCCTTTACAGTCAAAATTTTCTTGTAAAAATGAGCAAAATAATCCTGTAATATACGTCTTGCATTGTTGAAGGAAATGTTGTATAGTATCCCAAGGCAGAAATTTTTATAAAAGAGGGATGAAAATGTCTTATTTTACAATGTCTAAAGAAGATCTGCAGAAGCAGTACAGTGTCCTGAAAGCCCACTTTGAAGATTGTAAGGCACAAAATCTGAAGCTGAATATGGCACGTGGTAAGCCGGGTGCCGGTCAGTTAGACTTGGTTAGCGATATCTTAGGCTGTTTTGTTGACCCTGCTGAGTGTTTTACCGACGGTATCGATGCAAGAAACTACGGTGAGTTGGCAGGTTTGCCTGTTGCCAGAGCATACTGGGCGGATGTTTTGGGATGTAAGCCGGAGCAGACCTTCTTAGGCGGCACCGCTAGCCTCAATTTGATGTTTGACGTAATCTCCCGTGCATTTACCCACGGTTTACTCCATAGTCCCCGTCCCTGGTGCAAGGAAGCGGTAGTTAAATTCCTTTGCCCCAGCCCCGGCTATGACCGCCACTTCAGAATCACCGAGTTCTTTGGCGCAGAACTGATTACTGTGCCTATGACAGCAACCGGCCCCGATATGGACGTGGTAGAGGAGCTGGTAAAAGACCCGCAGGTAAAGGGCATCTGGTGCGTTCCTAAGTACTCCAATCCGGAAGGCATTATTTACTCCGATGAAACTGTGGAGCGTTTTGCCAATCTGAAGCCGGCGGCTCCGGACTTTACCATTATGTGGGATAACGCCTACTGTGTCCACGAGTTTGAGGGTGAATTCGTACCCTTCCGCGACATTATTTCCCTGTGCGAGAAGGCCGGTAACCCCGATATGGTCTTTGAATTTGCATCCACCTCTAAGATTACCTTCCCCGGCGCAGGTATTTCCGTTCTGGCTTCCTCTGTTGCAAACATTGCATATTTTACCGATTTGTTTGGCGTTCAGACAATCTCTCACGACAAGATTAACCAGCTTCGCCACGTAAAGTATCTGCAGAATAAGGCACACACCCTTGAGGTTATGAAGCGCCACGCGCAGGTGCTTGCCCCAAAATTCAAAATGGTTGTGGATATGCTGGAAAAGGAGATCGCTCCCTGTGGCTTTGCGCAGTGGAACAAGCCTAAGGGCGGCTACTTCGTGAGCTTGAACACAATGCACGGCACTGCAAAACGGGCTTTGGCATTGTGTAAGGAAGCCGGTGTTGTGATGACACCTGCCGGCGCAACCTTCCCCTATGGCAAGGACCCGCAGGACAGCAATATCCGTATTGCGCCCAGCCTGCCGCCTGTGAGCGAGCTGGAGAAGGCAATGGATATTTTCTGCACCTGTCTGAAGCTTGCTGCAATTGAAAAGCTGCTGGAAAAGTAATTGTAAATATATAATGGGCGTACCGAAAATCGGTACGCCCATTTATATTGAACGATAGCGTTTGTTGCAGGAAAACACGAAACGTGATGTTGCAGGCTCAGTGTTTGATTAGAATTCTCAGGATGTGAATTATATGGACTTTTTCATCATTTCGATATACTTATCAAAAAAGCGCTTGCTTAAAATATGCTGGGATTCTCTGGAAAAATGGATCACGTCCCCGTTGGAAAGAACCTGGTTGTTACTGGTTAGGTCTGATGTATCCAAATAGATTCCACCAATCTCCTCGGCACATTCACGGATTGCCTTTAAAACAGCATCGGCACCGGTCTTGTGTGTCAAATACCATTCATTGCAGAAACCGGCTGTGAAGAACGGCACATCTGTACAATCGAACTGCGTATAGAAATCCTTAAGAGCAGCAGAAAGGTTTGCCTTATGGAAGCGATAGAGCTTTTCGGGATCCGTATCAAGATTTTCAACCACATCGTGCTCTCCTTGATGCCATATAAATGCAACAAGTCTGTTTTGTGAATTACAGGACAACGCGAGGCGAACCATCTCCAACATACGGTTATGCAGCGGGTTACCAACACCCCAGCCGGGGCAGGTAAAGCCTGTTCCACCGTATCCTGAGTCGATGAGCAATACTTTTCTACCCGGCTCCAGGCATTCTTTTGCATAATTCTCTGCAAATATAATACCAAGATTGCTGATTTTGCCGTAATCACACAATACTTCATCGGCAATTCTAACGGTGTTTCTTGCTGCGGGATTCAAAAACTTCATAATGAATTTGTATGGACTATTTTCTTCTTTTGGGAAGTCATAGTAAGGAACTGCATCATTCTCCATCATAAGAATTCTTTCGTTGGGAATATACTCTTTGGTTACAGGACCTTCGCCGTAACCGGAAGAATTGGATTGTCCGCCCACAAGAATAATGTCAAACGCTTCATTTGCCAGTACTGTCTTCATATTGCTCCTCCTGTGATTGTAAATTCTGCTTGCTTTTTTTGTCGCAAGATGTATTATAATAATAACTCTCTACGGTATGTAAAACAATAGAAAAAAGCATTTAGAATATGGAGGTTTGCATATGTTTCAGGAGAACTTAAGCCTATGCAACAGCATTAACACACTTCATTTTGTGCTGCTTTATTACGGACGTGCTACTGTGAATACAGCATGGAACGGTACAGTCCTAGACCCCATTTTTTCCCGGCTTATGTATATTGTGGACGGTAGCGCATATATCACAGTCAATGAAAATCAGCGTATTGATCTTGAGGCAGGCAAGTGGTATTTTATACCTGCAGGCTGTTCTTTTGGTTATGCCTGTGAGGGGCATTTGGATCATATTTCCTTCCGACTTAAGCTATGCGATAACGATGGTATTGACCTGCTCCGCAGCTGCCGGAAACCTTGTGTACAGTCTTTTTCAGAGGATGTAACGGCGCTTTTGGTGCGTAACTTAAATAGCAGCCAAATTGTTGACGGCCTGTGGGTCCGGCACACAATTTGTGGTATTGTGCTGGCGATGATGGATGAAAATCAGGTTGTTATTCAGCCCCAAAAGCTTTCCCAGTGTGTTGTAGATGCCATACAATACATACAGCAGCACCTTTCTATGCACCTAACAGTAACTGAAATTACTGAGCATATTTTTGTTTCAAAAAGTACGGTAACAAAGCGCTTTCAAAAAGAATTATCTATGTCCGTTCATGATTATATTACCGATACTGTATTGTTTGAAGCAAGTCAACTACTGCAGAATGACAGCTTATCTATCAGAGATATTAGTGAGAGGTTAGGTTTTTGTGACCAGTTTTACTTCTCACGACGCTTTCGGGAGAAATTTGGTGTGTCTCCACGTGACTACCGCAAGCAGATACTGCCATAAGGTTTTGCTGCATTTTTGATAATACATAAAGAATGAGCCGTCTATAAAGACGGCTCATTCTGTTATTGCTTCGGTTTTTTATTGATAAATGCAACTGTTGACTGGTAGGAAGCTTCTGCAATGGGAAAACTACAGACGGGACGGACAGGCAAGCCTTTTTGCTGTAAAATGCTGTTAAGAATATGCTCTGCAAACCAGGGATTCTTAACCAATAGAGGTCCTAAGCAGTTGGTGTAAATTAAGTTTTTCCAACGCGCTCCCTCAGCACCGGAATTGTTGTTGCCCATACCGTAAATAGTTGAGCCTAATGGGGTTTTAACATTCACGTCAGCCATTTGAATCTGTGAACCAACTAACTCAAGGTTCATATCATCTATTTTGAAGTGCAGATCGTCTCCCCAAACAAAACGACGCTCTTTTGCGGTCATATCCAAATAGCCTAGACCCTTGATGACTGTGCCGTCTTCCCTTAAAATGCTGTTGCCGAACATAAGTCCCGTAGTACCTAAGGCAAGCAGGTAGCCACCGTCTTCCAAGTATGCACGCAGCTTTTCGGTTTCCAGCGCAGGTATCAAATAGGGGAAGGTGGAGATTTCACCGGGTAACAATATCAGCATATCCAATTCTTCAAAGGGGATGGGGTCATCAAAATCCTCAATCCTCCGAATTTCGACGCAGATATCCATTGCCTTGCCGATTTCGGTCAAGGCTTGTACGCTACCACGCTCTCCGTGGAGATTTAACAGGTTGGGGTAGAGCCAACCGACGGTAATCTTATCCATTGATACTACCTCCTTGGGTGAGATAGTTTTTAATGCGTTTGGTGCTTGCGGTATTGGTCAGAACATAGACCACATCTGCCGTAACAGAGTCCAATACGCCAAAGACCTTATCAAGGTCATTGCTGTCTATAATCGTAATGGTGTTTTTATCTGCACCGGCCAAAATCATTCGGTTGGCAACATCGTTGGCAACTGTTTCCGAGAAGGAAACGTAATGCTCTACGTTGCTCATCACAACCGGTGCGAAGTCACAGTCAAAGAAGTAAAAGCTGCCGCTATAGTGTGGGTAGAAGTCTTTAATTTGGTGCAGACCGACAAAAACAGCTTTTCTGCGGCTGTCAGAGGAAATGACATCAATTTGCGATTGCAATGCCTCGGGATTTTCCTGCTTGCCCTGCAAATAATGGATTTCTTTTCCTTTATAGTTGACCAGTACCTTGTGTGTAGCGGGATTGGTAAAGGAAGAAAAACCGTTTTGAATTTCCCTGTCTGCCAAACCAAGCTCACGGCATATAGCAATGCACATAGCAAAATTGTAAATATAGAACGGGTTGTTGTATGGAACTGTCCAGCGCGTGTTATCACAGACAAAGGCGTTGTTTTCAAAGTCTAGATCCGTAATTTGCACATCTGCTTTTTCTGTGGAGCGGTACTGACATCTGGTGCAGTGGAATTTGCCAATACTTTTCAGGTTGTAGTATTCATAGGAAATGGGGTGTCCGCATTTGGGACAGGGGAGGGTGACGTTGTAAAAATCGTCACAGGTATAGCTTTTGCTGTTGTGTTCTACAGAAAAATATACGGCTTTACCGCAGCTGTCTGCCAAGCTGCGACTGCGGGGCTCTTCATTGTTCAAATACAGCGTCATATCCTCGCCAACTGCATTGCGGATTTTCCGGTAGATGAAATCCGGGTCGCCGTTACGCTGCACCTGATCCTTTTGCAGGTTAGTTAGTCCCAAATGTCTGCCGGGGAGAACCTTGCGAATTGCAGGAAAGCTGCGTTCATCAATCTCTAAAACCAAATATTCTTTCTTAAAAACACCCAGCAAGCTGGAGTTTTTGATGAGTGTAGTGGCAACGCCGCCCATCATATTTGCGCCTTCTGTATTGCAGGCAACGCTCCTGCCGGCAGAAATGAGGGTATGGTGGAGCAGATTGGTAGTGGTGGATTTTCCGTTTGTGCCGGAAATGAAGTAAACTTTGCTGTAGTCTATGTTCTTGAAATGGGCAACAAAGTTTGGCATAAGCTTTAAGGCAATTTTACCGGAGTAATTGCTGCCCCGCTTTTTATCTGCCAAATTTACAGCCAATGCCACAAATTTGGATATCCAAAGGGTTAATATAAAACGCATAAACCCAACGTCCTCCGTTCTGTATTTTCCTTAGTATATCACGTTCTTCACAGAAATGCTACAGAATTATTTAGAAGCTGACACGGTGTGAAATTTATTTTCAACAAAATCTCTGCTTGTATTTTTATAGATGCAGGGAATCGAGGAATTAAGGTAGCCACCAGTGTTTGCACTGGTGACAGCAGATGTCCGCCGGACATCTGCATTTAGATGGGTTCGATTCCCCGTCAATATAATACAAATAAAATGACCACCTCAAAGGGTGGTCATTTTATTTGGTGGAGATGAGGGGAATCGAACCCCTGTCCGAAAGCAACTTGGAAGGACTTTCTCCGGGCGCAGTTTGTTATTTACATTCCCTTACCATACCGAAAACAAACATCCTGTATGGCTTAGTAGCTTCATTATGCGTGGTGCGCTCAAAGCTTTGCGCACGCACGGTCTCCACTTAGATCACACCCGAGCCCGGCGCGTGGAAAACCGGGGCGGATGGGCGCCTAATTAGGCAGCCAGAGCAACAGTTTTGTTGTCAGTTAAATTTAAAAAGTACCCATTTTATCGTGGTTAGGCGCCACGGCCCGCTTATCCAGCCTCACTACCCCCGTCGAAACCAGTACATCCCCATATGAGGTAAGAAGTAATAGTGAATAGTGAACAGGTAGTGGGGTGCTGGTGCACCCCACGCGTTTTCATTAGAATCTGTCGTAAGGGTCGGGGAGCTTGTTAGGCTCCGGATAGTTCTCACCGTGAGTATCCACAGTGATAGATGCAATCTTCTGTTCTTCAATGGGGCGGTCCTGCATACCGGTCTTTGTAGCGGCAATGGCATCAACAACCTCCAAGCCAGAGGTTACCTTGCCAAATGCAGCGTATTGACCGTCCAAATGCTTCGCATCCTCGTGCATAATGAAGAATTGGCTGCCGGCGGAGTTGGGGGACTGGCTTCTTGCCATAGACAGGACGCCTCTTTTGTGCCGCAGCTCATTCTTAAAGCCGTTGAAGAAAAATTCACCCTTAATGCAGTAGCCGGGGCCACCCATACCGGTGCCGTCGGGGCAGCCGCCCTGAATCATAAAGCCGGGGATGACTCTGTGGAAAATCAGACCGTCATAGTAATTATGATTTGCCAAATCAATGAAATTATAAACGCTCTGAGGTGCAATCTCGGGATACAGTTCGCCCTCAATTACACCGCCGTTTTCCATAGTGATTTTGAATGTTGGATTCATATTTAGTACCTCTCTTTCATAGCCCGGTCGATTTGACGCTTTGCGTCAGCTTCGGCCGCAGCCTGTCGTTTGTCGTATAGTTTTTTACCCTTGCACAGGCCTACTTTCACCTTAACCAAGCTGCCCTTTAGATAGACAGACAAGGGAATCAGCGCGTAGCCGTCTTGCTTGACTTTGCCGAACAGACGCATAATCTCCCGCCTATGCATCAGCAGCCTGCGAGGTCTGCGTGGATCCGGATTAAAGCGATTGCCTTGCTCATAAGGTGAGATGTGCATTTGGTTTATGAGAAGCTCGCCGTTTTTGATACCGCACCAAGCGTCCTTCAAATTCAAATTACCTTTGCGGATGGATTTCACTTCCGTGCCGCGTAGCTCAATGCCGGCTTCCATCTCTTCTTCAACGAAGTATTCGTGGTAGGCTTCCCGATTCCGGGCTAACACTTTTACATTTTCTTTTTCCAGACTGCACACCTCCTTTTGCTATAATTCTCTAGGTATTATACCATAACTGTCAAGCTACTCAAACAGGAAGTTTTCCAGTTCTTTTGGCGAATCAAAGCTATAATTGCAGATTTCTCTCATTTCCCGGGAAAGCTCCGGAAATTCTGTTTTCCCCCAAGCGGCAAAAGCAACTTCTACACCAACGGGCTGCGCCATCTGCCACGCCAATTTCATATCGTCAACAATCAGCATATCCTTGGCTTTCATATTATACCGACGCATAATATCCTCCAGAGGATAGGGGTTAGGTTTGCGCTGATGCTCAGGGTAATCCCAGCCGTAAATAGCATCCGGCTGCACACCGAAATGGACTTCGTAATCCCGTGTGATGTTTTGCACACTGGAATGGGAAACCACGCAAACAAGACCGCCTTCTGCCTTTTGCCGGCGAATCACATCACCAATCTCGGGGAAGGGGGCAGGAATATGGGTTTTGACATATTCCATCCAGCCTAAGTATTCTTCGCGCTGCTCCTGCGGAGTAAAAGCAAACCGCCGCCGGCACATCTCTGCAAAGCCATAATCGTGGCAATCGTGGACATAATCCTGAAAACTGATGGATTTGCCCGGCCGGTATTCTGCTAAAATTCTGCAGAAAAAAGGATACCCAATGGTTTTTTCGCTTTGCACCACTGTATCGTCGTGGTCTAAAACCAAACAGGGATATTTTAACATTATGTATCCTCAACTTTCGATGTTTTTGTTATTATACCAAAGGCGGGGGAAAGAGGCAACCGAAAAATTCCACTTGATATTATAGAACAAATGTACTATAATATAGAAAAGAGGTGAACGCAATGGAGCATATCAATTTTCCTGTAGATGTAATATCCATATGTAGCGCAAGCGGAGAAATTCGTCCGTTGCGTTTGCGGATGGAAACCGAGGACCACAAGCTTTTGCGGGTGGATATTGACGAAATTATCAGCAGTAAAAAGATTCAATATGTGGGTATTGAGGCACATATTTTTCTGTGCCGTGCTACAGTACGGGAAAAGCAATGGCTGTTTGAACTGAAATATACAATTCGAAGCCACAGCTGGTGTCTGATGAGAAAGGTGTGTTGATATGGCAGAGCGTATTATTTTCCACGTGGATGCCAATAGCGCATTTCTGTCCTGGTCAGCAGCCTATCGGGTGAAGGTGTTGGGTGAATCGCTGGATCTGCGGGAAGTTCCCTCGGTAGTAGCCGGGGACAAAGCCTCCCGTCACAGCATCATTCTTGCCAAAAGCACGCCTGCGAAAAAATATGGAATCAAAACAGGAGAACCACTGTTTCAGGCGTTGGAAAAGTGTCCGGATTTAGTGGTAATTCCACCGGATTATGGGCTGTATGTGGAAGCATCACGGCATTTTGTAGAGGTGCTTCGCCAGTTTAGTCCTCAGGTGGAGCAATATTCCATTGATGAGGCGTGGGTGGATATGACCGGTACACAGCGCCTTTACGGCTCACCCCGACTGGCGGCAGAGCAAATGCGGGAGCGGATTTGGAAGGAACTGGGCTTTACGGTAAACGTGGGCATTTCCACCAACAAACTCCTTGCCAAAATGGCAGGCGATTTTGAAAAGCCCAATAAAGTGCACACCCTTTTCCCCGAGGAAGTGGAAAGTAAAATGTGGCCGCTTCCGGTGCGGGATTTATTTTTGGTGGGCGGGGCTACGGAAAAGAAATTAAACGCCCTAGGGATTTATACCATCGGCGATTTGGCCAACGCAGAGCTGTCTGTTTTACGAAAAAAATTGGGCAAACAGGGTGAGACCATATGGCATTTTGCCAACGGACGCAATGCGGATATGGTGACCCCGGAGGCAGCAGAGAACAAAGGTTACGGCAACTCGATTACCACAGCAGAGGATGTGACCACTAGAGCTGTGGCGCACCGGGTGCTGTTAAGCTTGTGCGAAACCGTTGCTATGCGAATGCGTAAGGACGGAAAAAGCGGCAGCTGCGTGGCGATACACCTGCGTACCAGTGATTTTCATCACCTTTCCCACCAAAAGCAGCTCTCCGGTGCGACAAACATAACAACAGAATTGTTTTCTGCCGCCTGTCAGGTATTTGATGAGGTGTGGGACGGTGTGATGCCTTTGCGGCAATTGGGGGTGCAAGTGACCCGGTTGGCAAAAGAGCCCTATCAACAGTATGATTTGTTTTCCGATATGAGCCCTGTGCAATATGAGAAAAAGCTGCGGCTGGACGAGACGGTAGATTCTTTGCGAGATAAATTTGGTGAAGATATTATCCGCAGAGCCAAATTTTCCGAAGGCACGCAGGAACATATGGCAGGCGGACTTAGCAAGCATCGGCGCACAGGTGTAACAAAGCCTGTTCCGGAAGAATTTTAGAAAAAGCCCACACCAATTTGGTGTGGGCTTAGTTGTTATTTTGTAAAATCTATCAGCTTTTGGGCATCCAGCTTGTCATACTTTGCAATAAAGCCTGCAAGCTCCTGCGCAATCTTCTTTGCGCCGCCTACAGAATTGCTTTCAATATTCAGAGGCAGCAGGGGATCGTGGAGGGACAGGCGGAGTAAGAACCAGCCGTTTCCGTGGCTTTCGTCAAGATTCACACGAACACCCTCATAGTTGCTGGGCGCCAAGCTCCAGCCGGATTGCTTTTCTGCATAAGCTGTCAGCTCGTCAATGACCTTCTGGCCGTAGGACTTAAAGTCGTCCAGCAAAATATTCATCCGGAACTCGACGCTCTCTGCAGGCTCTTCAAGGCTGTCAATCAAGGATTCCAGTGTATAGCCTTCCTTTTTGCCACGGGCAAGCTCAATCAGCAGTTTGGTCACCAAATATGCGCCGTCATCCAAGAAATAGTTCTCTTTCAGTGCGCCGTGACCGGAGGTTTCAATCGCCAACTGGCTATCTTGACCTAAGTTATTCAAGCGGATGGACTCGTTAATCACATTCCGGTAGCCGCGCTTAAAGCGATGGTGCACACCGCCCTTTTCCTCGATAAACTTTGCAAGTCCTGTGGATGTAATGGAGTCGGTAACAATGGTGGTGCCGGGGTGCTCACGAAGCAAAATGGCAGACAGCATCGCAATAATCCGGTTGCGGTTTAATTCACTGCCGTCAGACAAAACAGCGCCTGCCCGGTCCACATCCGTGTCAAAAATAATACCCAAATCCGCATTTGCCAGCTTCACGGATTCTGTAATCGCTTCCATTGCCTTCTTGTCCTCAGGGTTGGGGATGTGGTTGGGGAAGCTTCCGTCGGGGTCTAAATAGCGGCTGCCGTCGGTGTTGGCACCCAAGGGCTTCAGCACCTTGTCAACGTAGAAGCCACCGGCGCCGTTGCCTGCATCCACAACAATGCGGAATCCCTCCAAGGGCTTCTCGTCACCGGTAGCGGCGCGAATTTTATCTGCGAGGATTTTGGCGTAGGTATCCATAAATTCGCCGGAAATCAGCTTGCCGCCGCCCAAACCTGTGACAGCGTCGCCTGCTGCAAAGTCCAAAATCTCTTTAATATCGCCCTTTTCCAAGCCACCGTCAGCAGTGAAAAACTTAAAGCCGTTGCGGTTAAAGGGGAGGTGACTGGCAGTAATCATAACAGAGCCGTCAAAGGCGTACCCTTCGGTAATCGTGCTCATAAACATTGCAGGGGTGCTTGCCATACCGAAATCAGTAACCTCCAAACCCTGCGCAACCATTGCCTGACAGATCCAGTCGCAAAGTGTAGCACCGGACAGACGGGAATCCCGACCCACAGCCACGCGCAAGGAAGTTTTACCGGTCTTTTTCACCAGCCAAAGGGCAAAGCCTCTGCCGATATCCTTACAGGCAGCTTCAGTGAGGTTAATGTGCTGTCCTTCAATGCCCTCCAGAGCCACGCCACGGATGTCACTGCCGTTTTGCAGTTTGCTGTAATCCATTTGTATGTCCTCCTGATAAATCAAAAATCTTTCCCACATTGTACCACGAAAGCTTGGAATAATCAATCATTATGTACTAAAAATACTAGGCTGATTTTAAGAATATATATTGCATATTTTTCTGTGTTGTGATATTATTTTCTCATAACATATTTCCATTTTGTGGAGTTTTGAAAGGAGATAGAATATGAATATTCTTGCAATTGGTGCCCATCCTGATGATGTAGAGACTATGTGCGCAGGTACTTTAGCAAAGTACGCATCTCAGGGGCATAAGGTTTTTATTGCCACTGCAACTAACGGCAATATCGGCTCTGCCCACCATACTATGGAGGAGATTGCCCGCATCCGTAAGCAGGAGGCTGCAAATTCTGCCGCACTTATCGGCGCTGAGTACATCTGCCTCGACTATGATGATGAAATGTTCTACGAAACCAAGGAGGTTCGTTTGGCATTTATCAACTTGGTTCGTCACTGTAAGGCAGATGTGATTTTCACCCACAACCCCCATGACTATAACCCCGACCACGAGCTGACAAGCAAAATTGTCAATGACATTGCTGTTATGATTCCCATTGCCCACCTCAAGACCGAGGAGGAGCCCTATGACGTAATTCCCTCCATTTGGTACTGGGAGCCTGTTAATGGTATGAACTTCCAGCCTACAGATTATGTGGATATTACAGATTTTTACCAAACCAAAATGCAGATGCTGAACTGCATGGAAAGCCAGAAGGCTTGGATGGCTGATAACTATGCGTCCTTAGGCGGTGACCCCGAGCGCTTCTTTGATACCATTCGTATCCTTTCCGAGTTCCGCGGTATGCAGGCAGGCTGCAAGTATGCAGAAGGCTTTGTCCGTGCGCTGGACGGTATGCGTACCCGCTTTACAGAGCGTGTGCTGCCGTAATATTCTTGACAAACCCTGCGGTGAAATGTTAAAATAATTGTAAGTGAATATCGCTGTGAACGGGAAGAGTACCAAGGTCAATCCTTTAGAGAGTCTGAGTCGTCGGCTGAAAGCTTGGGCGGTGTCGGCGTTGGGAAAGTGCGTCCGGGAGCGAATTGTGTTTAAGTGATAAATGAGAGTGGAACCGCGGATTGTTTTACCCGCCTCTTGTGCTACGGCACAAGAGGCGTTTTTTTATTTCATTTGGAGGAAATCGTATGTATCTTTATAATTCTCTATCCCATAAGAAAGAGCTGTTTCAGCCCAATTCACCGGATATCGTAAAAATGTATACCTGTGGTCCTACGGTATACCACTATGCCCATATCGGCAATCTGCGTACCTATATTATGGAGGATGTGCTGGAGAAATCCCTGCGGTATTTGGGCTACAACGTAAAACGCGTTATGAATATCACCGACGTTGGCCACTTGGCTTCCGATGCCGATACCGGCGAGGATAAGATGCTCAAGGGCGCAAAGCGTGAGAATAAGACTGTAATGGAGATTGCCCAGTACTACACCGACGCTTTCTTTGCTGATTGCGATAAGCTGAATATCAAAAAGCCCGATGTGGTGGAACCGGCTACCAACTGCATTGATGAGTATATCCATATGGTGCAGACGCTGCTGGAAAAGGGAAATGCATATCTTGCCGGCGGTAATGTCTACTTTGACACATCCACATTGGAAAAGTACTATGTTTTCAATGACCACGATGAGGAAGACCTGAATGTGGGCGTCCGGGAAGGTGTGGAAGAGGATAGCAATAAGCGGAATAAAAATGACTTTGTTCTGTGGTTTACCAAATCCAAATTTGAAGATCAGGCTCTGAAATGGGATTCCCCTTGGGGTGTCGGCTATCCCGGTTGGCATATTGAGTGTTCTTGTATTTCTATGAAGCATTTGGGGGAAGATATCGATATCCACGCCGGTGGTATTGACAACGCATTCCCGCATCATACCAACGAGATTGCTCAGTCCGAAAGCTTTTTGGGACATAAGTGGTGTAATTACTGGTTCCACGTGCATCACCTGAATACTGACACAGGTAAAATGAGTAAATCCAAGGGTGAATTTTTGACCGTGAGCCTGCTGGAACAAAAGGGCTATAATCCGATGGCTTACCGCCTGTTCTGCCTGCAGAGCCACTATCGCCGCAATCTGGTATTTTCTTGGGAAAATCTGGATAATGCTGTTGTGGCATACGATAAGCTTGTGGCTAAGATTGCTACATTGCAGGATAATGGCGATGTGGATGCAAACGTCCTGCAGGCCCTTAAGGAGCGGTTTGTAAACGCATTAAACGGCGACCTGAACACCTCTCTTGCAATTACCGCAGTTTACGATGTGTTGAAGGCAAAGACCACGGATGCTACCAAGCTTGCGGCGATTGCAGACTTTGACAAGGTTTTGAGCCTTGATTTACTGAAAGCGGCAAATACCGTCAGAAAGCAGCAGGAGCAGGAGACGGCTGCATCTGCCGACCCTGAAATTGACGCTTTGGTTGCTGCCCGTACACAGGCAAAGAAGGATAAGAACTATGCGGAAGCAGACAGAATCCGTGATGAGCTGAAATCCCGCGGAATTGAAATTATCGACACCCCGCAAGGGACAAAATGGAGAAAAGTATGAAGCTGCTGATTCTTGACGGAAACAGTGTCATTAACAGAGCGTTTTTTGGTGTAAGGCCCCTTACTACACGTGAGGGGCTATATACCCACGCCATTTTTGGCTTCTTGAATATTCTTGAGCGGATGGAGAAGGAGGAACAGCCGGAGGCTGTATGTGTTGCCTTCGATCTCCACGGCCCGACCTTCCGTCATAAGATGTATGACGGCTATAAGGCCACCCGCCATCCGATGCCCGAGGAGCTTGCCCAGCAGATGCCCATAATGAAGGATATTCTCAGAGCAATGAATATCCCAATTTATGAGTGCAAAGGGTGGGAGGCAGACGATGTAATCGGCACAGTTGGCCGCATTTGCAGCAATAACGGCTGGGAATGTGTGATTGTCACCGGCGATCGTGACAGCCTGCAGCTGATTGATGAAAATGTCCACGTAAAGCTAGTGATTTCCAAGCCCGGTCAGACAACCGCAACCCTCTACACGGAAGACAAATTCCGTGAGGAGTATGGCTTTGAACCGAAAAGATTGGTGGATTTGAAGTCACTTATGGGTGACTCGTCTGATAATATTCCCGGTGTTGCGGGTGTTGGACCCAAGACTGCTACGGAGCTTCTGTTGAAATTTGGCTCGCTGGACGGCTTGTATGAGAATCTTTCAGATGCGTCTATACGTCCGAAACTACGTGAGAAGCTGGAAGCCAGTAAGGACAATGCATATCTATCCTACGATTTGGCAACCATTCGCTGCAATGCGCCGATTGATTTTGAGCCAAAGGATGCAATCGTTCAGCCCTATAACAAGCCAGCATTATATGAGCTGTTCCAAAAGCTGGAATTTGTTCGTTTGATTGACAAATACGGTCTTCGTGATGCAGGTGTTTCTGCAAAAAAGACAGAAATGAAAATCGAGAGACTGCCGAAGCTTGATAGTATGCCGACTGCTGCGGGGACTTGCTCAGTATATTTAGCGCCGGACGGTTCGTTGGGCATCGCCTGTAACACCGGCGTTTGCGTTTTAACACCTCTTGAGTTACAAATGGGTGTCTCCCTTCCGGAAGGTCGGCATATTTGCCACGATATGAAGACCACAATGCACGCTTTTGATGCCCTTGGTATTTCTTATGACGGCTTTTCCTTTGATACCGCGCTGGCAGCCTATGACTTAAATCCTTCGTCTTCCGACTATTCTGTTTCTAAGCTTGCCACAAATTTCTTAGGAATTACCGTGGATGACAATGATGCCGGCGCCTGCGCAGAAGCAATGCTGTTTTTGCAGCCTATATTGGACGCAGAGCTCCAAAAGCAGGGAATGCAGCAGCTGTATTATTCCCTTGAGCTGCCCCTATGTCCTGTGCTTTACCGTATGGAATCTGTTGGTATTGCCATTGATAGGGAGCAGCTTAAGCAGTTTGGACAAATGCTAAAGCAGCGGATTTCCGACTGTGAGGACTTGATTTTCAGCTATTCCGGCGGACCGTTTAATATCAATTCCACAAAACAGTTGGGAGAACTGTTATTCGAAAAGCTGGATTTACCCCCTGTTAAAAAGACCAAAACCGGCTACTCCACCAATGCGGATGTATTGGAGAAGTTAAAGAATAAGCACCCGATTATACCTGCCATTATGGACTACCGGATGCTTACAAAATTGAACTCTACCTACGCAGACGGGCTGATGAAAGCAATTGGGCAAGATGGCAGAATTCACACAACTTTCCAAAATTTGGTGACTGCCACCGGAAGACTCTCCTCTACAGAGCCCAACTTGCAAAATATACCGGTGCGCACAGATTTGGGTGCCGAGATTCGCAAGATGTTCGTTCCCAAGGCGGGCTGCGTACTGGTTGACGCGGATTACAGTCAAATTGAATTACGCGTTCTATCACATATTGCAGAGGATGCAGTTATGCAAAACGCGTTCCGCAGCGGTATGGACATTCATACAGCTACGGCATCTCAGGTTTTTGGTGTTCCTGCAGAGGAAGTAACCGCTTTGCAGCGACGTCACGCAAAAGCCGTAAACTTTGGTATCGTCTATGGCATATCGGAGTTTTCCTTGGCTGAGGATATTGGCGTTTCCCGCTATGAAGCAAGGGCGTATATCGATAGCTACCTGTCCAATTACAAAGGCGTAAAGGCCTATATGAAGCATGTTGTTGCGGATGCTACCCAGTCTGGCTACACCCAAACGTTGTTTGGCAGACGTCGCTGGATTCCCGAGCTGAAAAGCAGCAATTTTAACATCCGGCAAGGTGCAGAGCGGATTGCCTTGAATACGCCGATTCAAGGAACGGCAGCTGACTTGATTAAGCTTGCTATGATTTCCGTGGACAAGGCCTTAACCGAGCAATACCCTGAAGCAAGACTTATTTTGCAGGTACACGATGAGTTGATTGTGGAGTGTCCCCGGGAAATCGCCCAGCAGGTTGCCGAACTTGTAAGTAAAAAAATGGAAGAAGTAGCGCAGCTAAGCGTTCCTCTCTTGGCAGAAGCCAAGTGGGGCAGTAGCTGGTATGAGGCAAAATAAATGCAAATTAGAGAAATGAGATTGGAAGATGTTCCTCAGGTTGCTGCTATTGAACGGCTTTGCTTTTCTGCGCCTTGGAATGAAAATATGATCATCTCATCATGGGAAAGCCGATTGTCTTGCTGGCTGATTGCTGAAATCGATGGTTGTGTTGTAGGCTATGTGGGCTCGGAAGCGGTACTGGATAGCGCGGATATGATGAACATTGCTGTTGCGCCGGAGTATCGCAAAAGGGGAATTGCTGAGGCATTGATAAAAGCGCTCGTGGAACATTTACAACAGAGAGATATTCTGTTTCTGTTGTTGGAAGTGCGTGTTTCCAACGCGCCGGCGATTGCGCTGTATAATAAATTATGTTTTGAACAGGTAGGTTGCAGACCAAGGTACTACACGAATCCCCGTGAGGATGCCCTGATTCTACGAAAGGAGCTGAAACCGTGAACATATTGGCAATAGAATCTTCTTGTGATGAAACAGCTGTTGCGATTGTCAGAGACGGTAGAAATGTTCTTACCGACTGTATTGCTTCACAGGTGGATCTTCATAGAATCTATGGTGGTGTTGTACCGGAGATTGCCTCCCGTATGCACATCGAAGCAATTTACTCACTTGCAGATCAAGCGCTTGAAAAGGCGAGGCTGTCCCGTGAAGGTATCGATGCGGTGGCAGTTACCTATGCGCCGGGCTTGATAGGCGCGGTTTTGGTGGGTGTGAATTTTGGCAAAGCAGCAGCCTTGGCAATGGAAAAGCCGCTGATACCTGTACACCACATCCGTGGTCATATTGCAGCGAATTATATTGCATATCCCGAGCTGAAACCGCCTTTTCTGTGCTTGGTTGTGTCCGGCGGTCACACAATGATTGTGAATGTTCAGGACTATACCAAAATGAAAATTCTTGGCACAACCCTTGACGATGCAGCAGGGGAGTGCTTTGATAAGGTTGGAAGAGTGCTTGGAATGCCATACCCCGGTGGCGCAGCGCTGGATAAAGCATCAGCAACAGGCGATGACACCAAGTATTCGCTTCCTCGATCAAAGCCGGGAGAGAATCCGTACGATATGAGTTTTTCCGGCCTTAAGACCGCGACATTAAACCTTATCCACCACGCAGAACAGATTGGTGAAGCGCTGGACATTAACAGCTTATGCGCTTCTTTTTGTGGTGCAGTTTCTGATGCGCTGGTTCCCAGAATCCGTATGGCAATGGAAGAAACAGGGTATCGAAAATTGGCGGTGGCCGGTGGCGTTGCGGCAAATTCCCGCATTCGCAGAGACATTCTGACTACTGCTGAAGAGCTTGGCGCAGAGGTTTATTTGCCGCCGTTGTCCCTGTGTGGCGACAATGCGGCAATGATCGGCGCGCAGGCATATTATGAGTATTTAGCCGGAAATGTAGCAGATATGGGTTTGAATGCTTTTGCCACAAAGTCTATTCTTGGTGAAAGCATATAAAATGAATATATTTCACAACATATTCCTTCAACGGTTTTTTAATGAAATAATATTTGTTTGAAATGTTGTGTTTTGCAGGAATTCCGCCAAAATTTCCAACATTTCGACGGGAAAAGATTTTTTCGCCTGTGTATAAGTCTGTGGAAAGTGTGAATAACCGGCTGTATATGTTGGATATTTGACAAGTTTCGACAGGGATTTGTATATTTTCTGTGGAAAAATCAGATTTTTAAGAGTATCGAAAAATATGCTATGACAGTGTTTGTTTTTTGTATGAATGAACTGAATACGGAGCAATTATTGGCTGTCTATCGTGATGAAAATCAGACCAAAGGACGAATATTTTATCCGGATGCTAGCCCTTTTGAACAGCTGATGCAGGTAGAGGAAGACTTTCTTTCCTATCTTAGAGAAGACTTTTTTTGTCAGAAAGATGCTTTTTATGCGCTATTAGATGATGGTAAAAGTTACTGCTCCGCTGTTCGATTAGAGCCGTACAAGGACGGTATGCTGCTGGAGGGTATTGCTACAATCCACGATAAACGCAGGCAAGGATATGCAGCGCAATTGCTTACAGATGTGTTGACCTTTCTGCGTACTACCCGGTATGCCCGTGTGTATGCCCACGTTGCGAAGAATAATATCGCATCTATGAAATTGCATAAGAAGTGCGGTTTTCAAGAGATATCAGATTTTGCTGCCTTTATAGATGGCTCTGTATCACATCAAAGCTGTACACTGTGTTATTACCTATAAAAAAAAGCATCCGGCAATTGCCGGATGCTTTTTTGTGTGTCTTAGAAATGGAGCTCGGGGCAGAACTCGGGGATTTCGGGGCTGAGAATCTCACAGCCGCCTTCCTTAACAGCGATACCCTTCTCCCAACGGACACCGAATGTGTCACTGGAGATATAGGTGTCGATCTGGAAGGTCATATTTTCCTTCAGGTTGTAGGTGGAGTTTGTTTCAACCCAAGGTGCCTCAACCTCAATGATGCCGGTGCCGTGAAGAGGTCCGTACACATAGTTCTTCTCAAAGCCGTTGTCAACGAACAGCTTGTAGAAGTCCTTGGCAATATCAGCGGCAAATACGCCGGCCTTTACCTGCTTCTCAGTCCAAGCGTGAGCTTCACGGCAGAACTGAACGGTGTCGCGGCGCTCGCCCTCCAGCTTACCCAAGCAGATGGGATAGCCGATGGCTGCGGAATAGCCGTCAATCTTTGCAGACAGGTTCAGCTGAACGATATCATTCTTTTGGAACTCACGGTAAGAGGAACGGGAGATTGCGTGACGGGTAGAGGCCTCGGAGAAGACATACATAGGCAGACCTTCATACTCAGCACCGTTCTCGTAAACAACGCGCTGTGCAATACCTACAGCCTGCAACTCGGTCATACCGGGCTTAATTTCCTTCATAACCTGCTGGGTAGCCAAATCGGCGATGCGATAACCTTCGCGCAAGCAGGCCAATTCGTTCTCAGACTTGATGGAGCGAAGCTCAACCATAATTTTACCGGCGTCTACCAGCTCTGCCTTGGGGAAGGCGTCGCGAATCGCGTTGTAAATAACCACAGAGGTGTCCAGGAAGGATGCAACACCGATGCGCAGATGTTCGCCGGTGACACCCAAGGACTTAAATACGTCGTGGAAGGTGTCGGGCTTCAGCTCGGGATATGCAGGGTCAGCGCCCTCACGGTAAGCAAGCAAGGTGAAAATCTTGTCCAGCTGGTTGCGGTCAGCGCCGAAAACAGAGGATTCGGGACCTACCATTAAAGCTGCATCGCCGTTTGCAGCAATTGCAACACCGGCACGCTCAAACAGGGGCCAGAAGCCGGAGAAGTAGCGGGGGTTTGCATAGTCTGCCTCATTACCGTTAACGATAAGAACGTCCAGCTTTTCTCTGCGCAGAATCTCAGCACAGCGCTGTACACGCTCTTTGTATTCACTCTTAGGGATACAAATTCTAGCCATAGTTATTTCCTCCAATATTTATGTTTCTTATTCCCAGTAACCGGTGTTGATGTAGAAGTTCACAGCTCTGGGCTCAGCACGGCCATACTGTGCAACGACAGGTACATCGCTTTCCAGCATAATCGCATACTGTTCGTCTACCTTGGCGGTATACTCACCGAAGTCGTCTTTGTTGTTGGTGCGCAGGCAGCGAACACGCATTGCATCCACCTGTGTTGTAAAGCTGACAGGGTCCTTGTCAGTGTAGAGAAGCGTGATCTTCACAGTTGCCTTCTGCTCGCCAACATTTGTGATGATCACAGACTCGTGTCCGGGAATCAGATTTGCACCCTCGGGGGGCATATCTGCATCCGGGAAAATCCAAACCTTCTTACCGTATGCCATAATAGATCCTCCTTGTGTAAATTTATTTGCTTATACTTATACTATACAATCCCTGAATTGCGTTTTCTAGGAATATATTGGCAAAAAGTAGTATTATATTCACATTTTGCAAAATATTCTAAATTCGTATCAGTGATTGTTTTTTACGTATTGGTAGGGGGTAGTAGCTTTGTACTTCCGGAAACAGCGAATAAAGTAACTGATATCGTTAAATCCGCAATCGTATGCAATTTCTGTAACGGAATAAGCATGCTGTTCCAACAGATAACAAGCTCGCTCAATGCGATAGTAATTCAAATAGTCGATGGGGGTTCGTTTAACAATCATCCGAAAGTATCTGCAGAAATATTTGGGTGACAAACCGGATGTGCGGGCAAGATCATTTAGTGTGATTGGCTGATTATAGTTAGACTCAATATATTCAATCGTTGCCTTGATTTGCTGTACCTTTTGCAGGTTATCCTTTTTAAGTTCTTTTTGAAAAAAATAATGGTTCTGAATAATAATACCAAAGAAGCTATATAGCTGCGCCAGCAGGCCAAGCTCCCAGCCCTCTGAACGGGTTCGCGCGCAGGAAAAAAGCTGATAAGCGCAGGATAGAACCTCCGGTTCGCTGCTTGTAAATCTCGATTGAATCATCGATGTCTCACATTCAATCCGGCGCAGCTGATGCCGAATGGGCTGAATGTGCTGCAATAACACAGCAACATCAAAATCAATACATTCATACGTGCAGTTTGACGGCTCGCCTCCGTGGAGCGCACCGCCGGGAATATAACAAATTTCACCTTCCTTGAGGATAATTTCGGAGCCATCCAGGGATAAATGAAATTCGCCGTGAATGATATGCAAAAGCTCTGCCTCTTTGTGCCAGTGATAAGGCATATTATATCTGGGGTGTTGTTCGTTGACAGAGTAAAATTCAACAGGGAACTCTTCTGTGCCGTGCTGCCGATTCTCTTCGTAGGTAATATAGTGCACGATAAGACCTCCGGAAAGTGAATATCGTCATACTTTTTGTTCATAATAGCACAAAATAACGCAGAATACAACTCAATATATGAAAAAATACGGTGCTTTTTCAAGCACCGTATTTTTCTTTTAAGTAAAGGATTGCCTGACGGTAACCGTCTAAGCCTTGGCCTTTAATGGTTTTCTCACACGCAAGACCGGCATAAGATATTTGGCGAAAATCCTCTCTGGAATCCACATCTGAGATATGAACCTCTACACAGGGAATTGCTACCGCCTTCAGCGCATCCAAAATTGCAATGGATGTGTGGGTGTAGGCAGCCGGATTTATAACAATTCCGTCGACATTGCCGTAAGCAGCCTGAATTTTATCGACAAGATCTCCTTCGTGATTTGACTGATACTGTTCAATGTCAATGTTTTGCGAAACGGCAATATCCTGCAATGATGAAAGCAGTGTTTGAAAGGTTTCTGTGCCGTAAATGCCGGGCTCTCTAATACCCAACATATTAATATTGGGTCCGTTAATTACTAAAATTTTCATTTTCCCAATCCTTTCACGATGTTTTGGACTACTTCAGCAACTGTTCCGCTGTTTTCAACTGTAATATCGGCAAATTGCGCATATAACGGTTTTCTGTACGCGTACATCTGTGCCAAATTACCGGCCTGCGAAAGGGGCCTGCCAGCTTTTGGGAGCGCGTCAATGTCCCGTTTTATCCAGCATATTGTGCCGTTTTGGTGTAAAAGCGGGTAGTTTTCCTCACGGGTAACACAGCCGCCGCCTGTTGCGATTACGAGATTAGACATCTGCCCAATTTTATTAAGCACCTGTGTTTCTATTCTACGGAATCCATCCTCGCCAAATTTTGCAAATATCTCCGGAATGTTCATTTGCGCATCCAGCGTAATTTCTGCATCTGCATCAACAAACTGCTTGTTAAGCGCTTTGGCTAGCTGCTTTCCAATTGTGGATTTACCGCATCCGGGCATACCCACAAGGACGATATTTTCCATTTGCTTTTGCAGACTGTTATAAATTTGTCCAATCACTTCATCTGAAATCTTTTGACTTGTAAACCATTCCGCAGATTCTTTTGCTTGGGCAACCAGCATCCAAAGTCCGTTTTGCGCAGGAATGTTTCTCCCTTCAGCATCCAAAATTAGGCGTGTACGGTCTGGATTGTATACAATATCTAAGACACCTTCAAGCTTAGGGAAAAGGTCAAGGTCAACAGGAGACACACCGGCGTTTGGGTACATTCCAACAGGTGTTGCGTTGACGATGACAGATGCATCCTTATGCAGGGAAAGATTGGAATAGTTATTTTCACCGGATCGGGAGATAACGACCACATTTGCGCCTAATTCCTTTAGTACCGCAACGGCAGTAACGGATGCGCCGCCACTTCCCAAAACCAGCGCCTTTTTGCCAGCAACATCCAGTTCCATCCGCAATAGCATTGAACGGAATCCGAAGAAATCGGTATTGTGACCGATGAGAGAGCCGTCGGCTTTACGGACAATTGTATTAACTGATCCTAATTTTTTCGCGCATTCTGTTAGTTCGCTGCAGTATGGAATCACATCTTTTTTATAGGGGATCGTTACATTGATGCAATCAAAGTCGCCACTATGAAAAAAGTCATCCAGTTCCTCAGGCTTTTTCTCAAACAGGGAATAGGAGTAATTACCTAAATAGCTGTGAATTTGCGGTGAGTAGCTGTGTCCGAGCTTTTCACCTAATAAACCGCAACGCATTATACCACCTCGGTGTAGCTTCCCAAATACTTAAATTCCTCACACAAGTCATCCAGCTCACACATCAGCTGTACAAATTCCTCGGAGTAAATAGAGGTTTCCAAATCAAAATAGAACATAAACTCAAAATCTCTGTCGGGAATAGGACGGGATTCCAGCTTAATTACGTTAATACCCAGTACGTACATTCTGGCAAGAACCTTATACAGCGCGCCGGGCTTATGGGACAGCACCATCATAATGCTGGTTTTATCCGAACCGGGATAAATCTCCAGCTTTTTACTAATGCAGATAAAGCGTGTGCGGTTGTTTCCCTTATCCTGAACGGAATCAGCAAGGGATTTCAGACCGTACAATTCCTCACAGTTATGGCTGGAAAGCGCAGCCACATCCATTCTGCTTGACTCCGCCACCATTTTGGCGGCAATTGCAGTGTTCTCGACCGGAATAATCTGTACACCGGTAAGTGTCTTCAGAAAATCACTGCATTGATTGATTGCCTGCTCGTGGGAATAGATTACCTTGATGTCAGACATTTTGACACCCGGTTTTGCAAGCAAA
This sequence comes from Oscillospiraceae bacterium, assembly GCA_015068495.1. Classification (GTDB taxonomy): domain Bacteria; phylum Bacillota; class Clostridia; order Oscillospirales; family Oscillospiraceae; genus Faecousia. The sequence continues at coordinate 70,123 of SVKL01000003.1, read as the reverse complement.
TTGTGGTCAACCTTCATACGGAAAGCACGCACAATGGAGAAGTTGTGGTGAATCATCAGGTCATAAATCTTTTTCACAGAGCCTGCGGTAGAGTTTTCAATAGGCAATATTCCGTATTGGCAGAGTCCCTGTTCAATGGCATTGAATACGCCGTCAAAATTCTTGAAGTATACAATCATAGGGGACTTAAAAATCTTTTCGCAGGCGATTTGTGAATATGCGCCCTCCACACCCTGACAGGCAACCATAGGGGACTGCGGGAAGAGCTTGTCGGTATTATCAATGGAGTCGGTAATGCTTTGATAAAGGGGAGTGACATCTGAGTTGCGTTTGCTTTGATAGCTGCGGCTTAACTCAAACAGCATTGAGTAAAGCACACGGGTGTAGTTTGCCATCTCCGGACCTGCCTTTGTGGCGACTTCCTGAAGAATTTCCCGTTCTCTTGACGGAACATAGATTGGCATATTGTGTTCTTTTTTGTAATCAGCAACCTGTGCAGATAAGTTCATACGTTTGACAAATAACTCAACCAATGATTGGTCAATGTTATCAATTTGCGTGCGTAAATCCTTTAATTCCATAATTTCACTCCTATCAAATACCGTTTTTTAAGTACAAATCGAAAATTGCAATGGCTGCAGCCGCTTCAATTACCGGAACAGCTCTGGGAACAATACACGGATCGTGTCTGCCTTGAACGGTAAGAGGCTGGTTTTCCATTTTGGTTAGGCTCACAGATTCCTGCGGCTTTGCAATAGAAGGGGTCGGTTTTATCGCGGCCTGAAAAACAAGGGGCATACCGGTTGTAATGCCACCCAAAATACCGCCGGCTTGGTTGGTACGTGTTACGACACTACCGTTTTCAATCCTGTATTGATCATTATTTTGACTGCCACGAAGGTAGCTTCCGGTGAAACCGGAGCCAAAGTCCAGACCCTTAACAGCAGGAACGCCGTAAACAATCTGTGCAATTTTACTTTCGACACCGTCAAACATCGGATCGCCCCAGCCTACAGGCAAACCGACGGCGATACATTCAATAATTCCGCCGACACTGTCGCCATCGGCTTTGGCTGCGGCAATTCCTTCCTGCATTTTCGCGCCAGCTACCGGATTCAATACCGGAAAATCAGTGCCAATCGCATCCAGATTTGGATTTACCCAATCTAAATATACCGGCTCGTCGGCAATACCGGCAAGTACGCTGATATGCGCGCCGATTCGGATTCCCTCACGCTCCAGCCATTGCTTACACAGACCGCCGGCGATGCATAATGGCGCTGTGAGCCGTCCGGAAAAATGGCCGCCGCCGGCAACGTCCTGATAGCCCTTATATTTTATTTGCGCGGGAAAATCCGCGTGTCCGGGACGGGGGCAATCCTTCAAATTGCTGTAATCGTTGGAACGGGTGTTAGTGTTTCTGATGATTGCAGAAATCGGCGCGCCACAAGTGTAGCCGTCCACAATACCAGAGAGGAATTCCGGCGCGTCAACTTCTTTTCTCGCGGTAGAAAACGCATTGTTGCCGGGGGCACGGCGATTTAGAAAGGCTTGCAGCTTCTCTGTATCCACAGGGAGACCTGCGGGGATACCGTCCAAGGTCATACCGATTGCAGGACCGTGGGATTGTCCGAAAATGGAAAGCTTAAGTATTTCACCGTAAGTACTGCTCATAATGACCTCCTAGATTTTGATATTCCTGCCAAAAGGTTGGATAGGATTTTGCCACACACTCTGCGCCTTTGATGGTTACAGGACCATCTGCAACCGTCGCGGCAATGGCGGCCGCCATAGCGATGCGATGGTCACCCACTGCATCAATGGTGCAGCTGTGGTATCTACCGGGAGAAACAGATAGAGTGTTTTCTGTGGCAACCGCATCAGCACCCAATTGTTTCAGCATACTGCAAACACTTGCCACACGGTCAGATTCCTTCAGCCGCAGGCGGGCAATGTCTTCGATAACTGCGCCGTTTTTTGCGCCATACACGACTGCCAAGATGGGGACAAGGTCCGGTATGTCAGCAGCGGAAATGTGAGCCGCACAATCCAAATTTGCGAGCAAAGCTGCAATTTCCCGGTCACCCTGAGGCGAATCCGGATGCAAATTTGTAACTTCAACAGCATTTCCCAAAGCTTTAGCCGCAAGGAAGAATGCGCCATTGCTCCAATCACCCTCCACAGTAACTGACGCCGGGGAGTGAAACGGATAGCTGCCTTTAATTTGAAAACAATCCGTATTTACACCAAACGCATTTAATGCCAAGCGCGTCATATCTACATAGGGTTTGGATTCCAGCTGTCCAATCACAGTGATTTTACTGTCGCCATCCAGCAATGCTGTGGCAAACAGAAGTCCGGAAACAAACTGACTGGATACATTACCTGCAATCTGATATTCTCCCGGATGCAGTTTGCCCTGCGTTGCGATGGTTGTTTCTGTAGGCCGGGACAAGCTGCATCCCATTCGCTCTAATTCCTCCCACAGAGGAGATAGAGGACGGTAGGGAAGACGGCCTGCCATTTCAAATGTAGCGTTCACACCCAATGCGCAAACTACCGGCAGAAGAAATCGCAAAGTTGAACCGCTTTCACCGCAATCAAGCGTAGCAGAACAGGGAATTTCTGAAACCGGTGTGACTTCATAACCGGTTTCCGTGCGGACAATTTTTGCTCCCAGCGCACTTAGACACCGCGCTGTTGCAGTGATATCCTCGTTGGTCTGTGGACAGTTAATAAATGTTATTTTATTGGAAAAAGCAGCACAAATCAGCAATCGATGGGCTTGAGATTTTGATGGGATTGCCTGTACAGTTCCTCGGAGTTTTTTGGGGAAAATGGTTATGTCCATATTACAGACCTTCTTCAATAAAGGATTCCAGCTTTTCGATTTCGGTGGGTACAATCGCGCAATCACCGATTTTCTTAGGAACGATTAGATTCACGGTGTTACCGGAACGCTTTTTATCAGACAACGCACTGTCGTAAAGCTGTTTTGCAGAAAGTGTGGTTGTTGTGGGAAGTTGAAACTTCTTCAGTACATCCAGCAGCCTTTCGTAAATTTCGGGACAACCGGCTTTTGCCACGATGGCCATCCCAATGGCAACGGCCTGTCCGTGACTGATCGTAAAATTACTCTGTGCTTCAATGCCGTGACCTACGGTGTGACCCAAATTCAGCTTCTGTCTTGCACCGTTATCAAACTCATCCTCAGCAACGACATTGCGTTTGAGTTCCACGCAGCGGCTGATAACAGCCAGTCTGTCAAAGCCTAAGCCGTTTTTTTGCAGGTGGTCAAATAACGCGGCATCATACAGAACGCTGTATTTGATGACTTCAGCGCAGCCGTCACGGAATATTGCCTCAGGGAGAGTGTTTAATGCATCCAAATCGCAAACCACCAAGCGCGGCTGATAAAAAGCGCCAACAAGATTTTTACCGAATGGCAAATCTATAGCTGTTTTTCCACCCACAGAGGAATCCACCATAGCCAGCAGGGAAGTGGGGATTTGAACATAACGGATACCGCGCAGATATGTTGCTGCGGCAAAGCCGGTTAAATCGCCAACCACACCACCGCCCAATGCCAAAACAGCGTCGGCGCGAGTGATGTGCTGCTGCGCTAAAAAGTTGACGATTTCCAGATATGTAGCTGCGCTTTTGCTGGCCTCTCCTGCAGGAAAACAGTAAGAAACCGTTTCAAAATCTGCTTGATTCAGATTGTCTGCGACAGACTTTTCGTAGATGGGAAATACATTGCTGTCGCTGATTATGGCAATTTTACAGGGTTTACCAAAAACGTCCAAAAGAAATTTGCCAAGCCGGGACAGCAATCCGTTTCCTATCAGAATGTCATAGGATGTAGAAGCTTGTACACGAACCGTTTTCATCCGTCTACCTCCTCTTTGCGTCTGCGACCTTCGTCCAAAAGGGCAATTAAGTGGTTTTCGTCCTCTCGAATCAGGGCGTCCTTGTATTTCTGCAGGCTCTCAATATAGCTATTCAGCTCAAACAAAATATTCTCTTTGTTAGACAGAAACAGTTCTGCCCACATTTGCGGATTCAACCAAGCAACACGGGTTAAATCCTTATAGCTGCCGGCAGAAAAACCCTTGTGGCTGCTGGCTGTGGGAGATTTGATATACGCATTGCTGACAATATGCGGCATTTGCGAAGTAAATGCAATCATTTTGTCGTGTTCTGCTGCCGTGGTTACGGAAAAAGAACCAAAGTTGCAGGGGGATAGGAGCTCTTCTGCGTGCTGAAGCAACTCAGGATCATCAAATCGAGGCGGAACCAAAACCATCGGGGCGCCTTGGAACAGATTAGAGCGGCTGTACTTAAAACCGGAATTGTGTGAGCCGGCCATAGGGTGACCCCCAATGAAGGTAAAACCGTGTTCTTTTGCCAGAGGGAAGCAGCGTTCACAGATTCCTTGCTTTATTCCGCAGCAGTCTATAACCGTTGTGTTTTTTGAAATCCGCTCACAGTTTCTTTCCAGCCAATCTACTGAACCCTTTGCGTATATAGCAAGAAGAATTAACTCACAGGAGGTAATTGCCTCTCCCTCCAACACGCCGTTTACAACACCGGCAAGCTGTGCAAAACCAAGCATTGACGCGTCCTGATCGTAAGCATAAACCTTATGTCCGGCTTTGGAATATGCCCGCGCAAGAGAGCCGCCAATCAGACCAAGGCCCAAAATGCCAACATTCATCGTATAACCTCTCTAACCTTTGTGACCATTTTGTTTAATTCGTTGAATTGCTCCGGCGTGATTGACTGCGCGCCGTCACACAACGCATGTGCGGGGTCGTTGTGAACTTCCACCATAATGCCGTCAGCGCCTGCAGCAGCTGCCGCCACTGCCATAGAGTGCACCAAGGAGGAACGTCCTGTGGCGTGGCTCGGATCAACGACAACCGGAAGGTGCGAAAGTTCGTGCAGGACAGGAATGGCAGACAAATCCAATGTGTTTCGCGTGTAGGTTTCATAGGTGCGGATGCCACGCTCACAAAGAATAATGTTTTCATTACCCTCGCTCATAATGTATTCTGCGCTCATAAGCAGCTCTTGCAAGGTGTTTGCCAAGCCGCGTTTCAGGAGAATGGGCTTTTGCGTTTTACCCAATTCTTGCAGCAAATCAAAGTTTTGCATATTTCTTGCGCCGACCTGAATGATATCCACATCTTCAAATAAATCTAAGGAGCGGACATTCATAATCTCTGTAATAATTGGAAGACCGGTTGCTTTTTTTGCCTCACGGAGAAGCTGAATACCTTCATCTTTTAATCCTTGGAAGGCGTAGGGGGAGGTGCGGGGCTTAAAAGCACCGCCGCGAAGGACATCACCACCGTATGCCTTAACAGCCTCAGCAACCTGTATAATCTGATCTTTACTCTCCACGGAGCAGGGACCGGCAATCATTGCAAAGTGGCCGCCGCCAATTTTTACATTACCGCAGGTAACCACGGTGTCATTTGGATGAAATTTGCGGTTTGCCTGCTTAAAGGGCTCGGAAACACGCTTAACACTTTCTACAATTTCCAGACTCTGCAGCAGATCGATATCTACCTTGCTGGTATCTCCCACGAGACCCAGAATAGTAAATTCCTTACCGTTGGATACGTGAACCTCCAAATTCATATGCTTAAGCCAATTTAGCAAATGGTCCTTTTGTTCCTGTGTTGTTCCACTTTTTAATACAGCGATCATAATAAACTCTCCTACAAATGAAAATACCGCACAGTTGCGAAACTGTGCGGCGAAAAAAAGACAACGTTAAATTATAAATGCAGCACAAATCGCTATTACTTTTTATTGCAGAAAAAAGTAATAGTTAAAATATGCAAACTGTGCAGCACTTACAAAATTGAACATAATATGCCTCCGTACAAGGAATTACTGCTAATATAGCACGGCTGTTTTATATTTTCAAGTAGAATTCATAAAAAATATCAAAATTTTCAGAAAAAAGCAACCGACAATTCTGTCGGTTGCTTATGAATGATTATTGAATTGTAAAGGTTTCGACGTTTGCCAATCCGCCATTGAAATAAACCTCAATGGTATAGGTGCCGATTTCTGTGGGCATTGTGGGAATTTCAATTTTGCAGTTATAATTATTCCACATTTCTCTCCACTGCTTTGTCTCCTGCGACGTCAGCAGAGGGTCGCCGCTTTGATTACGGATAATGATTGTGGTGGTAACACTACTGCTTGAGTTGGGGTAATCCTTCTGAGATCGAACCAAAAAAGAGGCTGGCTGACCAACAGTAAACGTTGTGGTATAATCGTCGTCAGAAAGATTGTAGCGCCCCCAGTTGGGTAAGCTTGGGGTTTTACACATCCGGAAAGTCAAATCCTCACGTTTCGCAGTAAAACCGTCGAATTCCTCGTGGAAATCCACAGCTTCTTTGGTTGCGATCTGCGTTACAGAACCCAACAGCACAGTACCTTTCGTATCCTCAAGCTGAATGTTGTAGGTGGCGTTTGGTATTAAAGAGGGGATAACGGCTGAATTGCTGTCGCAAGGAACAACTGTTTCGTTGCCAAGACCCTGAATACTGTAACGTAATACCCAGCCATCTTCTGTAATTGCTTGGCTCGGCTCCCAGGAAAGGGTGAACTTTGTGGGATCGGAGGTATCAACTGTGAAATTAGATGCGGTAATGGAGTTGGCCGGGACGGTTACTTTCTCGCTGACACTCATACCAACGGCCTTAACCTCAACATCAAATTCTGCAGTGTGGTCTAAATCCTTGAAGGTTACAGACGTATCTGTTGTAACAATAGTCTGACTGTAAGAATCGTTATGGCAGCGAACAGACCAACCGGAAACCTCGACACCTTCCGGACTTGACCATTCTACAGTGAGCGTGTTGTTGATACAGCTTGTAACATTCAATTTTTCGGCCTTAACCAACTGCCGCGGTGTGAATTTGATTTCAGTTTGACCGGTTAAATATAAGGAGTCTTTCGGCACTAGACGGAAGGTGTATTCCTTGCCGACTGTTAAATTGGTAAGTGTAACCATATGTGCATCAGCAAAGGTTGCAGAACGGGGCTCCTCGCCGTCAGCGACATATTCCACGGTCCATTCGTCACAGCTCGGGCCTTCCACAGTGAAGCTGAGGATAGCGCTATCCTCTGTTGTTCCGGTAATGGCATCAAACTGTACGATATTAGATTGAATGGGTGTTGAATATGCTGTTGTAGCCTTACCGGTTAATCTGTGGAAGCCGTTGGCTACTACCTTTATGCTATAGGCGGTATTGGGGACAAGACCTGTGAATTCAGCTTTACCGTTAATAACAGGAGCAGGAATCTTGTTGCCGTATGTATCGGAACAGACAACCTGCAGCAGAGATTCATCAATATCTGTGGTAACCAAAACCGTCAAGGAATCCTTGTTGCCCTCTACAGCAATAAAATCGATGGGAAGCAGGTAGTGGTTTTTGTAAAAATAATAACCACCGGCGAGCAACACTGCAGCAAGCAGAACAATAATTGTATTGCGCAGCCAGGTACGCTTCTTTTTGGGGGCAGGATCATCTGTCTCCTCTTCGGGCTGTGCGTCTGCATCGCTGTCTTCTGCAGCGACTTCATCGATTTCTCCGTCGACAACAGTGTCCAATTCCTCTTCCTCTTCAGGCTCTGTCTCGGGCTCCGGAGGCTCCGGCATCGGAATATCCACGTGGTCCGGAACGACAACAGGCTCCGGCACATCCAGCGCAGCCAGTTCATCCGCTTGGGTCAGAATTTCGGAGACTTCATCGGTGATTGTTTCGTATTCACCGGAAAGCTCCTCTAGCTCCTGAATAATCTCCTCCGGGTCGGCTTCATCCTCTAAAAGGGAAAGCTCATCAAGGGTTTCCTCAGAAGCTTCCTCGGCAGTATCCTCTTGATCGCTGTCAGACTCCGGTTCCTCAGCGCTGTCAACCGTTGCGATTTCTATGTCATCAACAGGCGCTACATCGTTATTTTCTTCTGTAATTTCTTCGTTTGTTTCGGTAGTCGCGACGGATTGTTCCTCTTCCGCTACGGTATCGATTTGAGACGGAGTATCGTTTTCGCTTTCTTGAGATGGCATTGGAACGATGGGGGTATCCGACGCGCCGTTGCGCTGCATATAGCTCACAATTGCCTGTCCCATTTCCATAGGCGTCTGCCAGCGGTCTTCGGGATTTGGTGCGCAGGCTTTCAGAATGATTTCGCTCATCTCATAGTCCGCATATAACGGGGAGGGGAGCTTGTCGCCGGGCTGAATTTCATCGTTAAACGGCAGCTCGCCGTTGTTGTAGGTCTGGTAAAGTATCAAACCTGCCGCGTAGGTGTCCATAGTGGCGTTAAGCGCGGAGAAAGCATCCCGAACCTCAGGCGGGGTATAAATACTGAGGTATTTTTCCGGCAGGAACGCATACTTCAGCGAATCTAAACGCACAAAACCCAAGTCACCGATACGGAACAGCCTTTGATCTGTAACAAAAACATTGCTGGGCTTTAAGTCAACATATAAATACCCGTTTCTTCTGCACACAGAAAGGGAAGCGCAAAGATCCAAGCCCAGATTCAGCGCATCCAAGTGGGTAAAACTGTGGCGCTTAAAGTGCTTTAACAGTGAACGCTTGTATGAACTAAGTAAATAGATTTCAAAGCCCTTGCCGGACTCCATAGTTTCCAACTGACAGCCGGTAAAGGGGATAAAGCCTTCCACCTCTGAGAATTTCTCTAAAATATCGACTTCTTCCAATACTCCGTTGACCAGCTCCCGAAAATAGTCCAGCGCAGCGGTTTCGTCAGCATAAGCACCTGACAGCAGGAGCGCATCCATTTTGGCAGGTGAGGCAGGCACAGATATGACCTTCACAATATACCGATCGTTTGTATCTTTTTCCATAGCGGGGCAGCAGCAAACACCGTGGTGATCGCTGATGGGCCCACCCATCATAAAATTATCCAGCATTGGCGAAATTAGCCTTGGTTCTGACAATGACATCGCCTCCTTTTTCTTCTACTCTATATCATAAAATAAATTTCTAAAAAAAGCAACAGGTTTATGGTTGTTTTATTCAACAAGAAATGATATAATATCTTTGAAATCACTTAGCAGGGGAGCCTGCAGACCAAGGAGGAATATGAAATGAGCAAAATTATTTGTGATATTTGCGGAACATCATACCCTGAATCAGCGAAGCAATGTCCGATTTGTGGCTGTGTTCGCCCCGGTGATGTTCAGCGTGTTACCAATGAAGTTAAAAGTGACGGTAAGGTTTCCACCGGTTACACCTATGTAAAGGGAGGCCGCTTTTCTAAATCAAATGTAAAAAAACGTTCCCAGAATCCCTCTGGCAGCGCTGCTGGCGGAAAGTCAGCTGCTCCCAAGAATAACGAAAATGAGGAGAATAAGACCAACCGCGGTTTAGTAATTACTGCGATTGTTCTGCTTTTGGCAATTATCGGCGTTGTGGTTTATGGTGCGCTGCGCATTTTTGCTCCTGTTTCCGGTCAGCCTGACAATACACAGGGCAACACACAAGGCACAGTGCTTGAGATTGCTTGCACAGACTTAACCTTGGACTCTGACAGCGTGCTGTTTGAGCAGATTGGTGTTGCAAAACTGTTGGACGTTAAGACAGTTCCTGCGAATGCGACGGACACAGTTACTTTCCGTTCCGAAAATGAAGAGATTGCAACAATAACCGATAAGGGCAAGATTACCGCTGTGGCAGAGGGTACTACCAAAATTATCATTACCTGCGGCAATGTAACCAAGGAGTGCGTTGTTACCATTCAGTTCCCTGAGGAAACAACCCTGCCCACAATCGAGGATACAACCGGCGACACAGAAGATACTACCGTTCCCGATGAGAGCACACCTACCAACGAAGAGCTCCGCTTGAACCGTAAGGATATCACCTTCAGCTACAAGGGCGAGAGTTGGGTTCTGTATTCCGGCGGTATTGCCAAGAATCTGATTATTTGGAGCAGTGATGACGAAAATATCGTTACCTTCGTTGACGGCAAAGCTGTTGCTGTTGGCAGAGGTATGACAGAAGTACATGCAGAATACGCAGGCGCAAAGGTAAGCTGTGTTATCCGCTGTAACTTTACGGATTCTGCCGGTGTTGTTGGCAACGGCGGCGTATCCGAGGACGGCGGCGGAAGTACCGGCAACGGCGGTGTTTCCGAAGACGGCGGCGCTTCCTCCGGTGTAATTACGGGTTATTGCAACTGTCAGGTTTCCATTAATATCAGAAGCGGCCCCGGCACCTCTTTTGCAGATGTAGGAGACTTGTTTGCAAATGAAAAGGTAACCGTTACAGAGACGAAACAAGGCTCTGACGGATATACTTGGGGCAAGATCGGCGAGAATAAGTGGGTCGCAATGAATTACATTAAGACAAACTAAAATAACAATAAGGCAGCACCTGTTTGGTGCTGCCTTATTTTATCTTTCAGAGTTGATACTGTCACGGTTTCTGCGGAACAGTAAGCTAATGCACCACAAACCGGCAAGACCGACAACTGTGTAGATAATACGGCTAACAACAGCTGCCTGACCGCCAAAGATCCACGCAACCAAGTCAAACTTGAAAATACCTACAAGGCCCCAGTTCAATGAGCCGATAATGGAGAGAATTAATGCAATTGTGTCCATAAAGTTACCTCCGTTTGTTTCATTGGATAGTGCTATCTTGTCCCAAATAAATCAAAATATACAAGTTGCAAATAATGAATTTGTTCTGTATAATATAGAAAACAAAGGAAGGATGCCGAAATATGACGACGCTATACGAAGGAGCTTTCGCAAAAATCAACTTAACACTGGATGTTTTGGGAAAACGTCCCGACGGTTATCACGACCTTAAGAGTGTTATGCAGACAATTTCCATCCGGGATGATGTAGAAATCGATGTGGATACCGATAAGCCTTGGGCGCTTCACTGCGATATGGATGGCGTTCCTGCCGACGAGCGCAACCTCGCGTGGAAAGCGGCGAAGGTTTTTTATGAGCAGACAAAGCTGGAGACCACCGGAATTGAAATCCGTATTACCAAACGGATTCCAATGGAGGCAGGACTTGGCGGCGGCAGCGCGGATGCAGGCGCTGTGTTGAGAGCACTCAACAGACATTACGACAACCCCCTGTCCATTATGGCCCTTGCTGAGTTGGGAAGCCTTGTGGGAAGTGATGTTCCGTTCTGCACGTTATGCGGCACAGCTATGGTAGAAGGCAGGGGAGAGCGCCTTCGGAAGCTTCCGGATTTGCCGGATTGCCTTTTCGTGGTTTGTAAGCCCGAATTTTCCGCATCAACGCCTGAACTGTATAAGAAAATAGATGAGGTGGCAATTGCCAAGCATCCGGATCATCAGGCTATGGAAAGCGCACTGCTTGCCGGTGATTTGGGAAAAATTGCCGAGAATATTTACAATGTCTTTGATCCGATTGTAACCCAAGAGCATTTGGAGCTGAACTATATTAAATCAATTTTCAACAGCTATGGATCCGTTGCACAGCAAATGACCGGATCCGGTTCTGCGGTGTTTGCCATTGTTCCGGAATTTGAGTTTGCAGCAGTTATTTGCAATATGCTCAAGGAGAATTATCCCAACGTTTATATCGCAAAACCGGTTTAATCCAAGCAAAACCGTCTATGCCGGTGTCTATACGGCATAGGCGGTTTTTATTAATAATTCGTACCTGTAAATGGGACTGAATGTATGATACCATAGTAATGCAGAAAGGAGGGATACGGATGCTGACTGTGCTGTTAGGCGCTGACTGGACAGAAAACAGAAAAGCAGTGCTGAATCGTATTTCGCAGGACGTAGCAGAACAAAAAAGCGGACGCATTCTAATTGTTCCCGAGCTAATCAGCCACGATATGGAGCGGAGACTTTGCCTAGCGGCCGGAGACACCGCCAGCCGTTTTGCAGAGGTGCTCACCTTTACCCGCTTGGCAAAACGCGTTTCCGACGCTGCAGGCTTTGGTGCCCCTGCGTGTTTAGACGACGGCGGACGTTTGGTTGCTATGGCTTCTGCAACGCGTCAGCTTCACAGCAAGCTGAAGGCCTATGCATCCGTTGAAACCCGCCCGGAATTTTTAACGGGGCTGCTGGACGCTGTGGATGAGTTTAAGCGGTGCTGTATCGGGCCAAAGGATTTGTATGCGGCATCCCAAAAGACCACCGGCAGCTTCGCCCAGAAGCTGGAAGAGTTGTCACTGATTTTAGAAGCTTATAACAGTATTTGCGCTCAGGGGAAGCGAGATCCCCGCGACCAAATGACGTGGCTTTTGGAACAGCTGGAGGAAAGCACATTTGCCAAAGAACATGTTTTTTATATCGATGGTTTTCCCGATTTTACCCGCCAACATACGGATATTTTAACCCATCTGATTGTTAATTCCGATGACGTTATTATAAGCTTAACCACCGATTCTTTGGATTCTGACAATCCCGCATTTGAAAAGGCCGCCAACACAGCCTCCGAGCTTCTGCAGGTTGCCCGGCAGTATGGCGTTCAAGCGCAAATCATACATATTCCATCTGAACATAGGCCTGTTATGCAGATTTTGCCGTCACTGTATCAAGGAAAAATTGAGAGCAAATCTGCTATGCTAAGTGTATCCGGTTTTGAATCGGTTTATCAGGAATGTCACGCCGCTGCTGAGCGTATTTGTCAGTGGGTGGAAAACGGCTGCAGATACCGGGACATCAGTATCGTTTGCACGGATATGTCGGTATATGCCAATGTTCTCGGTATGGTTCTGTCCAGATATCATATCCCGTACTATCAGTCCGGCACAGAGGACATATTAAGTAAAACTGTTATTACAACTGTGCTCTCTGCAATTGATGCAGCCGTAGGCGGCTTTGAGCAATCTGATGTACTGCGTTATTTGAAATCTCCCTTGTCACCCTTGGAGCTATCCCAGTGCGATATGCTGGAGAATTATGCTATAATTTGGAATATATCGGGCAACCGATGGGAAAAGGATTGGGAGAATCATCCGTCCGGACTGGGCTATGCTTGGACAGAGGCGGATAAGGCGTATCTTGAGAAACTAAATCAAGCAAAGCGTTTGGCGTTATCACCGCTGCTGCAGCTAGGCAAGGCAATTAAAAACGCAGGAAATTTAGCAGAATTGATTGGTGCTTTGTATGATTTTCTCGATGCGCTTCAGCTGGATGTGCGCTTGCAGAACCTCTCGAAAGAATTGGAGAATGAGGGAGATTTCCGAAACAGTCAGATTTTGAGTCAGTTGTGGGAAATTTTGCTTTCCGCATTGGAGCAGCTATCTGCTATGCTTGGGGATACCTACTGGGACGGACAGACCTTTACAAAGCTTCTGAAGCTGCTGCTCAGCCAGTATGACGTGGGCACGATTCCTGCCACGCTGGACTCTGTAATGTTTGGCACTGTGAGCGCTATGCGCTGTCAGCAGCCTAAGCATTTATTGATTCTTGGCGCAAACGAGGGTAGTTTTCCGGCATACAGCGGAGCCAGCGGTATTCTCTCGGATCAGGAGCGGACCGCATTGCGTCAGCTTGGGGTGCCGTTGACCGGCGGTGCTTTAGAGGGTTTACAGGCTGAATTTGCTGAGATTTACGGTGTTTTCTGCGGCGCAGAGCAATCTGTGTGTGTGTTTACCAGCGGAGAACAGCCGTCATTTCTCTATCGCAGACTAAATGGGATGGCTGGCGGTGCATGCTTTGAAAAACCGCTGGGAATCGCGGCAGATTCTGTGGAGATTGGCGCGTTTCTTGCCCGCAGCAACAACAAAAACGATGCTGCCTCACTGGGAATCCTAAACGAGTACCAGCAGGTGCTGCAAAAGCGCAGCCACAAAATCGGTCAAATGTCGGCAGATACGGTTAGAAAGCTCTATGGTACAAATCTTCGGCTTTCAGCTTCTCAGGTGGATAAGCTGGCAGATTGCCGATTTGCCTACTATTTACAGTACGGCTTAAAACTGAAAGAGCGAAAGCCTGCAACAATTGATCCTGCTGAATTTGGTACGTACGTACACTCTGTGTTGGAAAATACCGGACGGAGGATTATGGAATTGGGCGGCTTCCACAAGGTTACCCTACAGGAAGCCTTGGACATATCCAACGAATTCTCCCGCGCGTATATCCAACAAAGATTCAGCGAAATTGATTCTCAGAGAGTTGCCTATTTGTTCCAAAGAAATGCGCAGGAACTGGAGCTGGTGGTAACAGAACTGTGGCAGGAACTGCAAAATTCTGCTTTTGAGCCTGCTGCATTTGAATTGTCTTTCGACGGTATTCCTGTCGCCGGAAAAACGATGACAGCCTCTTTGCGTGGTTTTGTAGACCGGATTGATGTTTGGAATCAGGAAGGACAGGCATATTACCGCGTTGTCGATTATAAAACCGGTAAAAAAGATTTTGACTATTGTGATGTTTTCAACGGCTTGGGTCTGCAGATGCTTCTATACCTGTTTGCTTTGGAAGATAAGGAGGAGGCGTGGCTCGGCGACCATCCTGTCCCTGCCGGTGTACAGTATTTCCCGGCAAGAGCTCCGGTAGTGCCCACAGACGGCAGACCTGACGATCAAGAGGCCTTGGATGCCAGAGAAAAACTTTGGAAACGAAGAGGCCTTCTGCTGGCAGAGGAAGCGGTTCTGGAGGCAATGGAGCCGGGAGAGAAACCCATAAGATTGCCATATACGCGGAAGAAAGACGGAGACATCTCCGGTGATATTGCAGACAGGCGTCAGCTGCAGCTGTTAAAAGGTTATGTGTCTGCGCTTCTAGGGAAAATGGTGGACGATATTTCCTCCGGAGAAGTGACACCCAACCCCTATACACGGGGCGGCAGACATAATGCCTGCGCATTCTGCCCCTATGGTGCAATCTGTCACGATGCAACGGTAGACGGCAGACGTGACTACGCTGCGATGAGCCCCCAGAGGTTCTGGGAAGAGATAGAAAAGGAGATGAGTAGCCGTGGCTGAAAAATTAACTCCCCAGCAGTTACAGGCGGTTGAAAACCGCGGTGGCAAGCTACTGGTTTCCGCGGCTGCTGGCTCCGGTAAAACAAAGGTGCTGGTTGACAGGCTGGTCAGCTACATTCTTGACCCTGTTACTCCTGCGAATATCGATGATTTTCTGATTATTACCTATACAAAGGCTGCGGCAGCAGAATTGCGGGGAAAAATTGCCTCAAAACTGTCTGATTTGATTGCAAATACCCCTAATAACAAGCATTTACAGCAGCAGATGCATCGGTTGTATTTGGCAAAAATTTCAACTGTCCACGGGTTCTGTACGGATCTTTTGCGCCAGTACGCCTACCGATTGAATATTCCGGCGGATTTTCGTGTTGCTGACGAAGGAGAATGCCTGCAGCTTCAAGTAAAAGCGCTGGAGCAGGTTCTGGATAGCGCCTATGAAACAGCAGCTACGAATAAGGATTTTTGCGCTTTTGTGGATTCTCAAGGACTTGGTCGTGATGATCGGCAGATTCCTGAAATTATCTTAAAGGTATACAACAGTGCCAGATGTCACCCCAATCCCGACGGATGGCTGGATTGGTGTATTTCCGGGGAAATAAATCCGGTTGACGCCGGGCAAACACCCTGGGGGCAGTACTTGATTTCTGACCTGCAGCAATACCTGACATTGCAAATCGACGCGTTTAAGCGGTGTGTTGCCGCTGCTGACGGGATCGACGGGATGGAAAAACCCGTTGCGCTGTTTGTATCAACCATCTCTCAGCTGCAGACCCTCTGTAATTGTCAAACGTGGGATGCGATTATCCGTGCAAAGGAAATTGATTTTGGAAGACTGACATTTTCCAAAAAATGTGGAGATGCTCAGCTTGCCGAGCAGATGAAGGCTGTGCGTACTGCCTGCAAGGAAGGCCTTGCAAAACGGCTAAAAAGCTTCGCTTCTGACAGCGAACAGGTTCTCGCTGATTTTGCTTCCACCGTCGGTGCTGCAAGAGGTCTTGTGGACTTGGTTCGTGCATTTACAGCAGCGTATGATAAACTGAAAAGCAGCCGTGGCATCTTGGATTTTGGCGACTTGGAGCACAAAACTCTTGATCTTCTTTTAGGAAAACAACGCAGCGGTATAACTGCCGTTGCAAACGAAGTGGGCGAGTGTTTACGGGAGATTATGGTGGACGAATATCAAGATTCCAATAAGATTCAGGATTCTATCTTTAACGCTTTGACACAAAAAAAGAATAACTGCTTTATGGTTGGCGATGTTAAGCAGTCCATCTACCAGTTCCGCTTGGCTGATCCCAGTATTTTTGTGGAAAAGTATTTGTCCTACGTGCCGGCAGAAAAAGCGATAGCAGGTGAGGGAAGAAAAGTACTGCTTTCCCATAATTTCCGTTCTTCCAACGGTATCATCAGCAGTGTGAATGATGTCTTTGGACAATGTATGTCCCCGGCTGTTGGGGGTCTTACCTACGGAGAAGATGAGAAACTCAGAGAGGGAATACCGCATATTTCAATCAATGAGCCGGAAGTGTCGCTTTACGGTATTGACGTTCAGCAGGATACCTATGCCGAGGAGGCCGGCTTTGTTGCAGATAAAATCAGCGCATTACTGGACGGTACCCATATGGTTCGGTCCGGAGATACCCTTCGTCCAATTCAGCCGGAAGATATTGTGATACTTCTACGCAGTCCGGGTTCTGTTGGAGGAGAGTTCTTTTTCGCTTTGCAGCAAAGGGGGATTCCGTGTACAACCGGAGATACCACCGATCTACTGAAAACAGAAGAAATTGCCACCATTCGCGCTATATTGCAGATTATTAACAACCCTTTGCAGGACATACCGCTGGTTTCTGTTTTGACAAGCCCGGTTTTTGGATTTACCGCAGAAGATCTGGCGCTGCTTCGCAGCCGGAATCGAAACGAATGTATGTATAATCTGCTATCTGTAAGTTCTGACGGCAAATGTCAATTGTTTATGGATGCTTTGCAGAAGCTGCGGAATTCTGCAAGGATTTTGCCGCTAACCCAACTGATAAGTGAAATTTACGAGCAGACGCATCTTCTTGCTACCTATTCTGCTATGGAAGATGGCGCAATACGGCTGGATAATTTACAGACTTTTTTCCAAATTGCATCCGATTACGAATCTACAGGTCCAAAAGAATTGTACCGTTTTCTGGAGTATTTGGACTCTGCTGAGGAACACGGCTTAGGCAGCCTTTGCGGCAAACAAGATACAGGCGCAGTCACAATTATGAGTATCCATAAGTCCAAGGGCTTGGAATTTCCTGTTGTATTTCTTTGCGGACTATCCCGCGGATTTAATCAGGAAAGCGCCCGCAATCAAGTACTTTGCGACAAAGATTTGGGACTTGGTCTTGGCTGCGTGGACACAAAACTCCGTGTACGCTTTCCTACCATTGCCAAACGTGCAATCAGTACGAAGATTCTCAGAGAAAGCCTTTCTGAGGAGCTGCGTGTGCTGTATGTAGCGATGACCCGGGCAAGAGACAGAATGTTTATGACATATGCTGTGAAGAATCTGTCATCCAATTTGCAGGACATTGCAATGCGTCTTGATATGTGCAGCGGTGAGCTTTTGGCATCCGATGCTGACTGCCCCGGCGCTTGGATTATTCAATCTGCGCTGACAAGAACGGAAGCAGGCGCGTTTTTTGCCTTAGCTGGGCATCCAAATTGCGCTCGTGTTTGGGATACCCAGTGGCAAATTGAGGTCGTGGAAGGCGAAATACACAATACAGTGGCTGCTGCAGATGCTGCGCTTTCCAATGAAATGCAAGATTCCGTAATTCAGAGGCTTTCCGATCACCTCAACTTTGCCTACAGCCATCCTGCGGCAACACAAATCCCATCTAAGCTCACAGCCACCCAGCTGAAAGCAAGAAATCTCGATACTGAGATTGCGGAAGGGACGCAGGCGGCGAAAAAAACCGCATTTCGTAAGCCGGGACAGCCTGCCGGTATCTCCGGAGTTGCCTATGGTAATGCTATTCACGCGGCAATGCAGTATATTGATTTTTCTGCCTGCACCAGTGTTGAGAGCATACAGCAGGAGATTGAAAGATTATCGAAAGAAATGTTGATTTCACCGGAGCAGGCCAGCGTAGTTGATTGCGAAAAGCTTTTCCGCTTCTTTGACTCAACCCTTGGCAAGCAGCTTCGTGACAGCAAGCAGGTTTTACGGGAATTTAAGTTCTCTATATTGGATGATGCAGGAAAGTATTTCCCGTCTTCAAGTGGGGAAGAAGTTCTTCTGCAGGGTGTTGTTGACTGCGCCGTTATTGAAGATGACGGCATTACCGTTTTGGATTTTAAGACAGATAAGGTTACCGACGAAACACTATCTTCAGTCGTGGAGAAGTATCGCGGGCAGGTTGCAGTCTATACCGACGCGCTAACAAGAATTTATCAAAAACCGATAAAATCTGCGTATCTCTATTTCTTCGCATTAAACCGTTTGGTTGACGTTACGTAAGAAGACCGCCGAAGGAGAATTCCTTCGGCGGTTTCCTGTTTAGCGGCAGTTTTTATTCTGGTTGTTCTGATTCTGCTGCTTGTTTTGGTTCTGCTGATTCTGCTGATTCTGCTGATTATTCTGGTTTTGCTGATTGTTTTGATTTTGGTTTTTGTTTTGGTTATTCATAATTATTCCTCCGATTATTTCATTTGGGTCGCCTGTATTAGGTTACCCCAAATTCTAGGACTTATCCTTAGGCTTAAAAATCAGACTGACAATAATCGCGGCAAACACTGCCATAGCGATTCCGCCTGCGGTTGATTTTAGTCCGCCGGTAAATATACCGATAAATCCATCCTGCTGCACTGCAGTTTTTACACCTTTTGCAAGGGTATATCCAAAACCGGTTAGTGGCACTGTAGCGCCCGCACCGGCAAATTCGACCAAAGGCTCATACAATCCGACTGCGCCTAACAGAACGCCGACAACTACATAGCTCACCAGAATTCGCGCCGGTGTCAATTTTGTTTTGTCAATGAGGATTTGCCCGATTACACACAGGATTCCTCCCACCACAAAGGCTCTTATATAGTCCATATTATCCTCCGTAAAGTGAAACTGCGTGACATACGCCGGGAATGGGGAGTCCTTGCTGCGTGGACGTAGGGGAGAGCAGCGCTCCCGTTCCGCAGAAAAGTATTTTACTCAGCTTGCCGTTTGCTATTTTTTCCAGCAAGTACCCACAAAGAGTTATAGCGCTGCATCCGCAGCCGGAACCGCCGGAGTGCACATCCTGTTTCAGTAGATCAAACACAAGTGTGCCGCAGTCCGCTACTTTACCGCCTAAATCCAACCCCTCGCGGCTGGCAAGGGTTAATAGTGCTTCTTTTCCAAGCTGACCAAGATCCCCTGTGACAATTAAATCGAAATTCTCAGCGCTGACCTTCATATCTTCAAAATGCGCACGAATGGTAGCTAGGGCAGCCGGCGCCATAGCCGCTCCCATATTGTTTGCATCTTTGATGCCTAAGTCGGTAACCGTGCCAATGGTACATCCTGTAATCTTAGGCCCTTTTCCTTTTTGACACACCAGTGCTGCGCCGGAGCCGGTAACCGTCCACTGGGCTGTGGGAGTCCGTTGCCCACCATATCCCAATGGGAAGCGATACTGCCGCTCAGAGCTTGCAAAATGGGAAGAGGTCATTGCAACCACATTATCAGAAAAGCCGCCTCCTACAGCCATTGACGCCATCATCAGACTCTCTGCCATTGTTGAGCAGGCGCCGTACAGACCTACGTGAGGGATCCCCATATTTCGCAGTGTAAAGGATGAGCCGATACATTGATTCAGCAAATCACCGGAAAAAACAACGCCAATCTCTTTTGCGGCAATACCTGCTTTTTTTAGCAATGTATCCAGTGCGATTTGCTGCATTTTTTTCTCGCCCTGTTCCCAAGACTTTTCGCCGAAATATGCATCATCGTTTGTGATATCAAAGGTCTTTCCCAGCGGACCTTCTGCTTCCTTTTTTCCTGCTACACTTGCCCAAGCGGTAATTACCGGCGGATTCTCAAACTGAAAGCTTTGCTTTCCGCATTTTCGATTACCCATATTGACACCGTCCTTTTTGGTTAGTATGCAGCAAATAAGAGAGAATATAACAAAAAAAACCACCGGCACGAATCAGTGTCGGTGGTTTTTAACATATTTACTTGCCAGCCAGCGCTCTTTCCAACCAGACGCAGCCCACATCCAAGGCTGTGTAGAAGCCGGGCTTTTCACTCTTCTTGACAACACGGTCACGGCTCTTTGCAGTGGGATCTGTCAATTGAAGTTGCACGGAAACCCGTGTGGCAATATCCACATCGTTAACCTTTTTTGTTTCCAAAATTTGTAGCATTACAATGTGGCTGTCGGCCATAGAGCCGTAGTAAATCAAACTATCCATACGCATCAGCGGATGGCCTTTATATGTCAATCCTTCGGACATAGTGACCTCCTAGAAATAAAATCGGGAGACGATTGCGGCGGCAAAAGCCTCCCGTTGGGTTTACGCATTATCAAACAGATAGCAGCGCACCAGCTCCTGCATAAGCTCATCACGGTCAATCTTACAAATCTTGCTGCGGGCATTGTTGTAGTTGGTGATATAGGTGGGATCTTCCGTGAGCAGGTAGCCAACAATCTGATTGATAGGGTTATAGCCCTTTTCGTTCAGAGCGTCAAAGACACTCCGGAGAATTGCGTGCATATTTTCCTTTTCGTCGCCGGGAACAGTAAATTTGATGGTGCTTTGAGATTTATCCATTGTGCTGTGACCTCCTTCCGAATAGTAAGAAGTATTATAGACTATTTTTGTTCCGGTGTAAAGTACTTCTTTGTAAAATATTTATTTTTTAGCGGAGAATGGCACCAATTGTCTCTTTTAAGGATCCCAAAATCTTGGAAACAACCTGCTCGGAATCGGTATCGGTCAATGTCCGGTCCTCTGCACGCAGTTCAAGGGAAAATGCCAAACTCTTTTTGCCTTCCGGGACGCCGGTGCCGCGATAAATGTCGAACAAGCGGATGCTCTTGAGCAGCTTGCCGGCAGCCTTTTCAATGATGTTCTCCACATCTGCAACGGGAATGTTTTCATCACAGACCAAGGACAGGTCTCGAGAGACAGCCGGATACTTGGGCAGGGGAACATAGGTGGGTTCCGGCAGACGGAGCGCGAGCAGTGATGTGAAATTGATTTCTGCGCAGTAAATTTCAGCGTCAATGTCATAATTTTCTGCAACCAGCGGGTGAATCTGACCCACATAACCCACATCAACTCCGGCAACTGTAACCCGAGCGCAGCGTCCGGGATGGTAGGAGGGATTGTTTTTCTCAGCGGTGTAGGTTGCCTTCGGCATACGCAGGCCCTTGAAAATCGTCTCAAGTTCGCCCTTGATGGTAAAGAAATCTGCGTCGTCGCCATAGGTGCCTAACACCAAAATCTTGGGCTCCTCGGGCAGTACTTTACCCTCTGCAGGCAGATAGATTTTCGCCATTTCATAAAGCTTTGCAGCCTTGTTGTGATAAGCGTTATTCCGGGAGAGAATGTCCAGCATAGAGGGCAGGGCAGTGGTACGCATAATGGATGTGTCTTCGCCCAAGGGGTTTTGAATTCGCAAAGTGTTGCGAAGGGTGCTGTTTTCGGGAATGCGAATTTGATCAAAAATTGTGGGGGAGACAAAGGAATAGGTGATGATTTCACTGTAGCCCAATGCACGGCACAGACGACCGCCGGCAGTTTCCAGCATCATTGCCGGTGTGTAGCCACCCTGTGTTGCATTCTTAAAGTCGGTAATGGGAATTTCGTTGTAACCGAAGGAACGTCCGACTTCCTCTGCAATATCAGCCATCAAATTCAGGTCAGGCCGCCAAGAGGGGGCGTACACTTCATCGCCCTTGACCTCAATCTCCAGTAAATTCAGGTATTTTACCATATCCTCACGGGAGATATTTGTACCCAGCAGCGCGTTGATTTTATCCACTTCAAAGGGCACAGTTTTCGGATTGGGAACATAGTTGACGACGTCAATCATTCCATCCATAACATCGCCGCATTCAAGCAGTTCCACCAGCTCACAGGCTCTCTGCACTGCAGGTACAGTCATCAAAGGATCCAGATTCTTTTCAAATTTACCGGAGGCTTCGGTACGCATACCCAAAGCCAAGGCAGTCTGTCTGATAGAGGTGCCGTTGAAGTTGGCAGACTCAAAGACAACCGTAGTGGTATCGTCCATAATTTCGGAGTTTTCGCCGCCCATAATGCCGGCAAGGCCGATAGGCTTGGATTCGTCAGCAATTACAAGCATTCCGGCTTTCAAATTCCGGATGTTGCCATCCAGTGTGGTAAGTGTTTCGCCGGCTTCTGCTTCCCGGACAACAATCTTGCCGGATGCCACATAGCGGTAATCAAACGCGTGCATAGGCTGGCCGTACTCCAGCATAACATAGTTGGTAATATCAACAATATTGTTAATGGGCCGCACGCCGTTGGCGCGGAGTCTTTGACGCAGCCACTTGGGAGAAGGGCCGATTTTTACATTGGCAACCATACGGGAGGTATAGCGGTTGCACAGCTGCGTTGCAGGTACTTCCACATCCAGCATTTCATACATAGAACCGGCGGAGCTGCCCTTGACAACAGGCTCGTGGTGCTTCATAGGCAGACCGAATGCTGCGGCAGATTCCCGGGCCAAACCGATGATGGAGTAGCAGTCGGGGCGGTTATTGGTAATTTCAAAGTCCACAACGGTGTCATCGTTGCCAATCACCAGATTGATGTCGTCACCGGGCTTGCAGTCTTCATCATTCAGAATCCAAATGCCGTCTTCATAAGCGCCGGGAAGATCGTTTTGGGTAAGACCCAGTTCTGCAAAGGAGCAGAGCATACCGTTAGACTGTTCGCCGCGGAGTTTGCCCTTGGTGATATGAATACCACCGGGGAGGTAGGAGTTGTGGAGCGCAGCAGGCACCAAATCTCCCTGCTTCACATTCTGCGCGCCGGTAACGATTTGTACAGGATCGTCCTGACCCACATCTACCTGGCATACCCACATATGGTCAGAGTTTTCGTGGCGAACAATGCTCACAACCTTACCAACAACAACGTTCTTGATTTCAGCGTCCATACGTTCATAGGTTTCAACCTTTTGTCCGAAGATTGTCAGCTTTTCCACAAATTCCTTGTCGGAAACACCGGACAAATCCACAAAATCTTCGTGAAGCCATTTTCTGTTCAGTTTCATTGTCTGTACCTCCTTAGAATTGATTCAGGAATCTGACATCGTTGTCGAAAATCAAACGCAGGTCAGTAATGCGAAGTCGTCCCATAGCCATACGCTCAAGGCCCATACCAAAGGCAAAACCGGAATACTTTTCCGGGTCAATGCCGCAGTTTTGCAGCACTTCCGGATGCACCATACCGGCGCCCAACAGCTCAATCCAGCCTTCGCCGTGACAGGTGGAGCAAACCTGTCCGTCTACCTCGCCGGTACCGTGGCACTTGTGACACTGCATATCCATCTCGCAGCTGGGTTCTGTAAAGGGGAAGTGGTGGGGACGGAAGCGCATAACGGCATCCTGACCGTAGATACGTTTCATAAGGGTGACAAGGGCACCCTTAAGGTCACCCATTGTAATGTTCTCGTCCACCACAAGGCCTTCAATCTGGTGGAACATAGGGGAGTGGGTTGCATCCGCTTCGTCCTTACGGTATACACGACCGGGAGCCAAAATGCAAATGGGAGGCTTGGCGTTCTCCATTACACGAATCTGCATAGGACTCGTCTGTGTACGCAGCAAAACGGAGTCATCGTCGTTAAAATAGAATGTATCGGAACGGTCACGGGAAGGGTGACCCTCTTCAATATTCAGCCGTGTGAAATTGTAATCAGCCAATTCCACTTCAGGACCGTCAACAATTTGGTAGCCCAAGCCGACAAAAATATCTTTAATTTCCTGCAAAACCTGATTCATAGGATGCTCGTGGCCAATGGAAATCTCCTTGCCCGGAACGGTTACATCCAGTGCTTCAGCAGCAAGCTTCTGCTCCAAAACAGCAGCGTTAATTTCTGTTTTCCGTGCATCGAGCTGCTGCTCAATTTCGGCGCGGACACTGTTGGCCAGCTGACCCATAATGGGGCGTTCTTCAGCAGACAGACCACCCATCTGCTTTAACACAGCAGTAACCTCACCCTTTTTGCCGAGATACCGCACACGCAGCTCCTCCAACATAGCAGGGGTACTTGCTTCCTGCAATTCTGCAAGAGCCTTGGATTTAATCTGCTCTAGTTGTTGTTTCATCTTATTTGCTCCTTTCAAACGGTTATACACATAAAAAATAGTCCATCCTCCCGCAATCGGGACGAAGGACTTCCTCCGCGGTACCACCCGCAATTCGTCAAATGACGCTCTTTTGGCGCAAACACACCTAAGATGTTTAACGGAATCACCCGGCAGACCCTACTTCATTTTTCAGGCAGCAGCTCGTGGGGGAAGGCCCTATGCTGCGCGCAAGCGGTTCCCACCATTCCGCTCTCTCTGTGTGCGTGTGACCAACATAAGACAACCCAGTCTTTGCTTTTACATATCTTTATAAAGACTAGCATATTTTATTTGAAAATGCAAGCATTATTTCCAATTCTTGACGAAAAACCCTCTCCGTGATACGATATTTTAGCTAAAGAGGTGAATAAAATGGAATTACAGTTCGAAGACATTCAGAAAATCCTGCCGGACAGAGCGCCTGACAGTCACAAGGGTGATTTTGGCAGGCTTCTTTTGCTATGCGGCAGCCGTGGCTACACCGGCGCTGCTGCATTAGCTGCAATGGGAGCGCTTAGGAGCGGCGCCGGCTTGGTATATTTGGCTGTGCCGGAGAGCATTTACGCTATTGAGGCTGTGAAACTGAACGAGCCGATTGTGTTGCCGATTCCTGAGAATACAGAAGAGGCGATTGATGCAATTGTTAAATTGTTTCCCAAAATGGATGCTGTGCTTGTGGGTCCCGGAATGGGGTGTAATGACAGAACATTTGCCATTGTAAAGACAGTGCTGAAATGTTTTGATGGCCCGGTTGTGGTGGATGCAGATGGCATAAACGTGTTGGAGGGGCATATAGATATACTGCGTGGTAGGACAGGCACGACGATTCTGACACCTCACGAGGGGGAGTTCTGCCGACTTGGCGGAACGCGAACCGGGGACAAGGTTCAAGATGCCAAAGCGCTTGCTGTAAATACCCAGTCCATTGTGCTTCTGAAAGGTAACCGCACCGTTATTACTGACGGAGAAAATCATTACATCAATCCTACAGGCAATCCCGGTATGGCGGTTGGAGGAAGCGGTGACGTGCTAGCAGGTGTAATTACTGCATTGCTTGGACAAGGTATTGCACCTTTGGAGGCGGCAGCGTACGGCGCGTGGCTTCACGGAGCTGCCGGGGATGTCTGTGCAAAGGAAATCGGTCAGTACGGAATGCTTCCGACGGATATGTTAAAGGTTCTTCCGCGACTTCTGAAATAAGGTGGGAACCCCATGCGGCTATTGATAGCCTCCATTCTTTGTATTACGGTTTTACTCTCAGGCTGCAGTCACGCTAATGCGCCAACAGATAAGGCGCTTGCATTACGCAATCGAGTCCTTGACAGCAACGGCTGTAGCTTTTCTGCCACTATCACAGCCGATTACGGAGAAAAGGTCTATCAGTTTTCTATGGACTGTGTATCTGATTCGGAGGGGAATCTCACATTTTCTGTTGTTGAGCCCACAAGTATCGCAGGTATAACCGGAAAGATTACTGATAGTGGCGCCGGAATCACCTTTGATGACAAGGTGCTTGCATTTCCGACCATTGCTGACGGTCAGGTAACACCGGTGACAGCCCCGTGGCTACTGATAAAGACCTTGCGCAGCGGCTTTTTAAGAGGGTGCACAACAGGGGAAGAGAGCTATCAAATCATTATTGATGATACATACGCCGAAGAGGCGCTTCGCCTGCACATATCCGTTGAAAATGGCGTACCTGCCGAAAGTGAAATTTTTTGGAAAGAGCGTCGTATATTGACTGTAAGTGTTGAAAATTTCAATTATCTGTAGCTTTTTACAACTATGTGCATAGGATAATTTGACAGCGCAACCGTATATTTTTCCAGTGTGCGTGGGAGAATACCATTAGCCGCGTTACATAATGGAAATCCGGTAGCGCTGGCAAGATATCTCGGAGTGTGAAGCACATGGACAGCACAGTCAGGCGCGGCGATATATTCTATGCGGATTTATCGCCGGTTGTTGGCAGCGAGCAGGGAGGCACGCGACCGGTCCTTATTGTTCAAAACGACACCGGTAACCGACATTCTCCCACAGTGATAGCAGCAGCAATCACCAGCCAAACAGGCAAAGCAAGATTACCGACCCATATCAATATTGCAGGCGGCAGCGTAGGTCTTAGTAAGGATTCTGTTATCCTATTAGAGCAGATACGCACCATTGACAAACGGCGCTTACGGGAGCATATGGGACATTTGGGCGAGAGCCAAATGGCGATGGTTGATGATGCAATTGCTGTCAGTTTTGGATTGAACGAGCCAAGGTAATGAAACACCTCTTTGCAGCATAGATTTGCTGCAAGGAGGTGTTTTTATGTTTGATATTTTCTACTTGGATAAGTGCGTAGGTGCGGCAAAAGTCAAAAAAGAAGGATTGTACTATCTCTTCACCTGCACCTGCGCACTCCCGTTCGAAGGAAAATTTCGTGTGAAGGTTTCCGATGGAGAGAGCGAAAGGGATTTAGGCATCTGTTATCCAACGGATAACGGATTCTCTCTGCAATCCCGTGTGCCGGCAAAATACATAAACGGTGATAGCTTGCGCTTTTCACTAATTACAAATGAAGACAGTGACTACATAGTTCGTTCCGGTAAACCCTTTGCGCATTTGGACGAAATTGAAGCCGCCCGCTTGGAAATCACAAACGGGCAGGCAAAAATTATTATAGATTCAGCTCCAAACCAATGGGACAGTGATCAGAGCCAAGAATGTCAGAATAAATCGGAGTTGCCGTGATTTTATCTGCGATACGGTCGGATACCAGAAAGTAATCAATTCGCCATCCGGCATTGTTCTTCCGTGCCTGATACATATAACTCCACCAGGTGTATGCGCCGGTCACATCCGGATTCAGATACCTGAAGGTATCCGTAAATCCTTTGCTGAGCAGCTCGGAAAAACAGTTGCGTTCCGGATCGGAAAAGCCTGCATTTCCCCGGTTAGATGCAGGATTTTTCAGATCAATTTCTTTATGAGCGACGTTCAAATCTCCGCAGAGCACAACAGGTTTCACATTATCGAGGCTGGTGAGATAGTCTGAAAAGGCCTGTTCCCAACGCAGCCGGTAGTCAAGTCTTGCCAGCTCACGCTGTGCGTTTGGCGTGTAGCAGGTAACCAAGTAGAAGTCCGCATACTCCAAGGTAATGACGCGCCCTTCGGTGTTGTGTTCATCTGCATCTATGCCCAAACGTACAGACCGCGGCTGCATTTTACTGAAAATTGCTGTTCCGGAATATCCCTTTTTCTCAGCGTAATTCCAGAATTGGTGATATTCAGGCATATCCACAGTAATTTGATTTTCCTGCAGCTTTGTTTCCTGCAGACAGAAACAATCAGCATCCACATCGTTAAAAAAGTCCATAAAGCCTTTTTGCATACACGCACGAAGGCCGTTTACATTCCAAGAAATAAAACGCATTGTAATCCCTCCGGTTAAATTACATCAGCTGCCGGAATTTTCGGTGCTGTCAGCAATTTTGACATATTGCTTTATCTGTTCAAATTTCTTCTCTCCGATACCACTGACATTCAAAAGTTCTTCAACTGCTTGAAAACCACCCTGTTCCGTACGGTAGTCTAAAATCCGTTGCGCAATGACCTCACCAACTCCCGGAATCAGCTGTAACTGCTGTAGGGTTGCAGTATTGAGATCAATTCTTCCGTCCTGCTGTTGAGTAGTGTTGTTTGTTTCGGTTGAATCCGAAGCGATTGCTTTTTCTATTGGAATATATGCACCTGTTAGATTTCTCCCAACAAATATGCCAATGATAAGACATAGAAAAACGGCAGTAATGCCCAGTAATATCCACTGTTGTTTCTTCATTTGACAACCTCCTGCATTGACTCGCACAAAAAAAGCTGATATAATTAACCCAATTATACACAAAATTTTATCCGTGGACAAGTCTGCGATAAGATATTGAGGGAGAAATATGAAAAAAATTATTGCCATATGCCTTCTTTTTGCTATGTTGCTATGCAATCAGAGCGTTTTCGCCGCCGACACTGTAGATAATATATCCATTACATCGGGATGTAGTACCATTGATGGACAAGTGCCGTTTTTGGGGAGTCAGCCGGTGCTAAAAAACGGGAAAAGCTTCATTTTATATGAGGCGAATACCGATTCTCTGATGTATTCCTACAATGCCGACGAATCCCTTCCGCCTTCAAGCTTATTAAAGATTCTCGCTGCTCTGATTGCTATTGAAAAAGGGAATATGACCGATGTGGTAACGGTGAAGGGCGAGGTGCTTGAAACCCTCGACAAGGATGCAGCTGTGATAAAACTGGTAGCCGATGAGGTTGTGACTGTGCAGGATTTGCTGTACGGTATGATGGTTGGCTCCGGTAATGATGCAGCAGTCATCCTTGCTGACCATATTCTTGGAAGTCAGGATGCCTTTGTCGCGGAATTAAACCGCTATGCTGCGGAATTGGGCTGTACCGCCACAAATTTTACAAATGTTCACGGCTTGCACGACGATAATCAGTATACAACAGCCAGAGATGTTTGCAGAATTGTGGCAAAAGCAATTCAAAATGAGCAATTCTGCGAGGTTTTTGGCGCAAAGTACTATTCTATTCCCGAAACAAATAAGTCTGAAGCCCGTCATTTGTCTTCTCAAAACTATTTGATGAATAACGACAGTGTTGCAGCTTATTTTGACGAGCGGGTTATTGGAAGCCGCACGGGTGTGGCAAACGACAGAACAAGAAATATTGCATCCGTTGCCCAAGTTAACGATATGAAGCTGATTTGTATTGTGATGGGCGCAGAGTCAAAATTTGAGGATGACGGGTATTCTGTCAAGGTCTACGGCGGCTACGATGAAACCACCAAGCTGCTGGACTTGGGCTTTAACGGATACAAGACGGCGCAAATTCTCCACGATAATCAGATCGTTATTCAAAAAAGTGTAATCGACGGCAGTTCCGAAGTATCTCTTGGCACATATACCGGCGCCTATGCTGTTGTTCCGGATAATATGAACGAAAACAGCCTCAGTTACCGCTATATAGACGAAGCTTCTTTGACTGCACCTATTGAGAAGGGACAGAAGCTTTCAACGCTGCAAATTTGGTGCGGTTCTGTGTGCCTTGCCCAAAGGGACCTTGTTGCCTTCAATGATGTTTCCCTCGCAGGAACTGTTTTTTCGGACAACGCAGAAGCAAACAGAGACTTTGGCTTCATTAAAATAGTGACCTATGTTTTGATTGTGTTAGGTATTGTCGCGGTATTATTTGTAGCTGCGCTGTATATTTTGCGTACTGTTCGAATTGCAAAAGCAAGACGGCAGAGCCGCCGTAACAGCAGAAACCGCAGAAGGAGCAGATAATGGACACTTGGCAGGAATTAGAGCAGGAATGTTTACGCTGTACCCGCTGCAAATTGTGCAGCGGCAGAAACAATGTGGTGTTCGGCGTAGGCAACAAGCAAACAGACATCCTGTTTATCGGCGAAGGTCCCGGCGAACAGGAGGATTTACAGGGAGTACCCTTTGTGGGTGCTGCGGGAAAGTTTTTGGATGATATGCTTTCGATTATAGAGCTGGACAGAACCAAGGTCTATATTGCCAATATCGTAAAATGCAGACCGCCCCATAACCGTGACCCGGAAGAAGAGGAACAGCAGGCGTGTATCGGTTATCTTCGCAGACAGATTGAACTGATTCAGCCGAAGATAATCGTATGCCTTGGCAGAATTGCCGCCCGGCAGATCATCTATCCGGAATACCGAATTACCCGGGAGCACGGTCAGTGGATTAACCGGGATGGGATTTGGTATACGGCTATCTATCATCCGTCTGCACTGCTGCGTGATTTATCCAAAAGACCGGATACCTTTGAAGATTTGCTTGCTATACGGGATAAAATGCGTTTTCTCGGGATAAATGCATCTGCAGAGTAAAAATCCCGTTGACATCGGTGCAGAAATGTGGTATTTTTTACTTAATTTAATCAGAAAATGCGTCGATGGGAAGTTTCGGCCATAATTGCTGTTAAAGAGAGTATGTGGTGGGTGTGAACATACACAGCTATGGCAGATTGTCGTCCCGGAGCTGACTCCTTGAAGTTTAGTAGGGGAGTACGGGTGTGCCCGTTATAGCTGTTGAGTGTCCGTGAAAGCGGAAATTCAGGTGGTACCACGGAAATTTTTTCGTCCTGAGCCTTTGGCTTGGGACGTTTTTTGTTAAGGAGTGTTTTTATGCGAAGAGAATTACCCAAGGTTTATGAACCTCAGCAGGTAGAAAATGAAATCTATAAAATGTGGGAGGAAAATGGCCATTTTAAGCCCAATAAGCCCAGAAGCGCCAAGCCCTTCACCATTGTTATGCCGCCTCCCAATGTTACCGGTCAGCTCCATATGGGCCACGCAATGGACGCAACGCTGCAGGATACCTTGATCCGTTTCAAGCGGATGCAGGGCTACAATGCCCTGTGGCTGCCCGGCGTAGACCACGCAGGTATTGCCACCCAGATTAAGGTGGAGGAAGAACTGCGCAAGGACGGCTTGACCCGTTATGATTTGGGCCGCGAGAAGTTCCTGGAGAAGGTATGGGACTGGAAGCATAAGTACGGCAACCGGATCGTGGAGCAGCAGAAGAAGCTTGGCGCATCCTGCGACTGGGACAGAGCCAGATTTACTATGGACGAGGGTTGCTCCAGCGCTGTCCGCGAGGTATTCGTTTCTCTGTATGAAAAAGGACTGATTTACAAGGGTAGCCGGATTATAAACTGGTGTCCTCATTGCGTAACTGCCCTTTCTGACGCAGAGGTTGAGTATGTGGACAAGCCCGGTCACCTGTGGCATATTCGTTATCCCTTGGCAGACGGCAGCGGCGAAGTGATTGTTGCTACCACCCGTCCTGAGACTATGCTGGGCGATAGCGGCGTCTGTGTCAACCCCAACGATGAGCGTTATACCTCCATTGTGGGCAAAAAGGTGATTCTGCCTTTGGTAAACAAGGAAATTCCCATCGTAGCCGACGATTATGCTGAAATGGAATTTGGTACCGGTTGCGTGAAGATGACCCCTGCCCACGACCCCAACGACTTTGAGGTTGGTCTGCGTCACAATCTGGAAGTTATCCGCGTGTTGGATGACAACGGTGTTATCAACAGCTATGGCGGCAAGTATGAGGGTATGGACCGGTATGAGGCCCGTAAGGCGATTGTTGCCGACTTGGAAGCACAGGGATACCTTGTTAAGGTTGAAGATTACTCTCACAATGTTGGCACCTGCTACCGTTGCCACAATGATGTTGAGCCTATTATCTCTGCCCAGTGGTTTGTAAAAATGAAACCTTTGGCAGAGGAAGCACTGCGGGTTGTCAAGGAAGGGGAGACCAAGTTCGTTCCCGACCGCTTCAGCAAGACCTATATCAACTGGATGGAGAATGTCCGCGACTGGTGTATCTCCCGTCAGCTTTGGTGGGGACATCAGATTCCTGCCTGGACCTGCGCAGAATGCGGTCACATTACCGTCTCCCGTGAGGACGCCTGCAAGTGCGAGAAGTGTGGAAGTACTAACATTGAGCGTGACCCCGATGTATTGGATACTTGGTTCAGCTCCGCTCTGTGGCCCTTTGAGACCCTTGGCTGGCCTGAAAAGACAGAGGATTTGGATTACTTCTATCCCACCGATGTGCTGGTTACCGGTTATGATATTATCTTCTTCTGGGTTGCCAGAATGATTTTCTCCGGTTGTGAACACACCGGCAAGACCCCGTTCCACACTGTGCTGATTCACGGCTTAGTTCGTGACGATAAGGGCAGAAAGATGTCCAAGTCCTTGGGCAATGGCATTGATCCGCTGGAGATGATTGAAAAATACGGCTGCGATGCGCTGCGTATGAATATGGTTACAGGCAATGCGCCCGGTAACGATATGCGTTTCTATGTGGAACGCTGCGAGGCAATGCGTAACTTTGCAAATAAGCTGTGGAACGCCAGCCGGTATGTTCTGATGAACTTGGATGAGGATGCCACAAATGAATTGCCTGCAACGGATAAGCTGACCATTGCCGATAAGTGGGTTCTGTCCAAGCTGAATAACCTGATTGCAGAGGTTACGGAGAATCTCGAAAAATATGAACTGGGTGTTGCCGTTCAGAAGGTCTATGACTTCCTGTGGGACAGCTACTGTGACTGGTATATTGAGCTGACCAAGGCTAGACTGTACAGCGAGGATGCAAACCAAAAGCAAACCGCTTTGCAGGTACTTGTCTATGTATTAGATCAGACACTCCGTCTGCTGCATCCCTTTATGCCTTTTATTACAGAAGAAATATGGCAGAGTCTGCCCCACGAAGGTGACGCACTGATCGTTGCCCAGTGGCCGGTATT
Organism: Oscillospiraceae bacterium; assembly: GCA_015068495.1. GTDB lineage: Bacteria > Bacillota > Clostridia > Oscillospirales > Oscillospiraceae > Faecousia. The sequence goes on along the minus strand of SVKL01000003.1, from coordinate 37,446 downwards.
CTCTGAGAAGCTGCAGTTTAAGACCGAAGAGGATCAGATGGAATCCGTTATGGAAGCCATTCGCGCCATCCGTAACCGCAGAGCAGAGATGAATGTGCCTCCCTCCAAGAAGGCAGAGCTGCAAATTTTGACCTCTAAGCCTGAAATCTTTACCGAAGGCGAGGGCTTTATGCAGCGTCTAGCTTATGCTGATAAGGTGATTATTCTGGATAAGGAGCCGGATAATTTGGACGGTATGGTTTGCTGTACCACCAACATTGCCAAGCTCTATATTCCTATGGGTCAGCTTGTGGACGTTGCCAAGGAGCTGGAGCGTATTGCCAAGGAACTGGAAAAGGCGCAGAAGAACCTTGAAAGCCTTGAGAATAAGCTGAACAACGAGAACTTTACGTCCCGTGCGCCGGAAGCGGTTGTTGCCGATATCCGTGATAAGGCTGAAAAAGCAAAAGCTTTGATTGAACAATTACTGCAAAGTGAAGCAGCAATGAAAAAACTTTAAATTAGAGGAGTTTGTTGTTATGGAAAGCTATAAAACTATAAAAAAAATTGATGTTCACTGCCATGCACTTGACAATACCTACGCACCGTATTTTCCGCCGATCTATGAGGATTACAAGATCATAACAGAAGATGAGTTGATTGCATTCTACGATAAAATCGGCACAGAAAAGGGTGTTCTTCTGCCTATCGCCGCAGCTGAGGGTCAGTACTCTACTTATGCAAGCGAAATAATGAAGCATCTGACTGTAAAACACCCTGACAGATTCCTCTGGTTCTGCAATGTCGACCCCAGAGCAGTTGACAATACACCCAATTCCAATCTTTATGATGTGCTTGCTTTCTATAAGAATTTGGGCGCAAAGGGTGTAGGTGAAATCACCGCCAACATCTATGCCGATGACCCCAAAATGGAAAACCTGTTTGCAGCCTGTGAGGCGCTTGAGCTGCCGGTTACCATTCACATCAGCGATGGTTTCAGAAGCTACGGTATTGTTGATGAGCTGGGACTTCCCAGACTTGAAAAAATGCTGAAGAAGTATCCCAAACTGAAGGTTTTGGGACACTCTCAATGCTTCTGGTGTGAAATGTCCGCAGATTGCACAGAGGAATTGCGCTACGGATATCCCACAGGCAAGGTAGTCGAAGGCAGAATCACAGAGCTGATGCGGAAGTACGACAACCTCTACTGTGATGTTTCCGCAGGCAGCGGCTCCAACGCGTTTATGCGCGACAGAGAATATGCAGCAAAGTTTATTGCTGAGTTCTCTGACAGAATTCTCTACGGTTCTGATATCTGTCTTTCTTTCCAGACATTCCCCTTTGCGTTTGATGAATTCTTGAAGGATATGGTGGAAAAGGGAGAAATCAGCGAAGAGAATTACTGTAAGATTGTACGTTATAATGCCGTAAAGCTCTTGAATCTGTAAGATTATACCGACGCACCTCTTGGCACATAAAGCAGCAAAGAAAAAGCTTTAATCAAGGAGGTTTTATCATGGAAAGCTATAAAACCATCAAAAAAATTGACATTCATAATCATTGCCTAGACAACACCTACGCACCGTATTTTCCGCCGAGCTATGAGGATTACAAGCTCATAACGGAAGATGAGTTGATTGCATTCTACGATAAAATCGGCACAGAAAAGGGTGTTCTTCTGCCTATCGTCGCAGCTGAGGGTACGCGCTCTACTTATGCAAGCGAAATAATGAAGCATCTGACTGTAAAGCACCCCGATAGATTCCTCTGGTTCTGCAATGTCGACCCCAGAGCAGTGGACAATAGACCTGATTCGAACCTTTATGACGTGCTTGCTTTCTATAAGAAACTAGGCGCAAAGGGCGTAGGTGAGGTTACAGCGAATATTTATGCCGATGATCCCAAATTTGATAACCTTTTTGCAGCCTGTGAGGCCCTTGATATGCCTGTAACCATTCATATTAACGGCACATTTACAAGCTATGGTATTGTTGACGATCTGGGATTGCCTCGAATTGAGAGAATACTTAAGAAATTTCCCAAATTGAAGCTTTTGGGTCACTCCCAATGCTTCTGGTGTGAAATGTCTGCAGATTGCACTGAAGAATTGCGGGGTGGATACCCAACAGGTAAGGTAATTGATGGCAGAATTGCAGAACTGATGCGCAAGTATGACAATCTTTACTGTGATGTTTCTGCAGGCAGTGGCTCTAACGCATTTATGCGTGACCGCGAATATGCTGCAAAGTTCATTGCGGAGTTTTCCGACAGAATTCTCTACGGTTCTGATATCTGTCGTTCTTTCCAGACCTTCCCCTTTGCGTTTGATGAATTCTTAAAGGATATGGTGGAAAAGGGAGAGATCAGCGAAGAGAACTACTGCAAAATCGTACGGTACAACGCAGAAAAGCTCCTGAATTTATAAGAAAAAGCCTCCGGCTCAGCCGGAGGTTTTTCTTTGCAATTGCTGACAGAGATTTTCACATTTTGTCGCTTCTTTCATAAACTGTAATGCAGATTTATTCTGCATTACAGAACAATTGAAAGGAGAACGGAAATTTATGGCTGGATGTAATGAGCCGAGAATGAAACGTTATTCCACAACTGAATGCTGTGAAAATTGTAACCCTGAGAGGGTTTACGGATGTTGTCAACCGAGTTACTATCCGTATCCAACTTATCCGACAGGTGTAACTGGTCCCACAGGACCCACCGGTCCACAGGGTATTCCCGGACCTGACGGTGCAACCGGTCCTACCGGTCCACAGGGCATACCGGGTCCCGATGGCGCAGTCGGTCCTGCCGGCCCCGCCGGTGCAACAGGTGCTACGGGTGCAGTTGGTCCCACCGGCCCTACTGGTCCTGTTGGTGCAACGGGTGCAACGGGTGCTACAGGTGCAGTCGGCCCCACTGGTCCTACCGGACCTGTTGGCGCAACGGGTGCAACCGGTGCTACAGGCGCAACAGGAGAAATTGGTCCCACAGGTCCCACTGGCCCCGTCGGTCCTACCGGTGCAACTGGCGCAACTGGTGCGACAGGTGAAATTGGCCCTACCGGTCCCACCGGACCTACCGGCCCTGCCGGCACTGTCACTCCTGCAGCTGCAGTGGCTGACTTAACAGCTACAGCGACACTGGAGGATACAATCGCCGCCTTTAACACACTTTTGGCGAATCTACGCGCAGCAGGGTTGCTTGCTGAGAACTAAGCAATTCAAATACAGCCGGGAAGCAAACGCTTCCCGGTTACATTTTCATAAGTCAGGAGTTGCGCAATGAAAGTATGTGTATATGCAATTTGCAAAAATGAAAGTCAATTCGTTGATCGGTGGATGGATTCTATGGAAGAAGCGGATTTGGTTGTGGTGCTTGACACCGGTTCAACTGACGATACGGTAGAGAAGCTGAGAAAACGCGGCGCAGTTGTACAAGTCGAAACAATTACACCTTGGCGCTTTGATGTGGCGCGAAACCGGTCACTGGAACTGATTCCGGAGGACGTAGACGTTTGTGTTTGTACCGATTTGGACGAGGTGTTTCATAAAGGCTGGCGGAAAGCACTGGAGTCGGTTTGGAGTGATAATGTTGGACAGGTAAGCTACCGCTACACCTGGTCATTTCAGCCAAACGGAGCAGAGGGTGTGGTGTTCTGGCAGGAAAAGATTCACCGCCGTTTCGGTTATCGGTGGACACACCCTGTACACGAGGTTTTGACGTGGGTAGGGGAGGGAATACGAAAAAAGACAGTTCCTGCTTACGGTATTCAGCTGGATCACTACCCTGACCACAGCAAATCAAGGGGGCAATATTTGCCATTATTGGAGATGTCCGTGGAAGAAGACCCGACGGATGACCGAAATATGCATTATTTAGGCCGGGAATATATGTACAAAGGAGAGTGGCTAAAAGCAATAAATACCCTTAAAAAGCATCTGAATATGGAAAAAGCAACATGGAGCAATGAGCGATGCGCATCTATGCGATACATTGCCCGATCATATATTGCACTGGGAAATCATAAGCAGGCGGAAATTTGGTTTCTCCAAGCTATCGCGGAAGCGCCGCACCTCCGGGAGCCGTGGCTGGACTTTGCAGAGCTTGCCTACGCAAATAAGGATTGGTTTTTACTTATATGGTTAACGGAACGGTCTCTTACAATTCAGCAGCGTCCGGCAACATATATATCTGAGGCAGCGTCGTGGGGATCGTTACCTTATGATCTATGCGCTTTGGGTTATTATTACATCGGCAATTTTATGAAATCTCTGTCCTATGTAGAAAAAGCACTTTCCATTTCGCCGGATGATGCGAGACTGCAGAACAATAGGAAGCTAATACAAGAAAAAATACAGGTCAATTGACCTGTATTTTTACTGAACATATTCTTTTTTTAGATATGGCTCTATACCAAGCGCCTCACAAATCGCATTATACTCGGTTTTCAGTTGTTCAATCTGCTTCCGGTTTGTTTTGTTTCTTTTAATGCCGCGAATCAATACGTTTTTGGGTGTTTCCTCCGGGTCAATCAGCTCTAGAGCAGTCACATCGTAGCCGTTGATTTCCAAAACCTTGCACCGCAGTGCATCGGTAGCCGCATCGGCAAGCTTTTGCTTCAGAATGGAGTGCTCCAGCAGGAAGTCTGTGTAGTTGCCGGTAGGCTTCAGCTGGTGCATCATTTCGTGGTGACAGCAGGGGGTAGAGAGAATAACCCGTGAGCCGGAATCAATTCCCTTGGCAAGAACGATATCTGTCGCAATATCGCAAGCGTGAAGGGATACTGTCAAATCCGGTGTACGGCGAATGGGGAAGTCGCGAATATCGCCGGCAATAAAATGTAGGCCGGTGTAGTTCAGCTTTTTGGCAACCTCAGAACAGTACAGAATCACATCTTCCTTTAGATCCACGCAGTCCATCGTTACCTTACAGCCACGAAGTTTTGCAAAATAGTAATAAACCGCAAAGCTCAGATAGCTCTTTCCACAGCATAAGTCAAGAATATACAGCTCATCGCCGCTTACGATGCTATCCTCTACATCGGAAACAATCTCTAAAAAGCGGTTAATCTGCCGGAATTTAGAACGCTTTTTGTCAAAAATGTTTCCTTTTTCGTCCTGAATCCCCAAAGCAATTAAGAAATCCAACGGCTTATCGTCAGAAAGGATATATTGCTTTTTCCTGTTGTGCTCCATTGAAGCCGCGGTGAGTCTATCGGCCTTGATATGGTCGATGATTGTAATTTTTTCTTTTTTGGAGACCTTTACTTCGTAACTGCCGCCAGTTGTAGTGAGGTTTAATTGCTTGTATTGACCGGGAATAAGCTGTGCAATATATTCCGGCGCCTTTTCAGCCGGAATGTTCTGCTGAAGGACCTTTCCGTTTGCATAGTAAAATTCCAGTGCTAAATGCAGACGGCCCTTTAATTCAATTAGTCTGCCGGTAGCACGAAGAATATTTGCATCAACGCACTTACTAAGGGTCAACTTTTGCAAGCACTTATTCTCAATCACGTAATTTAGGGTTTTCTTCATAATGCGTCCTTAAAAATCAATATCAAAATGTGAAACATAGGGTATATAACATAGTCTTCTGCCGATTTATTATATAAGAACATAGGATTGAATGTCAACAAGTTCCTTTTGCGATAAATAAAAACAGAGGACTGATGTCCTCTGTTTTCTTGCGAATTTAATCTTATTTTCTGTTCAAAAATCGAATATCCTCTCCCATCACCAGTGGAAAACGGAGCAGCTGATTGCCCTCCGGATTTTCACGGTGCAGCTCCACAGCGGAAATACGACGGTTCCCATAGGTGGTGTAATAGTATACACCCTTGCTTGCATTACAGCAGGAGGTGTACTGGGTCATTATACAGTTTCCGTCCTCTTGGCGGCTGCAGCCCCGGGTTTGACTCACAGTATCCAGAATATGAAAAAACTGACTGACACATTCTTGCTCTGTACAAAGGGAGTTTAGCTTGGTAAACGCCGCGCGGACAAAGCGGGATTGGGATGATAAATCCCCCGGAAGTCCAATGGCGCCCATTCCGTGGCTGTAGGGAGTGAGGTCAATGTCAGGGGAGAAACGGTTCTCCGGCGGATTTGGGGACAGCTGCATATAATTACGAAGCTGAAACATCTGCTCAACAAAGGGTGGGTTGTTAGTCAGTACCCCAACCGGATTGTCGTGGACGCAAATACCGTTTGCCACTGATTCAACAGTAATGCAATCCTTTCGGTCGGCAATGATCCAGTGAAGCTGTGCTGTGGGAAGATTTTCATTGAAAGGGATTCCGGTCAATTGCAGCTGCGGCAGCAGTTTTCGCACATCCTCCACGCTGCTGCACTGTCCAAGAACCCAAGGGATGAATTCAAAGCAGGCTACGTTGTCCTTGTCCTTGACACTTTCCCCGTATTGTGCAAATCCGGAGAAATTCAGCCCGGCCATACACAAACTCGCTTCATTTGCAGCATCATAATACAGCGGGTATCCATCTTCAATATGCGCAACGCCAATGATTGCATAGTGGTGTTCAAAAGACGGTCTTTGCAGAAAGCGTATGGGGAAATTGCGGGGTGAGATAACAATCTCCTCACCGTAAATCCGTTCCAGATCCAGTGTTCTTCCGAAATAGAAGTCCTTTCCGGAAAATGTAATTGCCGTACACATAGAATCCCTCCACAGGTTTTGAATAGTATTTCGCAAAGTGAAGGCTGCTATGCATAAAAAGCAAATGTCGGCGGTAGATAAATGGTAGATAATCGCGCAGACTCTGTAAAATTCTTCTATAAAAGTTAGAAAAAGCACCGAAACCTTTCGATTTCGATGCTTTTCTATGGTCGGAGTGTCGGGATTTGAACCCGAGGCCTCTTGGACCCGAACCAAGCGCGATACCAAACTTCGCCACACCCCGATGACGAGAAGTATTATAGTGAAAAATATAGTTATTGTCAAGAGGCGCAATCACTTTTCATAGAATCCGGAGTAGAGGCGTATGCTTTACAGGAGGTAGTATTATGAGTTATTGCATCGAATATAATCCTGAATTAAAAAAACGGTATCCAACCACAAAGAAGCATCGCGGAAGACCACAGTTTTTTGTGGTGCTACTTTTGGCTATTTCGGTTGCTGCTTACATTTTTATCCGTCATAATATCATCCGATATATTATTCCGGGTGATGCAGATGTAACCGCCGCCGCATTTTCAACGATGGTTGAAAAAATCGGTGATGGAGATTCTGTTGGTGATGCTTTTTTTGCCTTCTGTCGCGATATTGTAGACAGTGATTCTAAATGATGCAATTTCGAATTCACACAAATACATATGTCTATTTAGCTGTTTTGCTGTTTTTAGTACCAATTCGCTGGCTGACTGCGTGGTTGTTGGCCGTGATATGTCACGAGTTATGCCATTATATTGCGGTCAAACTCTGCGGCGGAAATGTCTTTTTTCTTACAGTATCTATTGGCGGCGCGATAATGGAGAGCAGCGGCTTATCCGATGGGAAACAGCTTCTTTCAATTCTAGCAGGTCCAATTGGCGGGTTGATTCCAACTGTGTTTGCCCGTTGGTTCCCTGAGCTGGCATTATGCTGTTGGCTCTTATCAATGTACAATCTGCTGCCGCTATTGCCTTTAGACGGCGGACACATATTGCAGCTTTTGATTAAAAATCCCAAACGTTTCTTTATGCAGCAGCGAATTTGCCGAGTACTCTTGCTGTTGGGCGGTGTATATCTGTCTTTCTGTTTAGGTTTGGGCATTCTTCCTATCGCAATTGCAATCGGACTTTGTCTGAAATGCAGAAAAAACCCTTGCAATGAAAGCGTTTGCGGGGTACAATAGTCCTACTTATGAAATGAGGTAGCGCTATGACGGAATTGCTGCAAAGAATTCTTCCAACTGTGCAAAAGCCTGCACGATATATCGGAGGAGAATACAACGAAATAAAAAAAGACCTGTCTGACGTACGCGTGAGAGTTGCCTTTTGCTTTCCGGATACCTACGAAATCGGTATGTCCAATGTGGGTATGCGGATTCTGTACGGCGTTATGAACCAAATGGACGGCGTGTGGTGTGAGCGTGTCTTTGCGCCTTGGGGCGATATGGAAGAGGCAATGCGGGCAAACAACCTGCCTCTGTGGGCGCTGGAGAGCCAAAGCCCTGTTAAAGAATTCGATATGATTGCCTTTACCATCGGCTATGAGATGTGCTACACCAATATTGTCAATATGCTGAAGCTCTCCGGAATTCCTATTCACAGCGCGGAACGCAAAGACCTTAAGAACATTGTGTTTGCAGGCGGTGTCTGCGCATTTAATCCTGAGCCGCTGGCTGATTTTATAGACTTCTTTTCCCTTGGGGAAGGCGAGGAGATCACAGAGGAAATTGTGACGCTGTACGACCGGGCAAAGGCCGAGGACTGGTCAAAGGACACCTATCTTCGCGAGGTTGCGAAAATCCCGGGCATATATGTTCCGTCATTCTATACTCACAGCTATAACGAGGACGGAACATTGGCAGCCATCACGCCGAAAAACGGTGCGCCTGCTGTTGTTACCAAGCGTATCATAGAGGATTTGGACAAGGCCTATTTCCCAACCAAGACAATTGTGCCATCTACAGAAATTGTCCACGACAGAGCAAATTTAGAGCTGTTCCGCGGCTGTATTCGCGGTTGCCGCTTCTGTCAGGCCGGATTTGCTTATCGTCCTGTGCGAAAGAAGAGTCCGGAGGTGTTGTACAAGCAAGCTGTGGAAACCCTTTCAGATTCCGGTCACAATGAAATTACGCTCTCCAGCCTTTCTACCTCTGATTACAAAGGGTTAAAAGAGCTGACAGATGCAATGATACCCTATTGTGAAAATCATCGGGTCAACCTGTCTGTGCCATCACTGCGGGCAGACAATTTCTCCCGTGAACTGATGCAGAAACTGCAGACGCTCCGCAAGAGCGGCCTTACCTTTGCGCCTGAGGCCGGAACACAGCGGTTAAGAGACGTAATCAATAAAAATCTCACGGAAGACGAGATTCTGACAACCTGCGCCAACGCTTTTTCCGGTGGCTGGAACAATGTGAAGCTTTATTTTATGCTTGGTCTGCCCACCGAAACCGACGAAGACGTGTTAGGTATCGCTGAGCTTGTATATAAAATAATAAAAGTGTGGAAAGAGCAGGCATCCAATAAAAAGCGTGGCTTGCGTGTTCACGTGGCAACTGCCTACTTTGTGCCCAAGCCCCACACACCGTTCCAGTGGGAAAAGCAAATAGATCCGCAGGAATATCTGCGGCGCTGCAGGCTGTTAAAAGAGCATTTCTATTCCAAATCTATTGAGTACAACTACCATACACCCGACATCAGCCGCTTGGAAGCAGTGACTGCCCGTGGGGATCGTCGCCTTGGTGCAGTAATCGAGAAAGCCTTGGAAAACGGCGCACGTCTTGACGGTTGGGATGAATACTTCAATTATCAGGCTTGGTTGGATGCTTTTGATTCCTGCGGTATTGACCCGGACTTCTATACAGTGCGTGGCTATGCCGAGGATGAGGTTTTGCCTTGGGATACCATAGATGTTGGTGTATCTAAAAAATTCCTGCTCCGGGAGCGGGTACAAGCCTACGCAGGCAATGTAACGCCGGATTGCCGGCACAGCTGCAGCGGTTGCGGGGCAAATTGCCTGTTGCAGGGGGTAACGTGCGATGCCTAGATTATTATTTGAGAAAACCGGCAATGCAGTATGGATGTCTCACCTGGATTTGATGCGTGTTTTTCAGAGATCTTTTAAGCGAGCGGGTTTACCCTTAACACACACACAAGGCTTTAACCCCCGTCCGTCCGTTTCCATTGCGCTGCCTATGTCGGTAGGTGTTGAGAGCGTATGTGAGCTTTTAGACTTCGATTTGGACGGTGTATCTGTTTCCGGCGAGGATATTTGTGACCGTCTGAACAACGTCACTGTAGACGGCGTAAAGGTGCTGCAGGCGTATGATGCCGGTAGGAAGATAAAGGAACTGTCTTATTTGCACTGTGAAGTTGTTTTCGAATATGATGGTAATATCCCGCAAAATGCGCAGGCTTCCATAGAGCAGCTGTTTTCGCAGGACAGTCTGCTTGTGCCCAAAAAGAGCAAAAACGGTATGCAGGAGCAGGATATTATTCCTATGCTTCGCCGTCTTGAGGTAAAGCAGGCAGGGGAGAGGGAACTGATACTTGACTGTACAGTTTGCTGTCAGAACCCATCGCTGAATCCGATGCAGCTGGCGCAGGCTGTTGACAGGTATTTGCCGGCATTGAAACCGGATTTTGCCAAGTGCAGACGCCTTGAGATTTACGACGGCGATATGAATGTTTTTCGATAAGGAGCGTTGATTATGGAGTTAAATCCCAATTACATTTTAGAGGAATGTCCCATTTGCCACGGTGCAGGCTTAGTTATGCACGAGGGCGGCTGGAATGTTCAGGTTGAGTGTGCTGACTGCAGCGCACATACGGTTTATGTAGAGTATAATTCCGAGAAGGAAAAAGCCGAGGCGGAGCAGCAGGTGGTCAGATTATGGAACCTCGGTAAGGTTGTTCGCACAGAAATCGGCGAATAAAATAAATTTTTCAAAAAAGTGCTTGCATTTTTCGCCGGAGTGTGTTATCATACTGTGGCTATCGAAAGATGCAAGCAAAATCCGGGTTTGGCGAAGTTTGGTATCGCGCTTGAATGGGGTTCAAGAGGCCGCTGGTTCGAATCCAGTAACTCGGACCAAAAATACCGTGGAATTTAACCGATTCCACGGTATTTTTATAACCTTTTTGCCGTGTTTTCTAAATGCTAAGCATGACTTATCTACCGTTTTTCTACCACTAGACTATATAGAATTTGTCAGCTATAATTGTTCCTACAGGAGAAAACCATACTTGTAAGGGTGATTGTATGAAACTACTTTGGCATCTGCTGTTAATTTTTTCACTTTACTACATATACATTTTTTTGCGCTTTGTACTTAAGCGGATGTTGCTTTTGCATAAGATCAAACATTTTGCAAATGTGAACAGTATTGAATACAAGATTACAATACCTGCATTTCTATTTCCAAGCAACCGATACGGAACGGCGGTATTATTGAAAACTGCTAACGAAACCTATAATATCCGCTTATTTGGCCTTTTGCGGAAAAATTGTGCGGTACATTTTTGGAACAAGGGAATGTACTCTATTGAGAAATTTATCCCAAGGATGAGTCTGGTTGATACCCCCCTCGCTTATAGGCCTGTAAGGCGCAGAAAGCTTGGTAAATGGGATATCAATACCAACGCAGAAATTCCTGTGTTGTTATATTCATCTGCAAATAGTCCTATACACCTCACGCAAATAAAAGTGAATCATCTAGAGCGCTTGATGGCAGGGGATATGATAGAAGATGTGTTGTTTGCCGATACCGATTTTCTTTTTCGATACATTGCCAACAGACTATAACTTAGGAAATTTGGGATTTGCGTTGTAAAAAACCGGAAAATTATCTTTATTTTTCTAAAAAAGTACTTGATTTTTGTGTTTTTATGTGCTAGAATAGCTCGGTCTGAAAAAGCAAGGTGCGTCCTCTACAGTGCCGGGAACCATATCGCCGGGGAAATCGCTGCATGAACGCCTAATATTAAGGAGGACGAAGATATGGATTTGGTTAAGGCTCTGTCTAGCCAGTACATGAAGGAAGAGCTGCCCGAAATGCGGGTTGGCGACACTGTTCGTGTGCACGTACGGATCAAGGAAGGCTCCCGTGAGCGTATTCAGGTGTTTGAAGGCACCATCATCGCCCGGAAGCACGGCGGCATCGGTGAGACCATCACTGTTCGTCGCGTCAGCTACGGTGTAGGTTGTGAGAAGGTTTTCCCTGTTCACTCTCCCCGTATTGCAAGCGTAGAAACTGTTCGTAAGGGTAAAGTACGTCGCGCTAAGCTGTACTACCTGCGTGATCGTTTCGGTAAGGCTGCAAAGGTTAAGGAAAAGGTTTAACTTAAAATTCCGTAAAAAAAGAGGGGCAACCCTCTTTTTTTATTGTCTAAAATAGTATATAATGGTACAGAATGATGAAAAATCGGAGGCATCACCGTGGAAAATAAAGAACAAACATCTATTAATAAGCCAAATCCTGCGCCGGAAAAGCAGCAGCAAAAAAACGTCCTGTCCTATTTACACGACTTAGTATTCGGACTTGTTGCCGTTTTGCTTGTTTTTATGCTGGTGTTCCGCGTAGTTGTAGTATCCGGCCCATCTATGAAGCAAACACTAAAAAACGGCGACGCATTGATTCTTTTGAGCAATGTGTTCTATAAATCACCCAAGTATGGCGACATTGTTGTTGCCAGCAAGGATTCTTTTAAGAACGGCGAGCCCATTATTAAGCGCGTAATCGCTACAGAAGGGCAAACGGTAGATATCGATTTCGATAAGGGTATTGTGTACGTGGACGGCGTTGCATTGGATGAGCCGTATACAAACACAACTACAAATTTATTTGAAGGCGCTGACTTTCCTCAGACGGTAAAAGAAGGCTGTGTTTTCGTTCTTGGGGATAACCGAAACGACTCTATGGACAGCAGAAGCGTTGAAATTGGTCAAATAGACTGCCGTGAACTGCTTGGTAAGGCTGTATTTCTGGTTTTACCCGGCGCAGATGAAAACACCCACAAACGGGAGTTTAGCAGAATCGGAGCATTGCAGTAATGGAACAGGAAAAAATGAATATCCAATGGTATCCCGGTCATATGACCAAAACCCGCCGGCAAATCGAGGCTGATCTAAAGCTTGTGGATGCGGTGTGCGAAATTGTGGATGCCAGAATTCCGGTTTCCAGCAGAAATCCGGATATTGACGCGATTTGTGGCAATAAGCCGCGAATTATCGTATTAAACCGTATGGATTTGGCGGATAATGAAGCAACAAAAAAGTGGATGCAATATTTCCGCAGCAAAAATATCGCTGCAGTCGCCACCGACTGTAAAACCAAAAAAGGAATCAGCAATTTTGAGCCGGCAGTTCGCTCTGTTTTAAGAGAAAAAATAGAACGAAACGAAGCAAAGGGTATGCACAAGCCGCTCAAGGTAATGGTGGTAGGCATCCCAAATGTGGGCAAATCCACGCTCATTAACCAAATCTCCGGGAGAAAGGGCGCAAAGGCAGAAAACCGCCCCGGTGTAACCCGCGGCAAGCAATGGGTGACCGTAAACAGCGGATTATTGCTTTTAGATACACCCGGTATTCTTTGGCCGAAGTTTGAAGACCCCAACGTTGGTATGATGCTGGCATACACCGGCGCTGTCAAAGAGGGTGTCATCGACATTGAGGAGCTGGCAGCACGTCTTATGGAGCTGATGCTGCGTTTTTATCCCCACACGCTTCTGGAACGATATAAGATCGAGGCAGAGCAGGGGACACCCGGATATATGCTATTGGAAGAGGCCGGCAAAAAACGCGGCTATTTGCTTGCAAGAGGCGAAATTCATACTGAAAGAATGGCAAAGGTGTTGCTGGACGAGTACCGTTCCGGCAAGTTGGGCAAATTCACTTTAGAAATGCCGGAGGACCTCCAATGACAGATATGTGGGAGTTTGAACACAAGTATGCACAAGCGGGTTACACCGCCATTTGCGGCGTGGACGAGGCAGGCCGCGGCCCGTTGGCAGGACCTGTTTGCGCAGCTGCCGTTATCTTACCGATGGATATTGAAATCCCCGGACTCAATGACAGCAAAAAGCTTTCCGACAAAAAGCGCAGAGAATTGTTTCCGATTATCTGTGAAAAAGCCATTGCTTACGGTATTGCTTTTGCAGATCATAAAGAAATTGATGAAGTTAATATCTTGCAGGCTACCTATTTGGCAATGGAACGGGCGATTTGTAAGCTGGAGGAAAAGCCCGACTTTGCGCTGATTGACGGAAATCGGGCAAAGGATTTCGGTTTGCCACTTGAGACAGTTGTGGGCGGTGACGGACGCAGCGCCAGCATCGCAGCTGCATCCGTTTTGGCAAAGGTAACCCGTGACGATTATATGCTGGAAATGGCAAAGGATTATCCGGAATATGCCTTTGATGTACATAAGGGCTACGGCACCAAGGCCCACTATGCCGCGTTAGCAGAGCACGGACCTTGCCCAATCCATCGCCTGACTTTCTTAAAAAAGCTTTATGGGACGAAATAATATTGTAGGCGCTTGGGGAGAATCCGTGGCAGCTGCCTATCTGCAAAAAAAGAAATACAAGCTTTTGGCAAGCGGATACCGTTGCCGTTTTGGTGAGATAGATTTGATTGTTGCCGATAAAACACACCTTGTTTTTGTTGAGGTTAAGCTGCGAAAAAACAGCAAGTTTGCCGATGCAATGGAATTTGTGGATCAACGCAAGCAAAATCGGATTCGCACAACTGCTGAGGTATATCTGTCACAAAACCCCACTGAGTTACAGCCTCGGTTTGACGTGATTGAAATTTACGCGCCGGAGGGAACAGACACCCGAAAGCCCGAAATTCACCACATAGAGGAAGCGTTTTACTAAGCATTTACCTGCATAGAAAAATATATTTGGAGTGAGAGAAAGATGCTCTATACAACCACAAGAAATGCAATTGATACCTATACAGCGCACCGTGCACTTTACGAAGAGTATGCGCCGGATGGGGGTATTTATGTACCGTTTCATCTGCCGGTATTTACTTCCGCAGAACTGTCAGATATTCTGAACCAATCCTTCGAGGATACCGTTGCGCAGGTATTAAACCTTTTTTTCGGTCTGCGACTAAACGGTATGGATATCCGCAACGCTGTGGGAACAAATTCTGTCGCTGAGATTACATTAGGACAGAAGGTTACGATTGCGGAAATGTGGCATAATCCTCTGGGAGATTGGCAGTCTGTCTGCAAGCGTCTTTATGATTTAACTGCGAATAAAAATTGCGTTCCGGTTGGCTGGTCGCGAATTGCAATGGAGATTGCACTGTTATTTGGTGTCTACAGCGCAGTCGGCTGCACACGCAGCAGCTTTGATGTTGCTGTCGCTGCTGATGACCTTAGCGAGATGACAGCAGTTCTCTTTGCCAAAGAAATGGGACTTCCTGTTGGCCTTACAGTTTGCGCTTGTGATGAAAAAAGCGCTCTATGGGACTTAGTCAACAAGGGGGATTTTTCAGCAGGCGCCTCACAGCCTCATTATTTAGAGACGTTCCTTTATAAGTCCCTCGGCAGGCTGGCCGTTTTGCAGTATTTGGATGCAGCAAATAACAAAGCTGTCTGCCACCTTACTGAAGAACAAACCGAGCTGCTAAGCAGCAGTATGTTTGTTGCTGTTGTCAGCGCCAATCGTGTGGATACGGTAACATCCAGTATGTACAACACAAACCGTTATACAATGGATGCTAAAACTGCTTTGTCCTACGGCGCTCTGCAGGATTACCGTGCAAATACAGGAAATAACAAAAACACCCTTTTGATTGCCAAACAACATCCGCTGCGAATAAAGGAGTGACCGAATGGCACTGTATGCAATTGGAGATCTGCACCTGTGTTTGGGCGAAGCCAAGCCGATGGATGTATTTGGCGGCGCTTGGGTCGGGTATATGGAGAAGTTAAAAGAGGGAGTATCCTGTATCACCCCGGACGACACAACCGTATTGCTTGGTGATTTGTCTTGGGCGCTGTCTATGGATGCGGCAAAAATGGATTTTGCTTGGATAAACGAAATTCCCGGCCGTAAAATTATCCTGAAGGGCAACCACGACTATTGGTGGAGCACCGCAAGTAAATTCTACAAATTTTGCGAAGAAAACGGTTTTTCTCAGCAGTATATTCTGAATAATAACCACTACGAATACGACGGCTACGCGATTTGTGGCACCCGTGGGTGGTTCTTTGAGGAAGAACGCAGTGCGGAACACGATGAGAAGGTATTCAAACGGGAACTGATTCGCTTGGAAGCCTCATTAAAATCCGCAGGTGATTTGCCAAAATTGGTGTTTCTGCACTACCCGCCTAAGTATAAAGGATACACCTGTGATGAAATTTTGGAATTGTTAAATCGGTATGATGTCCGCCGGTGCTACTACGGGCATCTTCACGGCCCGAGCCACGGCCTGGCAATGGAAGGGCAGTGGGACGGTATCGATTACAAGCTCGTTTCATCTGATTATCTGAATTTCATCCCTCATCGGATTTTTTAAGAAATTTTTCAAGAAAAGTGTGGACATTTGATATATTTTTTGCTAATATAGTTCGGATACAAAATATGTAAATTGTTGGGTCATTTTTCGACCCCGAATTTGGGAGGATACAACTATGAACATTAAGAGCAACGAAAGAAGCGGCAACAAGGTAACCTTAGTGGTGGAAATCGATAAGGAACTGATGGAATCCGGCGTTCAGAAGGCCTATATGAAGGCTCGCAAGAATATTATGATTCCCGGCTTCCGTAAGGGTAAAGCACCCCGTAAGATGATCGAGTCTATGTATGGCGCTCACGTTTTCTACGAAGACGGTCTGGAAGAGATTTTCCCCGAGGTTTATGAGTACGCTGTTATTAAGCAGGATGTGAAGGCTGTTGGCCGTCCCAGCCTGACCGATATGGACATTAACGATGACGGTATTGTTACCATCACTATGACCACTGATGTTTACCCTGAGGTTACTCTGGGCGAGTACAAGGGTCTGAAGGTTGAAAAGGCTGCTGCCACCGTCACCGACGAGCAGGTGCAGGCCGAACTGGATCAGATGGCACAAAACGTTGCCTCTACCGAAACTGTTGAGCGGGCAGCTGAGATGGGCGATACCGCTAACATCGACTTTGAAGGCTTTGACAACGGTGTTGCATTCAAGGGCGGTAAGGGCGATAACTTTGACCTGAAGCTTGGCTCCGGCTCCTTTGTTCCCGGCTTTGAGGAGCAGATCGTTGGTATGAATGTAGGCGAGGAAAAGGACATTGACATCACTTTCCCCGAGGATTATCAGGCAGATCTGGCCGGCAAGGCTGTGGTATTCCACGTAAAGCTCAATAAGCTTTCTGTTACTAATGTTCCTGCATTGGACGACGAGTTTGCAAAGGACGTTTCTGAGTTCGATACCTTGGAGGCTTTGAAGGCTGACATTCGCGCAAAGGCTATGGAGAAGGCGCAGAAGCAAATTGATGATGCCTTCGAGCAGGCCTGTGTTGACAAAGCTGCTGAAAACACAACTGTTGATATGCCCGAATCTCTGGTAGATTTGGAGCTGGACAATCAGATGGAGCGTTTTGGCTACCAGCTGCAGATGAGCGGCTACTCTGTTGAGCAGTATGCTAAGATGATGGGCGGCGATCTGTCCACTATGCGTAACGCTTTCCGTCCCGCTGCTGAAAAGCAGGCAAAGGTAAATGTCACACTGGCAAAGATTATCGAAGTTGAGGGCATCACTGTATCCGACGAAGAAATTGATGCTGAATACGAAGCAATGGCAAAGCAGTACGAGATGGAGCTTGACAAGATCAAGGGTATGGTTCCCGCCGAAGAGCTGAAGTCCAGCCTTGAAACCCGTAAGGCCGTAAAGCTTATCGTTGAAAATGCTGTTGCTACTAAGCCTAAGGCAGCAAAGAAGCCCGCAGCCAAGAAGACCACAACAAAGAAGACCGCTGCTAAGAAGGCTGACGAAGCTAGCGATGAAAAGGTAGAAGAAAAGGCTGAGGAAAAGACCGAGGAGAAAACCGAGGAATAAGTACCCGTATAAGTGGTTAGAAT
The DNA here is from genome assembly GCA_015068495.1 of Oscillospiraceae bacterium. Classification (GTDB taxonomy): domain Bacteria; phylum Bacillota; class Clostridia; order Oscillospirales; family Oscillospiraceae; genus Faecousia. The sequence goes on along the minus strand of SVKL01000003.1, from coordinate 19,728 downwards.
GTTTCAAGCCCTGAAAGGAGACATGACCATGAGTTTAGTACCCTATGTAGTAGAACAAACCAGCAGGGGAGAGCGCAGCTATGACATTTTCTCTCGCTTGCTGAATGACAGAATTGTGTTTTTGTCTGAAGAGGTCAATGATACAACTGCCAGCTTGATCGTAGCACAGCTGCTGTATCTGGAAGCGCAGGACCCTGATAAGGACATCCAGTTTTATATCAACAGCCCCGGCGGAAGCGTTACCGCAGGTATGGCAATCTATGACACAATGCAGTACATTAAATGCGATGTTGCTACCATTTGTGTTGGTATGGCTGCATCTATGGGCGCATTTCTGCTGTCTGCCGGTGCTAAGGGTAAGCGGATGGCTTTGCCCAATTCCGAAATTATGATTCATCAGCCTTCTGCAGGCACGCAGGGTCAGATTACGGATATGGCAATCCATATGAAGCGACTGGAAACCATTAAGGCACGGATGAACCGGATTATGGCAGAAAATACCGGCAAATCCGTCGAAGAGGTTACCGAAGCCTGCGAGCGCGATAATTTTATGACCTCACAGGAAGCAAAGGATTTTGGTTTGATTGACAGAGTCCTTGAGCGTCACTAATCAGAAAGGCGGAAGCTGTTTATGACAAAGACAGATGAGCAGCCGATTTGCTGTTCCTTCTGCGGCAAACAGGAATCGCAGGCACGGCTGATTGCCGGACCCGGTGTATATATCTGCAGTGACTGCGTGCAAACCTGCTGCGATCTCCTGAAAGAGGATGAATACACCTCTGATATGCCGGAACGGCTCCCCACACCCGCAGAAATGAAAACCTATATGGACGGCTATATTGTCGGTCAGGAAGATGCAAAAATCGCACTGTCCGTTGCCGTCTATAATCACTACAAGCGCATCTATTTATCCGGTGAGACAGATGTTGAGCTTCAAAAGAGCAACATTCTTTTGATTGGACCAACCGGCTCCGGCAAAACTCTGTTTGCGCAAACCCTAGCCAAAATTCTGGATGTGCCCTTTGCCATTGCCGACGCCACAACTTTGACGGAAGCCGGCTATGTGGGCGACGATGTGGAGAATATCCTCGTACGGCTTTTGCAGGCTGCCGACTTTGATTTGGAGCGGGCAGAGCGTGGTATTATCTACATCGATGAGGTGGATAAGATCACGCGGAAAAGTGAAAACACATCCATCACCAGAGATGTTTCCGGTGAAGGTGTTCAGCAAGCGCTTTTGAAGATTCTTGAAGGAACCGTCGCCAACGTTCCTCCACAAGGTGGCAGAAAGCATCCCCAGCAAGAAACCATACCTGTGGACACCTCTAAGATTCTCTTTATTTGCGGCGGCGCTTTTGATGGATTGGAGAAAATTATTGAATCCAGAACGGATAAATCTGCTATCGGTTTCGATGCGCCGGTAGAGAGCAAGAAAAACAGAGATGTGGGCAAACTGTTTTCACAGGTTCAGCCCCACGATTTAATCAAATTTGGTCTAATCCCTGAATTGGTAGGCCGTCTGCCTGTGGTTACCAGCTTGCAGAATCTGAAGAAAGAGGACCTGATTCGGATTTTAACAGAGCCGAAAAACGCCTTGACAAAACAGTATGAGGCGCTTCTTGCTATGGATCACGTAGCGCTGGAGTTTCAGGAAAAGGCCTTGGAGGCAGTGGCTGAAAAAGCTGTGGAACGTCAGATTGGTGCCCGTGGTCTGCGTGCAATAATGGAAGAGACTATGACCAAAATTATGTACGTAATCCCCTCGGACCTTTCGATTCGAAAAGTAGTGATTACACCGGAGGCTATAGAAGGAAAACAGCCGAAAATTCTGCGAGACAAAACCAAACCTCGTGAAAAATTAACCACGAGCAAGTAACACATTGAGGGGGTAGAATTCTACCCCCTTTCGCTTATATTTCAGAAGGAGGATGGACATGCGAGAGCAATTTATATCCGGAAGAATGCCGGTTTTAGCCCTTCGCGGACTGACAATATTTCCGGAACAAACTGTCCATTTTGATGTTGGTCGGGTAAAGTCAGCGATGGCATTAGAGTATGCTATGAAGCACGACCAGCAGTTAATTTTGGTTCCCCAAAAGAACATTTTAGACGATGATCCCGGGCTCAACGGATTGTATCCCATGGGCACGATTGTAAAAATAAAACAGATATTAAAATCCCAAAACGAGAATATTCGTGTGCTCGTTGAAGGCTTGAGCCGTGCCCGTATTTTAGAACTGACACAGACTGAGCCGTATTTGGCCGGCATTGTGGAAACTGTTTTAGAGGTTCCGGCAAAGGACGCGCTTCGCGGCCGTGCATTGTGCCGTGAGGCAACAGCACTTTACAGCACCTACTGCGAAATGATTGAGCGTCCTGCGCAAGGCGTTCAGCTTAAAATTTTAGCATCAGAAGACTGCGGTTTTGTGGCTGATTCCATTGCACAAAACTCCGGCATTGATTACCGTGACAAAGCAAAACTGCTGTGCCAACTTAATCCGCTGCGGCGTATGGAAAGCACGCTTAAGCTGTTGCAGCAGGAAATTCAAATGCTTCGTCTTGAGGCTGACATTCAGGAAAAGACCCGCGTAAATATCGATCAGGATCAACGGGATTATTATTTGCGTGAGCAAATGAAGACCATTCGGCAGGAGCTTGGAGAAGAGGATGATTACGCCGAGTTTGCGGAGTATGAAAAGAACATTCTTCTTCTGAATCTTCCCGAAGAATCGGAAGAAAAGCTTTTGAAGGACGTACAGCGACTTAGAAAACAACCCTACGGCTCCGCTGAAGCTTCTGTGTTGCGGAATTATCTTGACACAGTTTTAGAGCTCCCTTGGAATGTCAAAACCCGTGAGCGGATTGATATAAACTCTGCTAGACGGATTCTGGATAAGGACCACTTCGGATTGGAAAAGGTAAAGACCCGAATTTTGGAAACAATTGCTATCCGGCAGGTTGCACCTGAAATGCCGCCTCAGATTCTGTGTCTTGTTGGCCCTCCCGGTGTTGGCAAAACCTCTGTAGCTTATTCCATCGCGAAAAGCCTAAACAGAAAGCTTGCGCGAATTGCTCTCGGCGGTGTCCACGATGAAGCAGATATCCGCGGTCACAGAAAGACATACGTGGGTGCGATGCCCGGCAGAATCCTCACAGGCTTGATTCAGGCCGGCTCTTCCAACGCGCTGCTCCTGCTTGACGAAGTGGATAAAATGGGCTCTGACTACCGTGGTGACCCCAGTGCAGCCCTGTTGGAGGTTCTTGACGGAGAGCAGAACAAAACCTATCGTGACCACTATTTGGAAATTCCCTTTGATCTGAGCAACGTGATGTTTATTGCGACGGCAAACACTTTGGATACCGTTCCAAGGCCGCTGCTGGACAGAATGGAGATTATTGAGCTAGGCTCTTACACGGATGAAGAAAAGCTGATGATCGCCAAAAACCACTTAATTCCCAAGCAGCTGTCTAAGCACGGCATCAAGAAAACACAGCTAAGAATTTCCGATGACGCAATCCGCGAAATAATACGCTGCTATACCCGGGAATCCGGTGTACGAAATATGGAGCGTTGCATCGGTGAAATTTGCAGAAAAGCAGATATGTATTTCGTTTCAGAAAAGGAAGCGAAGCGCATTACTGTGACCGGAAGAAATTTGGAGCAGTATCTGGGAACCCGAAAGTATCTGCCGGACAGACTGCCTTTTAACGATCAAATTGGACTTGTAACAGGTTTGGCTTGGACAGCAGTGGGCGGAGAAACCCTTGAGGTGGAAGTCAATGTTATGGACGGGTCCGGCAAGCTGGAGCTGACAGGCAATCTTGGCGATGTTATGAAGGAATCTGCCCACGCTGCCCTGAGCTATATTCGCGCAAACTGGGAAAAGCTTGGTGTAGCACAGGATTTCTACAAAACCAAGGATATTCACGTCCACTTTCCCGAGGGAGCTGTTCCCAAGGACGGACCTTCCGCCGGTGTAACCGTATGCACTGCGATGGTGTCTGCATTGACAGGCGTTACTGTTCGCAGGGATGTTGCAATGACCGGAGAGATTTCTCTGCGCGGACGTGTGCTGCCAATCGGCGGCTTGAAAGAAAAGACAATGGCTGCATTACGTCACGGCATCCGCACAGTTATCATACCGAAGGATAATGAGCGGGATTTGGCGGAAATTGACCAAACGGTACGCAATGCACTGCATTTTGTAACAGCGCAAACTGTGGACACTGTTTTGGAAACAGCGCTCAACAATACCGCCGGGCTCATCCCAACCCTTATCAAGGATATCCCGGAGGATGTAAGAGTAAAATCCCGCAAGCCGATGATACGGCAATGAGGTAATATTATGAATCTTCATAATGTGGAATTTTTGATTTCTGCTGCAGCGCCAAAGGATTTTCCGGAAAACAGACTGCCTGAAATTGCATTTGCAGGTAAATCCAACGTGGGAAAGTCGTCGGTTATCAATCGCGTTCTGCAAAGAAAGAATTTTGCCCGCGTCGGTGAAAAGCCCGGAAAAACTATCCATATAAACTACTTTGTTATTGATAAGTCCTGCTATCTCGTTGACCTGCCCGGTTACGGTTATGCCAAAGTTTCCCAGCAGGAAAAGGACAGATGGGGTAGGCTGATGGAAAATTATTTTGCAGCCAACCGTATTGATTTGGGTGTTTTGATTGTAGATGCGCGACACGCACCTACAAACAATGACATCACGATGGCAAACTGGTTTATGGAAAGCGATTGTCCTTTTGTTGTTGTTGCCAATAAGCTGGACAAATTGAAAAAGAGCGAATTGATACCCAATATACAGCGAATCCGTGAGGATTTGGCGCTTCCGGAAGACTGTGTTGTGATTCCGTTCTCCGCTGAGAAGGGAACCGGACGGGATGATCTGGTACGGCTGATTTTGGATACTGTAAAGGCATAAACAAACCCCACAGCTTTAGGCTGTGGGGTTTTTCCGTATCATAATTTTGCTTTTGCCTGTTTTAATGCAGTTGCCAATTGGTCAGGGCAGGAGGTAGGCTTACCACCGCACTGAATGCCTTCAATGCGGGAAATCACTTCATCAATATCCATACCTTCCACCAATTTTCCGATTCCCTGTAAGTTGCCGTTGCAGCCACTTAAAAAAGAAACATTATGTACCTTGCCGTCTTCAACATCAAAAAAGATTTTTTGGGAACAGGTGCCTTTTGTCTTGTATTCAAATTGCATAATTGTAATTCCTTTCTTTATGTCAGTAAATCCGCAAGCTTACCGTTTACCAATGATACAAGCGACATCGGCGCGAGAATCATCTGGTGGCCTCTTTCACCCGCAGAAACGGCAATTTCATCAAACAGCTCGCAGGTTTCTTCAAAATACGTGGGATACTTCTTTTTCATTCCTACAGGAGAGCATCCCCCGCGAATGTAGCCGGTTAATGACAGTAATTCTTTCACCGGAACCAGCGCCATATCCTTATCGCCGGCAGCTTTTGCTGCTTTTTTCAGGTCCAGTTCTCCACAAACGGGTATGCAAAACACGTTTATTCCGGTGCGAGAGCCTTTCGCAACTAAGGTCTTGTATACCTGCTCCGGCGGAAAACCGATTGCCACTGCAGCGTGGTTGCCGTTCAGGTCATTCTCATCAAATTCATAGAACTCTTCACGGCAGGGAATTTTCGCTTGCTGAACAAGGCGAACAGCGTTTGTTTTTGTTGCCATTTTTATCACCTGTGACATTATACGATAGAATCAACAATCTTGCAAGTATGAATTAAATACGGCATTCAGGTTATTCTATCGTAGGAGGTATTGTTATGGATGAAGAAAATAAAAACAGCAATAATGAGAAAAATGACAGCATAAAAGAGCTTGGCTTGGATATCAGTAAGACTAGCAAAGGAAATATATATACGCTGACCATTATCGGGCAAATCGAAGGCCATCAGGTGTTGCCGGAAACCGTAAAAACCACGAAATATGAACACATTTTACCCCTGCTTGCCGGACTGGAAGAGAGTGACGAAATTGAAGGGCTGCTACTGCTGCTCAACACCGTTGGCGGAGATATTGAGGCAGGACTTGCCATTGCGGAAATGATTGCAGGTATGAAAAAACCCACCGTATCACTGGTACTGGGCGGCGGACACTCTATCGGCATTCCACTGGCGGTATGCACAAAAAAATCATTTATCACACGGACAGCCAGTATGACCGTGCATCCGGTTCGTATGACCGGATTGGTAGTAGGTGCGCCGCAGACATTTCGGTATTTTCACAGAATTCAGGAGCAGATTACCGATTTTGTAACAACAAATTCCCGCATTTCGAAAGAAAAATTTGAGGGGTATATGATGGCAACAGGGGAGATGGCAACGGATGTAGGCACTATCCTGTACGGAAAAGATGCTGTGGCATCCGGATTGATCGATTCTCTTGGAGATTTGAACGATGCGTTATCGGAATTACACGCAATGATCGAGAAAAATAAAGCGCAAAAGAAATAATTTTCACCTCGGGGTGGAAATTTCTATATAAATATGTTATTATAATTAGAAATATTGAAAAAGGGAGGAGAATGACCCGTGTCACTGCTGGAAAGTCTTATATACGGTTTTATTTCGGGAGTAGCGGAATTTCTTCCCATATCCTCCCACGGCCATCAGGCACTGCTTCGCTATATTTTTGGCGAAGCTACCAGAAATTCCTTACAGGAGCTTCTGGTACATATAGGACTCTTTTTTGCGATATTGGCCGGCTGTCGTGAGGTTTTGTTTCGTTTACGCCGTGAGCAAATGGCAGGCACAACGCGTAGGCGCAGAGGAAAACACGCATTTGATACCCAAAGCTACTATGATTTGCGGCTAATTAAAACAGCAATTGCACCCTTAATTATCGGTTTGTTCCTAACAATTCTCACTGCAAAGCTTGAAAACAATCTGATAGCTGTTATGTGTTTCTTAGCAATAAATGCATTTGTGTTGTTGCTGGCAGAGCATTCCCGACACGGAAATCGGGATGCTCGCACAATGTCCGGTTTGGATGGGTTTATGATGGGTCTGCTCGGCGCGTTTTCCGCCTTTCCCGGAATTTCAAGAACAGGAATGATTTCCTCTTATGCAACTATGCGGGCAGCGGACAGCGATAACGCCTGTAACTGGGCATTCCTTCTGGGAATACCGGCAACATTGTTTGCTGTCTGCTACGATATTTTTGGAATCATAATTTCCGGCGTTGGCGAAATTTCCTTTGTCAATTTTATTGGCTTTCTCCTATCCGGTATCACCGCTTTTTGCGGCGGTTATTTTGGAATTTCCGTTTTCAGAACAGCGTTGAAGCACTCCGGATTTTCCCGCTTTGCCTATTACTCTATCGGCGCTGCAATATTCTCATTTATACTCTATCTGATCACTTGACAGGAGGTCACTATGTCTGAACAAAAGTATAAATCTCAGGCAGATAAAGCCGCTGCCTCCAAAAAGAAAGCCCCTAAAAAACAAGCACCTAAAAATGCCAAGAAAGGCAATAAAGTTACGGTCAATTCCGTTCCTGCTGAACGTAAAATCCCCGTACGTTTTATATCCTCTGCTACGTTATTAGGTCTGTTTGTGTTATTTCTGGTGGTGTTTTTCCAACCGGAGGGTGTTGTTATACAGTTGGTGGAATCCGTCATACACGGCCTAATCGGTCGTGCAGGCTTTCTCGTATCCATACCCGCTTTGCTTTATCTGTTTATTATTCACGCCTTTAGCGGTGGTCGTCCTGTAAAAATGCGTTCTTTTTGCATTGGCGCATTTGTACTTATTTGCGGTTGTATTGCCCACTTAAGCCTTACTGCTCCGGATATGCCGATTGGCTGGGATGCGATTGTTGATTTGTACGGCAGCGGCATTGAAGGCTCGTCCGGAGGACTGGTATGCGGAAGCATTGCTATGCTGTTTTATTGGCTCTTCCGCGACACATTTAGTTATATTCTGCTTATTCTTGGCGCAATCTTTACTTTGCTGGGCGGTATGCAGATTACTTTGGCAAGCATTATACATGCCATTGAGAATCGTCCCCGGCCAAATGTTGACAAAAAACCGGTTGAACGGCAGGAACCTGCTGCGGTGGTGGTAAATCACATTGCCAATAAGAGAATTGAGCATTTGGAGCACAAGCGTGAGCGACAAAAGCAGCAGGCTGCGCAGGCAGCACAGCCGCAAAGAGAAACCGTTCCTGTAACCCACGATAACGAAAAGGTTGAGGATATGTTCCGTCAGATTGACGGCGATGTTGACAGCCACGTTACTGCTGCCAACACATTTGTTCCTGCGCCGGAAGAGCCTGAGGCACCTTCCAAAATGCCGCCCTTTGACAAGGAAACTGCATTGAAAGAGAAGCAGGAAGCTCAGGTAAAACGTGTTAAAGTAGAAAAAGTAACGCCTAAGGAAGCGCAGGCCTCTGCCAAAGAGGTTGCCAAAGAAATTGAAAATTCCCAAAAGGCAGAAAAACCTGACTACTGTTTCCCCCCGATTGACCTGTTAAAGCTTTCCGGCAGCGGCGCAATGGACGGCACAACAGAAATGCGGGAAAATTCCAGACGTCTGAACGAAACCTTGGCAAGCTTTAAGATTGAGGCGCATATTATTAACGTCACCCGCGGCCCCAGTGTTACACGATACGAGGTTGAGCTGGAAAAGGGTGTCAGACTGAATAAACTGACCACAGCTGCGGATGATATTGCTTTAAGCTTAGGTGCCACCGGCGTACGTATCGCGGCTGTCCCCGGAAAGATTTCCGTGGTTGGTATTGAGGTGCCTAACCGTGCAGTTACGATGGTTTCCTTGCGTGAAGTCATTGATTCTCAGGAATTTGCAAAAGCAAAATCAAAGTCTTCTTTTGCTGTTGGCAAGGATATTGGCGGTAACTGTATCGTCGGCAACATTGCCCGGCTTCCCCATATGCTGATTGCCGGCACAACCGGCTCCGGTAAGTCTGTGTGTATGAATTCCATCATCATTTCTCTGCTGTACAAGGCAAGTCCTGATGATGTAAAGCTCATTATGGTTGACCCTAAGATGGTAGAGCTTGGCATCTATAACGGCATTCCGCATCTGCTGATTCCTGTTGTGACCGACCCCAAAAAGGCTGCCGGCTCTCTGCAATGGGCAGTTTCCGAAATGATGCGCCGCTACAAGGCAATGTCTGATGCCGGTGTCCGTGACTTGGAATCCTACAACAGTATGATCGAAAGCCAGCAAATGGAGGGCAAGAAGATACCTCAGGTTGTTGTGATTATCGATGAGCTGGCAGATTTGATGTTGGTAGCGGCAAAGGAAGTGGAAGAATCCATCTGCCGGATTGCGCAAATGGGTCGTGCCTCCGGTATTCATCTTGTGATTGCAACGCAGCGTCCCTCTGCCGATGTTATCACAGGTCTTATGAAGGCAAACATCCCGTCGAGAATTGCGTTCTCGGTGGCCTCTGCAATGGAATCTCGTATTATTCTGGATACACAGGGCGCCGAAAAACTGGTGGGTAAGGGTGATATGCTGTATGCTCCCATCGGCAACGGCAAACCTAAGCGTGTTCAGGGTTGTTTTGTCAGCGATTCCGAGGTGGAAGCAGTTGCTTCCTACGTGAAGGCAAACTTCGTCACCAACTATGACCAGGAGGTTATGGAAGAAATCGAGAAGAAAGCGTTGCAAACCGGCAACAAGACTGCCGCTTCCGACGCAGAACCGAATGCCGATGAGCTTGGCGGCGATGAGATGCTTCCTGCCGCTGTGGATGTCATTTTGGAGACCGGACAGGCATCTGTTTCTATGCTGCAAAGACGCTTGAAGCTTGGTTATGCCCGTGCCGCAAGAATTGTGGATGAAATGGAGGAGAAGGGGATTGTCGGACCGTTCCAAGGCAGCAAACCCCGTGATATTCTGATTACCAAGGAACAATGGGCACAGATGCGATCCGGTGGAGGAGAGCAAATGGGTTTTGAGGATATGGAGGAATTTGAGGAATCTGAAGACAGCAGCGTACCTGAAGATTTCTGATTTCCTATATCACTATAAAATTGCATCGCATCCGGAATGCCGGAGCGACAGCAGGAGGTAAAAAATGAATAATAAAACTAAAACAATCGTTGGTATCGGCTTGTTTACCGCAATTGTGCTTGTGCTGCAATTTTTGGGCGGCAGCATCAAGTTTGGAATGTTTTCCATTTCCTTGGTGCTGGTCCCCATTGTAGTTGGCGCAGCCGTATACGGTTGGCAGGCAGGCGCGTGGCTAGGCTTTGTGTTTGGCGTCGCGGTGCTACTTAGCGGCGATGCTGCTGCATTTCTGGCAGTTGACGTTGCCGGAACAATTGTTACCGTACTGGTGAAGGGCACAGCAGCTGGTCTTTGTGCGGGACTGGTATACAGGGCTGTGTTGGTGCTGTTGGACAGATATTCCAGTAGCCGTATTCAGCTGATGAAACATCGCTATCATTTAGGCGAATGCTGCCAAGAGGGTGTCTACAGCTACATTTCCAGAAATAACCGGTATGTTGCAGTGATAGCAGCTGCGGTTATTTGCCCTGTAGTGAACACAGGCGTTTTCCTGTTAGGATGCCGTTTATTCTTTATGGAAACCATTGCCGGCTGGGGCGCTGCTGCCGGATTTGTAAATGTAGCAAGCTATATGTTCATTGGTTTGGCAGGTATCAACTTCTTAATCGAGCTGGGAACCAATATTATTCTTGCGCCTGTAATTACAAGACTGATCTCCTACGCAAAAAAGTAAATACATATTTTATGCCGACAGCATTTGCTGTCGGCAATTTTTTTGCATATTGGTGTGGTACAAGCATAGGCTTAGGTAGGAGTGATGCAAATGAAATGCGCTTGGAATGCCTACACAAATCTGTTACCCCATTGGATGCGGCAACAAGTGGACGAGCTGGGGCAGGATGCTTTGGAGGAGTTACGTCTGCATATCGGCTTGGAGCCGGAATTGGTTTTACATCAAGAAAATATCAATCTTCCTAAGATAACAACAAATGATGATATTGCCTTTGTTATCAATGCTGCATCTGCCTATTCCCCTTGGACTGCGAACAGTGTTGCTCAGGGTTATCTCACCGCACCGGGCGGTCACCGCATTGGCATATGCGGAGTAAGCACTGTTATAAACGGCATAATGACAGGAATCTCCCAGCCTACATCTTTGTGCATCCGTGTTGCGCGAGATTTTGAGAACATAGCAAAAACAGCAGCAAATGTAGAGGATTCTATTTTAATTATCGGACCGCCCGGAAGTGGCAAAACCACACTGTTGCGGGACTTGATCCGTATGAAATCGCAAAACGAATCTATCGCTGTTGTGGACGAGCGTGGGGAGCTGTTTCCTTTACACAAGGGACAAGCTAGTTTTTTTGCAGGTAACCGAACAGACATTTTAAGCGGTTGCCCAAAGTCATATGGGGTGGAGGCGGTGCTGCGCAGTATGAATCCACGATGGATCGCCGTGGATGAAATTACCGCTCCGGCAGACTGCGAGGCGCTTTTGCACGCAGGCTGGTGCGGCGTAAAGCTTTTGGCAACTGCCCATGCCGGATCTTTATTGGACTTGAAGTCCAGACCGGTATATCAGCCGCTGATAAACACAAATCTGTTTCCTACGGTCATTATTCTGCGCAAGGACAAGTCTTGGACGATGGAGAGGTTATCTTTATGATAATAAAAATTATTGGTGCTGTTTTGGTTGTATGTGGCTGTGGAGGAGTTGGTTTTCATCTTGCAAGTTCCTATCGCAAGGAAGAAAAATCCCTTCATCATCTGATTGATATACTTAAATTTATGGAATGTGAACTAAATTTTCATCTTACTGCATTGCCGGTGTTATGCAAGCAGGTGGCGACAGAGTATCAAAGTGAAATCGGAAACATCTTTTTGAAGCTGTCAGAGGAATTGGAAATGCAAACATCGCCAAAACCGGAAGTGTGTATGGTCTCTGCAATCGCCCAGACAAAAGCATTACCGCCAATTACTAAAAGCTGTATGCTGACTCTTGGTAAATCCATCGGTCATTTTGATTTGGAAGGTCAAATAAAGGGTTTGGAGGCTGTTATCGCGGAGTGTACAAGGCAATTCGATATGTTGATTGCCAATCGCGACAACAGAATCAGAAGCTATCAAACCTTAGGAATTTGCGCCGGTGCCGCACTGGCGATACTCTTTGTTTAATATGGAAATTGATCTTATTTTCAAAATTGCTGCAATCGGAATTATCGTTTCTATACTAAATCAGGTGCTTGCCCGGTCAGGTAGGGAAGAGCAGGCAACATTGACAACCCTCACCGGTTTGATTGTTGTGCTGATGATGGTTGCACAGAAGATATCCGATCTGTTCGAATTGGTAAAACATTTATTTGATTTGTAATGAATATTTTCTTAAAAGCGACAGCAGGCGTTTTAACGGCACTGATATTATGGATTGTTATCAGCAGGCACACCAAGGACTTTTCCGTTTTGCTGACCCTTGCGGTATGCGCAATGGTTGTTACAGTTTCAATTGGAATCTTGCAGCCGGTTGTCCGTTTTCTGCAAAAGCTGCAGGATATGGTAGATTTGGACAACGATTTATTGACAATTCTTCTGAAGGTTGTGGGAATCGGCTTGATAACAGAACTTTCCGCTCTAATTTGTAAGGATTCCGGAAACGAATCTATGGGGAAGGCGTTACAGCTGTTATCCACCGCTACTGTACTGTGGCTGTCGATTCCTGTGTTTGAAAAGTTACTATCACTTCTGGATAAAATATTGGGGACAGTATGAAAAGATGGGTCATTGTAATTTTTATCGTGCTTTTTTTGGCGCTTCCTGTATCTGCTGTTGAATTTTCTGCGCCAACTGCGCCGGAATCAGCTGCCCCGTATATGCCGGAACAGCAGGAGTCTTTTGCAGACGGGCTTTTGTTCATACTAAAAAAGGCAATCCAAGCTTTACGTCCTGAGCTTGCCGGTGCAACCGGTATATGCTTATCTTTGATTGCCACAGTACTTTTGATGAGCCTTTTACACACGTTTTCTGAGAAATCAGCCGGCACCATTCAGCTGACAGGCGCTGTGGTAATTGGGCTTCTGCTGTTAACATCGTCAAATTCAATGATTCAACTTGGAGCCAGCACAGTAACCGAATTAAGCGAATACGGCAAATTGCTGCTTCCTGTTATGACAGCAGCTTTGGCTGCGCAGGGAGGTACAACCTCCTCAGCAGCGCTTTATACCGGTACGGTATTCTTTGATGCCTTGCTTACAACTGTAATATCCAAGCTCATTGTACCTGCCCTTTATATTTACCTGTGCCTGTGTGTTGCCAACAGCGCTATTGAGCAGGAAATGATTAAAAAAGTCCGGGATTTTGTGAAATGGGCAATGACCTGGTGCCTTAAAATAGTACTGTATGTTTTCACCGGTTACATTGGCATTACCGGCATTATCAGCGGCTCTGTGGATTCCTCTGTGTTGAAAGCGGCGCGGCTGACAATTTCCGGCGTTGTTCCGGTTGTAGGCGGCATTTTGTCAGAGGCTACCGAAACAATACTTGTCAGCGCCGGCGCAATGAAGAATGCAGCGGGAATCTACGGTATATTCGCGGTACTTTCCGTCTGCATAGGCCCGTTCCTGCAAATCGGTGTCCAATACCTGCTGTTGAAGCTTTCCTGTGCTGTATGCAGCAGCTTTGGTTATAAGCCCGCTACAACGCTCATAGAGGACTTTTCGACCGGTATGGGAACAGTGCTGGCAATGACAGGAACAGTCTGCATATTGCTGCTGATCAGCCTTGTGTGCTTTATGAGGGGTATGTGTGGATGAGAAACTACATTTTTAGCATTATAGGCGCAGGAATCGTTTGTGCGGTAACCGGATGTCTCTTAGACAAAAAGACCGCAGCTGGTCAAATTCTAAAAATACTTTCCGGTATTTTAATGGCGACAACTATCATTTCTCCACTGGCACGTATTCAGTTTTCCGATTTTTCAGATTACTGGAACGGAATCACTGCCGGCGCAGATTCCTATGTTGAAGAGGGAAGAGCAAGTGCCCAAGAAAGCGTCCGCAGAATCATAAAGTCCCAAACTGAAGCATATATCTTGGACAAAGCAACACGTATGGATTTGGAACTGGCTGTGGAGGTGGAACTGGATGACAGTAACAATTCGCTCCCCTGTGGAGTAATCATAACCGGTCAGGCATCCCCTTACGCAAAAGAAGTGATTGGGACATACATTGAAGAGAATCTCGGTATTGCAAAGGAGCGACAGCATTGGAAATAAAAGACTTTTCGAATAAAATCAAGTCTGTAATCAGTCGTTATAAATTTGCATTCATTGTATTGCTTGTGGGGCTGGTTTTATTGCTGTTGCCTGAAAGAAACCAACGCAGTACACCTATCGAATACGAAACTGTGCCCACTGAGCAGACAATCAGCATAGAAGCTCTTTCAGAGATACTGCAAACAGTTGATGGGGCAGGAGAGGTTCGTGTACTTCTGTCTGTTGCAAACGGAGAAGAGACAATTTATCAAACCAATCAGGATAACCGCAGCACAGCGGATGAAAACAGCACGAAAATCGAAACCGTAATCGTATCAGATTCATCCCGAAAGGAATCGGGTCTCGTTACCCAAAAAAATCCGCCAACCTATATGGGCGCTATCGTTGTCTGTCAGGGGGCTGACAATCCGTCGGTAAAATTTGCAATTGCACAGGCAGTTGCGAAAATTACAGGACTGGGTATGGATGAAATATGTGTGTTAAAAATGAAATAACAGGGAGGCAATGTTTATGAAAATATGGAAAAAGAACTTGGTGGCAGCCGCTGTGCTATTAACTGTCTGCGGCGGTATATATGCAAACTGGGCATACAGTCAGCAGCAAGCGGTATCAGACATCACAGACACCTTTGATGAAAGCAAGCTTATGTCTTCAGATAAGCTTGTAATGGCAGGGGATAGCGCAATTTCAGAGGACAGCGTCAACACAATGACAGATTACTTTGCAGCAGTCCGCTTATCCCGTCAGGAGGCCCGTGACAGCGCTGTAAGCCTGCTGCAGGAGGCTATGGCCTACGGAGACGAAACCGCAACGCAAACATCCACTGAACTGGAAGAAATCGTAAATCTTGCGCTGTGTGAGGCGCAAATCGAAAGTCTTGTTATCGCAAAGGGCTACGAAGACTGTGTTACCTATATTGCAAATGATGCTGTTTCTGTTGCGGTTGCCGCGCCGGAAAACGGTTTGCAGCAAGCAGATGTGGCTGTTATTGCCGATATTGTTTTGACGCAATCGGATTACACGATGGATCAAATTCATGTGGTTGAAGTAAAATAAACGAACCCCCGGGGATATACCCCGGGGGCTTATATGTGTGAAAAAACTATTGTATTTTTTTAGATTTGTGTTACAATAAAAAGAGAATGTGATACGAAAGTAGAACAATAGTTTAGGAGGTACTTCCATGGCTGATAATAAGCAGTATATTGCACAAACGCAGGATAACGGTTCTGTGATGATTTCCGAGGATGTAATTGCAGCAATCGTTGCCCACGCTGCCGGTGAGGTTGAGGGCGTTTTAGGCTTAAATACAAAGCCCGGTATGGATATTGCCGAGTTAATCGGAAAGAAATCCTGGTCTAAGGGCATTAAAATCAATGTTGCAGATGATGATTCTGTAACTATCGACTGCAACCTGACTGTTAGCTACGGTCAAAATGTTGTTTCCATTGCAAAGGCAGCGCAGGCCGCAATTACCGATGCTCTGGAATCTATGGCCGGCATTAAAATTGCCGCTGTTAATGTAAATATCTGCGGTATTGCACGTCAGTGAGGTAGCCTGCATGACAAGAGGCAACGCCAGAGAACTGGCAGTACATTTGATTTACGCGCGGGAATTTACCGGGGATGAACCCGAAATGGTGATTGCAACCCGTCTGCAAAAGGAGTATTACAGTCAGCTCTCCCAAGAGAATCCGGTTTATGAGGACCGGCCAAGCCACGCGCAAAGAGCCTACATCGACAATGTTGTAATGGGTGTTGCAAATCGTGTTGACGAGCTTAACGACATTATCGGTAAATATTCTATTGATTGGGATGTTGCACGTATCTCAAAGCTTGCCCGCGCTGTTATGCAACTGGCAATCTTTGAAATGCAAAACCTGCCTGATGTGCCGACCGGTGTTGCGATTTCTGAAGCTGTTCGCATTGTCAAGCTCTACGACACTGAGGAAGCTGGCGCATTTGTCAACGGTATTTTGGGCAGCTACGCAAGAAACTTGACTTCCGAGGTATAAATATATGAGCGTCATCGGCTTTGATACCAGTAATTACACAACCTCCATTGCCTTTTTTGACGGCAAGGATGGCGTGAATTGTTCCGAGCTTCTTCCGGTACGGGAAGGGGAACTGGGACTTCGGCAAAGCGATGCGGTATTTCAACACACCAAAAGCCTGCCGGCACTATCCGGCAGGCTTTTTTCAAGCATTTCCGTTGATGAGATAACCGCTGTTGGTGTCAGCACCCGCCCCAGAGCCGTAGATGGCAGTTATATGCCGTGCTTTATGGTTGGATACTCCCACGCCAAACTGCTAGCTGATGCGCTGCAGGTGCCTTTGGTGCAGTGTTCCCATCAGCAGGGGCACGTGGCTGCATCACTTTGGAGCGCCAACCGTTTGGATTTAATGGATGTTCCCCATCTTGCATGGCATTTATCCGGAGGGACAACGGAATTGCTCCTAGTGGAGCCTGACGGAAAAAACGTGAAGTGTACCTGCATAGGAGGCACCTCCGATATTTCTGCCGGTCAGCTTATTGACCGTACCGGTCAGCTGCTGGGCTTGCCTTTTCCCTCCGGGAGGCATCTGGATGCCTTGTGGCAGCAGGCAGAAAACACCGATGTATTTCGTGTAAAATGCCCCGGCTTAACATTCTCCTTATCGGGTGTGCAAAATAAAGTATCTGCATATTACGATTCCTGCGGCAGCAGGGAAGAGACAGCAGCATATGCACTGCGCTGTATTTGTTATGCCGTTCTTACCGCAACCAAAAACGGGATGAAGCAATACCCGGGCTTGCCTGTGGTATTTTCCGGTGGTGTTGCGTCAAACGCTATGCTTCGTAAGGCATTAGAACCAATCAATCCGATTTTTTCTGCTCCCGATTTTGCAAGAGACAACGCGATGGGCGTTGCTGTATTGACTCATCGCTGTACGGAGGAATAAAATGTCCCAACAGGTCCTGTCTATTTCACAAATAAATGAATATATACGCACGGTGATGGATAGCGACCTGCTGCTTTCAAACGTTGCAGTTCGCGGTGAGATCAGCAACTACAAGGTTTATCCTTCCGGTCATCACTACTTTACGCTTAAGGATGACGGCGCTGCATTAAAATGCGTGATGTTTCGCGGCAATGCGACACGTCTGCGCTTCCGACCAGATAACGGAATGCAGGTGCTGGCAATGGGTAAAATTTCCGTATACCCCAGAGACGGCGCATATCAGCTCTATTGCACCGGTTTGATTTTAGACGGTGTCGGTGATTTGTATGCCGCCTTTGAGCAGCTGAAAACGAAGCTGGCCGCGCAGGGATTATTTGACCCCAACCATAAAAAGCCACTGCCGCAACACCCAAAAACCATTGGTATTGTAACCAGCTCCGCAGGCGCTGCAATCCACGATATGCTGCGAATTTTGAACAAACGTTACCCCTTGGTAAAAGTAAAGTTACTGCCGGTGCGTGTACAAGGTGCAGAAGCGCCGGCTGAGATTGCATCAGCAATCGCTTACGCCAATCACCACAAATTAGCTGACCTTTTAATCGTGGGCAGGGGAGGCGGTTCTATTGAAGACCTGTGGGCATTCAACGATGAACAGGTAGCCTATGCTATCTACAAATCCCAGATTCCCATTATCTCAGCGGTTGGCCACGAGCCGGATGTGACCATTTCCGATTTTGTAGCCGATCTACGCGCCGCAACACCGTCCAACGCCGCTGAGCTGGCTGTGCCGGATAAAGACTCCCTTCAGCAAACGCTTGATTCCTTATCCGCATCGATGGTAACCGTCCTGCAAAAACAGTTGCAGGCCGCCAGACAGCGTCTGAATCTGCTGTCAGCCAGTCCGTCACTGGAAAGTCCGGATAAATACCTGCAGCAACAGCAGAAGGCTCTGGACTTGCTCTGCGGAAAGATGCTTTCTGCGCAAATGCAGAATATCAGCCGCCACCACCAGCAGTTTCTTACCTATGCCGCAAAATTAGACGCGCTGAGTCCGCTAAAAGTATTAACACGCGGTTACGCAATGGTACAAACCGGAAACGATACAATCATTCGTTCTGTCAAACAGGTAAACACCGGTGACAGCATAAAAATCACATTGCAAGACGGTTCTATAGATGCCAATGTTGCCTGTGTAAAGGAGGAAGTATTATGAGCCAGAAGAAACCCACATTTGAGGAAAATATGCAAAGACTGGAGCAGATTGTCCGTGCAATGGAACGGGGAGATGTTGCACTTGAAGAATCTCTGAAGCTGTTTCAAGAGGGCACAGAGCTGGTCCGTGTCTGCGGAAAGCTTCTGGACGAGGCGCAGCTCCAAGTAAAGAAAATCAGCGCTGCGGCCGACGGTACACCTGTGGAGGAGGATTTCGATGCTGAACTTTGATGTACAAAATCAGGCATATTTGGCTCAGGTTGAAAAATATTTAGATTCAGAATGCTTTCAATATTCCGACGAGCCGCAAAAGGAACTGTTTGATGCTATGCGATACAGTCTTTTGGCGGGAGGAAAGCGGCTTCGTCCGATTTTCGTATTGGATTTTTGCCGGATGTGCGGTGGCGATTGGCAAAAGGCGCTGCCCTTTGCCGCAGCTGTAGAAATGGTTCATACATACAGCTTAATCCACGATGATTTACCCTGTATGGATAACGATGACTACCGGCGCGGAAAACCCACCAATCATAAGGTTTATGGAGAAGCAACCGCTGTGCTTGCCGGAGATGCACTTCTCACAGCCGCATTTGCTTATATCGCAAAAGCACCATACTCAGCTGAAACCCGTATTCGTGCGGTAGAAATCTTGTCTGATTGCGCCGGCGAACTGGGTATGGTTGGCGGTCAGGTTTTGGATATGCGCAGCGAAGACAGGCAGTGCACCAAGCAGGAAGTTCTCGATATTCAAAGCCGCAAAACAGGTGCATTGATTCGCGCTGCCTGTTTGCTGGGTGTGTTAGCAGCCGATGGGGGTAGCGAGCAGTTGCTTGCAGCCAAGGGTTTTGCGGATAATCTCGGCTTGGCATTTCAAATCCGGGATGATATTTTGGATATCATCGGAGATGCAAAAAAATTGGGTAAAGCCGTGGGTGTGGATGCAACCAAAAACACATTCGTTCAGCTTTACGGTTTGGAAACCTGCGACAAAATGGTGCGTGAGCATACGGATAAAGCCCTTGAATACCTGTCCGCTTTCGAGAATGCAGATTATATGAAACACCTCGCCAGCCTACTGACTTCCCGAACAGTTTAAGAAAAAGAAATACGCCTGCTCTATTTGAGCAGGCGCTTTTTTTACATATCGAAAGACGGGTTCATCGCATATACATTTTTTTGATTCAGCTTTTCACGCAGTAATTGCATTGCCTCCTCGCTGCAGTCAACATGAAATGATATAACTTATAGTTTCCACTGAATGGAAACCCCTTCTTTTGAAGCACTTAT
>SVKL01000019.1 GCA_015068495.1 Oscillospiraceae bacterium | reverse complement strand
GACCTGTTCAAGGGCGACGTAGCCGGCTACATTGCCGACGCTGCCAAGAAGCTGGGCGGTAAGGTTACCTTCGTTGACGCTATTCACTACATCAAGGGTGAAGGCATCGAGAAGAAGGAAGAGAACTTCGCTGATGAAGTTGCCGCACAGATCGCCGGCGCTAACAAGTAATTTCACATCATCACAAACCCCGGATGCGTTTGCATCCGGGGTTTTCTTATGCCCTAATGAATGGACAATTGACAATTGACAGTTGACAATTATTTTATTCGTCGGCATCGCCGACCCCTTAATTGTCCATTGACCATTGTCCATTGTCAATTATTAATCCGCCATAACCAGCTTCCGGAAAAGTCTGCCGAGCATCTGCCAAAAGGTGAGCTTTTCTACCGGCTGCTCTGCTACCATAGGGATTTCCTTCAGCACTTGCTCCCCTGCCTTAATATATAATGTACCCAGCCGCTGCCCCTTGCTCACAGGCGCATCCACTTGCTCCTCCAAAACCACCTGCTGGGTCACCTGATTCTTCTGCGCCTTTTCTATCAGCACCGCGTCCTCACCCGCAGGAACGGCTGTAGCAACATCCGCAGTTCCCAATTTCACAGGGATTTGCGCCTTTTCTGTGGCCGGTGTAATCAAGGCATACGAAGCAAAGCCGTAATCCAGCATAGATTTGCAGGCGGCAAACCGTTCCTTGGAGCTCTCGCTACCCATCACCACTGCCACCAGCTCCATATCCTCCCGGGCCGCCGAGGCGGAAAGGCAGTAGCCTGCCTGAGAGGTAAAGCCGGTCTTCAGCCCGGTTGCCCCTTGGTAAAACCGCACCAGCTTATTGGTGTTGGACAGGCCAAATTCCCCATTGCGCACCGTGTCCATCCAAATGGTGGTGAACTTTTTAATGTCCGGATGGTTTTTCAGCAGCTGCCGGGACATCAGGGCAATATCGTAGGCGGAGGTTTTGTGATTTTTTGCCTCCTCGCTGTCGTCCAGCCCCGTACAATTCACAAAATGGGTGTCCTGCATCCCCAGCTCCTTGGCGCGGCTGTTCATCAGGTCCACAAACGCCGATTCACTGCCTGCAAGATGCTCAGCCATTGCGCAGGCGCAATCGTTGGCGGAGGACACGGCAATTGCCTTGACCATATCGGAAACAGGCATCGTCTCCCCCACCTTCAAATAGACCTGACTGCCCCCTTTTGCCGCCGCCGCCTCGGAGGCGGTGACCGTATCATCCCATTTGATGCGTCCATCGTCCACCGCTTCCATAATCAAAAGCATTGTCATCACCTTGGTGACGCTGGCAGGCGCCAGCGGCGTATGGGCATCCTGCTCATAGAGCACCGTCCCCGTCGCCACATCCATCAGCACTGCGCTTTTGGCAGGAATGTCCATTTCCACCGCCCCCACGGCAATCACCGGCAAAAGCAGCAACACACAAAGTAAACAAAACAGTCTTTTCATAAAAACCTCCTGTTTTAGAGTGTAAAATGCAAAGTGCAAAGTGCAAAGTGAAGGTATCGCCGCAGGCGATATATTTTAATGTGTCGGCTTTGCCGACAGATTCATTTTGCATTTTACATTTTGCATTTTGCATTTCTGCTTCAAATCTATGCCGCCTGTCCGGTATTTAGAACTTTTCTATTGTGCATTGGACGTTTTTTTGATATAATGGTAAGAAAATGATATAATGGATGTGTTATGGTTTGAAATACGGAATTTGGAAAACGGCTACGCCGAGGGTAGACGCTGTCAATGCGTTGGTCCGGGGTGGCTACGCACCGCTGGCAGCAATGGTGCTGTCCTCCAGAGGCTTGGAGGATCAGGCATCTGCTGACCGATACTTAGATTGCCACGCGTCCCTGCCGGACCCTTATCTGCTTACGGATATGGCTTTGGCTGCAGGGCGGGTGGCCGTTGCTATGGAACAGGGCGAAAAAATCGCCGTCTTTGGCGACTATGATGTGGACGGCATCACCGCCACGTGCCTGCTGACGGATTTTCTCCGCAAGCACGGCTGCGACGTAACGCCTTACATCCCCGGCCGTCTGGAGGAGGGCTATGGGCTCAACCCCATTGCCATTGAATATCTCCACGGGCTGGGTGTCAAGCTGATTATCACCGTAGACTGCGGCATCACCGCTATGGAAGAGGCGCTGCTCTGCCGGCAGCTGGGCATTGATCTGGTCATTACCGACCACCACGAATGTAAAGACACCCTGCCGGAGGCCATTGCAGTGGTAGACCCCCACCGCCCCGACGGCGGCTATCCCCACAAAGCCCTCAGCGGCGTAGGTGTTGCCTTTAAGCTGGCAGCCGCCCTGTCGGGAAGCCAAGAGGACATTCTTGACTTTTACGCAGATATGGTTTGCTTGGGCACGGTTGCGGACGTAATGCCCCTGCAGGGTGAAAACCGCACCATTGTCTCCCGGGGCCTTGCGATGCTCCGGCAAACCACCCGTCCCGGTCTTGCAGCGCTGATGCACCAGTGCGGCTGCGAGCCGGAATCCATCACTGCGTCCTCGGTGGGCTATATGCTCTGCCCCCGGATCAATGCCGCCGGGCGTATGGGGCAGATTGATTTGGCAATCGAGCTGTTTTTAACCGACGACCCGAAAAAGGGTGAGGAACTGGCGCGGGCTCTGTGCGAGCTGAACAAGGAGCGGCAGGCGGTAGAAAAAGAAATCTACCAGCAGGCTGTGGAAATGCTCCCCCCGGGTCAGACCCCGGAAGCCATCGTGCTGGCAGACGAAAGCTGGCACCAAGGGGTTGTGGGCATTGTTGCCAGCAGAATCGCCGAGGAATACTGCTGCCCCACCTTTTTAATCTGCTTAGACGGCGACCACGGCAAGGCCAGCTCCCGCAGCTTCGGCGGCTTCAACCTGTTCTCCTCGCTGTCCAGCTTATCCCACCTTTTGGAAAGCTACGGCGGTCACGAATTGGCGGCAGGCTTTACCATACATCGGGAGCAAATTCCTGCATTCCGGCAGGAAATCTGCCGTTTGGCTAAGGATTTTTATTGCGCATCCGGGCCGAAAACTGTGCTGGAGGCAGATTGCAGCATTTCTCCGGAGCTGCTGACCCTGCCCAACGTAATCTCTTTAGATGCCCTTGAGCCCTGCGGCAACGGCTGTCCCAAGCCTGTTTTGGTAATGGAAAATCTGATGGTGGAACGGATGAATCAGGTGGGCGCCGGACGGCATCTGCGTTTGCGGCTGCAAAGCCAGCACCACAGCTTCAACGGCATTTTCTTCTCCACCACTGCCGAAAGCGCCTCTGTCAATCAGGGAGATTTGGTGGATGTGGCATTTATTCCCCAAATCAACGAATTCCGGGGTGAACGGTCTGTGCAGCTGCATCTGCAGGATATTCGTCCTGCCTGCAGGCAGGAGGTCTCCTGCGATATCGATGACTATCTCCGCCTGCGGAGCGATTGTCTGGATGCCCAGACGGCAGAAAAACTTCTGCCGGACCGGGCGACCTTGGGTGTGGTTTGGCGGTATTTGTCCTGCCAGAGTAGCCCTTTACAGGAAACACCCATTTGCCTGTGCCGGAAAATTGTCCGTTGGTCCGGCTGCTGCCTGCACTTGGGTCAGCTGCTCACCTGCTTGGATATTTTTGCCGACGTAGGACTTTTAGAGATTCAGCGGCTGCACAAAAACATTGTGATCCGGCTGCTTCCGTCGGAAACCAAGGCGGATTTGACCACCAGCCGTACAATGCAGCAGTTAACTGCCGCATTGGATAAATAAGTGCTTGTAGGGGCGAGCAATGCTCGTCCGTTACCCCTGCAAGCAAATCATTCTGCGGACGACCGATGGTCGCCCCTACATTCCCTGCCAATCCCTAAGGAGTTTTCAGTATGGAATCTTTTTCTGAACATTACAGTTCTATGTGTCAGGCAGTGAACAAGCACCTGCCCGGCGCGGATATAACAACCATTGACCGGGCGGTGGAATACGCCCGGGAAAAACATAAGGATCAAAAGCGGAAGGATGGCTCTCCCTACATCATCCACCCCTTGGCTGTGGCAGAAATCGTTGCAGAAATGGGCTTGGATATAGATGCCATTCTCGGCGCGCTGCTCCACGACTGCATTGAAGACACAGATGCATCCTTTGATGAAATTGCCCGTCTGTTCAGCCCCTCGGTTGCCGAACTGGTGGAAGGCGTCACCAAGCTGACCCGCGCCAACTTCTCCTCCACCGAAGAGGCGCAGATGGAAAACCTCCGGAAGATGTTTATGGCAATGAGCAAGGACATCCGCGTGGTGCTGATTAAGATTGCCGACCGGCTTCACAATATGCGTACTATGCAGTACCAAACGCCGGAAAAGCAGATTCTCAAGTGCCGGGAAACTATGGATATCTATGCTCCCTTGGCCCACCGCCTTGGTATGCAGAAGATGAAATGGGAGCTGGAGGATATCGCCCTGCGGTATCTTGACCCCACCTGCTATCAGGATATTACGTCCTATCTGTCTGCCCACAAGGAAAAGGATGAGGCCTTTATGCGCACCATTCAGGACAAAATTTCCGACCGGCTGACTGCCACGGGCATTGCAAACACCGCTTACGGACGGATTAAGCACGTGTACTCCATCTACCGAAAGATGAACGCTCAGGGAAAGACCATGGATGAGCTGTATGACATTTACGCCTTCCGTGTCATCGTGGACACCATTCCCGACTGCTACAACGTTTTGGGTCACATCCACGACCTGTTTAATCCGGTGCCCGGGCGGTTTAAGGACTACATCTCCACCCCCAAGCCCAATATGTACCAAAGCCTGCACACCACCGTTATCGGCTCCCAGGGCATCCCCTTTGAGGTGCAGATCCGCACGTGGGATATGCACGAAACCGCCGAGTACGGCATCGCTGCCCACTGGAAGTATAAGCAGGGTATGGGCGACGGAGAGGAAAAGGACTTTGAATGGGTTCGCCGGCTTTTGGAAAGCCAGCAGGATACGGATGCTGAGGACTACCTCAATTCTATGAAGATCGATATGTTCGATGACGAGGTCTTCACCTTTACCCCCAAGGGTAAAATTGTGCCGCTGCCTGCCGGCTCCACCCCCATTGACTTTGCCTATGCCATTCACTCCGGCGTGGGTAACTCGCTGGTAGGCGCCAAGGTCAACGGACGGATTTGCAATATCGACGCCACCTTGCAGAACGGCGACATTGTGGAAATCATCACCTCCAAGGCCGCCAAGGGCCCCAGCCGGGACTGGCTGGGTATCTGCAAGTCCAATCAGGCGCGAACCAAAATCAAGCAATGGTTTAAGCGGGAACGGCGGGAGGAGAACATCACCCACGGCAGAGCCTCCTTCGAAGGAGAAATGAAGCGGGTGGGTCTGCCGCTGGCCATTACCGTAGACCCGGAGGTAGGCCCGCAGCTTCTGAAAAAGCTGGCCTTTGACTCTTGGGATGATATGTACGCCGCCATCGGCTACGGCGGTCTTACCGCAGTGAAAGCCGTGGGCAGAATCCGTGACGACATCAACCGGGCGCTGAAGCTGCAAAACAGCGAAAAGCAGGCGGCTCTGCAAGCCGTGAAGCCGGACACCGCCGCCAAGTCCAACCGCCACGGCGTCAACGGCGTCGTTGTAGAGGATATTGATTCCTGTATGATTAAATTTGCCAAGTGCTGTACCCCCGTTCCCGGAGACGGCATTATCGGCTTTATCACCAAGGGCTTCGGCGTATCTGTTCACAGAATCGACTGCCCCAACGCCCAAAATCGGGATGAGCCCCATCAGGCAGCCCGGTGGGTGCGGGTACAGTGGGCAGAGGCAGACGATCAGCCCTTTGATACCACGCTGGAGCTGGATTGCATTACCCGTGACGGTCTGCTTTTGGATATTGTCACCACAATGACCACCGCCCGTGTCCGTATGCACGAAATCAACGGCAAGGATTTGCCCGGCGGCAGAAGTGTGTTTACGGTGCGCTTCGAGGTAAAAAATGTGGCTGAGCTGGATGCCATCCGCAACAAGCTTTTGAACATCCGGGACGTCACCGGCACCAGAAGAGGACAAAACTAAATAATTGTCAATTGACAATGGACAATTGACAATTCAGGAGGAGCGTTATGCGAGCAGTATTAACGAGAGTGAAATCCGCGTCGGTGACCATCGACGGGAAAATATACGGAAAAATCGGGCAGGGCTTTCTGATTCTGCTGGGTGTTGGTCCGGAGGACACCGAGAAGGAATGTCGCTATTTGGCAGAAAAAGCGTTAGGTTTGCGGGTGTTCGAGGACGAAAACGGCAAAATGAACCTAGGCCTTGATGACGTGGGCGGTGAGGTGCTGGTGGTCAGCCAGTTCACCTTGTACGGCAACTGCCGCAAGGGTCGCAGGCCCAGCTTTGTAGGCGCGGCAAACCCCCAGCTGGGCAACGAATTATACGAAAAGTTTCTTGCCATCTGCCAGGAGTTGGGATATCCCCCCCAGCACGGTCAGTTTGGCGCCGATATGAAAGTGGAATCCGTCAATGACGGCCCTGTGACCCTGATTCTGGACACAGATCAGCTGATGGACACACCCCGCAGATAATAAAGTGCAAAATTCAAAATGCAAAATGCAAAATTATTCTTTGTCGCGGAGCGACACCTTCACTTTGCACTTTGCACTTTACACTTTGCACTCCGAAAGGAGCACGTTATGGTTAATATTGCTGTTCTGCCCTTAGGGGCGTATCAAACCAACTGCTATATCGCTTGGGGCGACGGTTCCGACGATTGCATTGTCATTGACCCGGGGTATGCCCCGGAGCAGGTGATTTTGGAAGCAGAGGATTTGGGAAAGAAAATCGACGCCATACTACTGACCCACGGACATTTTGACCACGTAGGCGGCGTGCGGGGCATAGCAGAACGGTTGGGCTGCCCTGTGTATCTGCATGAAAAGGAGCTGAGCCAGCCGGAGCAAATGACCGCCGGACCTCTGTATTACACCGACACCTATGGCGAGGGGGATGTTTTGCGCCTTGCCGGCCTTGCCATTCGGGTGCTCCACACCCCCGGTCACACCCCCGGCTCTGTGTGTCTGCTGGCAGAGCGTACCCTTTTTGCCGGCGACACCCTGTTCCAAAATTCCATTGGCCGCACCGATTTCCCCGGCGGCAGCTTCTCCCAAATGCAAAAATCCCTCAGCCGCCTTGCCGCTATGGAGGGGGATTACCGGGTACTGCCCGGTCACGGCCCGGAAACCACATTAGACGCAGAAAGAATGTACAATCCCTATTTAAGATAATTGACAATTGACAATGGACAATTGACAATTCTGGGCGGTTATTTGCCTTCTGTTGCAAGAGGATTTTTTAATGAACCTAACCATTCACGGTCACGATGACCTATACGCGGTGGAGCAGCTGCTGATGTCGCTGCTGCCTCAGGTAGAGGGCAACGCCCTTTCCAAGCTGACGCGGGGTCAGCACTACCTCACCGCCATTACAGAAATTGAAATAAACGGCAAGAAAACCCGCGCCACCCGTCGGCTGAAAAAAGAGACGGAATCGGTGCGGCTTCGCCGTCAGATATTACAGCAAAGTGTGTATCTTGCCAGCCTTCCCCATTTGGCTTCCCCGCCGGCGTGGGGCGCATTGGCAGGGGTACGTCCCACCAAGCTATCCACCAAGCATCTAATGGAGGGTGGCAGTCTGAAAAGCGCCGATAAGCTGCTGCGGGATGTGTATTTCGTCAGCAAGCCCCGGCGGCAGTTGGCGCTGGACTGCTCGGTTTCCACAGTAAACGCTGTGGCGCAAACCACGCCGGATGATATCTCTTTGTACATCGGCATCCCCTTCTGCCCCACCCGCTGCGCTTACTGCAGCTTCGTCAGCCGCACCGTGGGAAAACACACGGAGCTTTTAGACCCCTATTTGCAGGCTCTTTACAAAGAAATTTCCCTAACAGCAAAACTTTTGGCAAATTCAGGCAAGCGCATTCGTACTATCTATATAGGCGGTGGCACGCCCACCACCCTGACGTCTTCCCAAATGGCATACCTTTTGGACACTGTTTACGATGCCTTTGACCTGTCCGGCTGCTTGGAATTCACCGTAGAAGGGGGCAGACCCGACACGCTGGATGCAGAAAAGCTGAACACCATCCGTACCCACGGGGCTGACCGTATGAGTATCAACCCCCAAACTATGGAAAATGCCGTTTTGAAAGCCTGTGGCAGACCCCACACCGCGCAGGACATTCTCCAGCGCTACGGTGAGGCGGTGGATGCCGGCTTCAAGGCCATCAATATGGACTTGATTGCAGGGCTTCCCAAGGATTCCTACGATGGCTTTTGCCGCAGCTTGGATGCGGTGGCAGCACTGCAGCCTGCCAACATCACGGTACACACCTTGGCGCTGAAGAAAGGCGCTGATTTATTTGAAAAACGGGTGGCGCTGCCTACCTTTGACGCGGTTTCTCAAATGGTTTCCTATGCAAACGCCACCTTGCGCAGTTTGGGCTACAAGCCCTATTACTTATATCGGCAGAAGTATATGTCCGGCTCTTTTGAGAATGTGGGCTGGAGTCGGGATGGGCTTGACTGCCTTTACAACATCTATATGATGGAAGAAACCCACAGCATTTTGTCCTTGGGCGGCGGTGGAATGAACAAAGTAAACCTGCCCGGCGGCAAGCTGGAGCGTTTCCACAACCCCAAATTCCCCGAGCAGTATATCCAGCAAATTGACAGCGTTCTTCGACAGAAAGAGGCGCTGTTTGACCTTTTATAATTGACAATTGACAGTTGACAATTGTCAATTGTGGGTATCGCTTTTCGCGATTTGTTTTCATAAGTCGGCTTTGCCGACACCTAAATTGTCCATTGTCCATTTTCAATTGTCAATTCACCTTTCAAAGGAAGTGTTATTTTGGATACCTTGATTTCCGGTGTCACGCTGGTGACAATGAATGAAAAATCCGACGTGCTGTTCGGTGCATATTTGGGCATCACTGACGGCAAAATAAGCTATATGGGAAAATCTGCCCCGGAGCAGCAGCCCAAGACCATTATTGACGGCACAGGTATGGTGGCAATTCCCGGACTTATCAACTGCCACACCCACCTGCCCACCGCTTTGCTGCGGAATTATCTGGACGATGCCGGCAAAATCGACGCGCTGAAGGAATTGCTTGTCCGTCAAAGCAAGATTGACGAACGGGCAGGCCGGGCTGCGATTAAGCTGGCCCTTGCCGAGTGTCTGCGGTTTGGCGTCACTTCCGTTTCCGACCTGTACTATTCCCCGGCAGTCACTGCCGAGATTGTGGCAGAATGCGGTATGAAGGCCAATATCGCTTTGGCCGGTACCCGTTTTGTGGACGACAGCGAGGACTTTGATTTTGAGACCGATCCCGGCTGCAAAAATTTGGCCATCGCTGTGGAAAAATGGCACAATTACGACAATGGACGCATCAAAATCGATGCCGGCATCCATGCAGAGTTCACTTCCAATCACCAACTGTGGGAGGCGCTGTCCGCCTATGCCATCGAGCAAGGTTTGGGTTTGCAGATGCACCTGTCGGAGTCGGCAGAGGAGGTTGCCGGTTGTGAGGAGCGCACCGGTCTTACCCCTGCAGAGCTGATGCATTGCCACGGCGTGTTCCGTGTGCCTGTGACCGCTGCCGGCTGTATCCATCTGACAGAAACGGAACAAAAGCTCTTGGGCAAAGCCAAGGCCACCGCTGTAGCGATGCCCATTGCCGCAGCAAAACAAGGCTATTGCGCAATGCCCATTACCGATTGCGTGAAAAACGGTATGAATGTTGCCTTAGGCACAGACAGCGCTGTTGCCAGCGGCAATTTGGATATGTTTGAAGTGATGCGCGCTGTGGCATTGCAGGTCCGGCAGGCCGGAGGCGATTCCGATGCCATGCCCGCCATTGCCCCTTTGATGATGGCTACTGTTTGCGGCGCCCGTGCGCAAGGTCGAGCGGATGAATGCGGTATGCTGAAAGAAGGTATGGATGCAGATATTGTCCTTGTGGACTTCTCTACTCCCCATCTGATGCCCTGCCACAACGTAATCTCCAGCCTGGTTTTCTCCGCCAAGGGCGGTGACGTGGCAATGACCATGGTTCGGGGCAAAATTCTCTATCAAAACGGTCAATTCCCCACCATCGATTTAAACGGTGTGGTGTCGGAAATTATGCAGTACGCTATCCCGAAAGTGATGGAAAAGGAGGAAGTATGAGTCAACCGAAAAAGCAGACCTTCCTCCACGGCGCAGCGCTGCTTGCAATGGCCACCGCCATTGTAAAAATCATCGGCGCCTTTTATAAAATCCCTCTGAAAATGATCATCGGCGACCAAGGCTATGGCTATTTCGTCACCGCCTACGACATTTATATGGTGCTGCTGATGATTTCCACCGCTGGACTTCCCATTGCTATGAGTCGGCTGATCAGCCAAGCCAGCGCCTTGGGCAACTACAATCAGGTGCGGCGGGTTTACGCCACCTCCAAGGGCATTTTCCTTGGCTTGGGCGTAGTCAGCACCGCACTGATGATGGGCTTTGCCCACCAGCTGGCGGCTTTCCAAAAGCAGCCTGACGCTTGGGTGGCGATTTTCTGTTTGGGCCCCTGCGCATTGCTGATGTGTATTATGTCAACCTACCGGGGCTTCTTCCAAGGACAGGGCAATATGCGCCCCACCTCCAATTCCCAAATCTTGGAGGCGGGCTTTAAGCTGGTCATTGGCCTCGTGCTGGCGCTGGTGATTATGAAATACACCTCCAGCGTGGCTTACGCCGCAGGCGGCGCAATTTTGGGCGTGACAGTCAGCTGTCTGGTCTCTGCAATCTACCTAAGCGGTCAGCAACGCCCCGCCTACAGGGATTTGCCTGCCACCGAAGACGTTCCCGAAAGCTATGGCTCCACGGTCAAAAAGCTGTTGGCAATCGCCGTTCCCATCACCATCGGCTCTGCCGGTCTGCAGGTGCTGACGGTTATCGAGACCAATCTGTATATGGGACAGCTGCTCACCGCCGGCGGTATGAGCCAAACAGAAGCCGACATCACCAAGGGCATTTACAATATGTGTCAGACGGTGTTCAATATGCCCTGCTCCTTTATGGTGCCCATCACCACCTCGGTGCTGCCGGCCATTACCGCCCTGCTTGCCACAAGCAACCACGCAGGCGCTCGCGCCACCGAGGAATCTGCCGCCAGAATCACCGGGCTGCTAAGCCTGCCCTGCGCGGTGGGTTTAGCCGTTTTGGCTGAGCCTGTGATGGCGCTGCTGGGGGGCTACTCCGGAGAAAACCTGACCCTTGCCGGCATCCTTTTGGCTGTGCTGGGTATCAACGTGTTCTTCTACGGCGTGATTCAGTACACCAACGTGGTGCTGCAGTCCCACGGCTATGCCCACATCCCCGTCATCAATATGCTGGTGTGCGGCGGCGTACGGCTGGTTGTGGTGTATATTCTGGTGGGCAACCCCAATATCGGCATCGTTGGCGCGCCTGTGGGTATGCTCCTTTGCTACGCCTGCATCGGTCTTATGAATCTGATTGCCATCGGTAAGGCCGTTCCCCAAAAACCCAAGATTCTGCAAAATCTGCTGCGCCCGTTCCTGCCTGCGGCATTTATGGGCGTCGCCGTTTGGGGCGTATACCGGCTGCTTACCGGCTTGCAAATTACCGGTAGCCGCATCGTTCTGTGCGGTATTCCCATTGCAGTGGGCGTTGTCGTTTACCTAATTTGCGTGGTATTTTTCAAGGCGATTCGCAAAGAAGATTGCTTGTTATTGCCAAAAGGTGACAAAATTTCAAAATTTTTACACCTTTAATTGGTTATTTTTGCAAAAAAAGCTTGCAAAATACAAAAATAGGTGATAATATTAAAACATCCCAAATATTTTGAAAAGAGGTAATTTTCAATGAACAAAACCGAACTGATTGCCGCAGTTGCCGAAAAGACCGGCCTGACCAAGAAGGATGCAGAGCGTGTCGTTAGTGCAACCTTCGAGACCATCACCGCTTCTCTGGTGAAGGGCGACAAGGTCAGCGTTTCCGGCTTTGGTATTTTTGATGTTAAGACCCGCGAAGCTCGCGTTGGCCGCAACCCCCGCACCAAGGAGGAAATCAAGATTCCTGCTACCAAGCTGCCCGCATTCAAGGCCAGCAAGACTCTGAAGGACGTCGTCGCTAAGTAAGATGCGTCTGGATAAGTACCTGAAGGTCTCCCGTCTGATTAAGCGCCGCACCGTTGCCAATGAAGCTTGCGACAATGGCCGCATCAGCGTCAATGGCCGTGTGGTGAAAGCCAGCTATGAGGTCAAGCCCGGCGATAAAATTGAAATCGCCTTAGGCGCCCGCACCGT
The DNA here is from genome assembly GCA_015068495.1 of Oscillospiraceae bacterium. Lineage (GTDB taxonomy): Bacteria > Bacillota > Clostridia > Oscillospirales > Oscillospiraceae > Faecousia. The sequence continues at coordinate 21,656 of SVKL01000019.1, read as the reverse complement.
AGCTGTGGAGGTCTTGGTGGTTGCCGACAACGTCCGCAAGGACGACGCGGTAACAATGTATAAAGAAATCTAAAAAAAGAGGAGTGCTAAGCACTCCTCTTTTTTAATTGACAAATGAAATACATCGTATTTTGTAGGGACCGGCGTCCTCGACGGTCCATTGGGAGAGATGTCAGAAAGGGACCGTCCGGGAGGCCGGTCCCTACATTGTATGTGTCAATTATTCCTCGTATTGATTCGGCACAGGGGTGACCACCGGAGTGCCGTCCCGATTCAGCAGCGGTGTAATGCCGCCGCCGTAGCCGCCGCTGGCATACACATAGTTTACACCGGTCTGTTTATCCACAAGCACATAGAAACCGGGTCCGGTAAAGCCGCCGCCTTGGGAATAAACCTTTATGAAGCGATTTTCTTTCTTAGCCACTTTCTTCTATCCTCATAAATTGAATATCTGTAAAATTGTCAATTGTCCATTTTCAATTGTCAATTTACTTTTTCACGCCTTCTGCAATGCCGTTGGCAAGACCCACCAAGCCCTGCATCTCGGAGGGGATGATAATCTTGGTTGCCTGACCGTCAGCCACCTTTTCCATCGCCTCAATGGACTTCAGCTTGATGACCTGATCGTTGGGAGCAGATTTATTCAGCATCTCCAAAGAGTCTGCCAGCGCTTTCTGCACAGCGCGGATTGCCTCTGCCTCACCCTCTGCCTTGAGGATTGCCGCCTGCTTCTCTGCATCGGCACGCAAAATTGCAGATTCCTTTTCACCTTCTGCAATCAAAATAGCGGACTTCTTCTGACCCTCGGCCTGCAGGATTGCCTGCCGGCGGTCACGCTCGGCCTTCATCTGCTTTTCCATAGAGGACTGGATATCCTGCGGGGGCAGAATGTTCTTTAATTCCACACGGTTGACCTTGATGCCCCAAGGGTCGGTGGCCTCGTCCAAAATAGAACGCATACGGGTGTTGATAAGATCGCGGGAGGTCAGAGTCTGGTCCAGCTCCAAATCGCCGATGATGTTACGCAAGGTGGTGGCTGTGAGGTTTTCCATTGCCATCATCGGCTGCTCCACGCCGTAGGTATACAGCTTGGGGTCGGTAATCTGGAAATACACCACGGTGTCAATCTGCATAGTGACGTTATCCTTGGTGATAACCGGCTGCGGGGGATAGTCCAGCACCTGCTCTTTCAGGCTCACACGCTTGGCAATCCGGTCGATAAAAGGCACTTTCAGGTGCAGACCTACGCCCCACACTGCCTGAAATGCGCCCAGCCGCTCAATGACAAAGGCCTTGGACTGCTGAACAACCACAATGTTGCGGACAACGATGATAAACACAATTACAATTAGCGCAATAATAAACGGCATATATTTTTCCTCCTTAAACTTTCACCGTAACCGGTGTGACATACACTTTTACACCCTCCACCCGGTCGATTTTCACTTCCGTACCGGCGGGGATTGCCTCTCCTGTGGTGCTGCGGGCAGACCACTCCACGTCACCCAGCCTCACCTGACCGGCGCCTGTGAGATTATCGATATCCGTAACGCACAGGCAGGTTTTGCCGGCTAGGGCATCCACATTGGTGCGGGTGAGTTTCGGGGTGAAATACTTCTTGGCAATGGGTCGCAGCAGCACAAGGCATACAGCAGACACCACCAAAAACACTGTAATCTGCAGCCACAGCTGACCGCCCAGCAAAGCGGTGACCAGCGCCGCCAACGCGCCGGCGGCAAACCAAGCCGACACCATATTCACCGTTGCCGCCTCTGCCCCGATAAAAACAATCAGCAAGGCGAACCACCAAAATGTATCCATAGTAAACGCCTCCTTTCGGTGTTTCTGCTTTTAGAGTAGCAGAAAAATGTCCCATAGTAAAGCATTTTTTGCTGGAAGTTTCGGAAAAACTGTTGCCATTCGGAAATGACTATAGTATAATTAGAATGTAAAAATATGGGCCTGACGCCCAAAAACATTGGAGGAAATGAACGATGTTCAATGCAATGATTGAAGTTTTGAAGGCAAATCCCCGGAAAATCGTCTTCACCGAGGGCCACGATGCCCGTATTTTGGAGGCTACTGCCCGTCTGCGTGAGGGCGGCTTCCTGACCCCCATTCTGGTGGGCAACGTTGAGGAAGTCAAGGCTAATGCTGCCAAGGGCGGCTTCAACATCGAGGGTGTTGAGATTCTCGACCCCACTACCTACGCCGGTATGGACGCTATGGTTGAGAAGATGGTGGAGCTCCGCAAGGGCAAGATGACTGCCGATGAGTGCAAGGCCGCTCTGTCTAAGGGCAACTACTTCGGCACAATGCTGGTAAAGATGGGCTACGCTGACGCTCTGCTGGGCGGCGCTACCTACTCCACCGCTGACACCGTCCGTCCCGCTCTGCAGCTGGTAAAGACCAAGAAGGGCGCTAACCTGGTGTCCTCCTGCTTCATTATGGTTCGCGGCGAAGAGAAGCTGGCTATGGGCGACTGCGCCATCAACCTGAGCTACGAAGATTCCGTAGACAAGGAAGGCAATGTGACCGTTTCCGCTGCAAGAAAGCTGGCAGAAGTAGCCATCGAGACCGCCAATACCGCTAAGGTTTTCGGCATCGACCCCAAGGTTGCTATGCTGAGTTTCTCCACCAACGGCTCCGGCAAGGGCGGCACTGTGAAGCTGTCTAATGAGGCTACCAAGGTTGCCAAGGAGCTGGCTCCTGATTTGGCTATCGACGGCGAGATGCAGTTTGACGCTGCCGTTGCTCCCGAGGTTGGTCAGCTGAAGTTCCCCGGCTCTCCTGTTGCAGGTTATGCCAACACCTTCATCTTCCCCACCATCGAGGCCGGTAACATCGGTTACAAGATTGCTCAGCGTTTGGGCGGCTTCGAGGCTTACGGCCCCATCCTGCAGGGCTTGGCTGCTCCCATCAATGACCTGTCCCGCGGCTGTAACGCTGACGAGGTCTACAAGATGGCCATCATCACCTGCGCAATGGTATAATTTCTCCATAACCAAAAGCCACCCTTGTGAAAGGGTGGCTTTTTTGCTATACTTTAGAAGAAAGGAAGTGATTGCGGTGAAAGCGGATTGTCATATGCATATGGTGCTGGACGGGGTGGATTGGAAGCAGGCCATTGCCCGGCACAAGGAAACCCCCGACGAGGCGTTTATTCGGGAAACGCTCAGCATCTACCGGGATTTGGGCTACACCTATCTGCGGGACGGGGGCGACCGGTGGGGCGTGGGCGCAAAAGCCCGGGAAATAGCAGCCGATTTTGGCATCACCTACCGCACGCCCCTTGCCCCCATCTGCCGCAAGGGGCATTACGGCGCGTTCATCGGTATCACCTACGAAACCTTGAAAGAATACGCCGATTTGGTGGTAAATACCCGTGAAAACGGCGGGGATTTTATCAAAATTATGATTTCCGGTCTGATGGATTTTGACCGTTTCGGCGTGCTCACCGAGGAGGGTCTCTCCCAAAAAGAGATTGCAGAGCTTGTCCGCATTGCCCACGAGGAGGGTATACCGGTGATGGCCCACGCCAACGGACGCACCGCGGGCTTTGCCGCGATGGCCGGTGTGGACTCCGTGGAGCACGGGGCATATTTGGATGACGAAGCCCTGCACGCAATGAAGGAATCCGGCACGGTTTGGGTGCCTACTTTGTCCACCGTGGGCAATCTGCGGGGCAAAGGGCGTTTTTCGGAAGCCGATGTGGAACAAATTTTGGAAAGCGCCATTATGAACGTGGTCGCTTTTCACCAAATGGGCGGTCTTTTAGCCAGCGGCACAGACGCAGGCGCTTGGGCTGTGCCCCACGGCAGCGAAACAGAGGAAGGCTATTTTGCAATGGCAGGCGTGGACGAAAACGCCCTTTCCCGTGGCCTTTCCGTCATACAGGCAAAATTTTAATTTTCAGCATTGTTTTCCATACTTTCTGTTTGTCCGGCGGCGGCGATTGCCGCCGCCAGCATCGGCGCCAAAAGCATCCCCAAAAAGCCCCAAAACCGGTATCCCAAATATAAAAACACCAGTGTAATCAAGGGGTCCAGCCCCAAATGCCGCCCCACCAGCCGGGGCTCCAAGGCTGTTCGGGTGAGAAACGCCGCCCCGTAAATGCACAGCAGGCCAATGGACCGGAAATGCTGCCGCTGCACCAAACACACCAGCGCCCAAGGCAAAAGCACCGTGCCGGTTCCCAGCAGAGGCACGGCATCCACCGCCGCCACCGCAATGGCCCAAAGGGGGCCGTAGGGCACCCGCAGCAGTAGTAGCCCCAGCGCCACCACGCAATAGGTAATGGCCGCCAGCTTCAGCTGGGCCTTTAACCATTGAAACAGCGCGTTTTTCGACCGTTTCAAAGCGGGCAGAACGCGATTTTTTATGCCGTCGGGAAGCTTCCCGGCGACTTTTTTCTTTAGGACAGGCAGCCTTGCCGACAGCATAAATCCCGAGAGTATCCCTGTGCCGATGCCCAGCGCCCCGTCGGGCACACGGCTGAGCACAGAGGAAAGCAGCTTAGGCACACGCACAGTGGCCTGCTCCACCAAATCAGAGCTGGAGGAAAACAGGCGTGTTACCGATTGATTCACCAGAGGACGGATGCCCTCAGGCGCCTTGTCCGCCGCATTCTCCAAAAAATACCGGACCCGGTCTGCCGTCTCCGCCGCGGTATGCTGCAAGTCGGGCAACCGACCAGCCAAAACCCCCAATTCCTTCACAAGCGTTGCCCCCAGCACCCCCACTAAGGTAATCAGCAGCAGTAAGGTCAGGCTGACGCCCACACCGGCAGAAACCCATCTTGGCAGCTTGCACCGCACCCCGAGGCGCACCGCCGGCTCTGCCGCAAGCGCCAGTAGTAATCCCAGCAAAAAGGGCAGAAAAACAGGCAAAAGGTAGCGCAAACCTAACCACGCTCCCAAAAAACCGCCGCCCAAAAGGAGAAAACGGTATGCTTTTTCCCGGCTCATAGAATTCTCCTTTCCTTTTCTTCCCCGCAGGGTTGCTTTTTCCTTTTTTTGTGCTACAATATACACAGGGACGGAACAACTGTCCCATATAGGAGGACATTATGAAAGACGCCCCTAAGTATTATGTTATTGAAGCCTCTGCCTTGCCGGAGGTCTTTTTGAAGGTAGCAGAAGCAAAGCGGCTGCTGTCCACCGGTGAAGCTTCCACCGTCAACGAAGCCACCCGTATCACCGGCATCAGCCGTACCGCTTTTTATAAATACCGGGATGCGGTTTTGCCATTCCAGCAAATGATGCACGGGCGGGTGATCACCTTTCAGCTGCTGCTGCAGGATGAGCCCGGCGCTCTGTTCAGCCTGCTGACCATCTTTGCTGACCACCGGGCAAACATTATGACCATCAATTCCATCGTCCCCACCAACGGCTGCGCCGTTGTGACCATCTCCGCAGAAACCATCGATTTGAACATACCGCTGGAGGAGATGCTCCAGCGGATGCGGCAGATGAAGGGCGTATTGAAGGCGGACATCCTAGCCGGTTAATTACAAAGGCTGTTGCTTCGGCAACAGCCTTTTTATAGCTTACCCACCCGGTGGAAAAATATACCGCAAAATCCCGCCTTGGCAAGGGGCGCTTGCTATGATATACTATAGAAAAACCAAGGAGAACGCTATGCAGACAGACAATACACAATTGCAAGACTCACCCCTTGAAGAACAGGAAGCAGAAGCGCTTCCCACCCAAATTGCAGAAACCGACGCGGCATCCACAGAAGCTGACGTTGCCCCTGCAGAAGAAACTGGGGCCCCTGCCCTGCCCCGGAAGCCTTTTTATAAGACCCTGCTTTTCTGGGAGCTGACCGTTGGCGGGCTGGTGTTTTTGTGCGTTATGTGCGCGCTTTTGATTATCCTGCGCAACCCCGGTTGGAGCATTGCCTCCCCCAATAGCACCACCTCCCAAACCACCACACAGGAAACCACCGAGGAAACCCTGCCGCCACCGGAGGCAAACCCCATCGGTTTGGGAGATTTTTATATGGACGGAGATTACCTGTCCTGCCTGTCCACCCCCTCTGTGCTGGGCATCGATGTGTCTGTATGGCAAGGGGATATTGACTGGGAGCAGGTGAAAGCCGCCGGCGTGGAATTTGCTATGATTCGGGCAGGCTGGCGGGGCTCGGAGCAAGGGGTTTTGGCAGAGGACACCTACGCCCAAATCAATTATTCCGGCGCTGCCGCTGCAGGCGTTCAGGTAGGCGCTTACTTCTTCTCCCAAGCCATCAGCGTGGAAGAAGCTACCGAAGAGGCAAATTACTTGTTAAGCATTATCAAGGACTGGAACGTGGAAATGCCCGTGGTCTTTGACTGGGAGTATATTGACGACACCTCCCGCACGGGAAGCGTGGATGCCCGCACCTTAACCGACTGCACCAAAGCCTTCTGCGACACCGTTGCCAAGGCCGGCTATCAGCCGATGGTTTATTTCAACACCAACCATTCCTACGAAAACGTGTACATACGGGAGTTGACCCAGTATCCCTTCTGGCTGGCCCGGTATGATACGGTGCTGGACTATCCCTACAAAATCGATATGTGGCAATATTCGGAGACCGGCTCTGTGCCGGGAATCGCCGGAAATGTAGACATCAATCTGTACTTCCCTTGGGAAGAAAAAACAGCCGATTCTTTCTAAGAATCGGCTGTTTTTATTATCCGCATTTGGCCAGATATTCCTCGGCGTGGTGGACTGCCGTTGCGCCGTCTGCCACCGCGGTGACAATCTGCCGCAGCGCCTTGGTACGCACATCTCCCACAGCAAACACGCCTGCAACATTGGTTTCCGTGGACTCATCTGCCACAATATAATTTTGGCTGTCCAGATGCAACACACCCTCTACAAGTCCGGACGCCGGCTGTCTGCCAATCCCCACAAACACACCGTCGCAGGGCAAGACGCTGATTTCACCGGTAATCGTGTTTTTCAGCACAATCTCTCCGGCGCGAATCTCCTGCACCTGAGAATTCCAAAAGAATTCCACATTTTCTGCCTCCCGAAGGGGTTTATGGTACACGTGAGCGGCGCGCAAGGTATCCCGCCGGTGCACCAGTATCACCTTTTTTGCCACCCGGGACAGCAGCAGCGCATCCGCCGCAGCGGTGTTGCCGCCACCCACCACCACCACGGTTTTCCCCCGGTAAAATGCCCCGTCGCAGGAAGCGCAATAGTGCACCCCTCTGCCGTAGAGCTCCTGCTCACCGGGTACGCCCAAGTATTTGGGGCTTGCGCCGGTGGCAATCACCACGGTTTTGCCGTAAAAGGTTCCTGCGGCAGTTTCCACAGCCTTGATTTCACCGGTTAATTCCAGCCTGGTGACCTGCGCAAACTTGGTTTCCGCGCCGTATTTTTCCGCAGCCTGCCGCATCTGCTGACCCAGCGTATAGCCGTCCACCCCTTCCGTGAAGCCGGGGTAATTATCAATCTTCGGGGTTTCTACCATCTGCCCGCCGGCTGCCAGCTTTTCCAAAACAATCACCTGCATCCCCGCCCGGGCTGCATAAAGCGCCGCGGTATAACCGCCGGGTCCGCCGCCGACGATAATCATATCATATTGCTTCTTCATAGGAACAACTCCCCTCGTTTTTTTCTATAGTATACCCGGTATTTTTTGTTCCTTCCGTGATAATATCACATTTGACAGCTTACGTTTTCTTCTTTATAATATAGAAAACAGGAGGACACGCTATGGATTTTGAAGAATACCTGCCTATGTTTTCCCAGCTCACCCCCTCCCAGCAGCAAACCCTGCGGGAGACTGTGGTTGCCCGCAAAATTGCAAAGGATGAAATTCTCCACAACGGCTCTGCCGACTGCGCTGGCTTGGTGCTGGTGAAGTCCGGTCAGCTGCGGGCGTACAGCCTGTCTGACGAGGGCAGAGAGATTACCCTTTATCGGCTGTTTGACAGGGACATCTGCCTGTTTTCCGCCTCCTGCGTGATGCAGAGCGTCCAGTTTGAGGTGATGATTCAGGCAGAAAAGGATACCGAGGCTTACATCATTCCGCCCTATATCTACAAGCGGTTGGTGGAAGCGTCGGCTGTCCTTGCCAATTACATAAACGCATTGCTTGCCTCCCGCTTTTCCGAGGTGATGTGGCTGATGGAGCAGATTATGTGGAAAAGTATGGACAGACGTCTGGCATCCTTTTTGGTGGAGGAGGCCCGTTTGGAGGAAACTGACCTTCTCAAGCTTACCCACGAGAAAATTGCCAACCATTTGGGCACAGCCCGGGAGGTTGTGACCCGTATGCTGAAATACTTTCAGCAGGAGGGAATGGTTCAGCTCACCCGGGGCACGGTGGAGCTGACTGACCGGAAAAAGCTGGAAGACTTGGCCGAATAACAAGAAAGCACCCCGCTTGCACAGCAAGCGGGGTTTTTGATTACAGCATTGCCAAAATCTGCTCTTTGGGTTTTGCGCCCATGGACTGATTTACAATCTTTCCGTCCTGAATCACCAGCAATGTGGGAATGCTCACCACCTGATAGCGGGCAGCCAGCTCCGGCTCTTCGTCCACGTCAACCTTGCAAACCTTAATGTCCTCACGCTCTTGGGCAATTTCATCCAGAAATGGCGCAATCATACGGCAGGGGCCGCACCAGCTTGCCCAAAAGTCCAAAAGCACGGTTTTGTCGGATTTTAATACTTCGTTTTCAAAAGTTTCCTTGGTAATATGCAGCACGTTCATACTGTGTTCCTCCTTAAGGTGTTTTTGTTTTGTAACCTTAGTATACCATATTTTTTTCCTTTTACTGTGACAATATCACATTCTGCGGCTTAATCAAAAAAATCCTTAATGGTATCGAAGAACTTGTTGCGCTTGGGGCTGGATTTCTTATCCAAGGTTTCATCCAGCTGCCGCAGCAGCTCCTTTTGCTCCTTGGTGAGCTTGGTGGGGGTCTCCACCACCACGGTGAATTTATGGGCGCCCCGGATTCTGGGGTTGTTGACTGCGGGGATACCCTTATCGGGCATGGTAAACATCTTACCGGTTTGAGTGCCTTCGGGAATTTCGTATTTCACCTTACCGTCCAAGGTGGGCACGTCAATCTCTGCGCCCAGCGCCGCTTGGGTAAAGGAAATGGGCACCTCACAGTACACATTCATACCGTCACGCTCAAAAATGGGATGACGTTTGATGTAAATATCCACCATCAAATCCCCGTTGGGGCCGCCGTTTGCGCCAACGCTACCCTCGCCCCGAATCCGGACGGTCTGTCCGTTATCCACACCGGCAGGCACTTTCACCTTCACCTTTTGGGTGCGGCGCACCTTGCCCTTTCCGCGGCAGGTGTTGCAGGGGTTTTTGATAATCTTACCCCGGCCGGAGCACTGGGGGCAGGTGGTTTGGGACTGCATCTGCATACCCATAATATTCCGCACGGTATATACCTGACCGGTGCCGCGGCACTGGGAGCAGGTTTCAATCTTTCCGTCAGCAGAGCCAGACCCGTTACACACAGCGCAGTTCTCAATTCGCTGGGCGCCAACCTCTTTCTCTACGCCGAATGCGGCCTCTTCAAAGGTCAGATCCAGCCGGGCGCCAACATTTTCACCCCGACGGGGTGCATTTTGGGTGCTCTGCCGACGGCCGCCGCCGCCAAAAAAGTCACCGAAAATGTCGCCGAAATCGAAGCCGCCAAAGCCACCGAAGCCGCCGCCGAAGCCACCGGCGCCGCCACCATAGCTGGGGTCAACACCGGCAAAGCCAAACTGGTCATAACGGGATTTCTTCTCCGGGTCGGACAATACCTCGTACGCTTCACCCAGCTCCTTGAACTTCTCCTCGGCTTCCTTGTTGCCGGGGTTGCGGTCGGGGTGGTATTTCATAGCGCTCTTGCGGTAGGCTTTCTTTATTTCCTCGGCGCTGGCATTTTTATCAACACCCAGCACCTCATAATAGTCACGTTTTTCTTCTGCCATAGAGTTTCACCTCTGATACGTCCAAAAAGGGGCGGATTTCCCGCCCCTTTGGGTTGGTTTTTAGTCTACAGTGGTGTAGTCAGCGTCTACAACGCCGTCGTCACCGCAAGTATTGCAATCGCCGGCGCAGCCCTGCTCGGGGTTGGCGTTCTGATACATCTTCTGTGCGATGGGGTAGAAAGCCTTCTGGGCTTCGTCCATTGCATCCTTGATAGCCTGCAGGTCTGTGCCCTTGTTGGCTTCCTTCAGCTTGTCAATAGCAGCCTGTACCGCAGCCTTCTCTTCCTCAGTAGCCTTATCGCCCAGCTCGCCCAAGGTCTTCTCGGTCTGATAAATCAGATGCTCGGCGTTGTTGTGGGTGTCAACCTCTTCCTTCTTTGCCTTATCCTCAGCGGCAAACTGCTCAGCTTCCTTCACAGCCTTGTCGATGTCCTCCTGGCTCAGGTTGGTGGAGGCAGTGATGGAAATCTGCTGCTCCTTGCCGGTGCCCAAGTCCTTGGCGGAAACCTTTACGATACCGTTGGCATCGATGTCGAAGGAAACCTCAATCTGAGGTACGCCACGGGGTGCGGGAGCAATGCCGGTGAGCTCAAAGCGGCCCAAGGTCTTGTTGTAAGCGGCCATTTCACGCTCGCCCTGCAGCACGTGAACATCCACGGCAGGCTGATTGTCAGCAGCGGTGGAGAAAATCTGGCTCTTGCGCACGGGAATGGTGGTGTTACGGTCGATCAGTCTGGTGAACACGCCGCCCATGGTCTCAATACCCAAAGACAGGGGTGTTACGTCCAGCAGAACCACATCCTTCACATCGCCGGTGAGCACGCCGCCCTGAATGGCTGCGCCCAGCGCCACACACTCGTCGGGGTTGATGCCCTTGAAGCCTTCCTTGCCGGTGAGGTTCTTAACAGCCTCCTGCACAGCAGGAATACGGGTAGAACCGCCAACCAGCAGCACCTTGTGCAGGTCGGAAGCATTCAGTCCTGCGTCCTGCATAGCCTGACGGACAGGCTTCAGAGTACGCTCTACCAAGTCACGGGTCATTTCGTCGAACTTGGCGCGGCTCAAGGTCACATCCAAGTGCTTCGGGCCGGTAGCATCAGCGGTGATATAGGGCAGGTTGATGGCAGTGGTGGTCATACCGGAAAGCTCAATCTTTGCCTTCTCGGCAGCCTCGCGGAGACGCTGCATAGCAACCTTGTCATTTTTCAGGTCGATGCCCTCTGCCTTCTTGAATTCAGTAACCAAATAGTCCATAATCCGCTCGTCGAAGTCGTCGCCGCCCAAGCGGGTGTCGCCGGCGGTAGCCAGCACTTCCACGATGCCGTCGCCGATTTCCAAAATGGAAACGTCGAAGGTACCGCCGCCAAGGTCATAGACCATAATCTTCTGGTCGCTGTCCTTGTCCAAGCCGTAAGCCAGCGCAGCTGCGGTGGGCTCGTTGATGATACGCTTCACATCCAAGCCGGCAATTTTGCCTGCGTCCTTGGTAGCCTGACGCTGGGCATCAGAGAAGTATGCAGGAACGGTGATAACTGCCTCGGTAACGCTCTGTCCCAAGTAGCTTTCTGCATCTGCCTTCAGCTTCTGCAGCACCATTGCGGAAATTTCCTGCGGGGTGTAGCCCTTGCCGTCGATGGTTACCTTGTAGTCCTCGCCCATATGGCGCTTGATGGAAGAGATGGTGCGGTCGGCATTGGTAACAGCCTGACGCTTTGCCACCTGACCTACCATACGCTCGCCGGTCTTAGAGAATGCCACCACAGAGGGGGTGGTTCTGCCGCCTTCGGCATTGGCGATGACAACTGCCTCGCCGCCTTCCAGAACAGCAACACAAGAGTTGGTTGTACCTAAGTCAATTCCGATAATCTTACCCATAATAAAATCCTCCTAATAGAAAATTATATATAATTTTAATGGACAATTGACAATTCAGCTATGTCTGCGTTATAAGATGTGTTCATTGTCCATTGTCAATTTTCAATTGTCAATTTAGTTTGCTACTTGTACCATTGCAAAGCGGACGATTTTGTCGCCCAGCTTGAAGCCCTTTTGGAACACCTGACAGATGGTATTCTCACCGAAGTTTTCGTCATCTACGTGCATCACTGCGTTGTGCAGATTAGGGTCGAATGTATCTCCCACATTGCCGAAAATCTCCACGCCCAAGCCGTTTAGGATGCCAACCAGCTGGGTCATCGTCATCTCCACGCCCTTTTTGTAGGCCTCGTCTTGGGTTTCCTGATTCAGCGCACGCTCCAAGTTATCGTACACCGGCAGGATTTTCTCCACCGCATCGGCCTTGCCGTTGCCGTAGGAGGCTTCCTTTTCCTTAACGGTGCGCTTGCGGAAGTTATCGTAGTCCGCAGCCAAACGCAGGTAGCTGTCGTGCTCGGCGTTGTATTTTTCCTCCCATTCATTCACCTCGGGTGCTTCGGTAGCAGCTTCTGCCACTTCCTCTGCCACTTCCTCGGTTACGGGAGTTTCTGTCTTTTCTTCCTTTTTCTTTGCCACGCTTTACGCCTCCTTGTGGGTTTCTTCTGTTCCGCCGGGAAGAGCGGGAGTTTCCGGTTTGGCAAACAGCTTGGACAGGCTCTCTGCAAAGTAGGAAAGTCTTGCGGTAACCTTTGCGTAGTCCATCCGGGTAGGGCCAACCACGCCGATCATACCCTGCATACCGTCGCCGATATCAAATTTGGTCATAACCACCGAGGTGTCCTTCAGCTCCTGCGCCACATTTTCAGGACCCACCAGCACCTTGGTGCCGTTTTGGTTCTGCATAATGGCAGGCAGGTTGGAAAGAGCCTCCTCGTCCAGCGAGGACATCACCTTTTGGGCTTTGTCCACATCCCGGTATTCCGGCTGACCCAAAATCCGCATCTGACCGGCCACCGCCATATTGGTGCTGCCGTGTCCCCGGAGGGTCTCTGCGGTAAACTCCATAATCACCGGAACCAATGCCGATGCATTTCCTGCGGCGCTCATCACACGCTCCAGCAGCTCCGGGGTGAATTCCTCCGGAGAAAGGTCGGTCATGGTGGCGTTCAGCACCGCTGAGAGCACCTGCAAATCCGTTTGCTCTACGGTAACCGGCAGCTTCATCAGCTTATTGACCACCTGCTCATCCGAAAGCATTACCACCAAAATCACGCTGCCCTGCCCTGCCAAAATCAGGTCATAGCGCTTTACAGTTGCGCCGCCGTGGCGGGAAGCAACGGAAATCGCCGGCAAATCTGTGGCTTGGCTTACTAATTTTGCAACCTTTTCCAGCATCTTATCCACACGCTGCATCTTTTCTTCAATGGCGGTGTTGATGGACTGGGTTTCGTCGATGGAAAGGCGGTAGTCTGCCATCAGCTCATCCACATACAGCCGGTAGCCGGCGGCGGCAGGCACCCGGCCTGCGCTGGTGTGGGGCTGCTCCAAGTAGCCCATGGCGGTGAGGTCTGCCATCTCGTTGCGGATGGTTGCGGAGGAGTAGTTCATATCCGGCAATTCCGTAATTGCCTTGGAACCTACAGGCTCAGCGGTCTGGATATACAGGTCAACCACGCTGCGCAGTACCTTCTTTTTCCGTTCTGTCAGTTCCATTTGTGCTCCTCCTTTTTCTGTGTTAGCACTCTTTGCGCCTGAGTGCTAAGCAGAGTATAACAGAGAGTGCTAAAAATGTCAATAGGAAACCGCTGAAAATATTTTGAACAAACTGTGAAAAGATATGCAATTTGCAGGCGGCGGGTTTTTATACATTATATATTGTATCCGCAGGCCGTCCCAAACCAAAAGGACTTGTGGTTGAAAAATTTTTCACCACAAGATACTGTGATGTTCCAAAATTTACACCTATTTTTCTATAAAATCTTCTCCTTTGTGCCGTTGTGCGGCAAAAAAACCTGTGTTATAATAACTCTAACTGACGTTTGAGAAAGGAGCAGCCTATGAACGAACTACATATCTCCCAAACCCAAGTCCATAAGCTGCTGTGCGCAAAAAATCCCGACGCAGCCCTTTTGTTCCTTTACCTGTCGGCAGGAAACGACCCGGCGCAGGCAGAGCAGTCGCTGGGGCTTTCCCATACCCGCATTTCCTGCGCCATGGCGACCTTGCGGCAGCTGGGGCTGTGGGAGGAGAAGCGAAATACCCCGGTGTTTTCCGGCGAGCGTCCCCAATACACCGAGCAGGACGTATATTTGGCAATGGACGCAGACAAGGGCTTCCAATCCCTCTACGGAGAGGTGCAGCGGGTGCTGGGAAGAAACCTGAACACCGAGGAGCTGAAAATTCTTTTGGGCTTTATCCGTTACTTAGGCCTGCCTGCCGAGGTGATTTCGGTGCTGGTGTGCTACTGCAAGGAGCGTTCCCGGGCTATGGGCAAGCTTCGCAACCCCAGCCTGCGCACCATCGAAAAGGAAGCCTATTTCTGGGCGGAGCAAGGCATTGACACCTTGGAAGAGGCTGTAGCCTTTATCCAAAACCAAAACCTGCGCCGCAGTCAGCTGGGGAAACTAATGGAGCTTTTGCAGATTCGGGGCAGAAATCTGACCCCAGGCGAGGAAAAATACGCAAAAGCTTGGCTGGATATGGGCTTTGAGGACGGCGTTTTGGCGCTGGCTTACGAGCGCACCTGCCTGAACACCGGCGGGCTTAGCTGGGCGTATATGAACAAAATTCTTACCCGCTGGCACGAGGCGGGGCTCTACACCTTGGAGCAGGTGGCTTCCGGCGAAAAGAAGCCGGTTCCCAAGGGTGGGTCCGGCAAACTGGGTCAGGCAGAGCTGACCGCATTTCAAAAGGTTTTGAAGGAGGGATAATCCGTGGCATACAGCAGTGACGTAGTACGTCGTGCCCGCAGGGCGCTGGAAAGCAAGCGCGCTGATCACGAATCCAAGCAGCAGGCGCGGCAACAGGAAATTTATGCCAAGCTGCCCCGTGTCCGGGAAATCGACAAGCAGCTGCGCGCCTCTATGGTGCAGGCAGTGCAGGCCTCCTTTGCCAAGGGCGAGGACGGCAAAGAAGCCCTTTCGCTGGTGCGGCAGGCAAATTTGGCTTTGCAGGCGGAGCGGAAAGACCTGATTTCTGCGGCTTTCCCTCCGGAATATTTAGACGAACAACCCCTTTGCCCCCTGTGCGGCGGCACGGGCTACGTTGGCAGCACTATGTGCCGGTGCTTAACGGAGCTGTGCCGGCAGGAGCAGAAGAAGGAATTGTCCCTGCTGGCTTCCGACGACCAGTGCTTCCGCAATTTCCGTTTGGACTACTATTCCGAGGAAACCGACCCCAAGTACGGCGCCAGTCCCCGGGACATTATGACCCGCATTTTGGAAATTTGCCGCAAGTATGCCGGAAGCTTTACCCGAAACAGCGGCAACCTGCTGTTTAACGGCGGCACAGGCTTGGGCAAAACCATGCTCTCTGCCTCCGTTGCCCGGGAGGTGGCGGAGCAGGGCTACTCGGTTGCCTACGAAACCGCTGCCCATTTGTTTGCCAAGCTGGAAAAGGACCGTTTTCACCCCGATGAGGACAGCGCCCGGGAGGTGGCAAAGCTTACGGGCTGCGATTTGCTGATTGTGGACGATTTGGGCACAGAGCTGCCGGGCAATTTTGTCACCGCCGCTCTGTATACCCTGTTAAATGACCGGCTGCTTTCCGGCAAGCCGATGCTCATCTCTACCAATTTAAGTATGGAGGAACTTGGCCAGCGATACTCTCCCCAGATTGCTTCCCGTTTGCAGGGCAGCTTCCAGCTGCTTCCCTTTGTGGGAGAGGACATTCGCGTGCTGAAAAACAGACTATGAAAACCGGTATTTTATTTGATTTGGACGGCACTTTGCTCAGCACCCTTGAGGATCTGACAGATGCCGTGAACTATACAATGCGTTATTATCACTGCCCGGAGCATACCATCGAGGCAGTAAAAACCTTTGTGGGCTACGGCGCAGAGAACCTGATCCGCTACGCCCTGCCCGGCAAGGAGACAGACCCTCCTTTGCAGGAGGCGCTGAAGACCTATCAGGCTTACTATGCCACCCACTCCAAAATCAAAACCCGCCCCTATGACGGCATTTTGGAAGCTTTGACAGAGATTGGACAGGCGTACCCCATCGGAGTGGTGTCCAACAAGCCGGACATTGCCACCAAGCCCCTGTGCAAGGAGTATTTCGGCGACGGGATTTTTGCCTTGGGTGAAAGCGAAAGCTGCCCCAGAAAGCCGGCGCCCGATATGCTATATCAAGGTATGCAGGCCCTCGGTGTGGAAAAGTGCATCTACGTGGGCGACAGCGAGGTGGATGTGCAGACGGCGAAAAATGCCGGCGTACCCTGTCTGAGTGTGCTGTGGGGCTTCCGGGAACGGGAGTATCTTGCCCAACAGGGCGCCACCCACTTCTGCCAGCACCCCAAGGATTTATTCGCTTGCTTAAAGGAAATGATTGAAAATGGCCAATGAGTTTTACGCCCTTTTGGGGCGAATGAAATACATCACCCGTTGGGGGCTGATGCGCAACACCTTTTCTGAGAATATTCAGGAGCACAGCCACCAAGTGGCTGTGCTTGCCCACGCTTTGGCGCTGATCCGGCGGGATATTCTGAAGCTTCCCACCCCCAATCCGGACGCCTGCGCTGTGGCTGCCCTGTATCACGATGCCTCAGAAATTCTCACCGGCGATATGCCCACACCGATTAAATACTATAACCCCGCCATTCAGGACGCCTATAAGCAGGTGGAACGCATTGCCGGAGAAAAGCTGCTTTCCCTGCTGCCGGTTGCCTTGCAGGAGAGCTATGCCGCTTATGTGTTGGAGTCCGACGGGGAAATTACCCCCATTGTGAAGGCAGCAGACAAGCTCTCTGCTTATATTAAATGTATCGAGGAGCAGAAGGCAGGCAACACAGAGTTTGATTCCGCGGAAAAGGCGACAATGGCGGCTATGGAAAAAATGAACCGCCCGGAGCTGGACTGGTTTATCCAAAGCTGCTTAGAGCCTTACCGTCTGAACTTAGACCAGTTGTAAATAAAATTGCAGGGGTGACCACCGGTCACCCTCTACATATAGAATTTGAAACCTTCTTCCGCACTGAAATAGAAGGGCCCGGGGGATTCTTAAGGGGGAGCGAGAGGAGCGCTGCCTGTGGCAGATTAAGCGACTCGAGCGAGTAGCTGCGGTCTGTGGGCAACGCAGGCGTTTTATCGCCAAGGCGCACAGGGCACCGCAATAGGATACGGCGTCTCGTTGTCCCTGTTGTGGTTCCCGATATCTTCCTCGGCTAATCGCCTTCGTCAGCTATCGACCACTGCCACTCGCTCCCCTCCCTGTTTCCGCCACCGGCGGCGGTCGGGTCGCTCCCCCTTTGGCCGGTTCTTTGGTGACTTTCTTGCCGGAACAAGAAAGTCACCCGCCGGAGGCAATCCTCTGTTTCA
This sequence comes from Oscillospiraceae bacterium, assembly GCA_015068495.1. Taxonomy (GTDB): domain Bacteria; phylum Bacillota; class Clostridia; order Oscillospirales; family Oscillospiraceae; genus Faecousia. The sequence goes on along the minus strand of SVKL01000019.1, from coordinate 4,298 downwards.
GCAGGAGATTGCCACGTCGCTACGCTCCTCGCAATGACGGTGTTGTTAAGGATTTACAAAATTTTCATAGAAATTCCGCAAATACCTCTTGCTTTTTCTTATAGAGTCTGTTATGATACTGCTGTTAGCACTCAAAGGGCAAGAGTGCTAAACCCCAAAAATATAGATATTTGCAGCATCCCTGCAATCTAAAACAAATATGGAGGCAACAATTATGAAACTGAAACCTATGGCAGACAACATTCTGCTGAAAGCCGCTGAGGCGCAGGAAACTACCGCATCCGGCATCATTCTGGCAACCACCGCCAAGGAAAAGCCCGGCATTTACGAAGTAGTATCCGCTGGCCCCGGCACTAAGGACGTAACCGTAACCGTTAAGCCCGGCGACAAGGTCGTGGTTGGCAACTTCGTTGGCAACGACATCAAGCTGGACGGCGAGGACTACAAGTTCGTCAAGCAGGAAGAAATTTTGGCTGTCGTAACTGACTGATTTTAGGAGGAAGTATTATGGCAAAGATGATTGTTTACGGCGAGGAAGCCCGTAAGAAGCTGCAAGCCGGCATCGACCAGCTGGCCGATACCGTTAAGGTAACCTTGGGCCCCAAGGGCCGCAACGTGGTGCTGGGCAAGAAGTTCGGCGCACCGCTGGTGACCAATGACGGCGTGACCATCGCCAAGGAAGTGGAGCTGGAAGACCCCTTTGAGAATATGGGCGCTCAGCTGATTCGCGAAGTGGCTACCAAGACCAACGATGTTGCCGGTGACGGCACCACCACCGCTACCGTTTTGGCGCAGGCCATCACCCGGGAGGGTCTGAAGAACCTCAGCGCCGGCGCGAATCCTATGGTAATGCGCAAGGGTATCGAGAAGGCTGTGGAAGCTGCGGTTGCTGCCATCAAGGAGCACTCCGTTCCCGTTAACGGCGCTGCCGACATCGCCCGCGTCGGTACCGTTTCCTCCGGCGACGAGTCCATCGGCGCTTTGATTGCCGAGGCTATGGAGAAGGTTGGCACCGAAGGTGTCATCACCATCGAGGAGTCTAAGACCGCTGAGACCGGCTTGGACGTAGTTGAGGGTATGCAGTTCGACCGGGGCTACATCTCCCCCTATATGGTCACCGATACCGACAAGATGGAAGCTGTTCTGGACGACGCTTACCTGCTGATTACCGATAAGAAGATTACCTCCATTCAGGAGATTCTGCCCATTTTGGAGCCTGTTGTCAAGTCCGGCAAGAAGCTGATGATCATTGCCGAGGACGTTGAGGGCGACGCTTTGGCTACCCTGCTTGTGAACCGTCTGCGTGGCAACTTCAACGTGGTTTGCGTGAAGGCACCCGGCTTTGGCGACCGCCGCAAGGAAATGCTGCAGGATATCGCAATCCTGACGGGCGGCACTGTGATTTCCAGCCAGCTGAATATGGAGCTGACCGAGACACAGCTGACCGACTTGGGTCACTGCCGTCAGATCGTGGTTACCAAGGACACCACCACCATCGTAGACGGTGACGGCTCTGCCGAGGATATCAAGGCTCGGGCACAGCAGATTCGCGCTTCTATCGCCACCACCACCTCCGATTACGACAGAGAAAAGCTGCAGGAGCGCTTGGCAAAGCTCTCCGGCGGTGTTGCCGTGATCAAGGTCGGCGCACAGACCGAGGTTGCTATGAAGGAAAAGAAGCTCCGTGTTGAGGATGCTCTGAACGCTACCCGCGCCGCTGTGGAAGAGGGTATTGTTGCCGGCGGCGGTACCGCTCAGGTCAACGCCATTGCCGCTGTGGAAAAGCTGATTGCTAAGCTGTCCGGCGACGAGAAGACCGGCGCTAAGATTATTGCCACCGCTCTGCAGGCTCCCATCCGTCAGATTGCTCAGAACGCCGGCGTGGACGGCAGCGTGGTATTCGAGAAGATTAAGTCTTCCAAGAAGGTTGGCTACGGCTACAACGCCTACACCGAAACCTATATGGATATGATTGAAAACGGCATCGTTGACCCCACCAAGGTCACCCGTTCCTCTTTGGAAAATGCCGCATCCATCTCCGCTTGCGTGCTGACCACCGAAAGCTTGGTTGCCGACAAGCCCGCTCCCGAGGCAGACGCCGCTGCAATGGCAGCTGCTGCTCAGGCCGGCGGAATGTACTAAGATACCGCAAAAAAGCACCCCGTATGGGGTGCTTTTTCTATGCAAAGGGCAAGTTTTACGGGCGTGCAAAAGCTGCACGCCCGTATCCTTATGCCTCCATAAGAGGCTTTATTTTCTGCTTGTAAATTCTTGCAAAGAGAATCAGGGTTACGATTAAGCTGACCACCTCTGCAACGGGGAATGCCCACCAAACTACGTGGACATTTCCGGTTAGACTCAGCAAAAACGCCACAGGCAGCAGCGCAATCAGCTGCCGGCACAGGGAGGTAATGGTGGAGTAAATGCCGTTGCCCAGCGCCTGAAAGCTTGCGCCCAAGGCGATGCCAACAGCGGCAATGGGAAAATGGATGCTCACAATCCGCAGCGCGCTGCGTCCCAGCGCCATAAAGGTTTCCGAGGGCTGGAAAATTCCCAACAGCTGGTCGGGGAACAGCTGGAATACGGTCAAGCCCACCAGCATAATGGTCATCGCCGTGCCCACTGCCAGCTTCAGCGTCTTGGTAATCCGCTTGGGCTGCCGGGCGCCGTAGTTAAAGGCAATGATAGAAATGGACGCGTTGTTGATGCCAAACAGGGGCATCAGCACAAAGCTTTGCAGCTTAAAGTAGATACCGAAAACGCCTGCGGCGGTCTCGCCATAGTCCTTGAAGCTCAGAAAAATCTGATTCATACCGAAATTCATCACCGAGCCGATTGCCATCATCACAATAGACGGAATGCCCACGGCGAAAATTTTCTGCACAATTTCCTTCCGGGGGAGCATATATTTCAGCCGCAGCTGTACGTCCGGATTGCAGGTGAAGTTGAAAATCAGCGCCATAATTGCCGCCACCCACTGGCCGACGACCGTTGCCACCGCTGCGCCGGCAATGCCCATCGGGGCAATTCCCAAAGGCGCGTAACCGAAAATGAACACCGGGTCTAAGATGATGTTCAGCACAGCGCCTAAGCCTTGGGTGAACAGGGTGTACACCGTGCGGCCGGAGCCCTGCAGCAGCCGCTCGCCGATGATTTCCACGAAAATGCCCAGCGAGAAGATAGAACAAATGGAAATGTAAGCAGTGCCGTTTTCAATGGTCTCTGCCACCTGGGATTGCATCCGGTAGAAGGGTCTCGCGCCCACAAAGCCGAACACCATAAACACCAGCACGAAGCAAATGGACAGAAACAATCCGTTGCCCGCCGCTTGATTGGCCCGCTTCCGGTTACCCTCTCCTAAGGATTTGCTCAGCAGCGCGTTCATACCCACGCCCACGCCGGTGGCGCAGCCGATCATCAAGTTCTGCACAGGAAACGCCATACCCAGCGCGGTAACGGCGCTCTCGGAAATCCGGGACACATAGAAGCTGTCCACCACGTTGTAGAAAGCCTGCACCAGCATAGAAATCGCCAGCGGCAGCGCCATATTCAGCAGTAATTTTCCCACGGGCATTACGCCCATTTTATTCTCCCGCAAGTCGGGAGCTGCTACACTCGCCATAAAATAACCTCTTTTTGATAATTTCAACGGGTTTATTATAGTATATTACGGCAAAAAAGCAATAAAAATTTCCGCTTTTCCCCAGGGAAAAAGCGGAAATTGCTCAGCTTTCCATTTGCTTGCCTAAAAAGCCTGCGATGGTTTGGGTCAGCTTTTGGTCGGCCTCGGTGACAGGGGCGCTGTCGTCGTTTAACAGCAGCATCACGCAGCCCATCAAATCCCCTTGGGACAAAATGGGAGACGCCACGCCCAAGCGGTATTTTTCCGTGCTGTCGGTGGGATGGACAGGGGCATCGCCGGGCTTGCAGAGATAGTGGGTGCGCTGCTCCATCAGCTTATCCAGCTCCGGGGAGTTGGGCTTGTCCATCAGCTCCCGCTTTGGCGCGCCGGACAGGGCGATGATGGCATCCCGGTCGGAAACCGCGGCAATTCTGCCGGTGGCAGAGCCGATGGATTCGCAAATCTGCACAGCAAAATCCTGCAGGTCGCTCATAGGTGAGTACTTGCGGAAAATCACGCCGCCATCCTTCTCGGTATAAATTTCAAGGGGGTCGCCCTCACGAATGCGGAGAGTTCTCCGAATTTCCTTAGGAATCACAATTCTTCCCAAATCGTCTCCACGTGTCAAGTATTCACCAAGAGTTTTAAAAATCCTTTATTTTACAGGGTTTTTGGG
>SVKL01000018.1 GCA_015068495.1 Oscillospiraceae bacterium | reverse complement strand
CCCTTCTTGGAATAAGGCTTGTCGGGGAAAATCTTGATCCAGACCTTACCACCACGCTTGGTGTAACGGGTCATGGCGATACGGGCTGCCTCAATCTGATTACCGGTAATCCAGCCGGGCTCCAAAGCCTGAATGCCGAACTCACCGTAGGCAACCTTATTACCGCGGGTAGCAGCACCGGTCATACGACCACGCTGAACCTTACGGTGCTTTGCTCTTTTAGGCATCAGCATTAGCGGTTACCTCCTTCTCTGCGGTAGTTGGGACGGTCACCCTGACGGCGGTCATTACGACGCTCGCCATTGCGCTCGCCGCCCTGACGGCGGTCGTTACGACGCTCGCGGCGCTCACGGGGAGCGGGCTCGGGAGCAGAGGTGCGCAGGGTGGTATCCAGAACCTCACCCTTGTAGATCCAAACCTTTACACCGATGCGGCCGTAAGTGGTGGCAGCCTCAGCGAAGCCGTACTCAATGTCAGCACGGATGGTCTGCAGGGGGATAGTGCCTTCGTGGTAGCTTTCGCTACGAGCGATTTCAGCGCCGCCCAGACGGCCGCCGCAGGTCACCTTGATGCCCTTAGCACCCAGACGGGTTGCCTGCTGCATTGCCTTCTTCATTGCACGGCGGAAGGAAATACGCTTCTCCAGCTGAGCAGCGATGTTCTCTGCTACCAGCTGTGCGTTCAGGTCGGGAGAGCGAATCTCAACGATGTTAAGATTCACAGCCTTGCCCAGACGGGCTTCCACGTCCTTACGCAGGTTCTCAATTTCAGCACCGGCCTTGCCGATAACAACGCCGGGACGAGAGCAGTTGATGTTGATCTTAACCTTACCGTTGCTGCGCTCGATTTCAATTTTAGCTACGCCAGCGGCGTACAGCTTTTCCTTCAGATACTTACGGATGTTGTAATCCTCGACAATCAGGTCGCCCACCTTGTCCTCACGGGCATACCAGCGGGAGTCCCAGTCTTTGATTACGCCAACACGCAGTCCATGGGGATTAACTTTCTGACCCATAGCTACCTCCTGTTAAGCCTTCTCGCTCACACCGAGAGTGATGTGAGTGGTTCTCTTATTGATACGGACGAAACCACGACGGGATGCGATACGGCCACGCTTCAGAATGGGGCCGGGATCGGCCTTCACGGTGGAAACGTACAGGTTGTCCGCATTCATCTGATGATTGTGCTCAGCGTTAGCCACAGCACTCTTCAGCAGCTTTGCCATAGGCTCGCAAGCGGCCTTGGAAGTCTGGCTCAGGTATGCAGCGGCGGTCTTCACGTCCTTACCCCGGATCATGTCGCAAACCAGCTTCACCTTACGGGGAGACATACGGACGTACTTTACATGTGCAAATGCTTCCATTTCAGTACCTCCTTACTTGGAATTGGCGGTCTTGCTGCCGGAGTGACCGCGGAAATAACGGGTGGGAACGAACTCACCCAGCTTGTGGCCGACCATATCCTCAGTGATATAGACGGGAACGTGCTTCCGGCCGTCGTGGACAGCGATGGTGTGACCGACAAAGGAGGGGAAAATGGTGGAAGCTCTGGACCAGGTCTTCAGAACTTTCTTATCGCCGGCCTTGTTCAGCTCCTCAACGCGCTTGTACAGCTCAGGAGCAACGAAAGGGCCCTTTTTGATACTTCTAGACATATCATTTCCTCCTTACTTGCTGTTTCTGCGCTTGACAATGAACTTGTCAGTGCGTGCCTTAGTCTTACGGGTCTTGTAACCCAGAGCAGGCTTGCCCCAGGGAGTAACAGGTCCGCTGCGGCCAACAGGTGCGCGGCCCTCACCACCACCGTGGGGGTGGTCGTTGGGGTTCATAACAGAACCGCGGACGGTGGGACGGATACCCATATGACGGGTACGGCCGGCCTTACCGATGTGAACGTTCTCGTGATCCACGTTGCCAACCTGACCGATACATGCGGTGCAGTTGGTGCGGATGTAGCGAACTTCGCCGGAGGGCAGTCTGACCTGTGCCAGCTCGCCTTCCTTAGCCATCAGCTGAGCAGCGGTACCGGCGGAGCGGACCAGCTGTGCGCCGTGGCCGGGCTGCAGCTCTACATTGTGGATAACGGTACCAACAGGAATGTTGGCGATGGGCAGGCAGTTACCGGGCTTGATGTCGGCGGAGGCGGAGGAAACCACCTTGTCGCCGGCCTTCAGACCGTTAGGTGCCAGAATATAGCTCAGTGTGCCGTCTTCGTACTTAATCAGAGCAATGAAGGCGCTGCGGTTGGGGTCGTATTCCAGACGCTCAACAGTAGCTTCCATATCCAGCTTCTGACGCTTGAAGTCGATGATACGGTACTTACGCTTGTTGCCGCCGCCGCGATGACGGACGGTGATGTGACCATAGCTGTTGCGACCGGCGTTCTTCTTCAGGGTCTCAACCAAGCTACGCTCAGGTTTTGCCTTCTTGTCAACACCCTCGAAAGCAGAAACAGTCATGTTTCTTCTGGACGGGGTGTAAGGCTTAAATGTTTTAATAGCCATTTGCGTTTCGCTCCTTTATTGAGATTGGTTTAGACCATACCTTCGAAGAACTCGATGGTCTTGGAATCAGCGGTCAGGGTAACGATAGCCTTCTTCGTTTCAGCACGGCGGCCGGCGGGATAAGCACCGGTGCGCTTTACCTTACCCAGAGTGCGGATGGTGTTGACCTTTGCCACCTTAACGCCGAAGATTTCCTCGACAGCGGCCTTGATCTCGGTCTTGTTGGCATTGATAGCCACCTGGAAAACGTACTTCTTGTCAGCAACATCTTCCATAGACTGCTCGGTGATAACCGGCTTAATAATGATATCGTAAGCGTTCATTATGCGAATACCTCCTCAATCTTCTGGAGGGCTGCCTTATCAACTACCAGCTGACCGGCGTTCACAACATCGTAAACGTTCAGCAGGTTTGCGAAGGTTACCTGGCAGCCGGCGATGTTACGGCCGGACTTCACCACGTTGGCGTCTGCCGCAGCGGTAACAACCAGAGCCTTGCCCTGTACGCCAACAGCGTTCAGGAAAGCAGCAAATTCCTTGGTCTTAGGTGCGTCCATCTTGATCTCGTCGATGACCACGATTGCGGCCTCGGCAGCCTTAGCGCTCAGCGCAGACTTCAGAGCCAGACGCTTGGCCTTCTTGTTCAGGGTGTAGCTGTAATCCCGGGGCTTGGGAGCGAATGCGATACCACCGTGTGTCCACTGAGGAGCGCGGGTGGAACCCTGACGGGCACGGCCGGTGCCCTTCTGACGCCAAGGCTTACGGCCACCGCCGGAAACTTCAGCGCGGGTCAGAGCAGACTGGGTGCCCTGACGGAGGTTTGCCAAGTGGTTCTTAACAACGTCGTGAACCACGGACTGGTTGGGAGCAATGCCGAAAATAGCCTCGGAGAGCTCAATCTCGCCCACAACCTTGCCGGACATATCCAAAACATTAGTCTTAAGCATATCTCAAGTTCTCCTTTCCTTAGCCATTTCTTGCGGAAGCCTTCTGGGGGTTTCTGCCGGAAGCCTTCTGCGGGTTCTTGCTGATATCTGCACCAGCCTGCTTTACCTTGTGGGTCTTCACAGTGTTGCGGATGTAGACCAGACCGCCCTTGGGGCCGGGAATGGCGCCGCGGATAACGATCATATTCAGCTCTGCATCTACCTTTACAACTTCCAGGTTCTCAATGGTAACCTGCTCATTGCCCATCTGACCGGCGCCAATCTTGCCGGGGAAGATACGGGACTGATGAGAGGAAGCACCCATAGAACCAGCGTGACGGTGAACAGGACCGCCGCCGTGGGTCATATCGGTACGGTGTGCGCCGTGGCGCTTGATGACGCCCTGATAGCCGTGGCCCTTGGAAATACCGGTCACGTCGATCCAGTCGCCAGCTGCGAAGGTGTCAGCCTTAACTACGTCGCCCACATTCAGGCTAGAGCAGTCTTCCAGACGGAACTCCTTCAGGTGCTTGACAGCCTCAACGCCGGCCTTCTTCAGGTGGCCAGCCTCAGGCTTGGTGAGCTTTGCTTCCTTAACGGACTCAAAACCCAGCTGTACGGCTTCGTAGCCGTCGGTCTCGATGGTCTTCTTCTGAGTTACGGTGCAGGGGCCTGCTTCCACAACGGTAACAGGGATTACCTTGCCGGTCTCATCGAAGATCTGGGTCATACCCACTTTCTTGCCGATGATAGCTTTTTGCATTTTGGTTTTCTCCTTTTTTAGGTTATTGGTTGACGGAAGCATTGGGTCTTCCTGCCAACATGACCCGTCGCCCGATGCTTTTCAGTGCGGGCAGCGGTGAATTCCTATATATAATGTATAGGAATTACAGCTTTATCTCTATCTCAACGCCAGCGGGAAGGTCCAAGCTCATCAGAGCCTCAACAGTCTTCTGGTTGGGGTTGAGGATATCGATCAATCTCTTATGGGTTCTACGCTCGAACTGCTCACGGCTGTCCTTATACTTATGAACAGCGCGAAGGATAGTCACAACTTCCTTCTTGGTGGGCAGGGGGATGGGGCCGGACACGGCAGCGCCGTTGCGCTTTGCAGTGTCAACAATCTTTGCTGCGCTGGAATCGATGAGCTGATGGTCATAAGCCTTCAGCCGGATGCGAATCATTTCCTGATTTGCCATGGTTTTGTTTCCTCCTTGAATTTCGTACTCAGTTTACGTGGTGTCTGGGTACGGTGAACCTTTCTGCTAACGCAACCGTGCGTATCACTTTGAGCCAAGAAAAATGGCCGACGCAAGGCCGACCGTTCTCCTGCCGCAACGATATACGCTGCGCTAAACAGAAGCAGTTCAGCCGCCCGATGACCGGACATACTCCGCAGAAGTTACCGCTTACTCAGCGCAATCTCCTGCATCATCGCAGTGCACAAGGCGTAGTTTCCCTACGCGTGCCCGATTATGATACCACCAAACCTGCTTCTTGTCAACAACTTTTTTAGAAAAAATCACAAATTTTTTCAATATTTTTTGTCAGTTTATCCGATTAAATTTTTAATGAGTGCATATCCCACCGGAACAAGGAGCGCCGGCAGCATATTCACGGTTTTAATCTGCTTATCACCATTATAAAGGAAGTTGATGCCGATACACATCACCAGCGCATAACCGACCATACAGATGTTACTGAGCAGCTCCCCTACCAGCACATTTTCCAGCAGTCCTGCCAGCAGCGTCATACCGCCTTGATATATTAATATAGGTATCGCAGAGAACAGAACGCCGTAGCCCAAGGACGCCGCCAGCACCACAGAGGTAATGCCGTCAATAATGCCTTTGGTAACAAGGGTGCTGCTGTCTCCCAGCAAACCGTCGTTGATTGCCCCCACAATGGCCATAGCGCCGATGCAGTAAATCATCGTTGATGTAATAAAGCCAGTGGCAAAATTGGACATCTTAAACTTGTTTTCAATCCATTTGCAGCCCTTATTCAGCCGTGTTTCCAGCTTCAGCAGCTCACCGATAAAGGTTCCCAGTGCAAGGCTTACCACCAAAATCAGCTCCCCGGAGCTGGAAATGCTTCCGTCGGCATTGGTTTTCAGCATTGCTGACAGCACGCCGCAGATACCGATAATCAACACCGCCACACCGGTGGCTTTATGTATGGAATATTCCATTTCCTTGCTGACAGCTTTCTTGAACACCAAACCGATTATTCCGCCCAGCAGAATCAATGCCGCATTGATCAGCGTTCCCATTTGCTTCACGCTCCTATAAAAAACTTGTTTTATTGTAGCACCTTTCTTTTCTGCTGTAAAGACAAACTATCCACATATCAGCAAACATTTCCCCATAGACTTTCCCAAGGAGGGATATGTCTATGGGCAAAAAAGATTTGTGGATTGCGCTGACGGCGGTTTGCGCCGCAGTTGTTTTAGCAGTGACCCAATTTTGGGGGCTGACCTTGGAAACCGGCGCTTGGGGGTTATCGTTCCGGACTGAGGGCCAGCCACCCACCGGTCCGGCAGGAAACAAGCAGCTGCAGCAGTATGATGCCGCCTACTTAGGGAACGAAACGGAAAAGGTCATCTACCTCACCTTCGACTCCGGCTACGAAAACGGCAGCACCGAAAAGATTTTGGACGTACTGAAAAAGCACAACGTCCCAGCCGCCTTCTTCTTGGTGGGCAACTACATAGAAAAGAACGCCGATTTGGTGCGGCGTATGGTGGACGAGGGACACATTGTCGGCAACCACACGATGCACCATTTGGATATGAGCAAGCTGTCCGACAAGGATGCTTTTGCAAAGGAGCTGCAGGATTTGGAAGCGCTGTTCAAGCAGACCACCGGCAAGGACCTGCCCAAATACTACCGGCCGCCTCAGGGGATTTACAGTCAGGAAAATCTGCAAATGGCAAAGGAATTGGGCTACAAAACCGTTTTCTGGAGTCTTGCCTATGTGGACTGGAAAAACGATGACCAGCCCACCAAGGAGCAGGCCTTCAGCAAGCTCCTCCCCCGTATCCACAACGGGGCGGTGGTGCTCCTCCACTCCACATCCAGCACCAATGCAGAAATTCTGGACGAATTGCTTACCAAATGGGAGACTGACGGCTACCGCTTTGCCTCCATTGATCAGCTGTTTGCCCCCACCTGACAGATTGCTGTTTGCGAAAAAACTTGGCTTTCCCATTGGGAGAGCCAAGTTTTTTCGGGCAAAGCGCTACGTCTTTATGAACATTTCGAGAATTTTTCAAAAAGGGGTTGCATTTTGTTGGGGGTGTGATATAATTTTAGCACTCACATAAAAAGAGTGCTAACGCACTGATGAAAGGAAGCATAACCAATGGCTAAGAAAAAATTTAAGGCGGAATCCCAGCGACTGCTGGACTTGATGATTCACTCCATTTACACCCATCAGGAGATTTTTCTCCGTGAAATCCTCTCCAACGCCAGCGACGCCCTTGACAAGCTGGCATACACCGCATTGACCGATGACAAGGTGGGTATTCACCGCAGCGACCTTGCCATTACCATCACACGGAACAAGGACGCCGGCGTTCTTACCGTGTCCGACAACGGCATCGGTATGTCCAAAGAGGAGATGGAAGAAAACTTGGGCACCATCTGCAAATCCGGCTCTTTGGGCTTCAAGGCGCAGATGGAGAAAAACGAGGATATTGACATTATCGGTCAGTTTGGCGTCGGCTTCTATGCGGCGTTTATGGTCGCCAAGCAGGTGACGGTGATTTCCAAAAAGCACGGCGAGGACACTGCCTGGAAGTGGACTTCCAACGGCACCGACGGCTACACCATTGAAGAAGCCCAGAGAGAAACCACCGGCACAGACGTCATTATGACACTGAAGGCAGATACCGACGACGAGCAGTATTCCCGTTTTCTGGAGGAATACGAAATCCGTCAGCTGGTGAAAAAGTACTCCGATTATATCCGCTACTCCATTCGTATGGAGATAAGCAAATCCCGCAAAAAAGAGGATTCTCCCGAGGACAAGCCGGAATACGAAAGCTATATGGAGGAAGATACCCTCAACTCTATGATACCTCTGTGGCACAGAGCAAAAAAGGACGTGACCGAGGAGGAATACACCCAATTCTACCGGGAAAAGTTCTTTGACTACAACAAGCCCCTGCGCACCGTTCACACCAGCGCAGAGGGTACGGTATCCTATAAGGCTCTGCTGTATATCCCCGAGAAAGCGCCCTTTGATTTCTACTCCAAGGACTACAAGCGGGGCTTGCAGCTGTATTCCTCCGGCGTAATGATTATGGACAGCTGTGAGGATTTGGTGCCGGAATACTTCGGCTTTGTCCGGGGCGTTGTGGACAGTCAGGATTTGAGTCTGAATATCAGCCGCGAAATGCTGCAGCACAACCGGCAGCTCACAGTGATTGCCAAGAATATTGAAAAGAAAATCAAGGCAGAGCTGAAATCTATGCTGGACAATGACTTTGACAGCTATGAAAAATTCTTCGCCCAGTTCGGCCGCCAGCTGAAATACGGCGCGGTGATGAACTACGGCGCTCACAAAGAGGCCACACAGGATCTGCTTTTGTTCTACTCCCACAAGGAAGGCAAGCTGATTACCCTAAAAGCCTACTTGGATGCAATGGCAGAGGGTCAGGAAAAAATCTACTACATTTGTGGCGAGAGCGTAGAGAGACTGGCGAAAATGCCGCAGGTGAAGCTGCTTGCCGACAAGGGCTACGATGTGCTGATGTTCACCGATGAGGTGGATGAATTTGTGGCGCAGACCTTGATGAAATACGAAGAAAAAGCCTTCTGCAACGCCTCTACCGAGGATTTGGGTCTGCAAAGCGAGGACGACAAAAAGGAGCTGGAGGAAAAGTCCCAGCAAATGCAGGGCCTGCTTACCTTTGTAAAGGACACCTTGGCAGAGGCAGTGCAAGAGGTCAAGCTGTCCGCTTCCTTGGGGGATGCTCCCGTTATGATGACCCCCGGTACGGGTATGAGCTTTGAAATGGAGAAGTATATGCGGCGGGCAAACCCCGATATGCCCTTCCCCAGTCAGCGTATTTTGGAGCTGAATCCCAACCACCCTGCCGTTCAGGCAATGGAACAAGCAATGATTGGCGATTCCCAAAAGGCAAAGGACTACGCCGAGCTGCTCCACGGGCAGGCGCTGCTGATGGCAGATTTGCCGTTAACCGACCCTGTTGCCTATGCACAACTGGTTTGCAAGCTAATGAAATAAGGCTAAGGACGTGTTGCTTTTTGCAACACGTCCTTTTTAGAAAAAATAGAAAAGCATCTTGCTATTTTCGAAAATTTCCGATACAATAAACAAAGTATTTGTTTTTGCGAAATCTGCAGAAAAGAGGCGAGGGAATAATGAAGCTGGGTTACGATAACGACAAATATATCCGCACCCAATCTGCCCATATTCGGGAGCGAATCGCCCAGTTTGGCGGCAAGCTGTATTTGGAGTTTGGCGGCAAGCTGTACGACGACAATCACGCATCCAGAGTACTTCCCGGTTTTCAGCCGGACAGTAAGCTGCAAATGCTGCTGGAGCTGAAGCAGCAGGTGGAGATGGTCATCGCCATCAACGCCGATGACATTGAGAAAAACAAAATCCGCGGAGATTTGGGCATCACCTATGACCGGGACGTCATTCGTTTGATTGATGTGTTCCGGGGCTTCGGACTGTACGTTTCCAGCGTGGTACTTACCCGTTTTTCCGGTCAGAGTATGGCAAAAGCTTTCTGCGACCGGTTGGAGGCTATGGATATCAAGGTCTATCACCACTACGACATCCCCGGATATCCTGCCAACATCGCCCACATCGTCAGCGATGTTGGCTACGGAAAAAATGACTTCATCGAAACCACCAGAGAGCTGGTTGTGGTGACTGCCCCCGGCCCCGGCAGCGGCAAGCTTGCTACCTGTATGAGCCAGCTTTATCACGAGCACAAGCGGGGCGTAAAAGCAGGCTATGCAAAATTTGAGACCTTCCCGGTTTGGAATCTGCCGCTGAATCACCCTGTGAACTTAGCCTACGAGGCGGCAACTGCTGACCTTTCCGATGTGAATATGATCGACCCCTTCCATTTGGAAGCCTACAAGGAAACCACCACCAACTACAACCGTGATGTGGAAGCATTCCCGGTGCTGGTTGCGATGTTTGAGCGGATTTTGGGCACCTGTCCTTATAAATCCCCCACGGATATGGGCGTGAATATGGTGGGCAACTGCATTGTGGATGACGAAGTGTGCTGCGAAGCATCCCGGCAGGAGATTGTCCGCCGGTATTATACCGCCCTGTGTGACCAAAAGCAGGGCAAGGCGGAAAACGGGCAGATTCTAAAGCTGGAACTGCTGATGAAAAAGGCAAACGTAACCGAGGACGCCCGGCGGGTAGTTAAGCCGGCTCTGGAAATCGCAGAGCAGACCGGCAAGCCCGCAGCGGCAATGGAATTGCCCGACGGCACCATTGTTACCGGCAAAACCTCCAGCCTTTTGGGCGCATCGGCAGCGCTGCTGCTCAACGCCTTGAAGACACTGGCCGGAATTGACGATGCCCTCCATTTGATTGCCCCCGAGGTAATTGACCCCATTCAGCATTTGAAGGTAGACCATTTTGGAAACCGAAACCCCCGTCTGCACACCGACGAGGTGCTGATTGCCCTGTCTATTTGCGCCGCCACCGACCCCCGGGCGGAAATGGCGATGGAGCAGCTGGGCAAGCTGCGAGGCTGCGAGGTGCACTCCTCTGTAATTCTGTCTCCTGTGGACGAGAAAACCTTTAAGCGGTTGGGTGTCAATCTCACCTGCCAGCCCAGATACAAAGGATAGGTCTCTCGCTCCGGTTTTCTGTGGCAATTCCGGACACGGGACCCTATAAAAAAAGCATCATTCCTACACCAAAAGGAGAATCTGAAAAATGTTAGAAAACAAAAAACAATGGAAGCGGTTGCTGAGTTTGGTTATGGCTTTGGCTATGATCGCATCTCTGGCTCCTGTCACAGCTATGGCCGCCGCCCCCACCGTCACCGTGGCAATGACCGGTCTTGAATGGACCGACGTTGCAGAAGGCACCCACAAGTACGCGACTACAGATGCAACCACCGGTGCAGCTACCCAGTGTGAGCCCACTGACAACTGGAATATCCATTTGGATTACACCACCGGTCAGACTCCCACACTGTATCTGAAGAATGCAACCCTGACCACAGCAACGCAGGGTGTTTCTGCAATCAGCGTTACTACCACAGGCGCATTCGTTCTGCATTCCGTAGAAGGAAGCACAAATACAATTACCAGTACGGTTACGAAGTCCAACTCCAACCCGCTGTTCTTTGCCGCATCGAAAGGCACAACCGTAACCGGTACCGGCAAGCTGATCGCCGAAAACAGAAGCGGCAGTGATTCCTCCGATTGGGCTGGCGCTGCGATCAGAACAGCTTACGATCTGACCTTTGACCACGCTGACGCAGAACTGCTTACAGAAAGCGGTCGTCAGGGTACGATTACCATTGGCGCGTCCGGCGGTTCTTCCCTAGCGCACTGCCCCGGTGAAGTGACCTTCAAGGGCGGTAAGGTGAAGCTGACCTCCTACATTGGTCAGGTAATCGGCTACCTAAGAACGAGTACTGACATTGGTAGCAAACTGAATGAAAATGATAAGAACATCTATATTACAGACGGTGCTGAAGTGACCTGCTCCGCATATGCGACCCACAATCTTTTTGGTATGGGCGGTGAAGGTAAGGTTTATATCACCAACAGCACCTTTCAATATGAAAAGACCGGTTGGTCCGGATATGGTGAGCCTACCGACTTCCCTGCGTTAACCGGTACCCATTTCGTGGAGTACAAGCTGAGCACTGACAAAAACACCACGAAGAGTTTCCTGTACACAGGCAACAGCGAGGCAGACAGTCAGGATGCTGATTATATCGCACCGGGAACTGATTTGAGTACTGTTGACGGAAATCTCGACTACCTGAAGATTTCCCACGTATGCAATGTAGCTGACTGTACAAAAGGCGGCATCTGCACAGACTGCGGCGCAACAGTAGAGCCTCAGGCAAACCACGTCTTCGACAACGACTGCACCACCGCTGACATCTGCGCAAACTGCGCAACTGTAGCAACTGCAGACAACGCTCACGCATTTGATGACGATTGCACCACTGCTGACAAGTGCGCAAGATGCGAAGCAGTGGCAACTGCCGCCGCTGCCCACAGCTTCACCGGCAAGGCATCTGATCAGCTGGCCAGCGCCGCAACCACTACCTCGCTTGCTTCCTACTATGTGCAGTGTGATAACTGCAGCGCAGTAAGCGACAGCAAAAAAGTAACAGTGGGTCAGTATGCGATCACTGTGAAAATGACCGGTCTTGCATGGGAAAACATTGCAGAAGGCACCCACAAGTACGCGACTACAGATGCAACCACCGGTGCAGCTACCCAGTGTGAGCCCACTGACAACTGGAATATCCATTTGGATTACACCACCGGTCAGACTCCCACACTGTATCTGAAGAATGCAACCCTGACCACCGCAGAAAGTGGCGTTGCCGCGCTGAACGTTACAACAAACGGCGCATTTGTTCTGAGTTCTGTGGAAGGCACAACCAACACCTTCACCAGTACGGCAGCAAGTTCCACTTCTTATCCTATATACTTCGCCGCAACACTGGGCACCACCGTAACCGGTTCCGGCAGCCTCGTGGGTAATGTCACCGCAACCGGCAATTCCGCCGTTGCGATTGGCACCAAATACAATTTGACTTTCAAGGATGCCAATGTGAATCTGACTGTTTCCGGCACCTACCGTCCCTGTATCGGTTTGGCAGGCTCCGCTGACACAGATGCTCATCTTCCCGGCTTGCTGGTCATTGACGGCGGCAGTATGGTATTAAACAACATAACCAACGGCCGTGGTATTGCCTATATGACAAGCGCAACCGGTCAAGGCACCGGTAATACCAGCACGCTGACAAGCAAGACCGTAACCATTCAGAACGGCGCTTACGTAAAAATCATCGGCAAAGGCAACTCCTACCCCATCGGCGCAACCGGCGGTGTGATTGTGGAAAACGCCACGCTGGAAATCGATATGACTGCCAACGGCGGTCAGACCGGCTGGACCAGCGCTGAACTTCCCAGATTCCCCCAGACCATAGGCGAACATCTGGTAGAATACAAAGTTGCCAACAATCGGAACACCACCAGGAGCTTCCTGACCACCGACACAGCAAATGCAGATTACATTGCTCCCGGCACAGATATGACTGCTGTTGACAGCTATCTGCAATACCTGAAGATTTCCCCCGCATGCACCCACGTTGTTGACTGCGCAACAGGCGGCATCTGTCCAAACTGTGGCGCAACAGTGGCACCCCGGTCACACACCTTCGATAACGACTGCACCACCGCTGACAAGTGCGCCAACTGCGATGCTGTTGCAGAAGCCGCAGCGGCTCACGCATTCGACGATGACGCAACAACGGCTGACACCTGTCAGAATGAAGGCTGCCTGGTTACGGCTGAGGTTGTCCATACCCACAACTATGTAACCAAGTATGACGCAACAAATCACTGGAAAGAATGCAGCTGCAATGATGTGCTTGACACAGAACCCCACAGTTTTACCTTTGCAGAGCCGGAGTCGCCTGATGACAATCCTGACACCGTGACCTACTCCTGCGCCTGCGGCTATTCCTATGAGGAAAATGCACCAAAGATTTTTGCCGATACAACAAAGACTTATGCAGGAAACAGCGTGTCTGTTAACATTTCTTTTGCCAACAACCCCGGTATCGCATCTGCAACACTGCAAGTGAATTTCGACACAGAAGCATTGACTCTGGTTGAAGTGAACGACCTGGGCAACCTTGGAACGCAGGCACATAAGCCGGAGTTGGTTTCCCCATATACCCTGTCTTGGGCTAACGATACAATCGACCAAGATATCACTCACAACGGAGCCGTTGTGACGCTGGTATTTGAAGTAGCGGAAGACGCGGAGACCGGAGACTACCCCATCGAAATCTCCTATGATTATAGCAATCACGACATTTACAACGTAAATCTTGATAAGGTCTATTTCCATACAGCAAGCGGCCTTGTAACTGTAGAAGAAGCAGTTGTGGAAACGATTTGTGGTGATGTGAATAATGACGGAAAGATTAACAGTTTGGATGAATTGGATTTAGCCTTGTATGTAGCAGGTATGAATACTAAACCTATAAATGAAGCCGCTGCAGATGTGAATGTTGACGGAAAGATTAACAGTTTGGATGAACTTGTTTTGGCCTTGCATGTAGCAGGAATGGAAGGATATGAAACCCTGCCCTACATTACACCTTCTACACCCACAACACCGGAGGGACCTGTTTTGGTAGCACAGCCTCTGTCTTCCGACTATTACAGCGGCAAAAAAATCGTTTGCATCGGTGACAGTATCACCAACGGCATCGGTGCCAGCGGCACAAGCGCAAAATATGTAACGCTGCTTGCCGGCAAGCTGGGCGCAACCTATACAAATCTGGGTGCAAACGGCACAACCCTGTGTACCGGCACCTCCTCCACAACCGGATGTAATTTCGGAAAGTTAACCCTGAACAACTGCTCCGGCGCGGCGGTGGTCACCATTATGATGGGCACCAACGACTTTAACTGCGCTGTAGCCGGTGTCAATGATATGGGCACTTTCTTAGAGGACAGCACCGAAACCGTCTACGGCGCACTGAAGCGCTGGTGCGAACAGGTGGTTGCGCTCCGCAACGACGATGCCTGCAAGGATACCAAATTCTTCTTCGTCACTCCCATCCCCGGTCTGGTCAACTTGAGTGTTGTCAACAATTCTGCCTCCCGTCACGGCGACCAGAACAAGGTCAACGCCGCCGGCTGGACCATGCGGGATTACTGCGAGGCGCTGATCAAAACCTGCGCTTACTACGAGATTCCCGTGATCGACCTGAACCGCTACGGCAATCTGTACTACAAGAACGCAGATAACGATCACCTGACCCAGTATCTGGCTGACTACGTACACCCCAACGATGCCGGTCACGCACAGATCGCGGAAGACCTGTATCAGTTCATCATTATGAACCCCACCTATGTGGATGGCAGCGCTGCCGGCAATGCAAGCTACATCGACCCCGCATTTGCCGACAAGCTGGTTGACCGCCTGCAATGCACCGTCACCTTTGACAACAAGGGCATCGGTACACAGCCGGAAACCATCGAAGCCACCTACCGCCTGCCGGAAACCCTGCCGGTACTGTCTGCAGACGGCTACACCTTTGAAGGCTGGTACTACAAGGCTGAACGTTCCAATGAGGTAAAGGCAACCGCCGGCGCCCCCATTGGCTCGGACATCACTTTGTATGCCAAGTGGACACAAAACTAAAAACATATAAAAACAGGCACTGCCGACGGCAGTGCCTGTTTCATTTTATTTACTGTAAGTGGCTCTCGTTAATGAGGATATGCACATCATCCAGCTGCTTTTGGGAAACTGTTGTGGGGGCATCCATCATCAAGTCCTGCGCGGTCTTGTTTAAGGGGAAGGTGATAACCTCACGGATGGATTCCTCGCCGGTGAGCAGCATCACCAAACGATCAACACCGGGGGCTGCGCCTGCGTGGGGAGGTGCTCCGTAGGTAAAGGCGTTGTACATTGCGGGGAACTTTGCCTTCACGTCCTCTTCGCCCAAGCCCACCATCTGGAAGGCCTTGACCATAATTTCGGGGTCGTGGTTACGGACAGCGCCGGAAGCAGACTCATAGCCGTTGACCACCAAGTCATACTGGTCTGCATTGATTGCCAAAAGCTTTTCGTTGTCGCCCTCGGCATCCAGCAGCGCCTGCATACCGCCCTGAGGCATAGAGAAGGGGTTGTGGCAGAACTCCAGCTCGCCGCTTTCTTCGCCCATTTCATACATGGGGAAGTCCACAATCCAGCACATTGCATACTGCTCTTCGTCAAAGTGACCGGGGATACGCTTACCCATCATATTGCGGATAACGCCGGCGGTCTTTTGGGCGGCGGTCTTTTTGCCCGCTGCCATACACACAAAGCTGCCGGGCTTCAAGCTCAGCTTCTCCGTGAGGGCTGCCGTGTAGTCGGTGAGGAATTTGGAAACACCGCCGGTAAACTGGCCGTTTTCGTCCACCTTAATCCAGCAGGCCTTGTTGCCGGTCTGCACTTCTACGTCATTTAAGAGCTTATCAATCCACTTTCTGCCCTCTGCGAAGTTATCCACGGCAACCGCCTTAACGGTTGCATTTTGGAACGGGCCGAATTCACAGCCCTGCACTTCAGCGGTAATATCCTGCACTTCCAAATCAATACGCAGGTCGGGCTTATCGGAGCCGTAGCGCTCCATTGCTTCGTTAAAGGGAATGTGACGGAAAGGCGCCTGAGAAATCCGCTTATACTTGCCGAACTTCTCAAACACAGGCACCAGCACCTCTTCCAAGGTGGTCAGCACATCGTTTTGGCTTGCGAAAGCCATTTCCATATCCAGCTGATAAAATTCGCCGGGGGTACGGTCAGCGCGGGCATCCTCATCCCGGAAGCAGGGTGCAATCTGGAAATAGCGGTCAAAGCCGGAGGTCATCAGCAGCTGCTTAAACTGCTGAGGTGCCTGAGGCAGGGCGTAGAACTTGCCGGGGTGGTTACGGGCAGGCACCAAAAAATCTCTTGCGCCCTCGGGGGAGGATGCGGTCAGAATCGGTGTGGTAATCTCCAAAAAGCCCTTTTCGGTCATCAGCCGGCGCAGCTCGGCAACCACCTGACAGCGCAGGATAATGTTGCTCTTCACCGCGGGGTTGCGCAGGTCAAGGTAACGGTACTTTAATCTGACATTCTCGTCTGCATCCCGGCTCTTGTTGATTTCAAAGGGCAGGCTGTTATGCACACACTTGCCCAATACCTTAATTTCGGTAGGCACAACCTCGATTTCACCGGTGGCCTGCTTAGGATTCTTGCTCTCACGCTCACGGACAGCGCCGGTGACGGAAATGGTTGTCTCCTTATTCAGCCCCTTGATGGCCTTCATCATTTCCTCGGTTTCAATAACCACCTGTGTAGTGCCGTAAAAGTCGCGAAGCACCACAAAAGCAAAGTTAGCGCCAACCTCGCGGACGTTCTCCATCCAACCGACGATGGTCACCTGTTTTCCTGCATCTGCAAGCCGCAGCTCTCCGCAGGTATGGGTTCTGGATTGCATCATAAGAAAATCCCCTTACTGGTAAATTTTTGATTTATTTTCTCACAAATCCGGTCAAATGTCAATCCCACCTTGGCTGCCTGTCCGCATTTTCCACAAAATCCAACGGCAGGGGGCATTTTTTATGTGAATACTATAAAAAGTTGATTTTTTTGCAATTTTTCCATTGATTTTGTGAGACTTTTATCATACAATAGGTGGGCAATCAAGAAATAACACAGCCGAGGTGAAGAAAATGCTGAATATTGTGCTGGTAGAGCCGGAAATTCCGCAAAACTGCGGCAATATTGCCCGCACCTGCGCCGCTACCGGCTGCAATCTGCATTTGATTCGCCCCTTGGGCTTTGACATTTCTGAAAAGGCTGTGAAACGTGCGGGCCTTGATTACTGGAATTTGGTAAATGTCCGGGATTACGAGAATCTGGAAGACTTCTTCTCTCAGAATGATGTCCGCCAAATGTGGTGTTTATCCACCAAAGCGCCTAAAAGCTACACCGAAGCAGAATACAGTGACGATTGCTATCTGTTTTTCGGCAAGGAAACCAAGGGCCTGCCGGAGGATTTTCTGGAAGCCCATTACGATAGCTGCGTCCGGATTCCTATGCGGGAAGAAGCCCGCAGTTTGAATTTGAGCAATGCGGTGGCCATCACCGTTTTTGAAGCCCTGCGGCAGCTGGACTTTCCCCATCTGCAGGACTTCGGCAAAATGAAAAAATAACCAATTACGGAGGAATAACTATGAACTACAACAAAAAGTCCATTGAAGACATTGAAGTAGCCGGCAAGCGCGTGCTGTGCCGCTGCGACTTCAACGTCCCCACCAAGGAAGGCAAAATCACTTCCGACAAGCGTATCGTGGCTGCTATGCCCACCATCGAGTATTTGGTGAACAAGGGCGCTAAGGTAATCCTGTGCTCCCATATGGGTAAGCCCAAGGGCGAGTGGAAGCCTGAGCTGAGCCTGAAGGTGGTTGCTGCCCGTCTAAGCGAGCTGCTGGGCAAGGAAGTCATTATGGCTGCCGACGTAGCCGGCGAAGATGCCAAGGCAAAGGCCGCTGCCCTGAAAGACGGCGATGTAATGCTGCTGGAAAACACCCGTTACATTGCAGGCGAGACCAAGAATGACGCACAGCTGAGCAAGGATTTGGCATCTATGGCTGACATTTTTGTCAATGACGCTTTCGGCACTGCTCACCGTGCCCACTCCTCCACCGCAGGTGTTGCTGACTACCTGCCTGCTGTTTCCGGCTATCTGGTGCAGAAGGAAGTTTCCATTATGGGCAAGGCTTTGGCCAACCCCGAGCGTCCCTTCGTTGCTATTTTGGGCGGCGCTAAGGTTTCCGATAAGCTGAACGTTATCAATAACCTGCTGGAAAAGGTAGACACCTTGATCATCGGTGGCGGTATGGCTTACACCTTCTTGGCAGCTCAGGGCTACACCGTTGGTAAGAGCCTGGTTGACAACGAGAAGCTTCAGTACTGCAAGGAAATGATGGCAAAGGCAGAGGCTAAGGGCGTAAAGCTGCTGCTGCCTGTTGACACCGCTGTTGCCGCTTCCTTCCCCTCCCCCATCGACGCTGAAATTGCTGTTGATTACGTGGATTGCACCGCTATCCCTGCCGACCAGATGGGTCTGGACATCGGCCCCAAGGCTTGCGCAGAGTTTGCTGCTGCTGCTAAGAGCGCCAAGACCGTTGTTTGGAACGGACCTATGGGCGTGTTTGAGAACCCCACTTTGGCAAAGGGCACCATCGCCGTTGCACAGGCACTGGCTGATTCCGATGCTGTGACCATCGTTGGCGGCGGTGACTCCGCAGCTGCCTGCGAGCAGTTGGGCTTTGCTTCTCAAATCACCCACATCTCCACCGGCGGCGGCGCTTCCCTCGAGTTCTTGGAGGGTCTGGAACTTCCTGGTATCGCTTGCTTGGAAGACAAATAAGAAATCAAATACATTAACCCCATCATAAAAAAATTATAATTGTAGGGACCGGCCTCCGGACGGTCCACTGTAGGTATCCTGCCGCGGTTACGGACCGTCGAGGACGCCGGTCCCTACGCCCCATAACTTTGAAATTACACATCGCTGCGCGATGCACATATAAAGGAGATAAGAAAAATGAACAGAAAGTATCGTAAGACCGTGATTGCCGGTAACTGGAAAATGAACAAGACCCCCTCCCAGACCAAGGAGTTTATGACCGAACTGAAGGCAATTATGCCCAAGGGCCGTTGGTGCGATGTAGCTCTGTGCGTGCCTGCTATCTGCATTCCCGCCGCTGTCCGGGCTATGCGCGAGACCCGCGTAGGCATCGGCGCTGAGAATTGCCACTTCGAGGCCAAGGGCGCTTTCACCGGCGAGCTGGCTACCGATATGCTGGTAGATGCCGGCTGTAAGTACGTAATTATCGGCCACTCCGAGCGCCGCGAGATGTTCGGCGAGACCGACGAGACTGTAAACAAGAAGGTTCTGGCCGCACTGGATGCCGGCTTGATTCCCATTATGTGCTGCGGCGAAACGCTGGAGCAGCGTCAGAGCGGTGTTACCAACGAGCACATTGCTATGCAGATCAAGCTGGGTCTGCAGAACGTACCCGAGGACAAGATTCGCAAGGTCATCATCGCCTACGAGCCCATTTGGGCCATCGGCACCGGCCTCACCGCTACCCCCGCGCAGGCACAGGAGGTTTGCGAGAACATTCGTGCAGTGGTACGTAAGCTGTACTCCTCCAAGAATGCCCGTGCAATTTCCATTCTGTACGGCGGCAGTATGAACGAGAAGAATGCCTTTGAGCTGTTGGCTCAGCCGGACATCGACGGCGGCCTGATCGGTGGCGCTTCTCTGGTTCCCGAAAAGTTCGTACAGATTATCGAAGCTGCTAACCAGCCCACAGTGTGATTGATATAATGGAGCAGCGCCTGCTGCTCCATTTTTCAATCACAAATGCAAAATGCAAAATGCTGAATGCAAAATTAGCAACATAGATTCCATTATGCATTTTAGGAGGTTTCTATGAAAACCCTCGTTTTATCTGCTGCACATCAACAAACCGCAAAAATTGCAGCAAAAATCATAAAAGACGGGGAATTGGTGGCAATTCCCACAGAGACGGTGTACGGCTTAGGCGCTGACGGGTTGAATCCGGAGGCGGTTGCTAAGATTTTTGCGGCAAAGGGTCGGCCTCAGGACAACCCCTTGATTCTCCACGTGGCAGCGCCTGCGGACATAGAGAAATTCTGCCACAGCATTCCCGCATCTGCTTACCTGCTGGCAGAAGCCTTTTGGCCCGGCCCGCTGACAATGGTACTGCCTGCCCGTGACTGTGTTCCCAAATGCACCACCGCAGGACTTCCCACGGTTGCCGTGCGTTGTCCGGACAATGCCGTCACCCGGGAAATCATCCGCCTTGCCGGCGTGCCTGTTGCCGCGCCGTCAGCCAACATTTCCGGCAAGCCCTCCACCACCACCGCCCAGCACGTCTACGATGACCATAACGGCAAAATCCCCTTGATTGTGGACGGCGGCCCCTGTCAAGTGGGTGTGGAGTCCACCATTGTGGATTTAACGGAGGAACGCCCCCGCCTGCTCCGTCCCGGTGGTATCACGCCGGAGCAGCTGCTGGCAGTTTTGGGCGATTTGGTGGTGGACAAAGCTGTCACCGCCCAAATCGATAAGGATGCGGTGGTCAAAGCCCCCGGTATGAAGTATAAGCACTATGCCCCCCAAGCTGAGGTGGTGATTGTGGCCGGCAGCCGGGAAAAGGCCGCCGCCTATATTCACCGCCACGCCACCGCAAAAGACCGGGTTTTGTGCTTTGAAGAGGAGTTGCCCTTATACGCCGATTGCAATCCCCTCTCCTACGGTCGGGAGGACTGCGTGGAAACCTTATCCGCCGGTCTGTTTGCCGCTTTGCGGAAATTGGATAACCCCCAAATTCACAAAATATATGCCCGCTGCCCGGAAGGCGGCGGCGTTG
Source organism: Oscillospiraceae bacterium (assembly GCA_015068495.1). Taxonomy (GTDB): domain Bacteria; phylum Bacillota; class Clostridia; order Oscillospirales; family Oscillospiraceae; genus Faecousia. The sequence continues at coordinate 13,634 of SVKL01000018.1, read as the reverse complement.
CCTACGCTGTGCAAAACCGGCTGAAAAAAGCTGCCGCATTTCAAATTGTAGATGCGGAGGTGGAGGTATGATTATCGGCATCACCGGCGGTACCGGCTGCGGAAAAACCACCGCGCTGCAGGCGATTGAACGCTTAGGCGGCATCGTCATTGACTGCGACAAAGTTTATCACAATCTGTTGCAGACAGATACGGCTATGCTCTGCGCCATCGAAAGCCGTTTTCCCGGCACTGTAAAAGCGGGTGTTTTGGACAGAAAGGCGCTAGCCTCCGTGGTGTTTTCCGATGCCCGCGCGCTGCTGGATTTGAACGGCATTACCCACGGCGCGGTCAAGGCCAAGGTGTTGGCGCTTTTAGAATCCAAGCCGGCGCTTGCAGCCATTGACGCCATTGGATTATTTGAAGGCGGTCTGCACAAGCTATGTGATGTAACCGTGGCCGTAACTGCGCCGGAAGACGTTCGTATCCGGCGGCTGATGCTGCGGGACAATATCACCGCCCAGCAGGCGCAAATGCGCATCAATGCCCAAGCGCCCCAAGCCTCCTTCGCCGAAAAATGCGACTATGTTTTAGAAAACAACGGCTCACAGGAGGATTTCCAAAAGAAATGCTTTGCGTTTTTTCAAAACCTGCTTATAATAAAAGAAAACGCTTAAAGGAGAATTCGCTATGGAAGAATTAAAGTCAAAATTGTTATATGCCCCCAAAAACGGCTACGCCAGCTTAACCGCCGAGCAAAGAGCGGAAATGGAAAGCTACTGCAAGCGCTACGCTGCCTTTATGGACGCCTGCAAGACCGAGCGGGAAGCCACCGCTTGGGCAGTGGAGACCGCCAAGGCCAACGGTTTTCAGGAGATGAAGCCCGGTATGGCTGTCAAGCCCGGCGACAAAGTGTATTTTAACAACCGCAATAAGAGTATCCTTTTGGCTGTCATCGGCAGCGAATCTCTGGAAAACGGCGCAAACATCTGCGCTGCCCACGTGGATTCCCCCCGAATGGACGTAAAGCCCAATCCCTTGTATGAGGATGCCGAAATTGCCTACTTCAAGACCCACTATTACGGCGGCATCAAAAAGTACCAGTGGGCAACTGTCCCTCTGGCCATCCACGGTGTAGTATACCGTAAAGACGGCACCGTTGTGACCGTCACCATCGGCGAAGACGATACCGACCCCGTTTTGTACGTGTCTGACCTTCTGATTCACCTGTCTGCAGACCAAATGCAAAAAACCGCCGCCAAGGTTATCGAGGGCGAACAGCTCAACGTAATTTTGGGCACAGAGCCCCTTGCCGATACCGAGTCCGACGCCGTGAAGCTTCACGTTATGAAGCTGCTCAATGAAAAGTACGGCATTATCGAAGAGGATTTCCTCTCTGCCGAGCTGACCGTAGTTCCCGCCGGCCGTTGCCGTGAGGTTGGCTTAGACAGAAGCCTTTTGGGCGCCTACGGTCACGACGACCGGGTATGCGCCTATGCGGAAATCGAGCCGCTGCTCACTATGGGCACTCCTAAGCACACCGCTGTGTGCATTTTGGCAGACAAGGAAGAAATCGGTTCTGTAGGCGTCAGCGGTATGCAGAGTCAGGCCTTTGAGTATTTTATGGAAATGCTGTGCGACACGCAGGGCGTAAAGCTGAGCCGGTGCTTTGCCAACTCCTTCTGCCTGTCTGCCGACGTTTCCAACGCCTTTGATCCCAATTTCCCCGAGGTTTCCGACCGGAGAAACAACTGCAAGCTGAATTACGGCGTTGCCATTTGCAAGTACACCGGCTCCCGTGGCAAGAGCGGCGCATCCGATGCCTCTGCCGAGGCAATGGGTCACGTGCGCACTACGCTGGACAATGCAGGTGTTCTGTGGCAGACAGCCACGCTGGGCAAGGTAGACCAGGGCGGCGGCGGCACCGTTGCTGCCTATATGGCAAACCGGAACATCGTCACCGTGGATGCCGGCGTACCGGTTATCAGTATGCACGCGCCGATTGAAGTGGTCAGCAAGCTGGACTGCTATATGACGATGCTGGCTTGCAAGGCAATCTACTTGGCTTAATAACGAAATATGCGGGCGTGTTTACCACGCCCGCATCTGCATAGATCACAAATTTGAGGATATCATATGGGTCACATATTACTTAAATCCGCTGCCTTTTTGTTCTTAATTGCATTGGGCTACTTTTTGAAATGTATCCGCTTTTTCGGGCCGCAGGATTATAAAATTCTATCAAAAATCGTCATCAACATCACAATGCCCTGCGCAGTGCTGGTAAGCTTTGCTTCCTATAAGCCGGATTTCTCTCTGTTGAGCATTATTGTTCTCGGGTTTGGTATGAACTGCCTTTTGCTTGTGCTGAGCTGTTTTATCAGCCGCAGACAGCCCCGGCAGACGCGGGCTGTTTGGCTCAATTGCACCCCACACTATAATATCGGCGCGTTTGCTATGCCCTTTGTGCAAAGCTTTCTCGGTCCTGCCAGCTTGGTGAGCACCTGCTTGTTTGACCTAGGTAACGCCTTGATGAGCAACGGCACCACCTTTGCCATCTCTCAGAATATTTTGTCCGGCACCAAGGGGCTGAATTTGAAGCGCATCGGAAAGACCCTTCTGACCTCCGTTCCCTTTTTGGCCTACATTGTTATGCTGATAATCACCCTGTTTTCCATCGACATCCCTGCGCAGATTGTCAGCTTTGTGACACCTATGGCAAATGCCAACGCCTTTTTGGCTATGTTTATGGTGGGACTTATGCTGGATTTGCGGATTGAAAAATCTCTTTTTCAGGTGGCTGCCGGCATTTTAGCCGTCCGCTTCGGTGTTGCGGTTTTGGCCGCCTCCGCCTTTTACTTCCTTCTCCCTCTGCCTTTGGAAATCCGGCAGGCGCTGGCCATTATTGCCTTCTCCCCGGTGGGTATGGTCTCTACCGCATATACGCCCCAAGCGGGAGGTGACCCGGCAGTGGCCGCCTGTGTCAACTCTGTTTCCATACTGATTTGCATTTTCAGCACCTTTGTCCTGTTGTCAACCTTCGGTGCTTTGCATTGATATCATAAAAAGCATTTCGCGGTTTGTTCATCAGGAACACCAAATGATTTGAGGTGGTTATATGTTTCAGCCGGGACTGGTTTCCGTTTCGTTCCGGGAAAAATCGCCGTCTGAAATTATCAAAGCAGCAAACGCAGCCGGCCTTGGCTGTATCGAGTGGGGCAGCGATGTCCACGCGCCTTGCAACGATACGCAGCGCCTAATTCAAATCAAGGATGAATGTCACCGAAACGGTATTCATTGCTGCTCCTACGGCACCTATTTCCGCATCGGGCAGACACCAACGGACGAGATTTATGCTTATATCCGCGCCGCCAAGCTTTTGGGCACAAACATTCTGCGGATTTGGGCAGGAAACAAAAACAGCGGCGAATATACAGACAGCGAAAAGCAGGCCTTTTTTGCCGAATGCGCCACACTGGCAAGCATTGCCGAACAGGAAAATGTGGTGCTGTGCTTAGAGTGCCACAGCGGCACCTTTACCGATTGCCTGTCCGGCTGGACGGAGCTTTTCAGCAAAGTAGATTCCCACTGCTTCAAAACCTACTGGCAGCCCAACCAGTTCAAAAGCTTTGCAGAGAATTTGGCGTATGCCGGCGCGGTTGCCCACAAAACAGCCGTCATCCACGCCTTTCATTGGCGCAATACGGACAAATTCCCCCTTATTGAGGGAAAGTGTGAGTGGCAGGCATACTTAAAACCCTTTCAGGATATCCCGGTTCTGCTGGAATTTATGCCGGATAACCGCATCGAAAGCCTGACGTTTGAGGCCGATGCCTTAAGAGAAATCATCGGATGAAGGAGACCGTTATGAAGTCTGCATTTATAACCGAAGGAAAAAGCCAAATTCGCGGCGTCTATTCCCCGGAGGATATGCGCTTGCTGGAAAAAGAATACAGTCTTAACTGCGATACTGTTTTTAATAAGGAAGATATTCTAAGGAACCCCGAAGCTTTTGCCGATTTGGAATACATCTTTTCCACTTGGGGTATGCCCACATTCACAGAGGAAGAAATCAGCAGCCTTTTCCCCAAATTAAAGGTTCTGTTTTACGGGGCAGGCAGTGTACGTGCCTTTGCCGAGCCTTTTATTAACCGGGGTGTTCAGGTGGTAAGCGCTTGGATGGCAAACGCCGTTCCCGTGGCGGAATACGCAGTTTCCCAAATTATCCTGGCAAACAAGGGCTTTTTTCTCAGCACCGTGCTGAACCGTAACCCCCAAGCCTATACCGAGGCGTCCCGCTTTGTCTATTCCTTCCCCGGCACCTACCGCACCAATGTGGGTCTGTTGGGCGTTGGCGCCATCGGCTCTCTGGTGGCAGAGATGCTGAAAGGCTATCAGGTTAATGTTTACGCATATGACCCTTATCTGTCAGAGGAAAAGGCAGCGGCTTTGGGCGTACAAAAAGAAAGCCTTGCCTTTATATTCCAAAACTGCCAAACCGTTTCCAACCACATTGCCAACATTCCCGAAACCGTGGGTATGCTGAACTACGACCTGTTTGGCCTTATGAAGGAAAACGCCACCTTTATCAATACCGGCCGAGGCGCTCAGATTGTGGAGGAGGATTTGATTCGTGCGCTGACGGAAGCGCCTTTGCGCACCGCTGTTTTGGACGTCACCCTGCCGGAGCCGCCGGCAGAAGGCAGTAAGCTTTACACTTTGCAAAACGTCTTTTTGACGCCCCACATTGCAGGCAGCTTAGGACAGGAATGTCTCCGGATGGGCGCCTACATAACCGAAGAAGCCCTGCGCTACAAAAACGGCCAGCCCCTTCGATATGCCGTCACCCGCAAAATGCTGGAAACAATGGCGTAACACAGTCATTGGAAATATACGTAAAAATCCCGAATGCTTTCGCATTCGGGATTTTTGGCATATACTACACAATTTGATACAATGCAACGCAGTTTCGCCCAGCGTTGCATTCGTTAAATCACCGGAATACTCTGACAATGGAATATCCAACATAGAAGAAAAGTTCTCTTGCCAAAAAAGGAATCTGCGTTTTGAGGCTTCTATACATGGTTGTTGGTGTGGGTGAGGAATATGCAGTGATACCGTAGTCGGCTGCCATCCGCATGGCCCGTTTCATATGCAGCGGATCGCTGACAATGATTGCTGTGTTCATGGAATGTGCATCCATAATCGATTTTGCGTATTCCAGATTTTCCTCGGTGATCGTGGATCGTTCCTCGATCAGTATCGCCTGTTCAGGAACACCATTTTCAACTGCGTATTGTTTTGCAACAAAAGCATCCGATTTTTCATTTCCTTCGCCCACACCGCCGGTCAAAATCAAATAGTCAACATATCCGTTCTCATAAAGCCAGATGCCGTGATTGATTCTTTCACGGTACACAGGTGAAACCTCTTCGCCCGATGTTGCTGCACCCAAAACAATTGCGACATCACACTTGGTTTTGTTGTCTACTTTTCCGTATTGAACAATTTGTACAGATGCAATGATTGTATAAAGCACTATAAGAAATGCTGTCAAGAGAGAAATGAGAACAACGATCTTTTTTACGCCAAACCTTTTCACCTGTGTTCACCACCTTTCTTTTATTATATCGTAATTTTTTAGCTGTTGCAACACAAACATAAAACCGACCCTAACTGACACAATTGTATCAATAAGGGTCGGTTAAATGGTGCGGATGACAGGACTTGAACCTGCATGCCTCGCAGCACTAGAGCCTAAATCTAGCGTGTCTGCCAATTCCACCACATCCGCATTTATTCCGTTGGTTCATTTTCTCAAAGAATCCGCGTCAGCAATTGATCGCGGCGCTCGCATTGCAGCTATTTTAGCACGGCGGTTTATTCTTGTCAACGGATAATCACCCCCTTTTGCTTTGGGTGTCGGCATTTTTATGTATTTTCCCTTGACAATCCCAACCAATGCCAGTAAAATAGATTTGGTATATTGTGCGCCGGCGTGCTTTCCGGCGTTTCAAAATAGCCTGGCATTTGCCGGAGTTGCGTATTGCGCCTCGTGGCGTTTTTTGAGCTTAAACATTTTTACCGACTACTCGGTACGTTTATTTTGCCAACTGAACATCATGGGGTCCATTGCGTCCACTCCTTTGGTGATGCCTATTCTACAAAGGAGGTGTACAGAAGATTATGGAACCTTTGCAAATCATTTTGATTGCCGCCGCCGCAATTATTTTCGGCGTAATTGGTTTTATCATCGGCATTGCCTATCGCAAGCGTGTCAGCGAGCGGGAAATCGGCTCTGCTGAGACAGAGGCAACTCGTATTATCAACGAAGCCATCCGCAGCGGTGAAAGCCGTAAGAAGGAAATGCTGCTGGAAGCCAAGGAAGAAATCCATAAATCTCGCACAGAGTACGAAAAAGAAGTAAAAGAGCATCGTTCTGAACTGACCAAGCAAGAACGTCGTCTGCAGCAAAAAGAAGAAACTCTGGACAAAAAGGCTGAGAATTTCGAGAAGAAAGAAGAAGAAATGGCTCGCCGTCTGGAGGAGGTCGCCAAGGTTAAGGAAGAGACCGAGGCTGTGAAAAAGGCGCATTTAGCCACCTTGGAGCAGATTTCCGGTCTGTCCCAAGAGCAGGCAAAGCAATTCCTTTTGAAGACAGTTGAGGAAGAAATCCGTCACGATACTGCTATGAAGATCAAGGAAATTGAGCAGCAGTTAAAGGACGAATCCGACGAAAAGGCAAGAGAAATCCTGTCCATCGCCATCCAACGCTGCGCAGCAGACCACGCTGCAGAGGCAACAGTTTCTGTTGTTCCCCTGCCCACCGATGAGATGAAGGGCCGCATTATCGGCCGTGAGGGTCGGAATATCCGCACCTTGGAAACCATCACCGGTGTTGATTTGATTATCGACGATACCCCCGAAGCAATCACTGTCAGCAGCTTTGACCCGGTCCGCCGGGAAATCGCACGGCTGGCTCTTGAGAAGCTGATTGCTGACGGCCGTATCCACCCCACCCGCATTGAGGATTGCGTAGAAAAGGCCAAGAAGGATGTGGACCGCACCATCCGTGAAGAAGGCGAGCGCGCCTGCTACGAAACCGGTGTCCACGGTTTGAATCCCGAGCTCATCAAGATTCTGGGTCGCCAGAAGTACCGTACCTCTTACGGTCAGAACGTTCTGAACCACTCCATTGAGGTTGCCCATATTGCAGGTTTGATGGCCTCCGAGCTGGGCATTGACGTGACACTTGCTAAGCGGGCAGGCTTGCTGCACGACCTTGGCAAGTCCATCGACCACGAGGTGGAAGGCAGCCACGTTCAGCTGGGTGCAGACTTGGCGCGGAAGTACAAGGAAAACCCCGTTGTTGTGAACGCTATCGAAGCCCACCACGGTGACGTAGAGCCGAAAACCGTCATTGCTGTGCTGGTGCAGGCAGCTGATGCCGTATCCGCTGCAAGACCCGGCGCCCGCCGTGAGAATGTGGAGAACTATATCCGCCGTCTGCAGAAGCTGGAAGAGCTGACAGGCAGCTACCCCGGCGTTGAAAAGGCATTTGCTATCCAAGCAGGCCGTGAGGTCCGCATTATGGTCAAGCCCGAGGAAGTCACCGAGGACAATATGATTCTCCTTGCCCGTGACATTGCCAAGCAAATCGAAGCTGAGCTGGAATACCCCGGCCAGATTAAGATTAACGTGATTCGGGAAACCAAGGCTGTGGAATACGCAAAATAATCCCAAATATTAGCAGGCTGTTCTTCGGAACAGCCTGCTTTTTTATTTATTTACCACAACTTCACCAAACTAAAGTGTAAAAGCGATAGGCGTATTTGTGTATATGTGCCAAAGATGCAAAAAATGTAAAAAAGTACTTTACAACTTTAGTTTGGTGAAGTATAATACGGTCATCAACAAAACACGGAGGGACTTCCTCCTAAAACCGAAAGGAACGATTATTATGAAAAAGATTATTGCTCTCTTTTTGGCAGTCCTGATGACCGCCGCCTGCTTCGCCGGCTGCTCCAAGCCCGCAGCTGACACCGACTCCGCATACGTAAAAGCCAACAAGAAGATCGTCGTTGGTATCACCGATTACGCTCCTATGGACTACAAGGATGAAAACGGCGAATGGACCGGCTTCGACGCCGAGTTCGCAAGACTGTTCGCAAAGGAACTGGGTGTAGAGGTTGAGTTCTTCGTCATTGCTGACTGGGGCAAGAAGTTCGTGGAACTGGAAACCAAGAACATCGACGCTGTTTGGAACGGTATGACCATCACCAATGAAGCTCTGCTGAATGCTAAGGTCTCCAATCCCTACGTACAGAACAAGCAGGTAGTTGTCGCCAAGGCTGACAAGGTTGAATCCATTAAGACTGCTGCTGACCTGAAGGCGCTGAAGGTTGCTGTTGAGAATGGCTCTGCCGGTCAGGGTGCTGCTGAGTCCGCCGAAGTCGAGAACATCATTTCTGTTCAGGATCAGGCTGCTGCCCTGCTGGAAGTGAAGTCCGGTACTTCCGACGCTTGCATTATCGATAGCACAATGGCCTCCGCTATGACCGGCGCAGGCACCGACTACGCTGAGCTGGCCGCAGGCATCAGCCTGACTGATGAGCTGTACGGCGTTGCCTTCCGTAAGGATTCCGATTTGGCTGAAAAGTTCAACGCCTTTATGGCCAAGCTGATTGCAGACGGCACACTCAAGACTTTGGCCGACAAGTATAACCTGGTCTTGGCTGCAGACGCAAAATAAAAAGCTAATGTACGGGCGGTGATTCACCGCCCGTACAGGACTGTATAGATAAGGATGTGCGCTATGTTCCTACCCGTAACTCTGCAGTTGCTCACCGGCTTCTGCGAAACCTTAAAAGTGTTTGCTCTGACCCTGGCATTTTCTTTGCCATTGGGTCTTATTGTCTGTTTTGGCTCTATGAGCAAATTTGCCCCCCTCAAGGCGCTGGTCCGGTGCTTTGTTTGGGTCATCCGGGGCACACCGCTGATGCTTCAGCTGATTATCATCTTCTACGGGCCGGGCTTGCTGTTTGACCTGCCTGCAATGCCCCGTCTTACTGCCACCATCGTGGCATTTTCCATTAACTACGCCTGCTATTTTTCAGAAATCTACCGTGGCGGCATTGAGAGCATTGCCCGGGGTCAGTACGAAGCAGGACAGGTTTTGGGTATGACAAAGGGACAGATTTTCTTCCGGATTGTCCTGCCTCAGGTCATCAAGCGGATTACCGCTCCAATGAGTAACGAAATTATCACGCTGGTAAAGGACACCTCCTTGGCAAGAATTATCAGCGTTTACGAGATTATTTGGGCCGGCGAATCCTTTATTAAAAAAGGTCTGCTGTGGCCCCTGTTCTACACCGGCGCCTTCTATCTGCTGTTCAACGGTGGTTTGACTCTGCTGTTCGGCTACATAGAGAAGAAACTAAACTATTACAGAGGTTAAGCTATGGCACTACTAGAAGTGAAAAATATCAAAAAGAGCTTCGGCAAAACCGAAGTTTTGAAGGGTGTCAGCTTTTCTCTGGAAAAGGGACAGGTTTTGGCGATTATCGGCTCCTCCGGCAGCGGCAAAACCACGCTGCTGCGGTGCTTGAATTTTCTGGAGACACCGGATGCGGGTACAATTTCCGTAGGCGACAAGGCGCTGTTCTCCACCGGCGTGAAGTACACCGACGATCAGATTCGGGAAAACCGCCTGCACTTTGGCTTGGTTTTTCAAAATTTCAACCTGTTCCCCCACTACAGTGTGCTGGAGAATATCACCCTCGCCCCCACCCTGCTGAATATGGGCACCCACGAACAAATTAAGGAAAACGCTATGCACCTGCTGGAGCAGGTTGGGCTTGCCAACAAAGCGGATTCCTATCCTTATCAGCTCTCCGGCGGTCAGCAGCAGCGGGTAGCCATTGCCCGGGCTTGGGCAATGCATCCGGAGGTACTGTGCTTTGACGAGCCTACCTCCGCTCTTGATCCGGAGCTCACCGGCGAAGTACTCCGGGTTATTAAGGGCTTAAAAGGCGAAGACAGGACGATGATTGTGGTCACCCACGAGATGGACTTTGCAAAAAGTGTAGCAGACATCATCATTTATATGGCAGACGGTGTCATTGAGGAAATGGGCACACCGGAAGAGGTGTTCGACCATCCCAAGAGTGAAAAGACCCGGGCCTTTTTGCAGGGCTTCCAAGAAACCTTTTAGGAGGCGCTCACTATGGACAAAACTGAAAAGATTAACGCGCTTTACAGCATCATCGCCGATTTGACATCTGCTGAAGAGTGCAAGCTGCTTTTCGACGACTTATGCACCAATAAGGAAGTGGAAAAAATGGCTGAGCGGCTGTATGCTGCAAAGCTTTTACTCAGCGGCAAGACCTATAATCAGGTGATTGCGGAAACGGATATATCCTCTGCCACCTTAAGCCGTGTCTCCCGTTGCGTCCAATACGGAGAGGGCTATAACAGGCTGTTAAAAAAGTAATAAAAGGGAGTGCTTATGCACTCCCTTTTTCCATTATCTTTTGTATATTTTGTTCCAGCTTTTCTTGGCTGATCATACCAATGGCATAGGTTACAAGGTTGCCCTTGGCATCGATAAAATAGGTGCTGGGCAAGGAATAAACCTGATAGATATAGGATGCCATTCCGTCTGTATCATAAAACACAGGGAAGGTATAATCGGATTTTGCAACAAAATCCATAGCCGAGGCTAAGGTTTCCCGTCCGCCGGTGGCATTCACCATCAAAAACTGTACCTGTCCAGCCATTTCCTTGCTAACTGCTTCAAAATGGGGCATCTCCGCTTTACAGGGAGGACACCAGCTTGCCCAGAAATTCAGCACCACGGGCTTCCCGCGAAAATCAGACAGTTTCACAGGATTCCCCTGCCCGTCATACACCGTAAAATCGGGAGCCTGATTGCTCTGTGTCTCCTCTTGGGTTTGGTTTTGTTCCGGTTGAGTATCTTGGGTTTGTCCCGGTTGAGTATCTTGAGTTTGTTCCGGTTGACTGTCTTGGGTTTGTTCCGGTTGACGGTCTTGGGTTTGCCCCGGCTGGCTGTCTTGGGTTTGCTCCGGCTGACTGTCTTGGGTTTGCCCCGGCTGACTGCCTTGGGTTGCATTGGCAAACAGACTATCTGTATCTACCCTATCTTTCAAATTGTCGTACAGGAAATATGCGCCAACTAACAGCAGTGCAAACACCAGCAGAACAATCAGCAAAGTCTTTTGTTGTTTCATCTGCTACCTCCTAACTTAACACGCTGAGTAGTCGTCCCAGCATACCTGTAGCCATCGCTATGCCCACTATAATCAGCAGGCTGCCGCTAATGGCATTGATAATCGTATAGTGGCGTTTCACCCAGTTAAATGCTCCCTTGAGCTGGTCTATCAGCACAGCGCTGAGCAAAAACGGCACGCCCAAACCCAGAGAATATGCCAGCAGCATGCCCATACCCACAAGAACGTGTCCTGCCTGAGATGCCAGCATCAGGGCAGAGCCCAAAAATGCGCCTACACAAGGCGTCCACCCCAAAGAGAAGACAACGCCGAACAATGCTGCAGAGAAAAATCCCATATTATCTGTATTCACCGTCTTGCGGGGGCCGCCAAACAAGGAAAATTTGAACACACCTAAAAAATGCAGGCCAAAGAAGATAACCACCAAACCGGAAATAATATTCACTGCAGTCTGGTATTCCCGCAGGAAGCTTCCCAACGTTCCTGCCAATGCGCCCATAGCGACAAACACCACCGTAAACCCGGCAACAAAGCCACTTGCGCCTAACAAAGTCCGCTTTACTGACCGAACTCCGCCTCCTGCAAAGTAAGACAGGTAAATCGGCAGCATTGGCAGCAAGCACGGGGACAGAAAGGTAATCATCCCCTCCAAAAAAGCGATAAGATATTCCATAGGCTGTTTTCCTCCTGCTGTTTTTTCTTAAGCATACCCAAAGCGAGGCTCTGCTTCTGTGACAATATCACAGTTTTTCCGCCACAACCTTGGATTTCAGTTCATAAACCGTCTGCATTTCCGGTGCCTGAGAGCCGGAGCACATCACACTGGCGCCGCCCATTGCCATTGCCAAAGAGATTTGCGCCTCCCGGGACAGCTTCTTTTCCAAGCCGTAAGCCATTGCGGCCACCACGGAATCCCCTGCCCCCACCGTGCTAAGCACCGGAACTTTCAGCGCCTTTGCCTGATAGGCAGCATCCTCCCACAGAAACAGCGCGCCGTCTGCACCCATAGAGATGACAACATTGGAAATCCCCATAGCCAGCAGTTCTTTTCCGCCGGATAAAAGCGCCTCTTTGGTCTGCAAGGGTCTGCCCAGCACACGGGAGAGCTCTGCTTCGTTGGGCTTTACCAAATAGGGTTTTCCTTGGATACCGCTGGCCATACAAGCACCGTCTGCATCCAAAAACACCTTTGCGCCCAAACGGGAAAACTGCTGCGTCCATACCCGGTAGGTATCTATAGGAGCGCCCTTGGGCAGGCTGCCGGACAGCACCACAATGTCGTTAGGTTCTATCCTTTCCCGCAGCTTGTCCAAAAGCTGCTGCAAAACCGCTTCCTCAATTTCCGGCCCCGGTTCGTTGATGTCCGTATTCTCCCCCCGCTGAGGGTCTATGATTTTCAGATTGGTACGGGTCTGCCCCCGGGCTGTTACGTATAGGGTATTCAGTCCCTCTTTCTCCAGCAGCTCCGCCAAATGGGAGCCTGCATCTCCTGCCAAAATCACTGCGCACACGGATTCCCCGCCTAACGCCTTCAGACATTTGGACACATTGATGCCTTTTCCACCGGCATCCTCCCGCACAGAAGCAATGCGGTTTACTGTTCCTGCCGCAAAATCGGCTATTTCCGCCGTCTTGTCAATTGCCGGATTCAGGGTCACTGTATAAATCATATCATCACCTGTCCTTTTTTATATCATACCCCATTTTTTGCCCCTTGGCAACAAAAAAGGTGGCCGCCACAGCTGTGACGGCCTGATACAAAGAGGAAACAGAGATATTACTCCTGCGTGAGAAAATCGTTGGGGTTGACCGATTCACCGTTGCAGGTAACGCTGAAATGGATGTGGTCACCGATGGCGCTTTCCATCAGTGCGGTATTACCTACCTTGCCAATGGTCTGCCCGATGGTCACCGTGTCCCCCGGTTTCACGGATACGGTCTTGTCTAAGCTTGCATACTTTGTGGTATAGCCACCCTCGTGACGAAGCACCACGGTCATACCCATAGCTTCGTCCTCGTAGACGGTATAAACCTCACCGTCTGCAGCGGCGCATACCTCCGTGCCTGCCTCCGCAGCAATGTCAATCCCGTTGTGGACACGCCAGTCCCGTGTGGTTTCGTTGTAGGTCAGGCTATCCATAGCATATACCGCTACAGTTTGTCCCTCCAGAGGAGAAGCGGTCTTCATAGGAAGCTTTTCGGGGTTGGTAGGGTCCGGGACAAGGGAACCGTCCGGATTGGTAGCAACCACCGCCTGATGGTTCTGCGGGTCAGTTAAAACATCCCCATTGGCAGAAGGATCAGCCTTGTCAGCATTTCTGTAATAGAGGAATCCGGAGATTCCGATGGCAACGGCACACAGCACTAGGGCTATGTAGTAGCCCTTGCCGCTTACGCTGCCGGTAAA
>SVKL01000002.1:97625-127238 GCA_015068495.1 Oscillospiraceae bacterium | reverse complement strand
ACTTGTTCGTCTTTGCGTTATTCAATTTACAAGGTACATACGCTCTCCGCTCAGCGGTGAGCCTGATTATTCTAGCATACCATACCAACCTTGTCAAGAAGTTTTTTCTATTTTTTACAAAATTCTTTTTCATCTGAAACACTTTGTGAAAATGCATCTTTTTCCCGAAACGGAAACCGCCCGAAACTAGGCAAAAGTACCATTGGTTATAGGGATTTTGTGGAGCTTTTCTCCGTGCTTCCACTGTTTTAGGGTAACACCCAGCTTATGGGCATCGGCATATTTGATTACCTCTTGGAAATCCCCCTGCCCCTCCCAGAGATAGACTTTGACAGATTTTCGCAAATAGGGTTGGATTTCCGGTATTTTATCCATTGCCGATTCGGAAACAAGCAGATACTGCGCCGTGTCCAAATAGACGATTCCTGCGCTGTTTGTCTTCATATCTGCCAGCGCGTCTTCTACCGTTGCGCCGCTCCCCTTATCTTCTGTATCTGTTATCATCCGGACAGTTTGTCCCTCTGTACACAGCCACACTGCCTGTATGGGCTCTAGATTTGCGATTTCTGCGCTTTGCAGCGGCGCAAAAAACAGCGCTGTCAGAATGATCACATAGGCAACAATTCTCATTTTTGATTTCTCCTATCTTCCGGTTTCAGCTTTTCTGTGCGGTACACTTCCTTTTTCAGGCGTCTGCGCAAAATATGCCCTGTACGGGACAGATAGGAAACGCCTAAACTTTTTAATCCCGACAGGTGAATCAGCAGAATCAGCAGTCCTGCCAATGTTCCGTACAGTCCTGCTAACGCCGAAAGGGTTGCGATAAGAAAGCGCCAAAGGCGCACCGCGTTTGCCAAATCCCGATTGGGCAGCACAAAGCCGCACACCCCTGCCACGGAAACCGCAATCAAAGCTACCGGAGAGATAATGCCGGCTTCCACCGCTGCCGTACCCACCACAATACCGCCGATGACAGAAACAGACTGACCGATTGCCTGGGGCAGGTGGATGCCGGATTCCTGCAAAAGCTCGAAGGCAACCAGTAGCCCCAGCACCTCGGACATTGTGGAAAAGGGCACAGCCTGCTTGCTTTCTATAATGGAACGGAGTAACGGAAGCGGAATAAGGACTTGATGGTAGGCCGCCAAGGCAATATACACCCCCGGCAGCAGCAGGCTTGCCGCCAACGCCAAATAGCGCAGTAGCCGGATTGCCGACGCGCCTACATAATCCCTGCCTCTGTCCTCCGGGCTTTCCATCAAATACATCAAATCTGCCGGTGCAAGATAACCCAATGGCAAGCCATCCACAAGGAGCCCTACCCTGCCCTCCAGAATCCCCTGACAGAATCTGTCCGACCGCTCCGTATATTGAATCAGTGGGAACGCCGTTGCCCGGGACCCGGTGACGTACTCCTCCACAGACGCCGGGGACAGCATCCCATCGATATCAATTTCTCCAATCCGCTGTTTCATTCGCTCCACATATTGGGGGTTTGTGATTCCCTCCAGCCAAATGATGCTCACATTGGTCAAGCTTCGTCTGCCTACCTGTGTTTCGTACAGCCGCAAATCCGGGCTGCGCAGATGGCGGCGGACATAGCTGGTGTTGGAACGAATGGTTTCCACAAAGGCATCCTTTGCGCCCTTTACGGTATTTTCCACCTCCGGCGCTGAAGTGCCCCGTTTATCCGGCGTTCTCACCTCAAAAGCAATTGCATCCACACCGGGAAACAGCACCACGCAAAAGCCGTTTACCAGCAGCAGCGCCACTGTGTCCAAATCCGGACAAGGCTTTGCTACATTGTTGTATATCATACCGTCTAATGCGTGTTGGTACAGTTCTTCCATAGATGCGCCTTGCAAATGCTGGGTGATGGGCTTAAAAATATAATCCGAGGCGTAGGCAGAAGCAATCAGTCCGTCAATGGCGTAGGCATACAATGTATATTCACCGCAACGCAGCTCACGGCGGACAAAATCCGCCGCATCCCGAAAGATATTGCTGATATCCCCGTCCGTAAGCTCTCCTTGGTATTTCCGTGCAACCATAATTTCACCTCTTTGGTAGTTTGTCCCGGTGTAACAAGGTTTATAATTGCATTTTGCCCGTTGTGGTGGTATTATTATAATAATGTATTGTTTTGGAGGATTTTCTATGTCTTCTGTGATTGCTGCTGTATCTACCGGCAACCAAATCAGCGCCATCGGCATTCTGCGGCTAACGGGCACAGATTGCGCCCAAGTTGCCGGCAAGGTATTTACATTAAATAGCGGCGTACCTTTATGGGAAGCGCCCAACCGCAAGCTGGTGCTGGGCACACTAACCGACACCAAGGGACGGGTGATAGACCAATGTATGGCGGTCTACACCCGGGCGCCCCACACCTACACCGGTGAGGACACCGTGGAATTTCACTGTCACGGCTCTCCCGCGGTGCTTGCAGAGGGCTTGAACGCGCTGTTTGCTGCAGGCGCTGTGCCTGCTAAGCGGGGCGAATTTACCAAGCGGGCGTTTTTGAACGGCCAGTTGGATTTGACCCAAGCAGAAGCCGTGATTGACCTGATTGAAGCGGAAACTGCCGATGCTGCTGCCAATGCCGCCGGACAGGTAGGTGGCAGGCTGCAAAAGGCTTTAGCCCCTATTTACGATGATTTAACCAACCTGTGCAGCCATTTCCACGCGGTGCTGGACTACCCCGACGAGGATATCGAGGACTTCGGGTTGGACAACTACGCAGGCACATTGCGCAGCAATGCTAAGACCTTATATGCCCTGCTGCAGACCTACGGACAGGGACGAATTCTGCGGCAAGGTGTTGCCGCTGCCATTGTGGGAAAACCCAACGTGGGCAAATCCAGCCTGCTCAACGCCCTTGCCGGCTACGAGCGGGTGATTGTTACAGAAATTGCCGGTACGACCCGTGACACCGTGGAAGAAACAGTGATGCTGGGGGCAACCCGTCTGCGGCTGATTGATACTGCCGGTATCCGGCAGACCGAGGACCGGATTGAAGCCATCGGTGTGGAACGTTCCAAGCAGGCGGTAGAAAACGCTGACTTGGTGCTTTTCGTGTGCGACGGCTCACAGCCCCTTTCCGACGAAGACAAAGAAGTTATCGACGTTTGTTTGGATGCCGATAACGCCATTGCCCTCATCAATAAGACCGATTTGGGGTCTGTGGTACAGCCCTCGGATCTGCCCTTTATGCAGGTGATTCCCGTATGCACCAAGACGGGAGAGGGACTTGACCTGCTGGCAGATGCAGTAGACGTGATGTTTGCCGGCGATATGCCTTGTGACGGCTCGATTCTTACCAATCCCCGGCAATTCGACGCTATTCGCCGCGCCTATGAGAGTATGCTTTCCGCTTTGCAGGGACTAAAGCTGGCGCAGACACCGGATGCGGTTTTGCTGGATGTGGAAGCGGCTATGGAAGCTATGGGCGAGGTCACCGGCAATACTGTGCGAGAAGATATTACCGCAAGAATTTTTGAACGCTTCTGCGTTGGAAAGTGAGCATTATGATTTATTTAGACAATTCCGCCACCACCAAGCCCTGCAAAGAGGCTGTGGAGGCAATGACCGGTGCTCTCACAGAGAATTGGGGAAACCCAAGCGCTTTATATAGCTTCGGCATTGAAGCTGCGACCCTCCTCCGTACCGCCCGTCTCAAAGTTGCTTCCGCCTTGGGGGCAGAGCCGGACAGAGTGTTCTTCACCTCCGGCGGTACAGAGGCGGACAACTGGGCGATATTCGGCACGGTGAAACGGTACGGCAAAAAGAACAAGCACATCATCACCACCGCCGTAGAGCATCACGCAATTCTCCACTGTATGAATGAGCTGGAGCATCAGGGTTACGAAATTACCTATCTGCAGCCGGACGAGTTGGGGAACATCTCTTTGGATGCCCTCAAAGCCGCCCTGCGGAAGGATACCGCTTTGGTATCCATTATGATGGTAAACAATGAAACCGGCGCGGTGATGCCCATCGGGCAAATGGCAAAGCTGACCCACAAGCTTGCTCCCGATGCAATTTTCCACACCGATGCGGTGCAGGGTTTCCTGAAAGTCCCCTTCTCCGCCAAAACACTGGGAGCAGATTTAATCTCCGTTTCCTCCCATAAGGTGCACGGCCCCAAGGGTGCCGGCGCGCTGTATATCAGCCCGCGGCTCAAATCCTTCCCGCCCCTTCTGCTGGGCGGTGGACAGGAAAACAATTTCCGCAGCGGTACAGAGGGTACGCCGGCAATCTTCGGTTTTGCCGCCGCCTGTGAAGTCTGCAAAGCCACCTTCCAAACTGATATTGCCAAAGAAAAGGAACTGCTGAACGGACTTATAGGCAAGTTATGTAAACTGGATGGCTTAAAAATAAACGGCGCTCATCAAGCGCCCCACATTCTCTCTTTGGCAATTCCCGGTCTGCCCACCCAAAACTCCATCAACATCTTACAGGATGCGGGGATCTGCGTATCTGCCGGCTCTGCCTGCGCTAAGGGACACCGCAGCCACGTGATGACCGCTATGGGTTTGAAGCCTGAAGTTATCGACGGTAGTTTCCGCGTATCCATTTGCAGAGACACCACCAAAGAAGAATTGGAAATACTAGCAGAAGTCATTGAAAAAGAATTGCTCCCACGGGCAAGAACATAAAAACGCACCGCACTGCAAACACGCAGAGCGGTGCGTTTTTATGTTCAATTACAGGCGCCAATAGCGCATTCCGCTGTCTTCCAGCTCTGATATTTTATAGATACCCTTTACATCAACCAAAACCTTCTCATTATCTGCAGATTGCTTATACAGCTTCTTCAAGGCTTCCAGCCCGATTTCCTTAAACCCACTATGGGCAACCGCCACAATAATACAATCCGCATCCTTAACGTCCTGCAAATCGGTAAGGGTTACACCGTATTCTGTCAATGCGTCCTGCCGGTTGGCCCAAGGGTCTACCACAATCGGCGCAATTTCATAGCTGTTTAAGGTTTTAATGATATCGCCTACCTTACTATTGCGGGTATCGGGGCAATTTTCCTTAAAGGTTAACCCCAAAATAACAACCTTTGCATTCTTAGGCGCCTTGCCCGCCAAAATCATTTGCTTAACAGCAGATTCTGCCACAAATTCGCCCATACCGTCGTTGATAATACGTCCGTTCAATATGATCTGGCTGTGATAACCGAGTTTTTCTGCTTGATAGGTAAAGTAGTAGGGGTCAACGCCAATGCAATGTCCGCCAACCAGTCCCGGCCGGAAGCCCAGAGCATTCCATTTGGTATTCATACCATCCACTACTTCGTTTGTATCGATTCCCATTCGGTCAAAGACCATTGCCAGCTCATTCATAAAGGCAATGTTGATATCCCGCTGGCTGTTTTCAACGACCTTAACCGCCTCCGCGGTTCTTAAATTGGCTACAGGAAATGTGCCAACTTCAATCACAATGTCGTAAACCGCCTTGATTGTAGCAAGTGCATCTGCATCGCAACCCGAAACAATCTTCGTAATGTTCTCAAGTCTATGCACCTTATCACCGGGATTGATTCGCTCCGGAGAATAGCCAACCTTAAAATCCTTTCCGCATTTTAGGCCGGACATTTTCTCAAGAATGGGAATGCAAACATCCTCCGTACAACCGGGATATACGGTAGATTCAAACACGACGTATGCGCCCTTCGTAAGGTTTCTTCCCACAATTTCAGAAGCGCCAATAACCGGCGATAAATCCGGCGTATGATCTGTATTTACAGGCGTAGGAACCGCAACAATATGAAATTTCGCCTTTTGCAAATCCTTTTCATCCGATGTGAAGTAGACTTTGGTATTTTTAATTGCTTCATCTCCCACCTCCTTGGTGGGGTCAACGCCCGATTGGTAAAGGGCAATTTTTTCCCTATTCAGGTCAAAGCCCACCACATCTACGCCCTTATTAGCAAACGCAACTGCAATGGGCATTCCTACGTAGCCAAGGCCTACGACAGAAATTGCTTCTTCATTGTTTCTAATTTTATCATACAGCAACATTTTCCGCCTCCAAAATATCTGCAATTCTCTTACAAGCAAAGCCATCGCCATAAGGGTTGCTTGCCTGAGCCATTGCGTCGTATGCCTTCTTGTTCTCAAGAAGCAATTTGAAGTTATCGTAAATCCCCTGTTCCTCTGTTCCCACAAGCTTCAAGGTACCTGCCGCAATGCCCTCCGGGCGTTCTGTCGTGTCCCGCATAACCAAAACGGGCTTTCCCAAAGACGGCGCTTCCTCTTGAATTCCGCCGCTGTCTGTCAAAATCAGATAGCTGTTTGCAAGGAAGTTATGGAAGTCAAGCACATCCAGAGGCTCAATGATATGAATTCTGTCATTCCCCCCAAGCTCTTCCTCTGCCGCCTTGCGTACAACCGGATTCATATGTATGGGATAAATTGCTTTTACGTCCGGATGCTCGTCCATCACATGACGAATGGCGCGGAACATATTATGCATCGGCTCGCCCAGATTCTCTCTGCGGTGCGCCGTTATCATAATCAGACGGCTTCCCTTTGCCCATTCCAATTCAGCATGCGTATAATTCCCTCGCACAGTGGTCTTCAGCGCATCAATTGCGGTATTTCCGGTCACATAAATGCCGCTTTCCTCCTTGCCCTCCTTTAAGAGATTCAATTTGGATTGCTCTGTTGGGGCAAAATTGTACTTCGAAATGACAGAAACAGCTTGTCTGTTAAATTCCTCAGGGAACGGACTGTAGATATTGTAGGTGCGAAGACCGGCCTCCACGTGACCAACTGCAATTTGCTTGTAGAAGCATGCCAAAGCTGTGACAAATGTAGTAGAAGTATCTCCGTGCACCAGAACAACATCCGGCTTTACGGCATCAAGCACATCTCCCATTTTGTTGAGAATGCTTGTTGTGATATCAAACAGGGTTTGCTGCTGTTTCATAATGGAAAGGTCGTAATCCGGCACAACGCGAAACGTATCAAGCACCATATCCAGCATCTGGCGATGCTGACCGGTTACACATACCACTGTCTTAATATTTTTTCTTGTTTTCAGCTCGTTGACAAGCGGACACATTTTGATTGCTTCGGGTCGTGTGCCGAAGACAACCATTATCGTTTTCATATATGTCTCCTCCAGTTTACAGTCTGTATGTACCGGGTAAATCGCAGCAATTTCTTGTGTCGAACACAATCTTACCTTTCAGCTTATCCATATTTTCTTTGATTTGGTTATGATTTACCATAATTACAACCAAATCCGTATCCGCTAAGAATTCCTCAAAATTATGGTACTGGTTGGGCACGATGTTCTGTTCAAAATAGGGGTCATAGGATTTTATCGGTGCAGCCAAATGCCGCTGTTGATTTTCAATCAACTGTATCGTCGGCGACTCTCTGGAATCATCCACATTTTCCTTGTAGGACAGGCCGTACAACCCCACGCGGGATATGTCCGTGATGTTGTTTTCCCGCATAATTTCATAAATACGGTTCAAGACAAAATCAGGCATACTGTCATTGGTTTTCATAGATTCATCAATGACCTTTGCAAGGCTGGGATAATCGCCCACCAAGAACCACGGGTCAACAGAGATGCAGTGTCCTCCAACACCGGGACCCGGCTGGAGAATATTTACACGGGGGTGCATATTGCAAATGCGGATAATTTCATACACATCCATATTGTCGTGGCGGCAAATTTTCGCAAGTTCATTGGCAAAGGCAATGTTAACTGCACGGAAGGTGTTTTCCACCACCTTCGTCATTTCTGCCGTTCTGATATCGGTCACCACAATCTGACCTTGGCAGAAGGAAGCATACAGAGCGCGAATCTTTTCACCCACCTGTTTGCTGTCCGCACCGATGGTCCTGTTGTTATGCAAAAGCTCATACACCATATTGCCCGGAATAATTCGCTCCGGCGCATGAACAAGATGTATATCCTCGCCAATCGTAAATCCATTTTTCTCCACCGCGGGACGTACATATTTATCAATTGTTCCGGGGGAAACCGTAGATTCAATAACCACGGTAGCTCCCTTGGGACACACTTCCATCACGGATTGGACCGCAGCAACCACATAGCATGCATCAACCTTTTTGCTGAATTTATCGTAAGGTGTAGGGACAGAAATAATATAGGTGTCCGTTATCTGATATTCTGTTGTAAACCGGATTCCTTTTTGAAGGGCAGTTGCAAACAGCTCCTCAATGCCCTGTTCTTTGAAGGTTGTTTTGCCGGCATTTAGGGTTGCAACCAGCTCCTTATTGTAATCTGTGCCAACCACTTCTACACCGTGAGCAGCCAGCATCAGTGCAGTAGGCAAGCCAATATAGCCAAGTCCAATCACGTTTACCATTTATCTATTCCTCCAAGAAAAGTTTCTTCATTTCCTGATTCACCATATAGCCGATTGCAAGAATCTTTGTTGAGAAAAACACCTTATATACCTTCATTCTGCTAAAATAAGCAAGGCAATAATGGGTGCCAACATAATCTAAAAGCTGCCAAGCCTTTCTAATCACGCGCCAAACAGGGTGCATACACGGCGGCTTTGTACCCTTCGTTTTTTGGTTGTAAATCGGTGCCGCCGCCATCAGCGCAGCATATTTATACTCCGTAAAATCCCGAAACAGCTGCCGGTTGTACTTCATTTTCAAGGGAATAGATTCCCAAAAATCCACCAATTCCCTGTCCCACAGAGGCAAATACCAAGAAAGACCGTAGTATTCATACAGGCGAACTTGATGGCATATATACTTGGCTTGGCGCTCTGCAATATTATAGCGCTGATACAAGCCAAACGCCTGCTGGGCTGTCATAGTATCGGACGCATATTTTAAGACAGTGCACTCAACTGTCTGTCGAATCTTCTCCAGAGCAGGCGGGGGCAACACACGCATACCCTCGTTAAAATGCTTCCACAAGATATCAGCAAACAGCGCATCTTTTGTAATCACATCGTTCTGCACATACCGCGGAAGAATAAACGAGCCGGATATACAATCAAAGCTATGTCCCGGAACAAGCACATCTCCATCTTTTATTATGTTTCGCTCTTTCAAATTGTTGAGGGCATACCACTCCTGCACGCACACGGAGGACACGCCGTCGCTATAATAATCCGCCACCTTGCGGAACTCACTGCGAAACTGCTTTTGCAGTTTCTTTGGCTTGTACCTCACAAAATGCCATTCTAAACCCAGAAAATCTGCAACTTTTTTGGATGTTTCCGACTCAAAGTTCCCTTTCGGACCATAGGTATAAGTCAGTATATTGTCATACCCCAAATGCTTCAGGTAATAAACTATCAAACGAGAATCGTGGCCACCGCTTAGAGGAATCACCGCTCTGCGTCCATTAAGCACAGTAATCAACCGTTTCGTTGTCTCAATAAACTTCCGGTCAATCAACGCCATCAGCTTCTCCCGGTCAGGGTACTGGTCAATCTGCACATCGGATACATAGGTATTCTGTGTCACAGCGCCACAGCAATTAATCAGCAGATATTGTCCTGCCATTACTTGGCGAACACCCTTTGCCGCAGTTTCTACTCCGGGAATAAACAGGCAGTATTCCAAAAAATCTACCGCCGCAGTATTCGCGCCGTTTTGCTTAATCTTATCTAAGCCAATATGGTTATACACCGTGGCTGTATCGTGGGCGATTTCATAAAAAAGCGGAATGGTTCTCCGCCTGTCAACGCACAAAAACAATGTGTCCGCAAAGGTCAATGCAATTGCAAACGAGCCGTTTAATTTGCTCACCAATGCCACCGCATCCTCCGGTGACTTTAGTTCCGCCATGATTTCTGCCCAGCCATCAGCATCCAAATACCGCTCTCCCAGAAAGGCCGTTGCAGAAACATATCCATTGGACACTTTTTGCCACGCCTGTCCGTAATGGGTATCTATTTTGAGCTGAAAATCCATAGGCAATCTCCTTACTTATTTCTTGGCGCAGGTTCTGAGCAAACAAATCCACATTGCGCATCCCGACAGAACATATACAATCATCGCCGCATAGGCAATACCGCCTACATTCCACCAGCTGATAAACAAATAATCCAGCACCCCATGAACCACGCAGGTACAAACCGATACAACCGCGCTAAATTTCGCTTTTCCGATTGCCGGAAGCACGTTAAGGGGCACCATTCTAAACATTGCGTTTATTGCCCGCATAATCCACAGCGGGTAGGTCAACGGTACAGCATTGGCATATTTTGCGCCGTATAGCAGCTTCAAAAAGAATGGGGTTAACAGCATACCCACCGCCGTAGCAGTAAGAATCAACACGCCGTTGATACCAGCAAGCTGAAACACGGTTTTTTTAATTTGCTTTCCATCCTTCATTGCGGCAATTATCGGGAAATAGTACACCATAATCGCGCTGGTAATCAAAATAATCAGCGATGGGAAGCTTCCTGCCACTCGAAAATTTGCTGTCACCATCTCGTCCTTGATCAGGTGATTGATGATAAAGGATTCATTGATAGGAAGCATTCCGGAAAACATGTTGGCAAGCATCAACGAAAGGGCCGTTGACATATATTTCTTGTTTTCCTCTCGGTTCAGTTGCTCGCAAACAACCGCTCCGTCCGTCTTCCTTATATACCGAATTGCAAGCACCAGCACAATAAAAACGGCTAAATATCTGGCAATCACCAAGCCTATGGCATCGAGAAGTAGTACAAAGCCAATACCAAATACACATATTGCCGCAGTCTGTATCACGCCAAGCGTTGCGTATAACTTATTGTTACGCTTCACCCGCACAAAAGCCTGCATTGCATTAAATGTGAAAGACACCGGCGGAATGGCAATTAAAAGCCAAATATACTTTCTTGCTTCCGGAAAAGGAATTGCAACCGTCTGCGCTAATACACACAAAAGGATTGACATTGCAAGCTCAAACACACCACCGCGAATCACAGCTTTTCTCAAATAGGCGTGCTGTTTTTCCAGACTTACATCCGGCGTGCATACCACCAGCAGCGCACTCGCCAAGCCAAGGCCTGTAAACAGGCCGATATACTGGTACAGGTTGTCTGCATAGGCAAGGTAACCGTATTCTGCTTTGTCTACAACCCGTGCCACTACAATGCTGGATATCATTGAGACTGCTTTTGATAGAAAATTCCCTACCATAATGAATGACAGGCCACCAAAAAGCAATTTTTTCATTTTTGTTAAATTCATCGTTTTACCAATAACCTTCCTCTAACGAAGTTGGTTTTCCATAACTTGCGCCTGTATTTTGGCGACAGCTTCAACCGATGGCCATTTTTTCATAGCCTCCAGCTCCCCTGCTACCAAGGATTCCGCCAAGGGGCGGTTGCGATAGATCTTTTGGCAACAAGTAACAAACTCATCAGGCTGCTTTGTATCGTAAATCAGTGCTGCCTTTTCGGAGAATGCTTCTGTCAGACCGGAAACATTGGACATAACCACCGGTTTTTTATGCTTTGCCGCATCAAATATTTTCAGCGGTACTGCACTTTCAGTGGATGGCATTGACGGTCTTGGCATCAGCACCACATCAAAGGTTGCCATAAGCGTGTCAAACCGTTCCCTATCCACAGAGCCGGTGATGATTATCCTTTCAGACAAATCGTTTTCCTCTACATAATCACGAACCGTCTGCTCCAAAGGACCGCCACCCACAATCATCAAGCGCACATCGTCGGCAATTGCCAAGATATCCTTACTGTATGTAAGAATGTTTTCAATGCCCTGAAAGGTATACAGCGTGCCGCCATAACCGTAAACAAAGGTTTCATTCTCGCCAAAGTGAAGTGCTCTGTCATCCTGTTCTGAAAGAGAAAAACCGTTTGGTGTCCAATAAATCTTCTCTTCGGGATAATTAAATTTTGAGGAAAATGCCTGAATCGCATTTTTCGACAAGACAAATACGCCTTTTACAAAGCGTTTATCCAGGTAGAATCTCCGCAAAAGCTTTCGTATCGCTTCCTTGTAATTATTGCCGCTTGACTCAATGGCGTGGCATTCGTAAAAGACCGGAAGCTTTATGTTTTTAAGCCAAAGCATTCTTAAAAATGTTTCTTGCTGAACAAGAATGACATCTGCTGCGACCTGTTTGGAAAGCTTTGGAACAGCCTTTACCAACTCATTACAGCTCCCATATCTAACAACCCGTACTCCGGAGATACTGGAATCAACCGGCTCGGACTTAAAGCCGGAACAGGTTAAAACCGTAACCGTATGACCCAATTTGCAAAACGCTTCACACATCGTGGAAATTCTTTTCGCGTTTCCGCCATTTTCCGGCTTATAACTACCGCCAATTGATAAAATATTCATTCCGTAATTTCCTCCTGCGCATTATGCTGAATGCGTATTAACAGCATCATTCCAAATGCCAACAAAAGCCAAAAGCCCTGTACGTTCCACACTTGTGTTGAAAAAAGCAGTTTAGGAATAGAGTTAGCAAAAAAACAAACAAAGAGGGCATATTCTGCCGGTGTAATACGATCCGTACGAACAACCACCCACACAATCCTTACCAACGGTCCAAGAACCAGCAAAAACAAGAGTATGCCGCCTTCATATAACAGCTGCAAGAAGAAATTATGCGGCCAACCGCCGTGGTTTACGGAAAAGGCGCCGATTCCGTGACCCCAGACAGGTGATGACAAGAAGCCCTTCCACGCAAAGTCATACAATTCCGTCCGGTTGTTTGTAACGTTATCAGCCAATATCCCACGATAAGTTTTTTCAATGGCATAAAACCGAATATCCAACGCCGTTGTAATCTCGTAGAGCAGCTTAATTATCGGTTCATACAAAAAAACCGCAACAAATATAAGCGTTAGAAACAACAAATTCCACAGAACACGATTTCGCATTTTGGGCTCCTGTTTGATTTTTACCTTAATCGTCAAAAAATAGACAAGCAAAATCATAGAGACCCATCCGCCTCGGTTTGCATCCAAAACAAACTGCAAACAAATAAAATAAGACGGCAAATATAAAGCCCATTTAATTTTCCCAAGCTGATCCTTCATAAAAACCATATGGGTAAGGCAAACGCTTAAGCAAGGAAATACACCGTATGTCCACGCCATAGAATCGGCCTTCTTAGCACTGTTATGGAACAAATATACCGCAAGAAAAAACGAAGAAAGCACAAGGGCAATGTTCATTACTCTTTTCACGTCATATTCCAGCGTCACAAAAAACGAAATAATTACGCCCCAAATGAAATAGTTTACCAAAAGCAAGCCAATCTCACCGTTAAATCCATAAAGCGCAAATGAACCTATTGCAAATAATAAAATCGCAATATTAATTAATAGGAATTTTCTAAGAATGACTTTTCTGCTCAGCAGACAATTTGCCATTCCTAACAACACAACAATGAAAATAAGCGCGTCACCAAAATCCCTGATAGAAGGAATTAACTTGCTCACCACGGCGCAGATTGAATTAAACAAGAAAACAATAACTATTAGAAGTTCTCGCAAAAAACTTCGCGGTTTTATCTGATAAGTCACGCTTCTCCTCCTTCAAAATTCAATCTGTGCTCTAACAGCTAATGCGATATGCCCAGAATATTCTTAACAAAATACATAATATTACGGTACCACGATACAAAAAAACGGTATCCGGGCTTTATCTTTGCGCATTGCAATATATATTCTTTGAAGCGTTTATCCTTCACAAGCTGAAAAGCCGCAGACAATCGTTGATAAATCAGTATATTTTTTTGCTCTTTTTTTGGAAGTTGCTGAATATAAGGCATCATTTTATTAAGATAATGTTCCCGCCACTGGTACATTTGTTCAAAGCTTCGTGCGCTGTTACGGTTGGTAATATATATTCTAAAACCGATAAAATCCATAGCCTGCGCTTTATATCGGTTGGTGAGCCGAACTAAAAACTCCAAATCCTGATGCCTTCTAAAGGATTCATCAAATCCACCAATACTGTCATAGGCTTCTCTGCGAACTAGCATAGATGGGGTTGAAATTTGTATGGAGCATTTTAAGATGTCGCCAAACACATATCCACTCTTGTACACGTGGGCTTCAGAAACCTTTTTATCGCCCCTATATACCTCATTGGAGCAATATACCATACCATAGGTCTCGTCCAGCGTTTCCATCATCTCCACCTGTCTTTCAACCTTGGTGGGGTGGTAAATATCATCATCATCTAAAAAGCATATGTACGCTCCGGACGAGGCTTTCACTCCGGTGTTTCGCGCAGCCGCTCCGTTTTTGTTAACATCGTGGCAAATATATTTTACTGTGCTGTTTTGCGCATAAGGCTTCAAAACTGCTTCCGTATTCAGTTGGTTCGGTGTTCCAACGCCGTTATCATCCACTACAACAATCTCAATATTGCTGTAGGTTTGCGCAAGCAAGCTGTCTATTGTGCGGCGAAGCATATCTCCGCCTCCGTAAGTAGGAACAATAATACTTACTTTCTTGCTCAAGTGTTTTTCCTCCACTTCCATTGCAAATATAGGTAACCCGCAAGACCTAAAGGATAGGTAAAGAGACATTTCAGCTTCATCGGGCAATCATTTAATCTTTTTCGAAAACTAATTCTCGCTAAATTGCTGGCTATGTTGTAAAGGATTGCATATTTCCACTGCAGACGCAATTCAATTTCATCACAAAGATAGGATAACGCATGAGCCCGCGTTCCCAACGGATTTTGAATTATTTTTGCTTTACCGCTGCGGGTCAGTCCATCCTCCAAGTATTCACAAATATAGATTGCTTTTCCGTTATATGCATACTGATAACCGGCCTTACTGATCGCCATCCACAAAACACTTTCCGTTAGAAATTTTTCATTTTCATACACTGGAAACCGAAATTGTTTTAGCACATCCGCAACAAACACTTCTGCCTTGTCGCCTCTAATCTCTTTATTAATTCTAATATTAATATAAGAATCCACAAAGGCTGTATCGCTTCCGTAGGAATCACCAATTATCTTACCGTCAGGATGACATCTATAGTAAGACAACGCGGCAATATCGTCTCGGTTTTTATAGGATTCCCAATCCTGCAGAATCACTTCAACTGCATTCTGTGTTAAGCGGTCATCGCTATCAACTATAAATATTAAATCCTCAACAATAAGGTCAATGCCCAAATTAACTGCCGTATGTTTTCCGCCATTTTCCTTATAAACATACGCAATTTCAAAATCCTCTGAATGAAAAGATGCGCACAGCTCTCTTGTATCATCTGTACTTCCATCATCAACAATATACCATTTGAAGTCGAAGCAGGTTTGTGCACACAGGCTCTCATATAAATTATGCAAAATATATGCCCTGTTATAGGCAGGGGTTAAAATAGCAACCGTTTTATGCATTTGCACCACTCCAATTTTTAACAAGCGCTATACTGCTCCAGCAATTTTGCTGTATACACGTCCTTATTCATACGAGAACAAATTACTTCTGTGCTTTGGTCACTTAAGCTCTTTCGCACCGACTCATTTTGAACAATCAAAACAATTTTCTCAGCAAGTACAGCATTATCATCGCTTAAAAAACCAGTTTTGCCCTCTTCGATCAGATCACACAAGCCGTCGGTTGGGGTGCTGACAATGGGTACACCCAGCGCCATCGCCTCCAACGCACACATAGGCGTCCCCTCCCACAGGGAGGTCATAACCATAACCTTGGAATCACTTAGCAGCTTCAAAGGGTTGTCCATAAACCCAAGAAAATCCACAGCATTCTGAAGTTGAAGCTGCTTACACAGAGCTTTGGTTTCTTCTTCCAAATCGCCGGTTCCCACGATTGCAATTTTCACACTCGGAAGTTTTTGCGCTACCTTTTCCAGCACATACATCAGCCTTTTGGGGTTTTTCGGCTCTGTCAATCTGCCCAAAAAAACCACATCATAGGAATAGGTTTTCCTATCCATAGCCATTCGCTGATATAGGGCTTCAGTATCGATTATGTTGTACAATACAGAGCTTTTTTCAGCAAAACATTTTGAAAAGGCATAGCCACGAAACGCGCTGTTGGAAACCCAAAAAATATGCTTGGCCTTTTTCGCAGCCCATAGATATGCAACAGATTTTAACGAGATTCCTCTGGAGTTAAAGCTGTTGTTATGAATATGGGAAATCAATGGTGTTTTCCCACAACACGCTGCCGCTATAAGACTCGCTCTCATATCGTGGGCGTGAACAATATCCGGCCGGTAAGAACGAAGAATTTGTTTTACTTCTTTAACTGTCATAGAGGCAACGGGAAGAAATGTGATGCTGCGCTCAGAAAGCGCCTGCCGGATTTGTCCATCCGGGCTGCAATATACCATTTCGACCTCCGGATTCCCGGCAAACAAGCTGATAATCTGACATACCACATTCTCAGCTCCGGAAAATCTGTTGCTGCAAAGCAAATGTAAAATCTTCGTTTTTTTCTCGGTCAAATTCATCACGCCTCTATTATTTCTTTTTGGTATACATCCAAAACAGCACACTTAACCTTTTCTGTGTCAAATCTTTGGACGGCAATTTTGTTGTGCTCACCCATTTTTCTTCGTAGTGTTTCATCTTCCACAAGACAGCTAAGCTTATCTGCAAAATCTGCAGCATCTGCGGCATCGCACAGAAAGCCGCCCTTGCCTTCATCCAGCAAATCTGTATTGCCACGGATTCTACTTGCTATACAGGGCAAACCGCTTGCCATAGCTTCCATTGTGGCACGAGGAAGTCCTTCCCGCAAGGATGCCGACACGAAGCAATCTGCCATCGTGTAGATTTCCGCAACATCCTTTCTGTACCCTAAAAAGTGGATATTGCCGGAAAGTCCCAATTCATCCGCTTGCCTCTGCAGCGCCTCCATATGCGGTCCAACGCCACAAAGCACATAGTGAACATCCGTTCTTCCCAACATTTTTATGGCATCCAATATGATGCTGTTATTCTTATTGGCGTTCAGCTCCCCTACGGAAACCATAACAAACGCGTTCTCGGGAATGGAAAGCGACTTGCGTTTGCTTTGCCGCATATCCGAATCCTGTTGATATGCTTTTGTTTCGATACCAACACCGGGCACATAATAGACATTGCCATTATTTCTGAGCTTGAATTTTTTCTGTGCAATCTCGTAATCCTCTTGGTTGATTGTAATCAACGCATCGGTATAGCGGGCCAACCATTTCTCAATGGGGTAATACAACAGCCAGTTTTTCTTCGGCGCTCCCTTATAGAAATGAAAGCCGTGGGCTTGATAAATCACTTTTTTTACGCCGCATTTTTTTCCAGCCAAACGACCAAGCATACCGCCAACAGGGGTATTGCAATGAATGTAATCAATTTTATTCTCACGAATAATTTTGCATAATTGCTTATATGCCTTTACATTCTGATAGGAAAAAGGAGAACGACACATTGGAATATGCAACAAATGCACTCCATATTTTTCTTCATCGCATCTTATATCATCCGCTGCTGCCTGTGCTCTGTTTGCACCGGCAAAAAAAACAAAATTCAAAGATTTTGCCGCTTCCAAAGCAGATCCGACAAAGCCATAAGACATTCTCTTTCCTGCCACATTTGTAATATATAATAAATTAGCCATTTTCTTTCAATTCGCTTCTTATTGCTCCAAAATCAAATAACTTACCGTCAACAAAACTGTTGCTTACGAAAAACAACCAGTACTTACGAAAAAGATACCTTACATTAGACAGATTGCCTGTATATTTTTTTACTATCCCGTGTAGTTGTATCTTTTTAGAAAGCCTTAATTCATTCGCTGATTGATATAATTCTTCTACTGCAGTTATCGTGTTGTTTGTTTCATCATAGGTAACCGCTAAGGATTTTCTATTCCACTTTTGCCACTTAAATCGATAGATTCTCTTGGGATTTCCGTTTTCGTCATAATGGCTTGGCTGGTTAATATCGGCAAACAAGGCGTTTCCAAGGCTATAGAAAATATATTTGCCTTTATACTTTTCTATGGGTTGTATGCAATGCGGATGGTGTCCTATGATTAAGTCCACCCCCTGATCAATCATCCAATGTGCAAGCGCTTTTTGGCGAGCAGATTGTTTAGGCTGATTTTCAATTCCCCAATGCATTTGAATAACAATTCTAACATTTGGATTTTTGGTCCGCTCTTCTTCTATGACTTTAGCAAAGCTTTCCTTATGTATAGAAAAATCGGTGCTCGTTTCTAAATCCATATATGCCATCATACAGACATTTTCGGACACATAGCAAGGCATTGTTTGAATAATCTGCACACCCTTTTGTGTAACGGTTGATACAGTATTTTCATAGCCCTGCCTCTCATAATCAAGGATATGATTATTGGCCACTCCAACAGCAATGGGGTTTGCTCCGAAAACCTTTTCAAAATCTGCATTTTCAGAGCAAAGATTAATTTTATTTTTTCGAGGAATATACGTTTCCTTCTCCCCTATGACATATTCCAAATTAAACACATATGGATATTTGGGTTTGAATTGACTTGATAATTGTTTCGTAATAAGAGCTACGTCCCCTAAAAAAACAATCATTATAATTCCTCCAATTGTTTATGAAACACCTCGCAAAGAACTTTTTCTGTCAAATCACCAAACAAGGGACCATTTGAAAATTGATGCAGATTTATTCCGCCATTTCGCATATTCGCTTCAATCAGTACGGCTTCCCCATTCTCATCAATGGCTATATCCCACGACACCAATCTAAAGTGCCCTATCATAGGATGTGCTCTTTTAATAAGTTCAATTGCTTTGTCATACCCCGGGACATAAAACCCCTTAAAGACCAACCCCTGCGGATGCTTATCTATTTTTTGGCCCGTATAATAGGTATACGCATATTCGTCAATCATACCTTCTTTGTTTATGCCACAGCTGATTCCGCCGGCAGTAACATTATCTACTCTTGCTCCGCCGGTCCCCATTCTTAAACACGATGACAAAAAATGAACGCCATCACCCATAAGCAGAGTGGCTATTCTGATTGTATTCAATGAAGACTTATGCACCAAATCCAAAGCCGGATGTTGCTTAATAACTGCTTGCACAATATAGTCCTGTTGCTCATTGTCTAACAGAAAGTTCTTTATTTCATCTTGCTTTTCACTTGTGATCCAAAATTGAATATTTCTTCCGCTTCCGGTTTCAAGCGTTGGCTTACAAACGACTTCGCTTTCCGCGTTAATCACCGCCTGTGCTTCTGCCACCGTTATTTGCTCATAATTCTCGTTAAAAAGCATACCCTTGATTTTTCTCACGAGGGTTTTAGGCTGTTTGATTCCGGCAAAAATTCGGCTGTAATAGTTCTTGTCATTAAATCCCCAGCCGAGTTTTCTATCATTAAAGTGTTGATCTATGGTTGTGTAGATTAGGGTATTTGGTATGTATCTGGGATCAAAAATGCCGTTTTGAGAGGCATAATACCACGCAAAGCGCACTCCCTCCCGTATTGCTTTACCTGATACAAACCGTTTCCAATATTCTTTATGCTTCCTCTTAAAATCCGAAGGTATCGGTTTCTTTGTCATATATTTTTTTAATAATCTACGCTCTTGTATCCGATTAATCAAATTCGCGCAGCCGGTTTCCACTCCGTCAAAAACTTTCCAATATAAGCCCCTTGCTTTTTTACTTACTGCCATGAGTGGTTACCTCCCCACTACTCTTCTCGGCCTCTTCTGATTCATTTTCTGAATTGGTATATACATTTGTGTGTTTCATCACCGTTCCTATTGTCTTGAACAGCACCTTAACATCCAACGCAAAGGACACATTATGTGCATACCAACCGTCGTATAGTCTCTTTTCTCTAACGCCTAATCCATTTCTGTAATAAGCTTGCGTATACCCGCTAATACCGGGTTTTACAAGCATCTTATCCTTTTCATCTTCCTCGTATGTATTTTTAGATTCTACATCTCCGGCGCGGGGCCCCAGCAGACTCATATGTCCCAAAAACACATTAAACACCTGCGGCAATTCGTCGACACTGCTTTCTCTGAGCCAACGACCTATTTTGGTAACTCTCGGATCGTTTGCAGAATTAAATGTGCTGCCGTCTTCGTTACGCAAATCAGGGGCATTCACTTTCATAGAGCGGAATTTGAACATACCAAATTCCTTAAAGTTTTTTCCAAGCCGCTTAGATATGTAAAATATCGGTCCTCTGTCTTCAATGCTGATAAGCAGGCCAACAGGGATTGTAATAAGCAAAACAAGTGGTATTGCCACTACGCAAAAAAGCAAGTCTACCACGCGCTTAATCACATTTTGATAAAACCCTTTATAATTCGTCTTGTGCCGTGTCTCGTTAAGCATCTTTTCTGCTTGCGTCATCGTTGCGCTCCTTAACTAAAAACTATACTTCTCACCTTACTAAGCACATTTTCTGCTTTCACAGCTGCCAGCTCCACATCGTTCTCTACTGCAACGATATAACCGCATCCATCTAAATTTGTGTGGTACGCATTGACGGTGTCTCCTAGCTTTATATGATGCTCAATAACAACACCATATTTCCGTTCCAGTTCTTTCATATCCGGCATTGTGGTAACAACGCCGCCGTCAAAAGCAAGTAATCTCGTTGCAACTGCCGTCTTGGCTTTCGCTGTCAAATCCACCGGATCGCCAACAGCATTACATATCATTGCAGCCATATAGTCAATACCTGTTCCGGCATTAATTATATGTGATCCTATTAAATTACCGCCCATTCGTGCGCCGATATCAACAATATACACCTCTCCATTCGGCGTAATGAGCATATCCATATTGACAGACCCGAAGTTTATACCAAGTGCTTTTATTGCGTTTTCGACACATTTGCGAGCCTTTTCCTCAACCTCCGGTGTTAAATCGCTGGGAATAGCATGACCGAGTTCCGCATAGTAAGGCGGTTCTGTCATCCATTTCCGCATAACCGCAAGTACATAGGGCTTTCCGTCAACCACAAGTGTTTCCGCACCATATTCCTTTCCAACAACAAATGCTTCAATCGTTGCTCTTTTGGTAATGGACGCCCCTATCGCGCAGTCACACGCAGCCTTTAGGTCATCGGCATTGTCAACCCTCGACGCACCGCGAGAACCGGAGCCGTCGCAAGGTTTAACCATAACAGGATAACGAAGCTTTTCCTGCAATTCGGTAATATCGGTATTTTCGCTGACCTCGTATGCTTGCTCAGCATCGTCGACGTTGTTATCAAACAGACACTTTCTTGTTTGATATTTATTCTTGACTATTTTGGCAACGGAATACTTCAGTCCGGGTAGATTCAGTTCTTGCGCTATATAGGAAGCAGTTAAGACGCCATAATCCGTTGCAGCCGTCAATACACCGTCTATCTGCTCCGCCTTTGCATATTCCAAACACGCCTGCGCATCAACAATATTAATCACGGCATATTTATCTGCATACGCAAAGCCTTCTGCGTTAGGATTTGCATCAACAGCCACCACAGTATATCCCATTTCTTTTGCTTTTTTTATTACAAAAGCCTGAAGAAAACCCGCGCCTACCACTAACAATTTTTTCATAGAAAGTCCTTATCGTTTTCTTAGATTTGCAATTTTTTCATTTAGTTAAATCTTTTCTCATCACCAATTCGGTATGCTTTCTTGTTTTTCTTTCACCGCAAAAAACATAGCCGCGATTTCGGTAAAACTCCTTGGCGTGTTCGCTTTTGTCATACACTGCCATAGTCACATACAAGCACTCCTGTTCTTTCCCCATTTGCTCAATCTGCTGGATACACCAGGAACCAATGCCTTTACCCGAACATTCCGGAAGAATCGCGAGTTTTTCAAAATACATACCATCTTCAACTTTTCTAATTCCAAAAGTTCCTATTGCGTTATCATCATATACAAGAAACACTTTATTTTTAAGCAATTCCAAACAGACCACCGCAATCGTTTTGCATAAGGAATTATCCCAATGGTGCAGATTCTTCTTTTCTGCCATATCCTTTCCACAACGGTGCAATATCTTTGCAGTCACCAAAACCCGATCGATATGAATAAACGATACGGTTTTAAGCTCGTAATTCATTTACTAGTCTCCATATACTCAGCAAGTACCTTCACATACATCTCAATCACATACGCCACGTCCTCGTCTGTTAGACGCGTATGGAGCGGCAATGTGATTTCGTTGGCAAAATGGGTATAGGCATTGGGAAAATCCTGAATATTAAAGCCCAAAGCCTTGTAAGCCGTGTGCATAGGCAGGGGCTTATAGTGAACGTTGGTTGCTACACCCTGCTGTGCCATCTTAATGATAATCTCGTTTCTTTGCTCCGCCGTAATCCCCGGAATTCTCGTTATATACAGGTGACCGGAGGATTGGTGCGTAGACGTATAATGGGGCAACACCTCAATACCAAGGGGTTTTAGCGCCGCATCGTATTGGGAAATGATTTCCTTTCTGCGTTTCAGCAGATCCGGATAACGGTTAAACTGCTGAAGACCGATTGCCGCCGCAATATCGGTCATATTACACTTGTACCAAGTGCCGATTATATCGTATTCCCATGCACCAAGCTGTGTCTTGGCAAGGGCGTCTTTGGACTGTCCGTGTAGGGACAGCAGCTGCAGCTGCTTATATATATATTCGCTGTCAATACCCGGAATTTCACGCCACGTCAGCGCACCGCCTTCTGCGGTTGTTAAGTTCTTTACCGCGTGGAAACTAAAGCTGGAAAAATCCGCAATCGCGCCTGTCTTGACACCCTTTCGTGTTGCACCAAAGGAGTGGGCGGTGTCCGCCATAATTGCGACTCTGCCTAGAGCTGCTTGGATTTCTCCCCTCGGTTGAAACAGCTCCTTTTTACGCTCAACAATTGCAAACAGTCGGTCATAGTCGCAAGGTACACCGCCAAGGTCCACAGGAATGATGGCTTTTGTTCTCTCGGTAATTGCTCCTTCCAGCGCATCGTAATCCATCTCAAAGCTGTCTTTTTGCGTATCAATCAACACAATCTTCGCCCCTATATGGTCAATCACAGAGGCCGATGCAGTATAGGTATATGCGGATGTAATTACCTCGTCTCCGGGCTGGACACCCAGAACACGCAGCGCCATTTCCGCGCAGGCTGTTTGAGAATTCAAGCACACACATTTTTCTGTGCCAATCCAATTTGCAATCTTGCTTTCCAGCTGCTTGGTTCTCGGTCCGGTTGTAATCCAGCCGGATCGCAACGCCTCTCCAACCTCCTGAATTTCGGCTTCCGATATATCCGGAGGACTAAAGGGAATCTGCTTACTTGGATTCATCATACACAAAACCTTTCTTAGATGAAATCGCAATAATCTATTGCACTGTAACCGCTTCTACGGATTTCGCCGGCTGATAGGTAGGAACAATCTGCGCCACAAGCTTGCGAATCTCCGCATTTTTACCCTCGTATGCCATAGCCATCAGTGAATGCAATTCTTGCAAAAAACTGTTCTCATCAAATGGGATTGGGCTGCCGATATGAATCAGCTGGTTGGGTGTTTTCCGCAAACCTTCTTCTGCCATCAATTTTTCTTCATACAGCTTCTCGCCGGGGCGCAAACCCGTATAAGAAATGTGAATATCTACATCCGGCTTCAACCCGGAAAGACGAATCAGATTTCTTGCCAAAGTATCTATCTTCACCGGGGAACCCATATCCAAAACGAATATTTCACCGCCGTTTGCATAGGTTCCCGCCTGCAGAACCAACGCCGCAGCCTCGGGAATGGTCATAAAATACCGAATAATATCGGGATGGGTCACGGTAATAGGACCGCCTCTGGCAATTTGTTCTTTAAAGCGGGGAATAACCGATCCATTGCTCCCCAAAACGTTTCCGAAACGCACAGAAACAAAGTCTGTTTTGGGGCAAAAATCCTCTTGCTTAACCAATTGAAGATCTTCATCCGCATCCTCTGTGTGGGTGTACAATGGCATCAACTCACAGGCCTTTCCTTCGCGAATTTTTTTATCGAAGGTCTGTACAATCATTTCACAGATGCGCTTAGATGCACCCATAATGTTGGTGGGATTCACCGCCTTGTCTGTGGAAATCAAAACAAAACGCTTACAGCCGTTCATCATTGCTGCGTAAGCGGTTTTATAGGTGCCGATAGCATTGTTCTTAATCGCCTCGCATGGGCTATCTTCCATCAGCGGAACATGCTTATGTGCTGCCGCATGGTAAACAACATCCGGCTTATAGGTCTCAAACACCTGATTAATACGCCGGCTGTCCCGCACAGAGCCCACCAGCACCTCCAAATTCAGACGGGGATATTTGTCCTGCAACTCCATTTGGATGGCATAGGCATTATTTTCATAAATATCGAAAACAATCAACTGCCTGGGATTATTCTTCGCAATCTGCCGACAAAGCTCACTACCTATAGATCCGCCGCCACCGGTTACAAGAACAACCTTTCCACACAGAAAAGAGAATATCTCATCCATCTGTACCTTGACCGGCTCTCTGCCCAGCAGGTCTTCGATGTTGACCTCCTGCATAGCGCTGACCTTAATCGTGCCCTCCACAAACTGGTACATACCCGGTAGGTTCTTCAGTTCACAATCGGTTTCCTTGCAAATATTCAGAATGTCCCGTCGTTCTGCAGCGGTAGCGCTGGGAATTGCCAAATAAATTTTCTCGATTTTATACTTTTCCACATTGAGGAGGATATCCTCTCTGCCACCCACAATAGGTACACCCTCAATATATCTGCCCCATTTGTTGCGATTATCGTCGATAATGCAACAAATCCAGTCGTTTATTCTGTCCGTCCGCTGCATATCCCGAAGAATCATCTGTCCGGCAGCGCCGGCACCAATCAACATCACGCGACTAGCCATCATTTTTTGGTTAAGTTTTTTCCGCTTACTACGCTCCAAAATAACAAAGCGATAAGCAAATCGGATTGCCAGCACAAAGACGAACTGGATGCCTGCACCCACCAAATAATAGGAAATCGGCATACGTCTATACAGAACGGTTATGCCCAAAATATGGAGTATGGCAGTCAAAAAAGAGGCCATACACACTCTTTTCAGTTCATTAAAGCTGGCAAACCGCCACATGCTTTGATACAGGTGAAAGCAAAAGAACACCACAAAGCAAATCACGCAGTAGATTGGTGTAAACCCTAGCCACGCGGAAAGGTATACTCCCGGTATTTCTGAGAAAGCGCAATCAAACCGCAGCCACAGTGCAAGAAAATACGCACCGTTTGCCACGATCAAATCGTAAATAATCACAAGAAAGGCAATCTTCTGCCAGTGCTTAATATTTATGTTTTTGGCTTTTCTGCTTGTTGACAGGTTTTCTTGCACTTTCACACATCCTTTCTTTTGTGGATTGTTAGGTTCTCATTGGGAGGGGTGATTTTTCAGCTTAGCGGTATCCAAACAGACCGTTTTTTAGAGAATGGATTCCAAATGCCGGAGGGGGTGTATTCTCCCAAACAGCTAGAGCAAAGCTCTCTGCCCACTCAAGCAGCTTCACGTTTCGGTCTGCTGTCAAGCCACCCAAGCCAGGTGCCCGATCTGTCAAATCATGGGCGTCCGATGCAAGAATATGGGCAAGTCCGCT
Source organism: Oscillospiraceae bacterium (assembly GCA_015068495.1). Classification (GTDB taxonomy): domain Bacteria; phylum Bacillota; class Clostridia; order Oscillospirales; family Oscillospiraceae; genus Faecousia. Next base: position 101,664 of record SVKL01000002.1, on the reverse strand, counting down.
TCTAAAACAAGCGTTAGCAAAGGCACCTGCTTTTCTATTGCGAAACGCCGACTCATCAATCTGCGCCAACGCGCCCACCTGAATCAGCTTTTCCAGCCTATGGGGTTCAGCCTGGAAGTATAAACAGCGGTCAATATGGGCCAAAATAGGCGTAATTCCCTGTCCCCGCATAACCTCCACAACCTGCTCTACATAGGTCGGTATCTGCCTGTCCGGCAGCTCCAGCAACAAATAATCGCTGTTGCCCAGAGTTAATTCTCTCAAGTCCATTTCGGTCAAGAGCGGAGTATACCGCACCTCTGCCCCAAGGCGGAGCTGTGGCATTGTCTCCCCGTCGTAGCCGGGCAACAGAGCTTCATATGCCTGCTGACGTTGGGCAAGAAAATCGGCTGGCGAAGTTTTCTGGGGATAGAAATGAGGTGTCAGGGCAACCCGCTCCACGCCGTTTCTCTTTTCCGCCCGCAGCATCTCCCACGCCGCATCAAAATCTCTTGCGCCGTCATCCATTGCCGGCAATATGTGGGTATGCAAGTCTGTATATCCATGTTCCATAATGTCGTTATTTTTTGTTTCTTTGACCATAGCCGTAACCGTAGTCATAACCATAATATCCATATCCCTTACCCGCTTTTTGCGTGTAATACTGGGTCATCACTGCGCCTAAAATCTTCGCGTTTACCGCTTGCAGGTTTCGCATAGCGGCGTGTACCTGATTTTTGCTGGCAAACTTTTGCCGCACAGCAAACAAAACCCCGTCGCACAGAGGACTCAGCGCCGCCGCGTCGGTAATCAAACCAACAGGAGGCGTGTCGCAAATTACATAATCATACTGCTGCGCAGCAATCTGCAGCAGAGCCCGCATTGCATCAGAACCAATCAATTCTGTAGGGTTGGGAGGAAACAGACCGCCGGAAATCACATCCACACCCTGAGGTGTCTTTATCAGGCAATCGCCCACCTTTACCTCACCGGTCAACAGGGTAGAAAGGCCTAATTCAACATTTGCTTTCAGCCGCAAGTACCGGTGCAGCGAAGGATTACGCATATCTGCGTCAATCAAAAGCACCTTGCTGCCCGCCTGCACCAAAGAAATAGCCAGATTGATGGCAAGACCGGACTTGCCCTCGTCTTGTATCGCGCTGGTCACCAGGATGATTCGGTTCTTACCATTTGCGGTTAAGAAGTTAAAATTGGTACGCAGGGTCTTATAGGCCTCCACATAAACAAAGGGCGTTTTTTCCGTTATGAGGCGGGGCACCTTGATGCTTGCCCCTATGGTCTTCTTCTTAGCCAAAGTGCTCACCCCTTTCCTTGCTGCTACCATACTTTGCCTTTTTGTCACAACCGTCCGCCGCAGGGATTACTCCCAGCACCGGAATGTTCAAATCCCGTTGAATGTCCATATCTGTCTTGTAGGTATTGTCTGTCAAGGTGATAACTACAATCACAACACAGGAGAGGATAAAGCCCAACATTGCCGCAAAAACAGCGTTACGCGTGGAACTGGGAGAAACCGGCGCCGATCCAGCATAGGCCTGCTCCACAGTTTTTACCGAGCCCGCCTCCACTTTCTCTACAATTGCGTTGGGCGCAATTTCTAAAAACTTAGATGCGATCGCTAAGGCTGTGTCCCGGTTAGGGTGTTGGACAGTAATCTGCATCACCTGCGTATCATTAACAGCACTAACGCTAATCCGCTTTGCCAATTGGCCGCAGGTCTCCGGCAAGCTCAGATCGGTGATCACTTGATTCAGCACGTCCCGGCTGCAGATAATCACCGCATAAGTTTTAACCAGGTTTTTTGCAGAATTGATCTGGTCGTTGGTGACGTTTTGGTTTTCATCCTTACGGGTATTAACGATCATTTTCGCGCTGGCTTGATAAATGGGCGTAATCAGCATTTCGCTGCCCAAGTAGCCCAGCACGCCTAAAAGCACCGTTACCACAATGATGTATTTCAAATTGCCCAATAAATTTCTGACAATTTGCATCAAATCAATTTCAATTCCTTGTTCATCCCTGTTCATAGTGTTCACCTCTAGCGAAATTCACATTGTTTTGTAAGGATTTGCTCTCTTTATAGCGGTTTGCAAAACGTAAATTGTGCCATAATATCCTTGATACTAATTATATATAAATACAACAAAAAAGTCAACAATTCTCACCAGAAATGCAAATAATTCCACATCGTTTTACAGGAAATAAATCGGGTCAGAAAGGAACGATTTTGCTTTCCGCAAGGAGAAAAACACCCCCTATACACACCAATATTTTATCGTACTGCGTACGCGGCAGGAGCACGCCCCCTACCCTACTGTTTTTACCAAGTGGTAACAGTAAAAAACTGCGGCCCACCTTTTGGTGGGCCGCAGCCGTTATTGGTTTTCGCTAAGGTGCTGTAAGAACCTTACTCTACAGTAACATTGTAGAAAATAGTTCTTGTTACATTGTTAGCATCCTTGTAGATTACGTAGTAAACGTAATTGCCAGCCTCGGTCAGATTAGCCTCGGTAGCCTTACCAAGGTTAGTGTAACCGCTCTTGCCGTTCAGGGCAGTACCAGCCAGCTTTGTAAAGGTGCCCCAACCCTTAATGTCAGCAGCATTAACATCTGCATCGCCAACATACTTCACGCCGGACTGTACAAGGGTGAAGCCGTTGTCCTTCAGAGTGGCAACGCCGTCAACTACTTCGATAGTCGGCTTGTCATTTGCAACATTTACAGTCACATTAATGAAAATCGTCTTGGTATTACCCAGTGCATCCTTATAGATAACGTAGAAGATGTAGTTGCCGCCATCTGCCAGGTTAGCTACGGTATTCTTACCAAGGTTGGAGTAACCGCTCTTGCCATCCAGAGCAGTACCGGTCAGCTTTGTAAAGGCACTCATAGTCTTAATGTCAGCAGCATTAATAGTTGCATTACCAACATACTTCGCGCCGAGCTGTACAAGGGTATTGCCATTGATGTCCAAGGTTGCAGTATTGCCGGTAACGGTAACAGTGGGAACGCCCGCTGCAGCTACAACTGTAATCTTCTCAGCATAGAAGGCACTTGTGTCGCCATTCTTGTAGATAACATAGAAGATGTAGTCGCCGTTCTCTGCTACTTGAATAGCAGTTGCCTTGCCATTATTGGTGTAACCGTTCTTGCCATTCAAAGCAGTACCGGTCAAACCGGTAAAGTCTGCCCAGTCAACGATGGCTGTTGCATCGATGCCGGAGTTAGCACCAACGTACTTCACGCCGGTCTGTACAAGAACATTGCTGGGATCGTTTACGGTAACGGTAGTGCCGTCCAAAGTCAAAGTGGGCTTGGTCAGTTTTTCAACGGTAACCGTCTTGGTTTCATCACAACGAGAGCACTGGTAAACAGTGTAGCCCTCTGCATCCACAGTAGGATCAACAGACTCAATCTCTACGGAGAAATCGTGACCCAGAGCTACGCCGTCGGTCTCGCCACAGACGGAGCAGGTTCTTGCGGTTTCGCAGTCAGCTGCGGTCCAGGAGTGGTCAGCCAGTTCCTTGGTCTTCTCAGTGCGGGACAGTTCCTTATCACATACAGAGCAGTAAATGACTTCGTCGTAAGTACCGGCTACGGTACAGGTGGAGTCAGTCTCGTTCTCGCGAACTGCATCAGCCTCGGTATGGTCAGCCAGAGCCTTGGTCTTCTCAGTGCGGGACAGCTCTTCACCACATACGGAGCAGTATACGACTTCGTCGTAAGTACCGGCTACGGTACAGGTGGAGTCAGTCTCGTTCTCGCGAACTGCATCAGCCTCGGTGTGGTCAGCCAGTTCCTTGGTCTTCTCAGTGCGGGACAGTTCTTCGCCACATACGGAGCAGTATACGACTTCTTCGTAAGTACCAGCTACGGTACAGGTGGAGTTAGTCTCGTTCTCGACTACAGCCGCAGCCTCAGTGTGGGCTGCCAGTTCCTTGGTCTTCTCAGTGCGGGACAGCTCTTCACCACATACGGAGCAGTATACGACTTCGTCGTAAGTACCGGCTACGGTACAGGTGGAGTCGGTCTCGTTCTC
>SVKL01000002.1:0-97525 GCA_015068495.1 Oscillospiraceae bacterium | reverse complement strand
AGTGCGGGACAGTTCTTCACCACATACGGAGCAGTATACGACTTCGTCGTAAGTACCGGCTACGGTACAGGTGGAGTTAGTCTCGTTCTCGACTACAGCCGCAGCCTCAGTGTGAGCTGCCAGCTCCTTGGTCTTCTCAGTACGGGACAGTTCTTCACCACATACGGAGCAGTATACGACTTCGTCGTAAGTACCGGCTACGGTACAGGTGGAGTCGGTCTCGTTCTCGCGAACTGCTTCGCCAGCTACGTGCTCGCAGCCTGCAGGAGCATCTACAATTGCTTCAAATGCAATTCCCCAGGATTCAGCATATGCCTCTACACCAGTGTCTGCATATGCATGAATGGTAGTTGTCGGTACTGCAATATCTGCTTCCTCTGCCTCATCATAATAGACACCTAAGGTTCCATCTGCAATCTCGGGATCGCCATAAATGTACGCATGTTTCAGATCCATACATCCATAGAAAGGATAATACTCATCATCCAGACTACCGATTTTTGTAACAGTTGCAGGAATGTACACTACCTCAACGAATGTATCGTCTGTATCGCCTTTAGTACCATTCGCATAGAACGGAACATAGGTATACGTGGTCTTTCCGGACTTTTTAGAAAAGCCATTAATCTCTGTTACGGTGTATACCTCACCGTCAATTTCGTAGGTTTCAGCAATAATTACTGTCTTGGTAGAGCCGACATAGTCACCAATAATAAGATTCTCGCCGTCAATCAAATATACGAAATCTTCAATAGGATTCGGGTCGGGCTCGCCAACAGTAACGGTGCCGGGAATAACAGCAAAATCTACCGTTTCACCGTTGTTGTTAATAATTTGGGCATCAGAATTATCATAGGTGACTGAGATAGTTGCTGTTTCACCATCTGCTAACCCTTCCGCAATCTTAAAGGTCACTGTTGCAAGAGTAACATCACCTTCAAGATTATCAATACCTTGATTCCACTTCAACAAACCTGTTGCAGGATTATGGGTATTACCAATAAAACCGTCTTCAGAATCCTCGACACCAACATACGTCAGTTTGCTGGTATCATATTGCAAGAACAACATCATTCTGTTTACGCCTGGATTGTTTACCAATGCAACGGTTACCTCGACTTCGCTGCCTGCGGTATTCTTTGCATCAGATATAACAATCGTGGGGGTGTCTGCAGCAAGTGCTGTAATAGGTGCCAGTGTAACAAGCATACACAGCATCAACAGCATTGCCACAACGCTGAGAATTTTTTTCATTGTGTTTACCTCACTTTCTTAAACATTCGGATGATTCCAAATGTTGTTTACATACAGTCGTTGGCTTATTTAACAGGTAGGGTTTCATATCCATCCAACCCTGCTACATGCTTGGCCAAAACCAATTCATCCAAACTGTTAATCTTTCCGTCAGCATTCACATCTGCAGCGGCTTCATTTACAGTTGCACCATCCAACCCTGCAACACGTTTAGCCAAAGCCAACTCATCCAAACTGTTAATCTTTCCGTCATCATTCACATCGCCTACGACAATATCTACAACTGCTTCACCTACGGTTACAAAGCCGTTTGTGATGAGGAAGTTGACCGTTTCAAGATCTGCATTGATAATGTCATCATTGTCATAATCATAGGTGATTTCGATGGAGTAGTCACCAAATGCCGCATCTGCCGCTACTTCAAATACCAATGTCGCAACAGCACCGTTGTATGTGAAGTTTTCCTCAACTGTACCGTTAGCCCAAGACAAGGTATAGGGTGATTCTAACTCCTGCTTATGCATTGCTGTTCCCAGATTACCCAGATCCTTCACTTCAGTGAGTGTCAATACTTCTGTGTCGTATTTCACCTGCAGGGTAGCAGCTACAATACCGGGGTTATTGGCAAGGGAAACGTCCACTTCCACTGTCTGTCCGGCTGCTGCAGTTACTGTTTCTACAGAAATTCTCGGAGCAGTTGCATCGCCAACCCAGTTGAAATCACCGGCATTATAGTCGGGATACTCAATGGGATCAGCATCCTCTACAGTTGCGGTCAGCTTTACGGAAGTGCCCTTAACTACGCCCTTCAGAACGCCGTCAGCGCCGGGTGCCATATGGGCCTCCGCAACAAGGGTACTGCCGTTGTACAGCTTTACAACCTTATCTGTATCAGAAGCGTTCATCCAAGACAGACGGTAGCCGGTGTCGCTTGTTCTTGTGTCATTGGGGTCTGCCTCGATACCGGTCTTTGCATCGTAAACCTTCAGCTCGGTTGTCACGCCGGTGGGATACATCTTGTAGTCGTCGATGTAGGCTGTACCGGTCACACCGGTTGCAGCAAAGGTGATGGTCTGCACAGGTGCAGTCACACCGGACATTGCCACATTTTCTGTGCCAGCCAACAGAGCGCCATCAGCATAGACAGAATACTTGGTAACATTGTTTGTGAAGTCCACTTCTCTGCGGAGCGTATAGGTGCTGCCTGCAGAAACGGTAGCCAGTTCCTGATAGTTGCCGGCATTGAGGTAGGCCACCTTGCCGTTTTCCATCACAAAGCCGTCTGCATCACCAGCGGACAACAGATTCAGGCTGCCGCCGGAGGGAGCGGTGACGGTTACTTCCCAAACTTGCTGCATAGCGTAGCTGTCGCCGGCAGTGATATTTGCAGGAAGCTTGGTCAGGGTCAATGTGGAGGTTCCGGTCATTGCCAAAGCCTTGTCACCGGCGTTCTCAACAACTGTCAGAGCATTACCATCCACGGTCCATGCGTGAACATTTCTTGCTGTGGTGCCATTGAATTCAGTATCAACCGCATAGGTTTCAAAGTTCTCCTCGTAGGAGGGATTCTGGCTGTAACGGTCTGCATCGTTGATAACCACAGGCTTCACATCAGCAGGAGTCTCAATCCAGTAGCCGCAGGAGCCGATCAGGTGGATATCATCGGTTTCGATCACTCTGCCCTGCGGGAAGATAATGGTCTGGCCGTCTACCTTAAAGGTAGGTGCTTTGCCCTCTACCTTGAAATCAGCCAGAGAAACCTTTGCTGTATCCGGGGTCAGACGCCATACGTTGCGGCCACCGGCATACATACCGGAGAGCACATAAGCGCTGTTCCAGTAGTTGGATACAGGGATGGGCTGGCGATCAGCAGCACCCACAAGACGGGTCAGCTCATCCAAAGTCTCAGAGATGATCTGCATTGCATCGTCGTAATGCTCATAGGTGGTGTCTCTCTGCAACACGTAGCCGATGAAGGGCTGGGGATTCAACAGACCGATGTGGAACAGGGTCTCTGTGTAATAAGGAGTCTCGCCAATATACTCCGCTAATTTCGAATTGCCCTTCGTATCATAATTATAGCCTGCAATCCACGCACTGAGCTGATGGTTGTCTGCTGCATCGTACATATTCTTAAATGTCATCGTTTCGAACAGGAAGGAGTTGAAAACCGTCCGTTCATAAGCGGCGCCATTATAAGAATCGGGCTTAATGTATCCCTTGGTGCTGCTGGTGGGATAAAAGGCACCATCGTAGGGTCTTCTCAGATAGAAGTTGGAGTTGGCTACGTTGCCGGCGTAATCGGTGTTGCCGCCAATGGTCGTGCCGCCACTTTCACTAATGCTTCCGTCCCAAGCCTTGTTAGAGGAATACTCATAGTTACTGACCAAGGCTTCGGGATAATAGGTATACAGGGGTGCCACTGCCTCGTTGATATACGCGCAGAGACGGTTTGTGTTAACTGCATTCCAGATAGCATAGTTGGTTTTGTTGGTTACCATGGTAGAGATTTCGGGCTCTCCCTCGAATTCGTAGCCACGCTCCGCCAACAGAGGACGAATCTCCGTTGCATAACGCTCATCGGCTACAATATCATTCCAGATTTCGGGATGAGCGGTCCTGTATTCTTCACCATACCCGTCAGCAGTAGTGCTTTTGCGATACAAGTCGATATAGTAGGCACCGCCGTCGTGGTATTCTACGTCAACCGCCAAGCCGTCAATCTTACCACCGATTCTTTTATACTCTGCAAAGAATTCGTCGATCCACGCACTGAAAAGGTCTGTGCCCTTGTCCAGATAGACACGGTCCTCAGCCAAGACATGAATGTTCAAGGGGAAGTTGATATAGCGGGCGCCTTCGGGATATTCATCAAAGACTTCCTTCAATGCGCTTGCAATATCAGGAATTGTATTCTTGGTGCGATACTCAACGCTGAAGGTTATAGGTGCGGATGTAGTCGCATCAGTAATCGTACCACAGTTAAACTTGGGCATCTTATAGATATTCTCGAAATCTATAAAATCATCTTGCCAGTTCACAAAATAGAACGGTTCTACTTCTACGCCTGCGCCACTAATCGGCAACACAGCGCACATTGGTATCAGTAGCGCCAATACCAAAAGAACCGATAAAACTTTCTTCATTGCATCTGCCTCACTTTCTTAAATGCAAGATAGTACCATTCGTTGGTGAAAATTCATCAACCAGCGTTTGCGGCCGGCAATGTTTCGTATCCTTCCCAACCTGCTATGTGTCTTTCAAGAATCACATAGTCTATATTGGTTACCTTACCATCGCCATTTACATCAGCTGCAAGGAGATCGATATCGCTATAATCCGCCCAGTCAGCCAAATGCTTTGCCAACACCAAGCTGTCGAGACTGTTGACAGAACCGTCGCCGTTTATATCGCCGACAAGTACAACGTCCTCACCGGGAACAATCTTAATATAGCGGAACATGCTCCACCTATTTTCGTTGTAAGCGATGGTCTTGTTTGCTGACAAACCGCCAATAGCGGTAACGCCTTCCAGAGTGGGCTTGGTAGCAAATACGCCGTTGCCGCAGGTCATCTCAACAGTGCTGTCCGCAACAGTGAGGTCACCGGAAACGCCAAAGCCATAAGAATTGGTGGTGCCGGTAATCACAGAACCGTTCCGGATGATCAGATCCTTCTTGGAAACGTTATCTTCGATGACTTTGTAGTCCTCAGTAGAAACCTTGCCTTCAGCATTCATCTTCTCGAGCATCCAAATGGCGTTGCCAAAAGGATTATCGAAGTTGACCTCAGAGTTGTCAATGATCAGATTACCACCGGTCTTGATGATACCGGAACGGGTACCGTTTTTCTGACCTGTTTCTGCGTTAATGATATAGACACCGCCGATAATCTCCAGATTGGCATTCTGAATGTAAGCATCGCCTACGTTGCCTAGCCGCAAGGGACAGCCATAAGGACTGTTACCGCTGGTGGAGCGCAAAGTCAGCTTGCCGGCACCTTCGATGATCACGTCGCCGGTAATGCTGGTAGCCCAGAAACAGTTGTGGGTACCGTTGTTGACTTCGCTGTCTTCCAGAACAACAACCTTAAAGTTGGACCAGGTTGAACCGAATGTCATACCATGACCGGTGCTGTTACCCTGAATCTTAGCGCCCTTGAAGGTCAAGGTGGGAACGCCATCAACAGGATATTCGAACTTGATGGTCCAGTCTCCAACTTCCTCGGTGGTCTCACTTACAACACCGTTTTCATCGTTGGTAGCGTAGAACACTTCACCAACACTCACCTTCTTCGACCACTTAGTCGCGCCGCCTTCATTGAAAATTTCCACAGAAGCTGTATTTACGAACTCACAGTTCGGGTTCTGGCAAGCACCTGCGGTGACGCTAAGGTCTCCGAGATTGTGAGTTGCATTTGCTTCAGTGACAACACTACAGTTTGCACACTTATCAGCAGTGGTACAGTTGTTATCGAAGGTATGCGCAGCCTTTGCTGCAAACTCCAGACCGTGAACACAAGTCCATCCTTCAGTGCAGTCATCCGCAACACAGCTGTGGGCGAATGCGATGTAATAGATCTTATTGTTTTCACAATCCAAGATATCAGTTTCAGCAGTCAGTGCCTTTTGGTATGCAGGATTACTCCAGTTCCACTGGCTTTCGGAATAAACAGCGTTTACACCATCCAGCACAGTGGGGATCTTGTTGAACAGCCACTTGGTTGCAGAGGGGCTGCCCCAAGAATGTCTACCAGTCAGTGTTGCAGCGATTACCTTAATTTCACCGGTCACATCGGCTGCACTGCCGTAGCCATCGGAGAGCAATGTAACATTGGCACCCTTCTCCACAGTCAGGTCACCACCAACCTTCAGCGCCATATTGGAGCCGGAGCCTGTGATGGTTGCGGTACCACCGGAGAAGACCACATCACCGGCAACATCCACAGCGGCATACTCGCCTATGGTATAACTAGCAGCTCTAATGGCATTAAAGGCAACATTTGCATTTTCGAAGGTCAGTGTACCAACAGGCACAGTCAGAAGCTTCGTTCCGCTGGTGCTGGACATTTCTACAGTCAGCTTACCGTCTGTCGGGGAGGTAATCGTTGTGCCGCCTTCCATTGCGAGGGTGAATACGTTGTTACCTGTGATGGTCACATCGGTGAGCACATCAATCTGCAAAGCGCCCTTACCGCTCAGGTTGAAGGAGGCGCCGGTTGCTGTGATATTCTGCAGGGACAGTACGGGAACATCTTCAGTGAAGTCAATCTTGATGTTCCAAGCAGCATTCACATCAACCAGTGCTACAGCGCCGGTTGCATCCATAGTAGCGTACTTGATCTCACCGTCAGCAGTGTCCATATTCACGCCGCTAATGGTAGCGTGCAGGCCAGGAAGACGAGTGAATCTACATACAGAACAGTTGGTTGCATCAATGTCTGCAAAGACGTGGTTTGCCTGCGGAGCTACTGTCTCACCACAGTCGCAGATTCCGCCTACAGTACAGTCATCTACAATACAGGTGTGGGTGAATGCGATGTAATAGATTTTATTGTTTTCCCAATCCCAGATATCAGTTTCAGCAGTCAGCTTCTTCTGATAGTTGGGAAGTGCGTAGTTAGATTGGCTAGTGGAGTAGACACCGCTTACGTCATCCGCCATAACTGGCATCTTGTTAAACAACCACTTAGTTGCGGAGGGAGAGCCCCAGGAGTGTCTTGCATACAAGTTAGCACTCTTAACAAGAATGTCGCCGGCTACATTGGCTACATAGCCCCAGCCACCGGAGAGCAGGGTGACGTTTGCGCCGTTCTTAACAACCAGATCGCCGCCAACCTCAATTACGTTGTTGCCGCCGCCGCCCAAAATCTTTGCGGTGCCGCCAATGAAGGTCACATCAGCAACTGCGTTGACAGCAGGGTACTTAGCATCATAGGTACTAGCTCTACCGCTATCAATGTCAATGTTGGCATTTTCGAAGGTCAAGGAACCTGCCTTCGCATTGATGACACAAGTCATGCCGGTGTTATTGCTAAAGGGAATAGTCAGCTTGCTTTCGCCCTCAGAGGTGAAGGTTGTGCCGCCTTCCATGCCCAAAACAAACGCATTACATGCGCCGTTTGCTGTGATGGATACATCGGTGAGGTTCTTAATCACCAAAGCGCCCTCACCATTCATAACGAAGGTGTTAGCAGGAGCAACTGTAGTGATGTTCTGCAGGGACAGTACGGGAACATCGTCGGTGTAGTCAATCTTGATGTTCCAAGCAGCACCCTCATCAACCAGTGCTACAGCACCGGTTGCATCCATAGTAGCGTACTTGGTCTCGCCGTAGGAGGTGTTCATCTCCACGCCGCTGATGGTAGCGTACAAGCCTGCGGGACGGATAGTGCCACAGTCAGAACAGACTGTTGCATCAAAATTTGCATAGCTGTGTGCCTTAGCCTCAACCTCTGCGCCGCAGTCTACACAGGTGCCGCCTGCTGTACAACCGCCTTCGACGTTATGTACGTGGGAAATCTTCAGGTAGTGCAGATAGCTGTCAACAGCTGTCATATCAGTACCCGGTGCGATGTAATCAGCATCTGCAGTATTGGTAGACAGGAAGCTCTTAGCGGTATTCCAATCGCTAGCGACCTTGTATTCTACCAAGTGAGTGCCGGTGGTCTGGGGGAACTTGGGAAGCTCTGCGTTAATCCAGCCAGTCTGACCGCTACCGGCATTCATAATGATCTCCAGAGTACTGATCTCCACAATCACGCCGCCGGCTGCGCCGATGACGTTGGCGTTGCCCTTACCGTTGAGCTGTACATTAGCGCCGCCCTTGATGGTTACGGTCTTGGAGGTCATGGTGCTGTTATTGCCTGTGCCTTGGCCCCATGTATTCTGCATGTAGGCAATGCAACGGCCGTTAGCCATATTGGTCAATACCATGTTGCCGCCGTCAATAACCAGCAAGCCGGGCAGATTGCCCTCATTGTCACCAGAGCCTGCCATACCGATACAGGGACGGTATGCGCCATCAACAGTCAAATTCACATTGGCATCTTTGAATGTCAAATCAAATTTTGTACTAATCGCAGGTGCGGAGTTGCCAGTTGCGGGAACATTGCCCACAAGATTACCGGTACCAGTTACGGTAGTGCCAAGTGCTGCAGCGAAGTACATAGGAGCAGCAAGGTAGTGGGTTACAGCACTGGTAAGGGTATTGGTTGTACCTGCTACAGAATTCAGAACGAACGCGCCGCTAGTTGTAACACTCAGTGCAGGAACACCAGCACTGCTAGCATCCAGCGTAGCATTCAGCGTAGCGCTCTTCAGGTACAGAACGGGTGTGTTGTCGGAGTAATCCAAATGGATATTCCAGTCAGCATTTGCATCACACTCGGTAGCAGAACCTGCTGCATCTGTGGTAGCGTACTTGTGTGTACCTACTTCGATATTTTCCCATACAAGACCGGTCATTGCCACAGTAATGGGAGCTTTGCCTGTTGCAACTTTCAAGGTGTTGCTTACTGCATCACAGTTATCACACTGCACATAGCAGTACTCAGGAGCAGTAGCGGTTGCTGCGCTAGCCACCTTGTTAGACGGCTTGTTGGTGAAGCTATGTGCATCAGCAGCAGCTTCAAAAATCATTCCACAAGCTTCGCACATCTCTGCTGTTGTGCAATCGCCGTCGTTGCCAACGATCGTGTGCTCAGCGGGTGCAGTCACCTTGCCACAGTCACAGGTCAGGCCTGCGGCGCAGTCCTTCACAAGACAGGTGTGGGTAAATGCGATGTAGAAAATCTTGTTGTTTTCCCAATCCAGGATGTCTGTTTCAGCAGTCAGTGCCTTCTGATAGTTGGGTTGCGCATAGTTCCACTGGCTAGTGGAATAAACAGCCTTTACGTCCTCAGCTGCGGTAGGTACCTTATTGAACAGCCACTTGGTTGCGGAGGGAGAGCCCCAGGAGTGTCTTGCAACCAAATCAGCGCTCTTCACAAGAATGTCGCCGGTCACATCGGCTGCGCTTGCCCAACCACCGGCCAGCAAGGTAACATTTGCACCCTTCTCCACAGTCAGGTCACCACCAACCTTCAGCGCCATGTTGGAGCCGGAGCCAGTGATGGTTGCGGTACCACCGGAGAAGACCACATCACCGGTAACATCTACACCGGCATACTCACCTGCAGTAAGGTTGCCGGATCTAATGGCAGAAAACTCAACATTTGCATTTTTGAAGGTCAGTGTACCAACAGGCACGGTCACGATCTTCTGTCCGCTGGTGCTAGCCATATTTACGGTCAGCTTGCCATTCGTCGGGGAACTAATCGTTGTGCCCTCTTCCATTGCGAGGGTGAATGCGCCGTTAGCTGTAATGGTTACGTCGGTGAGTACATCAATCTGCAAAGCACCAGCGCCGGACAGGTTGAAGGTGCCGGCTGCATCGATGTTCTGCAGGGAGAGCACAGCGACATCGCCGGTATAATCCAGCTTGATGTTCCACTCTGCGTTTGCATCTACCTCAGTTGCAACGCTGCCACTCATAGTGGCGTACTTGGTATCACCGTAGGAGGTGTTCATATTCAAGCCGCCGATGGTAGCATATACACTGGCAGGACGGGCAAGGCCACAGTCAGAACAGATCGTTGCATTGAAATCCGCATAGCTGTGTGCCTTAGGTGCTACTTCTGCACCGCAGTCCTTACAGTTGCCACCAGCTGTACAACCGCCAGTGGTAGCATGTACATGGGAGATCTTCAGGTAGCTATAGAACTTTATACCAGCAGCAGACAAATCCGTTCCCGGTGCGATGTAATCAGCATCCAGGCTATCTGCCTCGCTGTTGCCGGTGTACAAGAAGCTCTTGTCTGTATTCTTAGCAGTATTATACTCCACCAAATGCGTGCCGACTAACTCAGGAAAATCGACAGGCGTGCCATATGTGGTGAAAGAAGTCTTTTCATACTGGAAGGTACTGTTGGTGATATAAACCTTACCTTCGCCGCCCATACCGAAGATCGTGTGGGTTGCGCCTGTGGAGCAGGTCACTTCAGCACCGTCAATAATATAAATATTCTTGGTAATCGTATTCAGGGTGCTACCATAGCTATAGCTCTGCTGCAGGTAGCCGACTACCTGACCGATGGCAGAGGTCATATGCACCTTGCCGCCCTTGAAGGTTACCTCGCCGGGGCAGTGTGCCAGCGAAGAACCGCTGGAGGAGCCAATGGTAATCGTGCCCTGACGACCACTTTCTGTAAGTAGCTCTACATCAGCGTGGTCAAAGGTCAGATTATACTCTGTTCTAATCGCAGCGCCAGCCCAATCGCTGGAACTGGTACCGCCTCTGTTTTCAGCAATCAGCTTACCGGTACCGGTTACGGTTGTACCTTTCGCTGCACCAAAGTACAAGGGGTTAGAGTTGTACTTCGAAACAGTACTGGTAATTGTGTTTGTGCTTCCTTCTACGGAATGCAGAATGAATGCACCGGTGGTAGAAACGCTGATTGCAGGAACGCCCTGCGTTGCTGTGTTCAGCGTAGCGCCATTCAGGTACAGAGTAGGAGTCTTACCGGTAGTGTAATCCAGATGGATATTCCAGTTATCGTTTTCTCCACACTCGGTAGCTGTTTTGGTTTCAGCATCCGTAGTAGCATACTTATGTGTGCCTTCTGCAATGTCAGTCCAATCCAGACCGGGTATTGCCACAGTGATTGTGGGGCCTACTGCAAAGGTTGTTACAGGCAACAGGCTAATCACCATACACAACGCCATAAGAAAGCTAAGAATTCTTCTTTTCATCATGTTCTCCTTTACTAGTTTTTTTAGAGGTCTGCTCCGTTTTTTTGCTGTTATCACTTCCTTTGAAATATAAACGGTGCAACGACTGGTATTCTCTCCTTGCTACCTTTTATATATTATATAATGTATTTTCTTTTCCGCCGCCCTATGCTCCCCGCAGTCGCAGGGCGTAAAGGGCAAAATACGTCAGTGTTATTCTACCACCTCTACCAAAACTTTTCAATTACAATTTATAACTTTTGGACAAATTCGTGCAATATTACCAATTGATATCTATTTGTTTTACACATTGAACAAAATAATGTGTTTTATTAACTTGTTATGTCTACCTGTTGCATCGCTTTTTTGAAAAAATTACAGCAATTTCCACAAATTTGACAATAAGTAGCGGTAAGTATAACAAATAAACTGCGGCCCACCAAAAGGTGGGCCGCAGCCGTTATTGGTTTTCGCTAAAGTGCTGTAAGAACCTTACTCTACAGTAACGTTGTAGTAAGTGGTCTTTGTTACACTATTGGCATCCTTGTAGATTACGTAGTAAACGTAATTGCCAGCCTCGGTCAGATTAGCCTCGGTAGCCTTGCCAAGGTTGGTGTAACCGTTCTTGCCGTTCAGGGCAGTGCCGGTCAAACCTGTAAAGGTGCCCCAACCCTTAATGTCAGCAGCATTAACATCTGCATCGCCAACATACTTCACGCCGGACTGTACAATAGTGAAGCCGTTTGCCTTCAGAGTGGCAACACCGTCAACTACTTCGATAGCGGGCTTGTCATTTGCAACAGCTACAGTTGCGTTAATGTAAATTGTCTTCGTATTATCCAGTGCATCCTTATAGATGACGTAGAAGATGTAGTTGCCGTTATCTGCCAAGGTAGCCACGGTACCCTTACCAAGGTTGGTGTAACCGTTCTTGCCATCCAGTGCCTTACCGGTCAGACCTGTAAAGGCGCTCCAAGTCTTAAGGTCAGCAGCATTCACAGTTGCGTCGCCAACATACTTCACACCGAACTGTACAAGGGTATTGCCATTGATGTCCAAGGCTGCAGTATTGCCGGTAACGGTAACAGTGGGATCACCCGTTGCAGCTACAACTGTAATCTTCTCAGCGTAGAAGGCACTTGTGTCGCCATTCTTGTAGATAACATAGAAGATGTAGTCGCCGTTATCTGCCAATTGGATAGATGTTGCCTTGCCATTATTGGTGTAACCGTTCTTGCCATCCAAAGCAGTACCGGTCAAACCGGTAAAGTCTGTCCACTTAACGATGGTTGTTGCATCGATACCGGAGTTGACGCCAACGTACTTCACGCCGGTCTGTACAAGAACATTGCTGGGATCGTTTACAGTGATGGAAGTACCGTTCAAAGCCAAAGTGGGCTTGGTCAGCTCTCCGGCGGTAACCGTCTTAGTTTCATCACAACGAGAGCACTTGTAAACTGTGTAGCCCTCTGCATCCACAGTAGGATCAACGGTCTCAACCAATACGGAGAAGTCGTGGTCCAAAGCGGGAATAACTTCCTCTGCAGCTGCCTTACCGTCGTTACATACGGAACAGTAGATGCCGCCAACTACACCGGTCTCGGTGCAGGTTGCGTCCTTGTGCTCTACTACGCCTTCAGCGTTGTGGGCAGCCAGCTCAAGAGCCTTGGTCTCACGGGACAGCTCTGCGTCACATACGGAGCAGTAAACGACTTCGTCGTAGGAACCTGCTACAGTACAGGTGGACTCTACGCGGTTTTCTTCAACTGCTTCTGCCTCAGTGTGGGCAGCCAGGTCAAGAGCCTTGGTCTCACGGGACAGCTCTGCGTCACATACGGAGCAGTAAACGACTTCGTCGTAGGAACCTGCTACAGTACAGGTGGACGCAACGCGGTTTTCTTCAACTGCTTCGCCGGGAGTGTGCTCGGCAGCAGGAATTACATTGCCACAGCCGCAGATAATTTCTTTACTGCAATCATCATTCTCCACGCAGGTGTGGGTAAATGCGATGTAGTAAATAACATCGCCTGCGGTAGTGTCATAGTTCGTCAGGAACTCGCTGGTAGCATCAGCAGCCAGCGCCTTCTGATAGTTGGGTTTATCATAGTTCCACTGGCTAGTGGAATAAACAGCATTTACACCAACCATCTCAGTGGGCATCTTGTTAAACAGCCACTTGGTTGCGTTGGGGGTGCCCCAAGAATGTCTACCAATCAAGGTTGCGTTGTTTACCTTAATATCGCCGGTCACATCGGCTGCACTGCCGTAGCCATCGGAGAGCAATGTAACATTGGCACCCTTCTCCACAGTCAGGTCACCACCAACCTTCAGCGCCATATTGGAGCCGGAGCCTGTGATGGTTGCGGTACCACCGGAGAAGACCACATCACCGGCAACATCCACAGCGGCATACTCTCCTGCAGTATATTTGCTGGATCTAACGGCGGAAAAAGCAACATTTGCATTTTTGAAGGTCAGTGCACCAACAGGCACAGTCAGAAGCTTCGTTCCGCTGGTGCTGGACATATTTACGGTCAGCAAGCCATTCGTCGGAGAGCTAATCGTTGTGCCGCCTTCCATTGCGAGGGTGAATACGTTGTTACCTGTGATGGTCACATCGGTGAGCACATCGATCTGCAAAGCGCCCTTACCGCTCAGGTTGAAGGAGCCGCCGGTTGCTGTGATATTCTGCAGGGACAGTACGGGAACATCGTCAGTGAAGTCAATCTTGATGTTCCAAGCATCATCTACACCAACCAGTGCTACTGCACCGTTTGCACCCATAGTAGCATACTTGGTCTCGCCGTATACGGTGTCCATATTCACGCCGCTAATGGTAGCGTGCAGGCCGGCAAGACGGGTAGCAATACAGCCTGCGTTGTCACAGGTAGTATCGTCCAAGTCCGTATATTTATGAGCGCTCTCTGCCGGGGTGGTCACAGCGTCACAAACAGAACAGGTAATTGCAGAGGTGCAGTCGCCGTCGTCTGCATTGGGAGTGTGATTACCAGCCTCGCGGAAATTCTTATCACAGTTTACGCAGGGGATTGCATCTGTACAGATGTAAGTACCCTCTTGCGCCACGTGCTCAGTAGCGGGAATGACCACCTTGCCACAGACGGAGCAGTTAACTGCAGTGGTGCAATCGCCGTCGTCTGCATAGCTGTGTGCCTTAGCCTCAACCTCTGCGCCGCAGTCTACACAGGTGCCGCCTGCTGTACAACCGCCTTCAACGTTATGTACGTGGGAAATCTTTAGGTATTGCAGGTAGCTGTCAACAGCAGTCATATCAGTGCCTGCTGCAATGTAGTCAGCATCTGCTGTATCGGTGGACAGGAAGCTCTTTGTGACATTCAGATTATTGGCAACAATATACTCAACCTGATGTGTACCGTTAATGGTGGGGAACTTGGGAAGCTCTGCGCTGATCCAACCGGTCTGACCACCGTTGGCAGTCATATCAATTTCCAGTGTGGCGTTTTCTACGATCACGCCGCCGGCAGCACCGATGGGGTTGGCATTGCCGCTGCCGATAATCTGCACATTGGCATTGTTTTTAATAGTTACCGTCTTGGTAGTCAGGGTGCTGTTATTGCTTACACTTTGACCCCAACCGTTTTGCAAATAGGCAATTCCGCGGCCATTAGCCATATTGGTCAACTTTACATTACCGCCATCGATGACCACCAAGCCGGGAATTTGGCTTTCGTGATCCCATCCGCCTGCAACAGCAATACAGGGTTGGTAAGCAGCAGCGGTAGACAGTTCTACATTGGCATCCTTCAAAGTCAAATCATAACATGTGCGCATGGGAGCTGCAGAGTTGCCGCCCTGCGTGGTGTTACCAACCAGCAAACCGGAACCGGTAATGGTAGTGCCACCCTTTGCTAAAAAGTTCATAGCATAAGAGTTGTAGCTGGCCTGTACATCATTAGTAAGGGTGTTGGTTGTACCTGCGGCAGAATTCAGAACAAACGCACCGTTAGTTGTAACCTTCAAAGCTGCAATGCCATTAGCTTCGGCATTTACTGCAGCCTTCAGCGTAGCGCCCTTCAGGTACAGAGTAGGAGTCTTACCGGTGGTGTAATCCAGATGGATATTCCAGTTGTCGGACTCTGTGCACTCAGTAGCTGTTTGGGTTTCAGCATCCGTAGTAGCATACTTATGTGTGCCTTCTGCAATGTCGGTCCAAGTCAGACCGAGCATTTCCACAGTGATTGCATACTGGCCAGCTTTTACAGTCTTGGTGTCGCTCACTACTTCACAGTTATCACACTGCACATAGTAGGCAGCAAGAGTAGTGGTGGTTGCAGCCTTAGCCAGTTGGTCAGATGCCTTATTGGTAAAGCTATGCGCAGCGACAGCAGAAGCTACAGCTTCGCAGTTTGCACACTTGTCAGCAGTGGTACAATTATCATCGAAAACGTGAGCTGCATTTGCCTCAGCGACAACAGCGCAGTTTGCACACTTGTCAGCCGTGGTGCAATCGTTATCGAAGGCGTGATTTGCCTTAGGTGCTACTGCAGCACCACAGTCCAGACAGGCTCCGCCTTCCGTACAACCGCCAGCAGTGGTATGTACGTGGGTGATCTTCAAATAGTACACACCTTTGTCAATAGCATCCATACCTGTGTCTGTAGCGGACATATTTGTTCCGCCGGCAATATAGTCTGCATCTGCCTCATCGGTACTCAGGAAGCTTCTTACGGTATTTTTATCCGAAGTAAGCTTATACTCTACCAAATGGGTACCGGAGGTCTTCGGGAAGACGGGCAGCTCGCCGCTTGCCCAGCCGCTATTAATGTTGGTGTACTCCAGAGTACTGTTTTCTACAATAACGTCGCCGGTATTAGTAATGACAGGGCTGTTGCCATTGCCGGTAAGCTGTACGTTAGCGCCGTTCTTGACAGTCACCACACTATTAGCACTACTACGCTTAATGAGCACAGTGCCATTTCCGCTGGACAGCTTTACGTTGCCACCGTCAAAGGTCACATTGGCGCCTGTATTAATTGCACCGTAGTCGTACTGACGGGATACCAGATCTACATCTGCATCCTTGAATGTCAGTTCATAAGATGTGCTAATGATGGGGCCGGTATAACGTACATAGGTACGAGCCTCACCAATCAGCTTACCGGTGCCGGTAATCGTGGTGCCCAGCTTCGCATTCAGTGCCAAAGGTACCTCACTTGTAGACCAACCATTCTCGTCGCTCTTGTTGTAAAGCGTATTGGTTGTACCTTCCACAGAATTCAATACAAATGCGCCGTTTGTCGTAACAGTCAGAGCATTACCGAGGGTGATTGTTTCGTCCTCGTTGATTGTCTCAACATTACTCAAAGTAGCGTTCTGCAGGTACAAAACGGGAACTTCACCGGTGTAATCCAAATGGATGTTCCAGTTGTCAGTTTCCAAACACTCGGTAGCTGTACCGGTGAGATAACCGTTAGCATCCGTGGAAGAAGTCGTGATAGCGTACAAGCTTGTACCCTGTTCAACGTTTTTCCACTCAAGACCGTTCATCGTAACGGTAATCGAAGGTACTGCCGCAAATGCGGATACAGCCAACAGGCTGATCGCCACGCACAATACGATAAGTAAACTTAATATTCTTCTTTTCATTATGTTCTCCTTTACTAGTTTTTTAGAGGTCTGCTCCATTTCTTGCTGTTATCACTTCCTTCGAATCATATAAACGGTGCAACAGTTTATGTTGTCTCCTTGCTACCTATTTATATATTATAATGTATATTTTTCTCCGATCCCGTATTCTCTCTGTACTAAGGGAGCACAGGGAATATGATATCAGCATCATTTTACCACCTAACTCCCCCCATTTCAATTGCATTTTGTAACTTTTGGACAAATTCGTGCAATTTTACCAATTGATATCTGTTTGTTTTACACATCCAGCAAAATAACGGTTTTTGTAAACTTGTTATGTCTACCCCGTTGCGTCCATTTTCGTAGTAAAATCAACATTTTTTCCGTTTCGGCAATGTGACTACAAAATGTCTTCCTGCAAAGAAGTAAGAAGTAGGGGCGAACTGTGTTCGCCCGCGGGAATAGGTCGATGTGGGCATCGCCCCTTACATATGGTGTCTTTGCCCACGCGTAGGGGCGAGCACTGCTCGTCCGCAGGACGGGAACCCTGCCCCCTACATTTACTTTTCAAAAATTCCGAATGCGAGGTTTAGTGAAAAGTGAATAGTGAAGAGTGAAAAGGTAATAAGTAAAAATCCCGTCCACTTACGTGAACGGGATTTTTGGAGGTACCTCCCGGATTTGAACCGGGGAATGAGAGTTTTGCAGACTCTTGCCTTACCACTTGGCCAAGGTACCATTATAAAAACAGGAACGCTGCGCGTTCCTATTCTATTTGATTGGAGCGGGTGACGAGGCTCGAACTCGCTACCTCCACCTTGGCAAGGTGGCGCTCTACCAGATGAGCTACACCCGCATCTTGACCCCCGATTGGGAGCCATATGCGAACCACTTTCGTGGGCATAGGAAAAATGGTGCCTCCGGTCGGAATCGAACCAACGACACGTGGATTTTCAGTCCACTGCTCTACCAACTGAGCTACAGAGGCATATTGAGCAGAGCGATAGCTCTGCTCGATGTGCTTTATGGCGACCCGGAACGGACTCGAACCGTCGACCTCCAGCGTGACAGGCTGGCGTGCTAACCGACTGCACCACCGGGCCAAGTATGGTGGGAACAACAGGGCTCGAACCTGTGACCTCCTGCTTGTAAGGCAGATGCTCTCCCAGCTGAGCTATGCTCCCAAACTTGCGTCGCCTTCGCGCTTTGCACCTCAGCGACGTGGTTCATTATACACATTGACAGCTACTTTGTCAAGCACTATTTTCGTTTTTTTCTTTGATTTTTTACGTTCCCGGACAGAGCCCTATTCCCTGCCCAAAAACACCGTTTTCCGCAATTATTTTTTCAGTTTTTTCAGAAGCTTGCCAATGGCCTCCGGGGTAAACAGGTATTTCTCATCGCAGAACTGACACTCCACCGGAAAATCCGTTCCCTCTTCCATAATCTCCTTTAGTTCCTTTTCCCCAAGGCTGATCAGCGCCGCTTCCACACGGTCACGGGAGCAGTAGCATTTGTATTCCACAGGAGTCGTTTCCATAAACACAACGCCCAAATCACCACAAACCTGACCCAAAATATCCTCGGGAGTAAGGCCTGCCTCCAGCATAGCCGTGACTGCACCTGTACGTTTGATACCGGCTTCCACCTTGTCGATGGTTTCGTCCGGTGCGCCGGGAAGCAGCTGAATCAGATAACCGCCAGCCACCTTAACACTGCAATCCGTATCCACCAGTACACCCAATGCGCAAGCGGTAGGTGTCTGCTCAGATTGGGCGAAATAAGCAGTCACATCGTCGCCGATTTCGCCGGAAACCAAAGGCACAGAGCCCACATAAGGTTCTTTCATTTGCAGGTCACGAATCACCGTCAGCATACCGTCTGTGCCAACTGTTGCGCCTACATCCAGCTTACCCGGACGTTTTTCCACAAGGGGTACATTGGGCTCATAAACATAGCCACGCACATTGCCCACAGGGTCTGACACGCAAACAATCGTGCCAATCGGTCCGTCGCCCTTGATTTGCAGGGTCATTGAGCCGTTGTCCACCTTTTGCATATTGCCCATCATAGAAGCAGCTGTCAATGCTCTGCCGAAGGCGGCGGTAGCATTGGGTGTGGTTTTATGAATTGTAGCGCCGCGGCGCACCAGCTCTGTGGAACGAATGGCTACGACCTTCACAAAGCCGTCCATACTCATACCACGCACTAAATAATCGTTCATTTGATTCTGCCCTTTCTTGCTTTCAGGTAAATTCGCTGCTCTCCGGACCGGGGAGCACACAGCTTACGGTCTGCAAAGACCTCTATGGATGTAAAACCGGCATCTTTCAGGTAGCCGACCAGCTGCGCTTGGGAGTATGCGTACTCCCTATGCTCCTCGTAGCTGCGCTGCCACACATTCCCCTTCCGTTGAAACAAGTCCATCCAATAGGTGCAGATGTTGGCGTCTTTATCAAACTCCCCGCGCCACACGCAGTACACGTCATCGTCTTCATCCAAAAAGACCTGTCCGTCCATCGCCCGCAGCTTTTCGGGGGTGTTCACATCGAAAATAAAACAGCCGCCGGGATTCAGCGCCTTATACACACGGCATATCGCTTCCTTGCAATCTGCCGGGTCTGTCACATAGTCAAGGCTGTCCAGCGCACAGACAGCAAGATCCACAGCCTTAGGCAGCCGCAATTGTTCCAGCCTTTGCTGTACAAAAACGGGCCGGTTCACGACGCTGTCAGCCTTCTGAGCCGCCATACAGAGCATTTCCGCAGACATATCCACTCCGACCACCTGCAGCCCTTTCTCCGCTAAGAGCAGCGCCACAGAGCCCGTACCGCAAGCCAAATCCACCGCTGTACGGGGCTGCAAGCCTTCTCTATTCAAAATCTGCCAATAAAAGGCAACCACAGACTTGTAGTCCACGTCATTGGTCAGCCTGTCGTAGCTATATGCCAGCGCATTATATGCGTTCATTTTTTGTTAAGCCTCTTTCTTTCTGTTTGGATACGGGAACAATACCACATTCAGCATCCACGCCACAAACACGCCGATAACCGTCTGCAACGCGCGCAGCAGCGCATATACATACCGCTCATCGTCTGCGTGATACACCAGAAGAATAATATAGATAACCGGCACAAGGCCCGTCATTGTGCCACAGCCGACCTTCTCACCCAGCACAAGTGTCACCAGCGAGCCTATCAGAATCATCGCCACATCCAGCGCAGTTTCCAATGTTACGCTGCCAAGACTGTTGTGCAGGTAGATACGCAGCATCAGCATAGGCAAACCGATTGCCATTGCAATCAGCGTTGCCTTTATCCGCTGAATGCCCAAGCTTTTTGTTTTCTCAGATGTGTCCCGAATTTCCAAAAGGCCGTAAATATAGATAAATACCGGGTGGATTTCCAAATCCGGAAAAAACAGCCGAATCCCCTGCCAGATGAAAAAGCCGATGACAATGGCAAGCAAGCTTTTTACCTTACGCATACCGATGTGAATACGGTGTGGCTGCTGATTGTGTTCTGTTAATTCGGACATTTCATTCTCCTTTTGCGGCAGTTCAAAAAAGGCACCCCGGACAGCCGTCCGGGATGCCCCCATAAATTTACATTAGCGGTTGAAGATACTGAAGATATCGTCGATATCGTCACTTACCTTTGTGCCGGTGCCGGTAGCCTTAACCTCAGCCTCAGCCTCTCTGTTTTCAAAGCCGGTAGCAATGACCGTAACGCGCATCTCATCCTCCAGCTCGTCGGAACAGGTTGCGCCGAAGATGATGTTTGCATCGGGGTTGGCAGCTTCCTGCACAATGCCGGCAGCGGTTTCTACATCATCCAAAGTCAAGTCAGCAGAGCCGGTAACATTTACCAGCACGCCGGT
The DNA here is from genome assembly GCA_015068495.1 of Oscillospiraceae bacterium. GTDB lineage: Bacteria > Bacillota > Clostridia > Oscillospirales > Oscillospiraceae > Faecousia. Next base: position 77,016 of record SVKL01000002.1, on the reverse strand, counting down.
AGCGCCGTTGATAGAGGTTTCCAGCAAGGGGCTTGCCACAGCTGCCAATGCAGCCTGCTCAGCCTTCTCCCGACCGGATGCCACGCCAACACCCATATGTGCACGGCCGGCTTCCTTCATAATGGCGGAAACGTCAGCAAAGTCCAGATTGATAATCACGCGCTCAGAATAACCAACCAGCTCGGAGATGGAGGTAACAGCCTGCTTCAGCACATCGTCAGCGATGCCGAAAGCGTTGGCAAAGGTAATCTTCTGATCGGTAACGTACTTCAGGCGGTCGTTGGGGATGATAACCAAAGAGTCGACCTTCTCGTGAAGCGCCTCAATGCCGCTCTCAGCCTGACGCATACGGTTTGCGCCCTCGAACTTGAAGGGCTTGGTTACGATGCCAACAGTCAGACAGCCGGCCTCACGAGCCAAGTCAGCCACGATAGGCGCAGCACCTGTGCCGGTACCGCCGCCCATACCGGCGGTGATGAACACCATATCAGTGTTCTCCAAAATCTTAGCAATCTGTGCTCTGGACTCTTCAGCGGACTTCTGGCCGATCTCAGGCTTGGAGCCTGCGCCCATACCACCGGTGAGCTTCTCACCGATCTGCACCTTATTCTTGCAGTTGGACTTATTCAAGTCCTGCTTATCAGTATTGATAACCACGAAATCAACGCCCTGAACTCCGGCATCAATCATACGGTTGATAACATTGTTGCCGGCGCCGCCGACACCAATTACTTTGATTTTAACCACGCGCTCCTGAAAATCTGCCATTATGCTTTTCCTCCTATGTATCCGTTTTGCAGACTGAAAACCCAAATCTGCCATAATTACAATAGTACTCGTATATTCTACCGCGAAAAATCAATTTGGTCAATAGAAATTCTTATTTTTCGTCAAAGAATTTCATTTTTTTCAATTTTTAGTCTCATCAAAGGGGCGATAGCGCACCTCATCGGGCCAAATTGTGAAGCTTACATCCAAATATCCGCTTTGATATTGTCCCATTTTTTGAATGGACGCCTTCATCGCGCCAATCTTATACTCCATTCTGGAGGTATCCCCCAGAATTACGTGATAGCGATCTCCGTAATTCAGGGTTAGTTCTCCCAATTCCGACACATCCACCGAATCAACGGTTCCCATCACGCCGTTTTTTTCTAGCGTAGTCAAAATCTGCACAGCTGCATTCAGCCGGTCAGCGGCAGGTACTTTCGGCAAGGTTGCAATGGTAGGGCCGGTTTCCGTATTGGTCTCCGCGGGTATCTCCGGCTCTGCCGCGACCGCCTGCTCACCTACGGTGGCCGATTGAATTTGCACGCCTACGATGCGTGTGTAATCCTTGGCAGTGGCTCCGTCGGTGGAATCCACAACGCGTCCTGTTGCATCCAGCAGCCACCAAGCACCGTTTGCATCCTCTGCTGCGTATACCACATCCAGCTCCGTAATCTCAATATTAACCGTATCCGGCAATTTTATTCCCACACGCACATCACCAACATAAGGAAGGGCTGTGCGGATTTTCGCCGTAATCTTTGCTTCGCTCAAGCTCAGCAGCGCATCTCCGCTTTGAATGCCTGCCGCTTCTTTAATTTCCCATGGCGTATACTTTTCCGCTCCGGAAACCAAAACCTGCTCTGCCTTAAAAAAGATGGACATAACCAGCACCAACGCCAGCGCCACCGCCAGAGCAGTAGCCAAATGCAGCAGAAACCGATTCCGGTTAAAGGGCTTTGCAGGCGTATATTGAATTTGCACATCCGATTCTTTTCTTATGCGCTGGTTTTTTTGCTGGGGAGCTTTGCCCGTGACACGCATATTGTTTCTATTTTTGGTCTGCATTATGCTTCTCCTTTTTCTTTACCAGCAGCTCCATTACAGCGCACAAACGCTCTGCGCTGTCCGGCACAGCTACCTGATACAGTGCCTTTTCCATTGCTTGGTAGCGTTGGCTGTTTGCCAACAGGTCGGTTATCTCTTCAAAAAGCCTCTGTGGCGTGCAATCCTTTTCCAGCATCACCACCGCAGCTCCCTGTTCCTCCAAGGCTCTGGCGTTCTTTTCCTGATGATTGTCCGTCACATTGGGGGAAGGAATCAGCACACAGGGCGTACCGGATGCGGCTATCTCACTGCAACTGGAAGCGCCGGCGCGGCTGACAATCACATCCGCCGCCGCCATCACAGTAGGCATATTGTAGATATACTCCTGCATGGTAATACTGGGGCTTTCCTCCAAGCAAACCCCCTGCTTGCGCACGTATTCCGGCATCCATTCCCAACCGTAGCTTCCCACAGCGTGGATATGGCGGAAAGGAAAACCGGCTTCCTTTTCCAATGCAAACAATTTGCCTGTAAGCTCATTCATTGCCTTTGCGCCTTGGCTGCCGAAGGCAGTTACCACCAAGGGTTTTTCGTCCAAGCCCAGTTCTTTTCTGGCATCTGCTTTTTTCGTGTAGATAAATTCCCGCCGGACGGGCATACCTACCACTTCCACTTTTTCCGGATGCCGGTAATACTTGGCGCTTTCCGGGAAACAGGCAAGCACCTTATCCGCCCAATCGGCAACCAAGCGTGTGGTCAGTCCCGGCATTGCATTCGCCTCGTGGACACAGGTGGGAATATGCAGCTGTTTCGCCGCAAACAGCGCCGGAAAGCTGGCATAACCACCGGTTCCCACAACCACATCTGCCTGAAAGTCCAACAGGATTTTTTTACATCTTCTTACAGCGGTGAGCACGCTTTTTACGGCGCGGAAATTATTTGCAATCGCCCGGGGAGAAAAGCTCCGCGCCAAACCGTAAGCCGGCATAACCACCAGCTGGTGTCCGGCCTTGGGAACCAGCTCCTCCTCCATATAGCCCTCGCCGCCGATAAAGAGGATTTTGCTGTCCGGGTGCCGTTCCCGCCACATATTTGCAACTGCAATGGCCGGATTGATATGTCCGCCGGTGCCACCGCAGGTAAATACAACATTCATATGATTTCCTCCTGTTGCGCCGTGCTGTTCCGATAATGGGAAATGCTCAGCACAATCCCCATCTCCCCCAGATTCACCGCCAGCGCCGTCCCCCCGTAGGAGAAAAACGGCAGCGCGATGCCGGTAGAAGGCAGAAGATTCGTCACAACGCCTAAGTTTAGAATTGTCTGCACCGCAATCAGCGACACAAGACCCGCTGCCAAAACGGTTTGAAAGCGGCTGGATCCGTGGAGGGCTATCCAGTACCCCCGGAGTATCAGCAGTGCAAACAGCGCAATAATCAGCACTGCTCCCACCAGCCCCAGCTCTTCACAAATAATGGCAAAAATATAGTCGTTATACTGAAAGGGTAAATACAGATATTTCTGTCTGCTCTTGCCCAGCCCCAAGCCAAACAGACCACCCGAGCCGATAGCATACAGGGACTGGAGAATTTGGTAGCCGGTATCAGACGGGTCCTGTTCCGGATGACGCCAAGCAGTAATTCTGTCGCCGGCATACCCCATCAGGCTGACATACACAATAACAAACAGCACCGCTGCGCCGATACCTGCCAGCAGCCACTTGGGATGTGTGCCTGCCACAAACATCATCACCACCGCCACCATACCCATCAGCATAATGGCAGAGAGGTGTTTTTCCAACGCCAGCGGGATCAGTATCCCAATCAGCGCCGCGCCAAAGCCCAGCACGCCGCGGCGAAATTCCCGGGCCTGCTTTCCAAAATCCTTTGTCAGCTTGGCAAACAAGACAATCAGTGTGAATTTTGCAATCTCAGAGGGCTGAAATTGCAGCCCCGCTATGTTAATCCACCGCTTTGCGCCGTTTACAGACTCGCCGAACAGCAGCACAGACAGCAGCAGCGCGATACTGATACCGTACAGCACCCACGCCCACCGAAGCCAAAACTCCGGTGGAATTCTGCTCAGCACTACCATACCGCCCAAGCCAATCAAAGCGCATAAACCCTGTTTTTGCAGGTAGCGGGTTGAAACAGTATAGCCGGTATCATAGTGACTTTGGGCATAGCTTGCTGAGTAGAGCATCACCAAGCCCACGCCAAGCAGCAACAGCAGCAAGAATAAAAATATACGGTCTACACCTTCGTCCGCCCGGTTTTTCCACGGACGGCGGTTCTCTTTGGCATACAGAAGGCTCTGCAATGCCATAGATGCTCCTTTCTCAGGAAATGTGACCTGCTACGCCAAACCAAGCAACAATGCACATCAGCGCAGAAACAGCCGTAAATACCAACACAATTTTTTCTTCCTTCCAGCCACACATCTCAAAATGGTGGTGAATGGGAGACATTTTGAACAGTCGTTTGCCGTGGGTCAGCTTAAAATATCCCACCTGTAAAATGACAGAAAGTGTTTCCACAATATAAACGATACCGACCAGAATCAGCACCAGCGGCATATCCAGCGCAAAGGCCATACCACAGACAATACCGCCTAAAAACAGCGAGCCGGTATCCCCCATAAACACCTTTGCAGGATGCCAGTTATAGAACAAATACGCAACCAGTCCGCCTATCAATGCAGCCGGCAGCAGCGCCAAATCATACCGTTTCATACTCACTGCGGCAGCGGCGAAAAACACCATAACCGGAACGGTCACGGAGCTGCATAAACCATCTACGCCATCGGTCAGATTTACCGCATTTACACACCCCACCATAACGAACATAGCAAAGAAGATATACGCCATAGGGTGTATGTAAACTGTCTTATCCAAAAAAGGAATATACAGATTACTGGTCATACTGCCCTCCACATACAGAAGGTACAGATACAGCGCAGAAACAGCCATTTGGAGCATCGCCTTTTGGATTGCCGTCAAGCCCAAATTCCGCTTGAATTTCAGCTTAAAGAAATCGTCCAAAAAGCCCACAAAGCCAAAGCAAAGCCCCAAAAGCAAAGCATACAGCACCGTTTTGCCCTGCATAGAGGGAAGGTTTATCAGCAGGCAAATAATTGCAGACAGGATAAACATCAGCCCACCCATCATAGGCGTTCCCGCTTTGCTATTATGCCAAGTGGGTCCGATTTCCCGAATAGACTGACCGGCCTTCAGCGCCCGCAGCAGCGGAAGCAGAAAATAGCCGATAATACCTGTAAGCACCGCACTTACCAGCGCTGTAATCAACACTCTTGTCATGGATTCTCCTCCGTAATTATTCTTCCTTCAGAAAGCTTTCCAGTATCGTTTCCATCCGCATTCCGCGGCTGCCCTTAAACAGCAGAACATCTCCCGGCTTGGCAATTTGCTTCAAAACCTCCACCAGCTTCTGCTTATCGGTAAAGGCTCTTGCGTTGTTCTGAGACATACCGCCGGTAATTGCGCCGTAGAGCATTCTCTTACTGGTAGGTCCGTAGGACAGCAGCACATCCGCTTTCTGCGCCGCCAATCTTCCCACTTTATAGTGCTCTGCATCCGAACACATACCCAGCTCCAACATATCTCCCAGCACCGCAACACGGCGGCCCGGACGACTGCCCAGCACCGACAGCGCTGCATTCATTGACTCAGGGCCTGCATTATAGCAATCCTCAATGATGGTAAAGCCGTTCTTTTCATATATTTCCTGACGGCCTTCCATATTCTCAAAGGACTTCAGGGCTGTCTGGATTTTTTCAGGCGAAACGCCTATATCCAAGCCCACTGCCACAGCCGCCAGCGCATCGGGCACATAATGCTCACCCTGCAGGTGAATAAACAGAGGCATCTGCAGGCAATCACGCTTTGCAAGGAAGGACAGCCCCTCCTCCTTTTGGGAAACCTCCTGTCCCAAAACATCGCAATCCGGATTCTGAACGCCGAAGTACAGCACTTCTCTGTTCAGCACCTCCCGCTGATTCCACAAAAGCGGGTCGTCGCCATTGAGGACAATTTTCCCGTCGGCAGACATACCCTCCAGTATCTCCAGCTTGGCTCGCAGAATCCCCTCCATTGAGCCGAGATGCTCGATGTGCATTGTGCCGATATTTACAATCACGGCAACATCCGGCTTACCGATGGATGCAAGGTAAGCAATCTCCCGGAAGTGGTTCATACCCATTTCCAGCACTGCCACCTGTGTATCCTCCGGCATTGCCAGAATTGCCATAGGCATACCGATATCGTTATTGTGATTGGCAGGTGTTTTCGCCACCCGATAGGTGCTCTGCAAAACAGCCGCCACCATTTCCTTGGTGGTGCTTTTGCCCACAGAGCCGGTAACACCCACAACCTTCATACCCAGCCGTTCCCGTTCACCCCGGGCAATCTGACCAAGGGCGATGCGGGTATCCTCCACCACAATAGTAGGATAATCCCCTGCTGTATGGGTGCACAGCACAGCAGCAGCACCGTTTTCCAACGCTGCCGGAATAAAATCATGCCCGTCTCTGACGCCTTGCAGAGCAACAAAGAGCTGGTCTTTTACAATCTTTCTGGAGTCATTATTGGCACCAAAAAATGTTACATCCCTGTATTTCGGGTCAACATAGCCGCCGCACCAGGCAGCAGCTTGCTGTAAGGTAATTCTACCCATTATCCGTTCTCCGTTTCACTCAGGTAATCTGCCACCACTTCCCGCTCGTCCAAATGGTGTTTCACGCCGCAAATCTCCTGATAAGTTTCGTGGCCTTTTCCGGCAAGTACTATTATATCATTTTTTTGCCCAATGTCCATAGCGCGATGAATCGCTTTGGGTCTATTTTCAATAATTTCATAGTTGTTTTTTCCGGAATCTACCCCTTTTAGGATATCCTGGATAATTTTCATAGGATCTTCTGTACGGGGGTTATCGGAAGTAATAATGGCATAGTCAGCAAGGGAGACACCGATTTTGCCCATAATGGGGCGTTTGATGGGGTCTCTGTCACCGCCACAGCCGAAAACAGCAATCAGACGTCCCTTGCAATAGCCTTTCACAGAGGAAAGCACATTTTCCAGTCCGTCGGGGGTATGGGCGTAATCAATAAGCACCGTGTAGTCTTTTCCCGGTGTCGGCACTACCTCTACCCTGCCCTTTACACCCTTGGCACTGCCCATTGCCTTAGCGGCGTCTTCCAGCGGGATACCCAGTTGGATTCCGCAGCCGAGAACAGTCAGTGCATTATACACCGTGAACTTGCCGGGAATCGGCAGCCTTACCGGCACACGGGTTTGCCCGCAAACCGCAGTAAAGGAAATGCCGTCGGACAGCAGCTGCAAATCTTCTGCATACAGCCCCGCCGCTCCTTTTACCGAGGTTGTGAGCATTTGACAGGTTGCCCCACGGGTCATTCTCTCAAACCACCCATCATCCTGATTGGCAACTGCCTTATCGCACCGGCGGAACAGCTCCGCCTTGGTGTCGCAATAATTTTCCATTGTCTTGTGGAAGTCCAAATGGTCCTCCGTTAAGTTGGTAAAGGCGCCTACCGCATAATGAAGTCCCGCCACTCTTTCCAGCGCAATGGCGTGGGAGGATACTTCCATAATCACGTACTGGCAGCCGGCATCCCGCATTCTCGCAAGCAGCGCCTGCAATTCAAAGCTCTCCGGGGTGGTACGCTCTGTGGGAATCACCTCGTGACCAATCATATTCTCCATTGTGCCCATCAAGCCAACCTTTGCACCCAGCACCTGCTCCAGCACGTGCTTCAGCAGCAAGGTGGTGGTGGTTTTGCCGTTGGTACCTGTCACACCAATGAGCTTCATACTTTTCGCCGGATGTCCGTAGAAATTCGCGCCGATGACAGCCAGCGCCAATCTGTCAGACGCCACCTGCACATAGGGTACATCCGTTTCTTGCGGTTTTGCTGTCACAATTGCTGCAGCGCCTTTTTCCATTGCCATAGGGATATACTTATTTCCGTCTGTGGCAAATCCGGTAATTGCCACAAACAGGCAGCCGGGTGTCACCTTCCGGGAGTCGTATACCACGGAGGAAATTTCCGTATCCATATCCACATTGGCTTTCAGTACGCGGATATCCGCAAGCAACTGGCTTAATTTCATAGTCGTCTCCTTTGTATCCTAATCCGCCGCTTTTGTGTCGGCAAATGTTAGTTTTATGGTTGTTCCCACAGGAACCTGCGTATTTGGGGGCGTAGATTGGGCTGTGACCACCGCATCCAGCTCATCATTTCCGGACACCAAAATATACAGCCCCAGCAAGCCTGCCGCATCGCTGGCTTGCTGCCGCGTCATACCGGTAAAATCGGGGACAGCTACTTGCCGGATGTCCGGCTGCTCGCCTAAATATAAAATCACCTGACTGTTCCCCGGTACTACATTTCCTGCCAAGGGAATTTGGCCGGTAACCGTCTCCCCCGTTCCCACAGTTTGGGCTGTCAGTCCGGCTTCTTTCAATCTGCTTTCTGCCTCGGCCAGAGACAATCCTGTAAAATCCTCCACAGTTACTTCCCGGCCGGCTGCATCCTCAGCGGTGTAATTGTGTTTTACCTCTAAGTACGGCAGAATATCCGCCATCACAGCCCCCACTGTAGGCGCTGCCATTACACCGCCGGAAATATAGATGCCGGTACTGCGGGATGGGGTATCCAACGCCACAAGTACAATATACTCCGGATTGTCCATTGGCGCAACCCCTACGAAGGATACAATTTTATCCTGTACCCGCTGTCCGTTTTCATCAAAAACATCAATTTTCTCGCTGGTGCCGGTTTTTCCGCCGATGGCAAAGCCGGCAACCTTGGCATTTTTTGCCGTTCCCTCTTCCACAACCGACTGCAAAAGCGAGCACATTGTCTTAGAGGTCTCTTCCTTGATCACCTGTCGCAAAACCGTTGGCTCCTGCTGCAAGACCACGTTTCCGTCCGCATCCATCACCTGAGACACCAAATACGGCTCCATCAGATACCCGCCGTTTACCACTGCGGAAATTCCACGAACCAGCTGCAGCGGCGTCAGCTTAAAGGTCTGGCCAAAGGAGCCGGAGGTCAAGGAAGCCGTACCCCACTTATCTGTATTGGTTACCAGTTCCTTGGAGAAGAATACGCCTTTGCTTTCTCCCGACAAATCAATGCCGGTCTTTTCCAAAATACCAAAGCGCTCAACATAGTCGTAAAACCGCTCCCCGCCCAGCTTCAATGCAATGTGGGCAAACGCCAAATTGCAGGAATTCTGCAACGCCTGCGGCGTTTTTTGCGCGCCGTGACCGGTGGAACGCCAGCAATGCAGTCTCTGCGCCCGACCGGGGATTTGCTCCGCGCCGGCGCAATGAAAGTCGGTGTCCAAATCAATGGCGCCGCAGTCCAGCGCTGCCGCCATAGTCATCACCTTAAAGGTTGACCCCGGCTCATAGCCATCGGAAACACATCGGTTTCTCCACTGCTTCAAAAGCGCTGCATTCAGCGCCTTCCGGTATTCGCTCTCCCCGTCAATATACGCCTGAGAATCCTTGGGATTCATAAGGTATGCCATGCGCATATTTTCCAGCTCATAGGCGCTTTGAAGATCCTGTACCTCCAAATAGTTATTAGGGTCATAGCTTCCCAGCGTTGCCATTGCCAAAATTTCACCGGTATTTACATTCATCACCATACCGAATGCGCCGTTTTGCACGTCATACCGGGCAATGGCCAATTCCATTTGCTTTTCCAGGCACGCCTGCACGGTCATATCCAGCGTCAGCACCACGCTGTCGCCCTGTTTTGACGCCACATAGCTTTCATAAGAAAAGGGCATATCCATTTCATTGTTGCCCTTGGTGGTAATTACGCTGCCGGCAGAGCCCTCTAAATAGCTGTTATACGCCGCCTCAATCCCCTCTGAGCCGGTATTGGAGGCATTGGTAAAGCCAATCACCTGAGCAGCCAAGCTGCCATAGGGGTAATACCGCTGGGAATTTGGCTCTATATGAATCCCGGAAATTCCCTGCGCGTTAATATATTCCCGAATCTGAGACGCCGTGGCTTCATCAATCCGCGCCGCCACCAGCTTATAGCGCATTTTAATATCCTTTGCCTGCTCACAAATCCACTGGGGGTCTAATTCCAATATCTCCCCCAACTTTTGTCCGATTGCCGGTATGTCCGCCTTGGACTGCTTCAGCTCGTGCGGGTCGAGATATACATTCTCCACGCTTTTCGAGCAGGCGAGAATGTTCATATTCCGATCGTAAATAACCCCTCTGTCCGCCGTAACCTTGGTGGTACGGGTTTGGTTTCGCAGGGCAAGCTGGGCATAGTAATCGTAATCCCGCACCATAAGCATACACAGCTGCGCAATCACAGGGATGAAAGCCAACACCCCCAAAAAAATCGCAACGCCGGTAATGCGCCTGTGCTGTCCGGAATCCATACGAATCCGGTTATACTCCCGTTTTTTCCCCATTACACTCCGACCTTTCCTAAAAATGGGCAGCAAGGGAATCCCTCGCCGCCCACTGCAGCCTTATTTAAGTGTATTGGACGGGACAAACTTTATGCAAACAATCCGGTTAAAAAGGTTCCGATTCGTTGCCAAAGACTTACCTGCTCAGCGGTTTGCTGCCGAACATCTTCCACTTCAATGGAAACACGCTCAGCGGCATCCTGCGGAATCATTCCCAATGCCAATGCGGTTTTTCTCACAGTTTCCAAATCACAGCCGGCATCATATTTCGCCTGCAGAGATTCGTTTTCCGCCTGCAGCTGCTCCACATAGGTCTGCATTGCCGCAGTCTTATCCTGCTCTGCCAAAAGGCGGCTGACGCCAACGGCCATCATCACCAGCATCACAGCAGCTACTGTAATCCCCAGCAGCGCCACCGGATCGATGTAGATTCGCTGCACCTTGCGTTTTTTAATCTGGGGAAGCTGACCGGTAACACTTCCGGTCACTGCCGGCGCAATGCGCTTTGCTGTATTACCTTGCGTATAAAACCGAATATACTGCACGTCAACACGCTGTGCCATATGCGCCGACTCCTTTCAAATCACAGTTTTTCGCAAATGCGAAGCTTTGCGCTTCGGCTGCGGGGGTTTGCTTCCAATTCCGCATCGGATGCCACAATGGGCTTGCGGGTAATCAGCTTAACCTGCGGCTTTTTTCCGCAGACGCAAACCGGAAAGCTGGGCGGACAGGTGCAGCCCTTTGCCGCCTCCGCCATTGCATTCTTTACAATTCTGTCCTCCAACGAATGGAAGGTAATCACTGCCAAGCGTCCGCCGGGGTTCAGCAGCGGAATCGCTTCCGCCATTGCCTTTTCCACAGAGCCAAGCTCATCGTTTACCGCAATGCGGATGGCCTGAAAGCTTCGCTTTGCCGGATGCTGTTTTTCTCGCAGCGCTTGGGGCGGCATCGCAGAGCGAATGATTTCTACCAGTTCAAGGGTGGTTTCAATGGGATGCTCCTCTCTGCGCCGGCAAATTGCCGATGCAATGCGGGGCGCATACCGCTCTTCGCCGTAATCAAACAGAATGCGTTTTAATTCCTCTTGCGACCAAGTATTCACTACGATACCGGCGCTTAAAGCATCCTCATTATTCATCCGCATATCCAGCGGCGCATCTACCATATAGGAAAAGCCCCGCGTACCGTCATCCAGCTGAGGTGAGGATACACCCAAATCCAGCAAAATGCCGTCTACGCCAGCAAGTCCTAAATCCTTTACAACGCGAGCCATTTCGCAGAAATTGGAATGGACTAAGGTAACCTTTTCTTCGTAGTCTTTCAGCCGCTCGCCGGCTGCTTTCAGGGCGATAGGGTCTCTGTCAATACCAATCAGCCGGCCGGTAGTCAGCCGTTTCGCAATCTGACTGGAATGACCGGCGCCGCCCAAGGTGCCGTCTACATAGACGCCGTCAGCCCGAATGGCAAGACCGTCTAAGCACTCCTGCAGCAGCACTGAGATATGGTGAAATTCACTCATAGCCCGATTGCCTCCAAGGATGCCAGCAATTTTTCCGGCGTGAGATTCTCTTCCTCAAATTGCTTAAATTCAGCAGCATCCCAAATCTCTGCCTGCCCTGCCCGGCCTACAATCATAACGTCCTTGCCGATACCGGCATAGTCCAGCAAAAATTGTGTCAAGCCAAAGCGGAACTGCTTATCGGGATTGCACTGGGTAGCGTTCATAAAAATCAAGCTGGTGGCAGCGGAACGCTGGGAGATGGGTAGTGTGTTATAGTTCTCGCTCAAGGTGAGCCAGTCCTTATCGGTGTAAACCGTAAGGCAACGGTGACCGCAGTTGACACCCAAGGTCACGAAAAAATCCTCGCCCAGCTCTGCTCTCAGCTTAGCCGGTACAAACAGCCGGTTTTTTTCATCCAGCTTTGCAGGATATTTGCCTATCATTCGCGATCACCTCCACTCCATTTTACTCCACTTTGCTACCATTTTGCTCCATTTGTTTACAGTATAAATGATGATTTTTCAAAAATCAACACTTTTTTTACCTTTTTTATAAAAATTTTTACAAAAACCCCCGTATTTTTCTAATTTTAGAACGCTTGTTCTATAAAAACAGAACAAGCGTTCACTTTATGCCTGAAATTGCAATTTCTCGCCTTCCAGCTTTCCTCTTATTTTGTTGGGTTTCTTCGGACATTTCAGCAAAAACACCGCCAGCGGTCCCTCCACTTGTTCCTGTACCAAGTGGCGAATATGGCGTGCGCCTCCTTGGGCCTTCCCTTTCGTCCCCAGCATTTGCGCCAGCTCCTCCGGAAGCTGCAGCTGCATTCCGTTGGCCGCTGCCCTTGTCTGAAGCTGGTGCAAATATTTTTTGGCAATCCCCGCCATTGCCGTCTCCTCCAAAGGCGCAAAGGGGATAATGCCGTCCAACCTTCCCAAAAATTCCGGCGTAAAATGCTGTTTCACCGCTTCCAGATATCTGCCTGCCTTTCCTTCCGGCTGAAAGCCCAGACCTTCGCCCTTTAGATTCCCCCCAAGATTGGAGGTCATTACCACTATGGCATTGCAGAAGCTGACCCGTCGGCCTGTGGAATCCGTGAGAGCCCCTTCCTCCATAATTTGCAGCAAAATTCCTGTCACATCCGGATGGGCCTTTTCCAATTCATCCAGCAAAACCAGACAGTAGGGTCTGCGGCGAACCGCTTCGGTGAGCTTGCCACCCTCTTCATAGCCCACATAGCCCGGAGGCGCGCCAATCAATCTGGCAACTGCGTGTTTTTCCATAAACTCCGTCATATCCAAGCGAATCATCGCATCCTTACTGCCATACAGTTCCTGCGCCAACACCCGGCAAAGCTCCGTCTTTCCCACGCCGGTAGGTCCGGTGAGCAAAAGGCTTGCCGCAGGCCGTCCCTCCTCGCGGAGTCCGCTCAAGCCCCGGCGAATACATTCCGACACCTGCGCAACCGCTTTCTCCTGGCCGATAATCTGCTTTCCCAAAATGCTCTCCAGCTGCAGCAGCTGCGCCTTCCTGTCAGCTGTGAGCCGCCCCACCGGTATCCCTGTGCGGGCTGACACCGCCCACGCGATATCCTCCGCTGTGACCACCTTATTGCGGCGGCTTTCCGACCCACGGGCTGCCAAGCGCTGCATTTTATCCCGAAGCAGCGCCGCTTTTTCATACCGGCTTTCCCGCACTGCTTCCTGCAGCTCCTCTTCCAGCTCCTTCCGTTGATTGTTGGCGCCGGCGTAGAGGTCTGCCATACGGGCGTGGGACGCTCCCTCATCCAATAAATCGATTGCCTTATCCGGCAAAAACAAATCCGGCAAATATCTGACAGAAAGCTTCACAGCTTCCCCCACCGCCTCCTCAGAAATGCGAATATGATGGTGGCGCTCCAAGCCGGGCTTTAGTCCGTGCAGTATGGCAAGGGTGGCTTCTTTGTTTGGCTCCTGCACCATCACAGGCCGAAAACGTCTGTCCAACGCCGGATCCTTTTCGATGAATTTCCGATACTCATCCAAGGTGGTTGCGCCCAGCATTTGCAGCTCGCCTCTTCCCAACGCGGGCTTAAAAATATTGGCAGCATCAATGGCACCCTCCGCTGCCCCTGCCCCCACGATTGTGTGCATTTCATCCACAAATAATATGATATCTCCAACCCGCCGGATTTCCGTCAGCACATCTCGCAGCCGCTCCTCAAATTCTCCCCGATATTTGGTTCCTGCCACTAAGTTTGCCATATTCAGGCTGTAAAGCCGCTTATTCTTCAGCTGAGGCGGTACAGTACCCGCTGCCATCCGCTGGGCAAGCCCCTCGGCAATGGCTGTCTTCCCCACGCCGGGCTCTCCGATCAATGCCGGATTGTTTTTGTTCTTCCGGCTCAGAATTCCGATTACTGTCTCAATCTCCTGCTCCCGTCCGATTACCGGCTCCATTGTTGCAGCCTTCAAAATCAAATCTTCCCCAAATTGCTCCAGTAGCTTCGTTGTAACCGCCTCCTTAACACCTGTCTGTTCCTTATTTCTATGAATTGCTTCCACTGCCACACTAAAAAGTGTCCCGGCATCCACACAGTTCAGCACCAGCAGTTCTCCCGCCGCTGTTTGCTCTTGCCGAAGCATTGCCAGCAGCAGATGACCGGGCTCTACTTTGCTGCAATGCTGTCTTTTGGCTTCTCTGCCTGCATTCTGCAGAATCCGGCGCATCTGATCGGAAAACCCCTGTGGCAGAGGAAGTCCCGGCGTCCCCACGCCGTATAGGATTGCCGTAATCTGTTCTGTAAGCTGCAATTCCACCCCTGCCGTCTGCAAAAGGCTTCCCACAGCCCCTCCCTCCCGGACCATAGCAATCAGCAGATGCGCGCTGCCTACATAGCCGTGACCGAATTCCCGCGCGACCCGGGATGCCGACAGCAAAAGGGTCTGCGTTTGCATACTGTATCGCATAAGTACCACCTACCTCCGGAAATTCTCCCCGTGGAGGCAGAAAAATATACAGCTGATTTTCAAAAAAACCATTGCATTTTGGAAAATACGTGTTAGAATAGATATGCATTCCCTGTGGAATGGACATAACATACTTATATGGAGGAATAATCATGGCTTACAAAATCACTGATGCTTGCGTAAAGTGCGGCGCCTGCGCTGATAACTGCCCCGTTGAAGCTATCTCCGAGGGTGACGAGATGTACGTCATCGACGCTGACATCTGCGTTGATTGCGGCACCTGCGCTGACAACTGCCCCACTGAAGCAATCGTAGAAGGCTGATTCTCCGATTCTGCTATCAGCCTGCGTACCGGGTACGCAGGCTGATTTTTTCTTAAGGAGCGACTATGGAACAGTTATGTAACGGATTTACATTGGAATTGTGCAACGGTGCTTTTCCCTTAAGCACCGACTCCATCGCACTGAGCGGATTTGTGCGTCTGCCAAAAAACGCCAACGTATTGGACTTAGGCTCCGGCTGCGGTACGTTGGGGCTTTTGCTGTGCGCCTCCCACCCGGGCTGTACTGTCACCGGCGTGGAGATTGACGAGAATGCACACTGTATGGCGCTGCATAACGCGCAAGCCAACGGAATAACCGCCCGTCTTACCAGTATATGCGCAGACCTGTGCGCCGTCCCCACATTTATAAAACCGGGTTCCTTCCGTTGCTGTGTTTCCAATCCCCCTTATTTTACCGCCGGCCCTCACAGCAAGAGCCACCCCAACGCACGGCACGAAGCACTTTGCTCCTTGGACGCGCTTTTCAAGGCAGCTGCGTGGTCCATCCGTTTCGGCGGCGATTTCTTTTTGGTACACAAGCCGGAACGGCTTGCAGAGCTGTGCGCCTGTTCTTCTTTCTGCGGACTGGAGCCGAAGCGGTTAATGCTGCTGCGGCATCGGGCAGGCGACCCGATTTCTCTGGTGCTGCTGCAATGCCGCAAAGGCGCTAAGCCGGGGCTGACCATTGAGGAAGCCTACCTGCAGGAAGCGGACGGAACACCCTCAGAATACTACCGCAAACTTTATCACATTTAGGAGGCACACTATGGCAGGAATGTTATACCTTGTCCCCACGCCCATCGGAAATCTTTCCGACATCTCCATTCGCTGTCGGGAGACGCTGGAGCAGGCGGATTTCATCGCCGCCGAGGATACCCGCGTATCGCTGAAGCTGCTGAATCACTTGGGAATTAAAAAGAGCCTTGTCAGCTACTTTGAGCATAACAAAGCCCAAAAGGGCGAACAGATTGTTGCGCGGATTCTTGCCGGTGAGACCTGTGCGCTGGTATCTGATGCAGGCAGCCCTGCCATTTCCGACCCCGGAGAGGATTTGGTAAAGCAATGTGCCGAGGCCGGCATTACCGTCTGCGCAATCCCCGGCCCCTGCGCCGCCATTACCGCGCTGAGCATTTCCGGGCAAGCCACCGGACGGTTTTGCTTTGAGGGCTTTTTATCCACGGCAAAAAGAAGCCGTCGGGAGCATTTGGAGCAGCTGAAAAGCGAACAGCGGACTATGATATTCTACGAAGCGCCCCACAAGCTGTTAAACACGTTAGAGGATATGGCTGCCACATTTGGCGCAGACCGCCCCATCAGCCTGTGCCGGGAACTGACCAAGCTCCACGAAGAGGTCCTGCGCACCACCTTAGGCGGTGCCATTGCGCTATATGCCAGCCAACCGCCCAAGGGTGAATTTGTGCTGGTGGTTGCCGGCGCAGAGCCGCAAGCGGAGGAAGCAGCCTCCCCTACGGATGCTGCCAATCGGGTTGCGCAACTGATGGCTGAGGGTCTCAGCCGAAAGGACGCTATCAAGCAAACAGCGCAGGAACTGAAGCTGCCAAAAAATGTGGTATATGATGCCGCATTGGAAATTGAATAAAAAAAGCCGATACCAATAAGGTATCGGCTTTTTGGTTTATTTATTATTTGGGAATACGCCCAAAATGCTTGGCCAGCGCCTCTTGCAAATCCGGGGGCATAACTCTGGGAATGAGGAATTCTACGCCACCCATTACACGGCACAGAAACTGCCGCATAACCGTCTGCAGCTGGGCAAAAATGTCTGCAGACAAGGGATATATGACATCGTTAGGTGTATGAATCTCCGCCTTGCCGCGGCGGCAAAAATCGATTGCAGGAATGCCTGCGTCTGCAAACGCTGCCGAATCGGAAGTACGGATTCCGTGCTTGAAGACCGTGTCGAGACCAATCTCCCGGGCAAAGCACTCCGCCACATGCAGGAAATACTCCTCGCCGGTGATATTGGTTTCAAAATGCCCCATTCGCACACCGGTCATATCCAAATTCAAATTCATACGGCAGTTTTCAATTTCAGCTTTGTGCTGTTTCACGTAAGCCTGAGAACCTAAACGTCCGATTTCTTCTGCGCTGCACCATATAAAATGCAAAGAAACAGGAGGAGGATTTTCCACAAAATATGCGTACAACGCAAGCAAATCTGCACATCCGGAGGCATTATCCCAAGCACCGGGAGAAAACGGAACACTGTCATAATGGGCAGAGAGCGCAATATAGTCATCAGAATCCCTTGTACCTTTCAGCTGCGCAACCACGTTGCCGGAATCTGCTTCGCCCTCTTCCTGCAACACCGTGATTTTTACACGTTTCGCACCCGATTTTAGCATCTCGATCGCATCACGGCAGCGGATACCAACACCGGGAATTCTTCCCTTGCTAAATAAGTTTTTACGAATATGACTGCACGGCACATTGGTATTTTCCATATCATCATAGGGTTCACCGTAGGTCATAATATACCCTAAAGCGCCGGATTTTACAATCTTTTCCCACTGTTCATAAGTAACAGGCCCATTAAAAAGCAAAATTTTTCCCGCAGCCTGTTTAAGCTTCATATCGCTGCCATTTTCAGCATACAACAGTTCTGCCTCAATGCCCTCGGCGGGGGTAGAGCCGGTAAAGCCGATTGCGCTTACAGCAAACTCCATCGGTACAGGTGCCGTAACCTTCAATTCTGCCTTTTTTACCTCATAATGGGGAACCTTAAAGGTCTCGATAACAGAGTTTCCCCCCAATGCTGCAATTTCATCCTGAATGATTTTTGCGGCGCGATGCTCGCCTTCCGTTCCGGCCTCACGAACAAACGCCAGCTTATTGACAATCTCAATTTGATATGCTCCGTTTTTGATCATTTTGCCTCTCCTTGTGTAATTGATTTTGTGTTCAAATCACACAGGACACACTATAGTACACTTCCGTCAAAAAGAAAAGAGCAAAAAGGAAAAACGGCGTTTTTTGGCTGGATTTACAAAATTCAAACGTCTGTTTTGTACAAATTGAGAATGCAAGCAAACGCGTCTACGGGAAATATCCCCTTCCTTTGCTGCATAGGCTGTCCCGGGAGGGATTGTTATGCTTATGAGTTGGATTTGGACGGGTATGGTGGCAATCTCTCTGATTGCCTCCATCCTTTTGGGAAGCGGCTCTGCCCTGTCTGCCGCTGTTGTGAAAGGCGCGCAAGGCGGCATTACTCTGGCAGTATCTATGGCAGGGTCAATCTGCCTGTGGACAGGTGTGGGTAAGCTGATGGAACACGCCGGCCTGACAGGCAAGCTTGCCCGATTGCTTCGCCCGCTGCTTGGCAGAATCTTCCCTGCAGCAAAAAAGGATACCGCGTTGGAAAACCATCTCAGCGCCAATGTGTGCGCAAATTTTTTGGGATTGGGAAATGCCGCAACCCCTATGGGGATTCAAGCGGCGCAGCGAATGGCGCGGGGGTGTAACGGCATTGCCAGCGACGAATTATGCCGGTTAATCGTATTGAACACCGCATCCATCCAACTGATTCCCGCAAATGTGGCGGCCGTCCGCTCCGGTTTGGGCTGCGCAACCCCCTTTGACATTCTGCCTGCCGTTTGGGTTACCAGCCTCTGCTCTGCCGGCTTGGGGGTAACGGCTGCGTGGTTACTGGGCAGGGTGTGGAAAAAATGACAGATTACATTGTTCCGATTCTACTGCTTGCCGCCTCCCTGCTTGCTCTGCGGAAACAGGAAAACAGCTACGATTTACTGCTCTCCGGCGCTGCCGATGGGCTAAAGCTCCTATGCACCCTTGTGCCGACCCTTGTTCTGCTTCTGACTGCGGTAACCATGCTGCGCGCTTCCGGCGCAATGGAGGCTATCAGCGCATTTTTATCGCCTGCCTTCCGATTTGTGGGGATTCCGCCGGAGACAGCAATGCTGGTGCTGATTCGCCCAATCAGCGGCAGCGCTGCATTGGCTGTAGGTGCTGATTTGATGGCGCAATACGGAGTAGACTCCCAAATTGGCAGGACAGCCGCAGTTATGCTTGGCTCAACGGAAACCACCTTTTACACCATCAGCGTGTATTTTGGCGCTGCCGGTATCAAAAAGACCCGCTACACGCTCCCTGCGGCGCTGTTTGCAGACTTTGTGGGATTCTTTATGGCATCGCTGACAGTTAGGCTATTTATGTAAAAACCCCACCGCCAAAGCGGTGGGGTTTTGGTATTGGGATTATTCCTCGTCTTCGTCCACGTCGTCGAAGGTGAACTCTAAGGTTTCGCCGCACTCGTCGCAAACAATGCTGCCCTCTTCCAAGGTATCCTCGTCAAAAGCAATCACATTGCCGCAAGCGCATTTCACTTCGTAAATGGTGGTTTCTTCGTCACCAAAGTCAAAGCCTTCGTCCTCGTAGTCCTCTTCGTCGTAATCGTCGAAGTCGTCCTCGTCGTCATAGTAGTCCTCATCCTCTTCGTCGAGAATGTAGTCCTCAATGGCGTCCAGATCTTCCTCGATCTCGTCCAGCTCATCGGAGATAGCGATGGTGGTATCCTCCACATCGGTCAGCTTCTTGGTCACGTCGCCCATCAGCTCAACCAATGCTGCAATCAGCTTGCCTTCGGCCTTTTCTGTGTCCAGATTCAGACCGTCCATCAAGCCCTTAATGTATGCGGACTTCTCAGAAATCGTCATAGCAATTCTCCTTAACTGTTAAGAATTACACCTTGGAACGACCCAGATATTCACCGGTACGGGTGTCGATCTGAATCTTGTCACCCTCGTTGATGAACAGAGGCACCTTAACCTGTGCGCCGGTCTCAACGGTAGCGGGCTTCAGGGTGTTGGTAGCGGTGTTGCCGGCAAAACCGGGCTCGGTAGCGGTAACAACCAAATCAGCAAAGTTGGGAACTTCCACGCCGAACACATTGCCCTTGTAGCTCATAATGGTGCACACATCCTGCTCCTTTACGAAAGCAAAGGAATCGTCCAGCGCATCCTTGCTGATGGGAACCAGCTCGTAGGTCTCGCCGTCCATAAAGTAGTACAGATCGCCGTCGTTGTAAGAGTACTCCATCTTCTTTCTCTCAATGAAAGCAGTGGGGAACTTGGCAGAGGGGTTTAAGCTGGTTTCGGTCACGCCGCCGGTGATCACGTTCTTCATCTTAACGCGAACAAAGGCTGCGCCCTTACCGGGCTTAACGTGCTGAAATTCGATAACCTGCATAACCTTGCCATCCAGCTCAAAGGTAACGCCGTTTCTGATATCACCTGCAGAAATCATTTGTATATCCTCCTAAGTGTATGCCCCGGTGGGGCAATTTTCATAATATGTTAGCTGATCTATTTTAACCGAAATTTGCCTATATTGCAAGAGGAAAACGGAATTTTCTCAAACAATTATTAAATTTTTTGGGCTTTTGGTGATATTTTTGCAGCCGTCAGCAGTAAAAATCACCACATCTTCAATTCTTACACCGAATTTCCCCGGCAAATAGATGCCCGGCTCTGCAGAGGAAACCATTCCTGCTTCCATCACTGTTTCCCCGCTGGGGTTGCAGTTGGGAGCTTCGTGGACTTCCAAGCCAAGGCTGTGGCCGTAGCCGTGACCGAAGTAGCTGCCGTAGCCGGCGTCCTCGATTACCTTGCGGGCAGCTGCGTCAATTTCCTTGCCCTTTACGCCTGCCCGTGTGGCTGCAATGCCAGCCAGCTGCGCCTGCAAAACGGTGTTGTAAACTGTCTTCATCTCATCGGTAGCATACCCCACAGCAACGGTACGGGTCATATCGGAGCAGTAGCCGTGATACAGCACGCCAAAGTCCATTGTGATAAAATCCCCTGTCTGAATCACCCGGTCGGTAGCAACACCGTGGGGCAGGCTGGTATTGGGTCCGGACACCACGATGGGGTCAAAGGACAGACCCTCGCCGCCGTTTTTATACAGGCAATAAATCAGCTCTGCCTGCAGCTCCTTTTCTGTCATCCCTGCTTTGATTCGTGTGCAAATTTCAGAAAAAGCCTTGTCGGTAATCGCCTGAGCTTTGCGCATATTCTCCAGTTCCCAATCCTCTTTTACGGCGCGAAAACCGCTGATTTGGGCATTCATAGGAATCAGCTTGGCGTTTAGCTTACTTTCATAAGCATTAAACTCCGCAACGGTGAGGTAATCCTCTTCATAGCCCAGAGCGGTAACGCCAAAATCAGCAATTGCTTCATTTAACAGCAGTGTAAAGGGATGCTCTCTGTCGGTCATAATCACCTCAAAGCCCTTAATCCCCTTTTGAGCAGCTTCGATGTAGCGGCTGTCGGTAAAGTAGCGGCAGCCTTTTTTGCTGACAATGGCAACACCCTCGGAAATGTCGTATTCAGCCCCGTAATGGCGGCTGTAGCGGCTGGTCAGCAGCAGGCCGTCTACTTCTTCATTTAACAAAGAGAGATATTTTTCAAGATTTTTCACAGGTAATTCTCCTTTTCCTTGCAATATAAATCCAAGGCAATTCCAGCACGTGGCGTGCCTTCAGCCAAAAATTATGATTGTCAATCGCCTTCACCAAGATAGACTGCACGCCGGCGCAATTGGCTCCCAGCACGTCCGTATAGATTTGATCGCCAACCAAGGCGCACCGGTCAGCCGGAAGGTCGTAGCGAGCAAGGCAGGCCTTGATACCCTTGGAAAAGGGCTTCTTTGCGTGGGTAATACAATCGATTCCATAGGTTTTGCAAAAAACCTTCACCCTATCCCGTTTGCTGTTGGAGACCACACACAGCTTGACAGGCGATGCAAGCATTTCCTTAAGCCACGCGGCCATCTGCAGAGTCGGCTCGTTGGTGGTATAGGGTACGATGGTGTTATCAAAATCCAGCATCAGCAGCTTGATGCCCCGTTTTTGCAGAAATTCGGGGGTCAACTCTGTAACCTGCTCTGCTCTGAGAGCAGGCAGAAAGGAAACGGGCATATTCACACCCCAGCTTTCATAAAATTTTACAGTATTATACCACATTGGGAGGGATTTGTCTATGTTCAGTAAGGTATTTCTTGCCCAGACCCCCGGAGAAGCGGCAATCTGCCCACCGCAGAAGCTTGCCTATATGGCGCTGCATTTTTCACCCTTCGGAAAGGGTCTTTCTAATTTGCCTGCAGACTTACCGAAAGGGAGTATTCTTCTGTTAGACGACAGTTTAGAGCCGGAAAATCACGACCCGCAGATTGTTACCGACCAGCTGCAGCAGCTGGTAAATCAGTTCTCTCCCAAAGGGGTTTTGCTGGATTTTCAAAGACCGAAATCGCCCCAATTGGAGCATATGGCAGCCTGCATTGCGCAGTCCCTCCCCTGCCCGGTCGGTGTCACTGAGCGCTATGCAAAGTCTTTAAGCTGCCCGGTGTTCCTGTCACCGCCACCGGTCAACAAGGCATTGGCTGATTATATTGCTCCGTGGAAAAGCAGGGGTATCTTTTTGGAGATTGCGCCGGACTGCGTTGCCATCACAGTTACAGAACACGGAAGCCAAACAGCACCGATTCCCACCCAAGAAAGCTTGCCCTTGGAGGACAGGCGGCTGCGCTGTCATTACAATGTGGAAGTGTTTGCTGATAGAGCGGTTTTTACCATATGTCGGTATAGGACGGATTTGCAATCCTTGGTGCAGGATGCAGAACAGCTTGGGGTTTTGGGCTGCGTGGGACTATACGGAGAACTGCACAGTTAAAAATCCCCCGGACAAAAGTCCGGGGGAAGCATTGTTATTTGGAAAGCATTACCTTATCGCTGGTAAATTCACTGCCGCTGGAGGCTTCAAACAGCTGCAGCAGCTGGGCAATGGTTAGATTCTTCTTTTCCTCACCCTTGATATCCACCACAACCTGACCCTCGTGCATCATAATCAGCCGGTTACCCACACGAATGGCATCTGCCATATTATGGGTAATCATAATGGTAGTCAGATTATTCTTGGCAACCACCTCTTCGGTGATGTCCAGCACCTTTTTGGCGGTCTTGGGATCCAGAGCGGCGGTGTGCTCATCCAAAAGCAGCAGCTTCGGCTTCTGCAGTGTCGCCATCAGCAGCGTCAATGCCTGCCGCTGACCGCCGGAGAGCAAGCCTACTTTGGAGGTCATTCTGTTTTCCAAGCCCAAGTCCAGAATCTTCAAAAGCTCCTGATACTCTGTCCGCTCCTTGGCGGTGATACCGGTGCGGAGGGTTCTTTTCTTTCCTCTGCGGGCAGCCAATGCCAGATTTTCCTCAATCTGCATATCGGCAGCCGTACCGGTCATCGGATCCTGAAACACCCGGCCTAAGTATTTGGCGCGCTTGTATTCCGGCAGATGGGTTACGTCAATGCCGTCAATAACGATATTGCCGCAGTCCACAGGATACACGCCAGCCACCATATTCAGCATCGTGGATTTACCCGCGCCGTTACCGCCGATAACGGTTACGAAATCGCCCTCGTCCAAGTGGAGGTTAATGCCGTTGAGCGCCTTCTTTTCGTTGATTGTGCCGGCATTGAAAGTCTTTTCTACATTGGTAATATTAAGCATTTACCTTACCTCCTTTGGCCGCTCTTGTATGGTTTTCCGCGTACTGTCTCTTCCAGTAAGGGATGGCAAGGAAGATTGCCACGATAGCAGCAGACAGAAGCTTCAGCAGGTTGGCATCCATACCCAAGGTGATGACCGTCTGGATGACGATGTAATAGATAATAGAGCCAATGGCTACTGCCAGCAGGCGCAAAGCAAAGTTCTTGAAGATCTTGCCCAGCAGCGCTTCGCCGATAATCACGGCGGCAAGGCCGATAACGATGGCGCCCTGACCCATCTTTACGTCCGCAAAGCCCTGATACTGGGCCAAAAACGCACCGGAAAAAGCCACCAAACCGTTGGAAAGCATAATGCCCAGCACCTTGTTGAAGTTGGTGTTAATGCCCTGCGCACGGCTCATATTCTGATTGATACCGGTGGCGCGGATAGCGCTGCCCATTTCTGTGCCGAAGAACCAATACAGAAGACCGATCATAATTGCCAGCACAATGCCCACGGTAATCAAAGGGTTGTGGAAAGCAAACTCCTTCACCCAACGCAGAGACACCAGCAGGTCTGTCTGATTAACGTTGACAGACTGGTTTGCCTTGCCCATAATCTTCAGATTGATAGAGTAAAGGGCCAGCTGCGTCAAAATACCTGACAGGATGGGAGGAATGCCCATCAGGGTATGGAGCAGGCCGGTAATCAGACCGGTAAGCAAGCCTGCTGCAAATGCCAACAGCATCGCCAGCCACAGATTGCAGCCGTTCAAAATCAGCACCACGGCAACAGCACCGCCGGTGGCGAAAGAGCCGTCAACGGTCAGGTCGGCAACGTCCAAAATACGGTAGGTAATGTACACACCGATTGCCATAATGCCCCAAATCAAGCCTTGAGAGATTGATCCGGGAAGCGCGTTTACGAGTTGTCCTAAAATTTCCATTCAATTCACCTGTATTTATAAACTGAATTTTCAGCCGGAGAGAGATTGGTCTCTCCGGCTGAAAAAACCTAAGATTGCACTATTATTTTGCTTCGATTGCCTCGTAGCCATCCAGAGGCGCAATGTCCAAGGCTTCACAGTTCTGCTTGTTGTACTTGGGGGTCTGCTTGTCGGCATAGCCGATGGGCATCTCGGAAATCTTTGCCTCGCCGGTCAAAACCTTAACAGCCATCTTGCCGGTGGTGTAGCCGAGATCGTAGTAGCTGATGCAAAGGGTTGCCGTACCGCAGCCGGCGCAAATGCCTTCATCGCCACCGATGAGGGGAATCTTCTTGGGCTCGCAGATATTGTTAATGATACCGGTGTTTTCAGCAACGGTATTATCGGTAGGCACATAGATCACGTCGCAGTTGTCAGCAGCAGTGGTGCAGATCTGCGCCAAGTCATTGGAGTCGGCGAAGGGATACAATGTTGCGGTAACGTTCTTCTTCTCCAGCTCAGTCTTTACATATTCAACCTGATACTGGCTGTTTGCTTCCTTAGAGCAGTACAGCAGACCAACGGTCTTGGCATCGGGGCACCATGCTGTGATCATTTCCACCTGCTTGTCCAGAGGCGCCAAATCGGAAGTACCGGAGATGTTGCCGCCAACAGTGCCGTTAAAGTCCTTGATTTCCAAAGCAACGCCGTATTCCGTAACGGAGGTGCCCAGAATAGGAATCTCGGCGGTGGCTGCAGCAGCTGCCTGCAGGGCAGGCGTTGCATTTGCCATAATCAGGTCAACCTTGTTGGATACGAACTGGTTTACAATGGTGGAGCAGGTGTTGGCATCGTTCTGACCGTTTTGGAGGTCAAACTCTACTGCGTCCTCACCCAGCTCATCAATAACCGCCTGCTTAAAGCCCTCGGTTGCGGCATCCAGCGCAACGTGCTCAACCAGCTGGCAGATACCGATTTTATACTTAGCATCTGTTTTCTTTTCGCCACAGGCGGTGAGCATAGCGCAGCAGCTGACACACAGCGCCAACGCCAAAACAATAGACAATACTTTTTTCATAACAAACTCTCCCTTAGAAAAATTTTATCCACATAGTCATTTCTTGGCTATGCAAACCTACAAAAATAAAAAAGCCTGTTTTTCCGATTGGAAAAACAGGGACGGCTTAAAACCGTGTTACCACTCTGCTTCACCCTCTCCTCACAGAAAGGGCCTCATAAGGTGCTATCACACCTTTGCAATATAACGGTTGCAACCGGAAGGACCTACGCAATTGCTCTTCAGTCCCCAGCTCACAGAAGGAATTCGCCGAATGGGGACTGCTGTTTTGCACCATCCAACAGCTCTCTGAAATCCCGGTTTATCGGTTACTGATTTCTGCTCAAACGCCTTTTGTTTATGTTGTTGCCGATAATATAGCACTTCACCTTGCTAAAGTCAACAGGTTTTTTCAAAAATTTTTGCCGTTTCTTTTTTTCTGTGCAAAGGTTATATTTTCACAGGCAGGTACGCTGATTATTCTGTTAATAATGCCACAAAAACCCCACAGGCACAGCCTGTGGGGTTACTTGTTTCAAAAGCTCCGGAGAGAGAATCAATAGAACTTCTTCTTGTTCTTACGGGCAGCTTCGGACTTCTGCTTACGCTTCAGACTGGGGCTGACGTAATGCTCACGCTTCTTCACTTCGGCGATAACGCCCTCCTTGGCGCAGCTACGCTTAAAACGACGCAGAGCACTCTCCAAGGATTCGTTTTCCTTAACGCGAATTTCAGACATTGTTTTCCCTCCCTCCGATGGTGTCCGGCTAAATCCTGGACACTTTCAGGGCCATATCGGCTCGACTATTATATGCTGAATTTCTTGTTTTGTCAAGCCACATTTCTGCCTTTTTGACTTAATTTTGGCAAAACCTGCTTATTTTACAATCAAGTTCACCAATTTGTTCTTAACAACAATGGTCTTGACAATATTGCCGCCATTCTTTTCCAGGAAGGCTGCAATTTTCTGGTCTGCCAGCACGTTCTTTACCACCGTGTCATTGTCAAGGTCGGCATCCATCACCACAGTGCCACGCATCTTACCGTTGACCTGCACCGCAAAGGTAACCTCGCTGTCTTTGCACTTGGCTTCATCGTAGGCAGGCCAAGGCTCATAAGCGATGGTATTATCGTGACCCAGCGTCTGCCAAATCTCCTCACCCACATGGGGAATGATGCAGGAAATCATTTTGACAAAGCCCTCGGCATATTCTCTGGGGCAGGTGCCGTTCTTATAGACCTCATTCACAAAGACCATCATCTGAGCAATGGCGGTATTGAAGCCCAAAACCTCAAAGTCAGAGGTGACTTTCTTTACCGTTTGATGGTAAACCTTGGTCAGCTTGCCGTCGTCGGTATCTGTGATATTGGCAGGCTCTGTAAAGAAGTTCCACACACGGTTAATAAACTTCTTTGCGCCGGCAACGCCGGTGGTGCTCCAAGGCTTGGAAACCTCCAGCGGACCCATAAACATCTCATACAAACGCAGGGTGTCTGCGCCGTATTCCCGGACCACATCACTGGGATTGACCACGAATTCGGGGAAACGCTTACCCATCTTGATGCCGTTTTCACCCAAAATCATACCCTGATGCACCAGCTTTTTGAAAGGCTCGGCAACGGGAGAAAGACCGTTATCGTACAGGAAACGGGTCCAGATACGGGAGTAAATCAGGTGGCCTACTGCGTGCTCGGGGCCGCCGATATACAAATCAACAGGCAGCCAGTGCTTCAAAAGCTCCGGGTCACAGAAAGCGTTCTCGTTCTTGGGGTCGATATAACGCATAAAGTACCAGGAAGAACCGGCAGAACCGGGCATAGTAGAGGTCTCACGCAGACCCTTAATGCCGTTTTGGTCGTAGTGCTTCCACTGCTCTGCGTTTTCCAAAGGCGCTTTTCCGCCCTTGCCCTTATAGTCTTCCAGCTCCGGCAGAATCAAGGGCAGCTCGCTGTCCGGCAGGAACACGGTCTTGCCGTCCTCGGTATATACGCAAGGAACAGGCTCGCCCCAGTAGCGCTGACGGGCAAAAATCCACTCACGGAAGTGGTAGTTTACCTTTCTTCTGGCAACACCCATCTTCTCCAGCTTGACAGTGATAGCCTCCTTAGCCTCCTCCACGGTCAGGCCGGTGAACTCCTCGGAATTTACAAGCTTACAGTCCTTGCCTAAGTAATCCTGCTTTTCGAAGGCACATTCGGACACATCCCGGCCTTCGATAACCTGAATCATAGGAATGTTGTGGGCAACGGCATATTCAAAGTCACGCTGGTCGTGGCTGGGAACAGCCATAACTGCGCCGGTGCCGTAGTTGCCCAGAACAAAATCACCGATGAACACAGGCACTTCCTTGCCGTTGACAGGGTTAATCGCATAAATACCCTTCAAGCAGCAGCCGGTCTTGGTCTTGCTGGCGTCGGTACGGTCGATTTCACTCTTCTTTGCAGCCTCTGCAATATAAGCTTCCACCTCTGCCCGGTTTTCCACCCGGTCAAGCAGGCTTTCGGTAATCTTGCCGTCAGGCGCTAAGACCATAAAGGTAATGCCGTAGATGGTTTCAATACAGGTGGTGTAGATGGAAAACTCTCCGCCGCCTACCAACTTGAAGTCCACCTCCACACCGGTGGACTTACCGATCCAGTTGCGCTGGATTTCCTTAGTGGATTCAGGCCAGTCAATTTCATTCAAGCCCTCCAGCAGCTTTTCAGCAAATGCAGGCTGGTCAATGACCCACTGCATCATCATTTTCTTCACAACGGGATAGCCGCCACGCTCACTCTTGCCGTCGATGACTTCGTCATTGGCAAGCACGGTACCCAGCGCCTCACACCAGTTTACGGGCATTTCAATCCGCTTGGCGTAGCCTTTTTCGTACAGCTTCTTAAAAATCCACTGGGTCCACTTATAAAAATCCGGGTCAGAGGTGGCAATCACCTTGGACCAGTCATAGTCAAAGCCCAGCTCCTTCAGCTGCTTGGAGAAGGTTTCGATATTTGCCTGGGTAAAGCCATTGGGATGGTTGCCGGTATCCACAGCGTACTGCTCTGCCGGCAGACCGAAGGAGTCATAGCCCATAGGGTGCAGAACGTTATAGCCCTGCATACGCTTCATACGGGACATAATATCCGTTGCGGTATAGCCCTCCGGGTGACCGGCGTGCAGGCCTACGCCGCTGGGGTACGGGAACATATCCAAAACGTAATACTTAGGCTTGCTAAAATCCCACACGTCCGTATGGAAGGTATCGTGCTCTTCCCAGTATTTTTGCCATTTGGCTTCAACTTTGTCGTGCTCGTAAATCATTGCCGTTTCCTCACTCTTCTGTCACAATATCTCCGATGTCCACCTGCTCGGCATCTGCCCACAGGCGCTCCAAGGAGTAGAATTCTCTTGCATCTTCCGTAAACACGTGAATCACCAAGCTGCCGTAATCCAGCAGCTCCCAAGTGTTACCGCGGTGTCCTTCTCGACCCAGCATAGGCTCGCCTAACTGCTCCAGGGTGTGCTCTGCATAGTCGCAGAGGGTCTTTACGTGGGTATTGGATGTGCCGGTGCAAATCAAAAAATAATCTGCAAGAGAGCTTACCTTATCAATTTTCAGGAGCTTAATGTCCATACCCTTTTTTTCGTCCAGCGCCTTTGTTACTTCATAGGCAACTTCTTTTGCACTTAACATATTTTCTATCCTTCCTCGTCGTTATACACCGGCTTTTTCCAAGAAGGCAAGCGCCTCCGCAGATGCCGGAGAAATTTCCTGATTGTTCTTGTTCAGTAAAGCCACGGTCATTTCCAGACCCAGCTTCAGTGCCTTATCCAAATCCGTATAAGCAAGCTGCCGCAGCTTTTCCACACCGGGGAAATCCCGATTGGGCTCCATATAGTCGGCAACATACAGGATTTTTTCCAAGGTGTTCATATTGGCTTTGCCGGTGGTGTGGCTGCGGATTGCATCCACTACCTGTTGATTTTCTCCAAAAATACGCTCTGCTACCAAGCTGCCTGTAAGGGCGTGGAGAGTTTTGGTGTATTTTTGGAAAAAGTCACCCAGTACAATACCATATTCATCGCACAAAGTCAATTGAAGCGGGCCGTCCAAAGCCTTGGTAATGTCGTGAAGCAAGCCTGCCCGACCGGCATCGGTAGCATCTGCCCCCCAGCGCTTTGCCAAATCGATGGCTGTATCCCGGCAGCCCAAAACGTGGGCAACCCGGTTGGGCTTAAGAAGGCTCACAACCACCTGTTCCAAAGCATCCATCGGCAGGTTGTGATAATCCTTTTTCGTGCCGTAAAGTCCGTTTTTTATAATGTAATCCTCTACACCGTCAGGCAAAAACGTCTTGCCGCATCCAAATATCAGCAGCCTGCGCAACTGGGTAGATGATATGGCATTGATGGGGTTTTCTATCAAATAGACCGTAGTGCCCAGCTTCTCTAAATTCTTTTTTTGCTCAGCAATTTGCTCCAGTTCCCCTTTATCGCCCCGATACAGAACGCCCACAGACACATTTTTGAGTATCCGCTCCGGTTCTCTCCAAGTTAAAAAGGACAGAAACATATCTGTGCCCATCAGCAAAACCAGTTCCTTTTTGGGGTATTGCTTTGCCAAGCTATCCACCGTTTCATAGGTGTAGCTGGTGCCGCCGCGGCTCAGCTCGATATCGCACACTTCCATTTTTTCCAGCGCCGACAGCCGCACCATTTCCAGCCGCTGCGTTGGCGTGGGCGCATCCGCGGGAAGTGCCTTATGGGGAGCAATGCAGGAAGGTATCAGCAGCAGCTTTTCCAGCTTTAATGCGTCAATGGCATACCGGGCAGCCCGAATATGCCCCACGTGAGGTGGGTTAAACGTACCGCCGTAAATACCGATTCGCTCCACTGCCTATGCCCCCTTTTCATTCGTTGGACTCTCTGAACTGTTTTTCCCGTTCCCGTTCAATGGCCTTGTCAATGGCCTGCTGACGGAAGTACTCATTGCGTTGCTCACGCACTTTTCTGGCCGCCTGCCGCCGTGCCTGCGCACCCTTGCGGACAGGATTCTTCTTGCCGGTGGGTGTTTCCTTCCGTTTGGCTCTGCCGGTCTGATTCCGTTCCTCCTGAAGCTTTTCGCTGAAGCGGTAAATCACAAACTTTGTGCCAATCACACCAATGCCCTCAGCGCCGGTGGCTTCACACAATTCATCACACACCTCTCTGGGTGTCATCATCGCGCCTTCCAGCACCTTGCCCTTTACCAGTTCACGGGTGTTAAGCTGATTCTCTGCCTCGGCAATCACCGCCTCCGTCACGCCGCCCTTGCCTACCATCAAGGTAGTGTCAATGGTAGTGGCTTGTCCGCGAAGCTCAGAGCGCTGTTTACTTGTCAGCATAACCTGCCTCCTTTAACTTCTCATAGAACACCTTCAGAGCATTTGCCCGATGAGATACCTGATTCTTCTCATCAGGGGTCATTTCTGCCGTGGACTTACCCATAGGGGGATAGTAAAAAATCGGGTCATAACCAAAACCGTTCTCCCCCACCGGCGCACGGAGCAATTCCCCGTGAATCTCACCCCGGGCCTGAATGGTCTTACCGTCGGGCGTAACCATCGTGATGACACACACAAACTGCGCCTGCCGCTCACCGTCCGGCACGTGTTCGGTATTCTTCAGTAACAGCTGAAGTCTTCCCCAGTCATCCAAGGTGTCGTCAAAGCCGTAGCGGGCGGAATAAATCCCCGGCTCGCCGTTTAATGCGTCCACCGCAATGCCGGAATCGTCTGCCAAGGCAGGCAGACCGGTGGCTTCCATAACCGCCTTTGCCTTAATGAGAGAATTCTCCTCAAAGCTGCTGCCGTTTTCCTCCACGTCAATATCCACACCCAATTCGGATTGGAGCACCAGCTCCATATCAAACTGCTGGGTAATTTTGCTGATTTCCTCTAATTTATGCTTATTCTTACTTGCCAATACAACTTTCATTGTTTTGTCCTCTATTGTCTTTGAATGTTACAGGAGATTGCCACGTCGCCGCAAGCGGCTCCTGGCAATGACGTGGGTTATAAGAGGGCTTCTACGAAGTCCTTTGCCTCAAAAGGCATTAAGTCATCTGCCTGCTCCCCCACGCCAATAAACTTTACGGGAATTTGCAGGCTGTCCGCCACGGCGATTACAATGCCGCCTTTGGCCGTGCCGTCCAGCTTGGTCAGGGCGATGGAAGTAACGCCGGCAATTTCCTTAAACTGCTTTGCCTGCAGCAGACCGTTCTGACCGGTTGTGCCATCCAGCACCAGCAGAACCTCCTTGGCGGCATTGGGCAGCTCCCGCTCCACAATCCGGCTGATTTTATTCAGCTCGTTCATCAGGTTTTGCTTGTTGTGAAGTCTGCCGGCAGTGTCAATCAAAATCACATCTGCGCCCTTAGCCTTAGCGGATTGGATGCCGTCATACACCACGGAAGCAGGGTCTGCGCCCTCGTGCTGGCGGACAATGCCGCAGCCGGAACGCTCAGCCCAAATTTCCAACTGGTCCGCCGCTGCAGCCCGAAAGGTATCCCCTGCAACCAGCAGCACATCCTTGCCCTGCTTTTTTAGCTGAGTGGCAAGCTTGCCGATGGTGGTGGTCTTGCCTACGCCGTTGACGCCGATTACCAGCACCACAGCAGGCGCGGTGGACAAATTGAGGGATGTATCTCCCACATTCAGCATATCCACCAGAATTTCCTTCAAAGCCTCTTTTGCCTCTTCCGTGGTCTTTAAGTGGCGCTCTTTCACGGTTTTACGCAGGCGGTCAGCAGCCTTCACCGCTGTTTCCACCCCTAAGTCCGCCAAAATCAGCCCCTCTTCCAGCTCATCGTAGAAATCATCGTCGATTTCCGAAAAGCCGGTAAACACGCTGCCTAAGGTATCCGACAAGGCATTGCGTGTCTTGGAAAGGCCAGCCTTAATTTTATCAAAAAAGCCCATATAAACTCCTTTATATCATTAAGCCCAGATAGGTTTCCATTTGGTTCAGGTCCAAACGGAGCAGTTTACTGATGCCCTGTTCCTGCATAGTCACACCGTAGAGCACGTCCGATGCCTCCATTGTGCCGCGGCGGTGGGTAATGACGATAAACTGGGTTTTGTTGCTTAAGTTCCGCAGATAGGAAGAGAACCGTTCCACGTTTCTGTCATCCAGCGCTGCGTCAATCTCGTCCAGCATACAGAAGGGCGTGGGACGCACCTTCAAAATAGCAAAATACAACGCAATTGCCACGAAGGCTTTTTCACCGCCGGACAGCAAGGTGATGGTCTTGACCTGCTTTCCGGGAGGCTGAACGCGAATCTCAATGCCGCAGGTCAAGGGCTCCTCCGGGTCTTCCAGTAACAGCTGACCCTTACCGCCGCCGAACATCTCCTCAAAGACCTTGCCGAAATACTCGTTGATTTTGGCAAACTCGGTGACAAAAATCTCTGTCATCTGCTGGGTGATTTCCTTGATGATACCCTCCAGCTCTTTCTTTGCGCCCAACACATCGTCCCGCTGCTCTGTCAAATAGGAATAACGCTCGTTGACCCGTGCGAATTCCTCAATTGCGCCTAAGTTGGGTGTGCCCAAGGCGGAAATTTTCCGCTTCAGTTCTGCAATCAGCCGGTTGCCGGCAGCAACGGACTCGATTTCACCGCGTTTCTCCGCAGCTGTGCCCGGTGTCAGACCGTAGGTATCCCACAGCTTGTCAATGGTGTTACGCTCTTCAATCACCGTGGTTTCCTTTTTATTTTCCAAAAGCGCACAGGTCCGCTCCATCGTGAGGATGGATTTGTTCTTCTCCTGAATGTCACCCTCTGCTTTGGACTTTTCTGCCTCAATGCGTGCATATTCACCCAAGGCATCCGTCATTGCCTGACGGACTCTTGCGGTCTCTTGGGCGTTTTCCTGCTGACGCAGCTGCTGTCTTTCGATTTCTTCTGCAAGACGGGCATTCTCTGCCAGAATCGCATCGATATCTGCCAGCTTTCTGCTTCTGTCGCCCTCGGTGGCTGCCTGCAAAATACGCAGGTCGGCAATGTGGGCATTGGCAGTATTACGCTCTGCCTCCAATGCAGCAGAATCGGTACGCAGCACGTTAATCTGGTCTGTAATGACCGCAACTGCCTTATCCGCCTCGGACTGGGTACCCTCAAGGGTCTGCAGTTTTTCTCTGGTTTCCGCCAGTTGGGCAGAAAAAACATCAATCTGCGCGTAAACAGCAGCTTGCTGCTCCCGGTCGGCAGTCTGCCGCTTTTGCAGGTTTTCCAGCTCTGTGTTGGCAGAAGCCTTTGCCTCGCAAATCGCCTGCAGCCAAATTTCGTGCTGACGCACAAGTCCCTCGTTGGTAAGCACCTGCTTTTCTGCCTCCTGCAGCTGCTCCTTTGCCGCATTTAACTGGAATTCCACTTGGTCTGCCCCACGGCGCGCCTCTTGGAATTCTGTTTCCACTGTTTTCAGCTTTTCGGACAGATCCTTTTCCTGCTTTTCCAGCTTATCCAGCTCGTTGGCGCGGCTCAAGATGCCCGCTTCTTTATTCACAGAACCACCGGTCATAGAACCGCCGGCGTTCATAACCTGTCCGTCCAAGGTGACAATCTTGAATCGGTTGCCGTACTGCTTTGCCATCGCAATAGCGGCATCAATATCCTCTGCCACCACCGTTCTGCCCAGCAGATTTTCCATAACACCGCTATAGCGGTTTTCAAATTTCACAAGCTTTGAGGCGATACCCACGTAGCCGCGGCAATTTTCCACGCCTTTTTCCTGCAAGGCTCTGCCCTGCACAGTGGAGATGGGCAGCACCGTTGTCCGGCCGCCACCGGTACGCTTCAAGAAGTTTAGAACCGCTTTGCCGTCCTGCTCGTTATCCACAACAACCTGCTGCAATGCGCCGCCCAGAGCGATTTCAATGGCCACGGTATAGCGCTCATCGGTACGAATCAGCTGAGAAACAGGGCCGTGGACATTCCGCAGACCGCCCCGCTTTGCCTCCTGCATCACAGTACGGACGGACTTCTGATAGCCCTCGAAATCCTTTTCCATAGCACGGAACACCTGCGCCTTATTTTGCACAGTGTCCAGCTGATTCCGGATTTTTTGCACCTGCTCCGCCAGTTCATCCCGCCGCTTGGCGCGGGTAGCCTGCCGGAGAGAATAGCCGTCGATGGTGTTTTGGTTAGCTGTAACCTCTTCCTGCGCGGCACGCAGCAACTTTTGGCTTTCTGCCAGCTGGTCACGGGCCTGCTGCTCTTTCTCAGAGCCGGACTGCAAATCAGACAGAATCTGGTCGATTCGCGCCTGACTCTCCCCTAAGTTGATTTCCAAGGTTTTGGTGTCCGCTTCCCGCGCCGCCAAATCACCGGTAAGGGCAACCTCACGGGTACGCAGCTCCATAAACTGACGGGTCAGTCCCTGCGCGTCTGCAGTCATTGCCATAAGGCTCTTTTGCAGCTGCGCCGTCTGCTGCGCTTTTTCTGTCAGCACAGCGTCAATTTCAGAGATACGGACATTGGCTTGCTCCAGCTGGGCAGAGATACCGCTGCTGCGGCTTTCCTGTCCCTGCAAGTCCTCTTGATTCCGGTGAATATTCTCCTCGTTATTGGCAATGGTGCTGCGCAGAATGGCAATTTGTCCGTCAATCTGCTGATGGGTACCCTCCAGCAGCGACACCTGATCCCGCAAGGTATCCACCGTGCCGTTCTGATGGCGCAAATCTGCGCTCATTTGCTCGGTGGCGCGGTACAGCTTATCCAAATCCTCGTGGGCCTGCTGCAGCACAAAGGATGCAGAGGTATAATCCTCCTCTGCCTTCTTGGCCTCAGCGGACAGCTTTTCCAGCTTATCCATCCAAACAGCCACCTCTACGCCCTGCAGCTCTTCCCGCAGTGCCAAATACTTGGTAGCCTTCTCGGATTGAACGCGCAAGGGCTCCAGCTGCAGCTCCAGCTCGGAAACCTTGTCGCCGATACGCATCAAATTATCCTCTGTGTGGGCAAGCTTCCGCTCCGTCTCCTCCTTGCGGTGACGGTATTTGGAGATACCGGCTGCCTCCTCAAAAATTTCCCGGCGGTCGGCGCTCTTTAAGGAAAGGATTTCATCTATTCTGCCCTGACCGATATTGGAATAACCCTCTCTGCCAAGACCGGTATCCATAAACATCTCGTTGATATCCCGAAGTCTTGCAGACTGCTTGTTGATATAGTATTCGCTGTCGCCGCTACGATAATAACGACGGGTAATCATCACCTCATCGGCATCGTAGGGCAGTGCCCGGTCGGAATTGTCCAACGTAAGGGTCGCCTCGGCAAAGCCAACAGGCGCACGTTTTTGCGTGCCGCCAAAGATTACGTCTTCCAT
The DNA here is from genome assembly GCA_015068495.1 of Oscillospiraceae bacterium. Lineage (GTDB taxonomy): Bacteria > Bacillota > Clostridia > Oscillospirales > Oscillospiraceae > Faecousia. The sequence continues at coordinate 41,104 of SVKL01000002.1, read as the reverse complement.
CTTGGCGCCACGGAGCGTCTTGGTGCTTTGCTCACCCATAACCCACAAAATCGCATCGGAAATATTGGATTTACCGGAGCCGTTGGGGCCCACAATGGCGGTAATATCGTCGCCAAAGCGAATCACGGTCTTATCCGGGAAGGACTTAAAGCCCTGTACCTCTAAGCTTTTTAAGTACACTACAAAATCCCCTTGTCAAATCGTTATAATAAATCAATTTATTATACTGGAAAACTGCAAAAATTGCAAGGATTTCTTTATTTTATTTGTGTTTCGCATTTTTGAATTTTTTATTGCCAAGAGAGCAGAATTTTGTTATAATATAGCCGTTATGGAAAAGAAAACACGTTTTTATGTCAGCGCCAAAAACGCTATTACTTGGCTTGTGACCCTTTGTATGGTCTGCTCGGCAGTGGCCCGCGTTTTATTTGTCGGTGGGAAAGGCACCGATGTGTGGAGCCAAATCATTCTGCCAATGGTAGCAGTCCTGCTGTACGGTCTCATCTGCCTGCTGTTCGGCAAAGAACAGTTTTATAAGACAGCAATTCCTTTCTGGATGTTGCAAATCTACTACGCTTTTGTATTTTTCAGCTACGATTTCGGCAAATTTGACACCTTGATTTGGGGTCTGTTCGGCGTTGCCCTGCTCTTTTGCTGCGTGCTTTACACGCAAATCACCTGCGGCAAGGTAGCCGCCACCTCCCTGCTCCTGCTCACCGCCGCATTCCCGTTGGGTGCCCTTTTGTACTTAAACCGGGATATGGTCATCGCCTCCGACTGGCAGGCACTGCAGTTCCTGCTGCCGGATGCTTTGAGCACCTTGGGCCTGATTTTGGTGGTGTTTGCCATTCGCATCCACCCCACCAACGAATACCATCCCACCTGGGGCGACCGCACTGACGGCCGACGGATTCGCACAGAGCCTCCGATGAATCAGGTTTCTCCCTACATTATGGTGAGCAAATGCACCGCCTCCAATATGTTTAACGAGGCCATTGAAATCACCAATATTGAACGCTACATCCGGCAAAAGCGCCGGGAGGGTATGACCTCCTTTGGACTTATGCACGTGCTGCTCGCCTGCTATTGCCGGGGTATTTGCAAGTATCCTGCACTGAACCGCTTCATTTCCGGTCAGAAAATCTATTCCCACGGCAATGACATTCAGTTCTGTCTGACAGTGAAAAAGGAAATGACCTCCACCTCTCCCGAGACGGTTATCAAGGTGCATCTTTCCCCCACGGATACCGCTGAGGATGTTTACAACAAACTGAACAAAGAAATTGAAGACGTCAAGAATACGCCTTTGGATTCCAGCTTTGACAATTTGGCTCACGCCTTTATGCTGATTCCCGGTCTGTTCCTGAAATTTACCGTTTGGCTGCTGAAAACCTTGGATTATTTCGGACTGCTGCCGAAATTCCTGCTGGAATTAAGCCCTTTCCACGGCAGTGTGTTCTTCACCTCCATGGGCAGCTTGGGAATCCCGCCCATTTACCACCATCTGTACGATTTCGGCAATCTGCCTGTTTTCTGCTCCTTTGGCTGCAAACGCCGCAGCTTGGAGGTGCAGGAGGACGGCTCTGTGGTGCAGAAAAAGTACATTGACTTCAAGGTAACTATGGACGAGCGAATTGCCGACGGCTTCTACTACGCCGCATTCTTCAAGCACTTCAAGCGGATTCTCCACCATCCCGAGGTATTGGATCTTCCCCCCGAGGAAATCGTGCAGGATATCGACTAAATTATGAAAAACGAAATTGTTTCCCAAATTACAACAGAGTGTCCTTGGCGGGACACTCTGTTGTGGTATGACAGGCTGGATTCCACCAACACCTACGCAAAAAAGCTGGCGCAGGAAGGCGCTCCCCACGGGACAGTGGTGGTTGCGGAACGTCAGACCGGTGGCCGCGGGCGAATGGGACGCAGCTTTCTCTCCCCTGCCGGCGGCGTATATCTATCTGTGATTCTGCGGCCTGCCTGTCCGCCGGAAAACCTGATGCACCTGACCTGCGCTGCGGCGGTTGCCGGCTGTAAGGCGGTGGAAAAAGCTTGCGGTGTATGCCCCGACATCAAGTGGACCAACGATTTGGTATTCCGCGGCAAAAAGCTGGGCGGCATCCTCACAGAGCTGATGCTAAGCGGCAGCGGTGTTGCGGATTGCGCCATTATCGGCATTGGCATCAACTGCCAAAAGCCAACGGATTTCCCTCCGGAGCTGCAGGAAACTGTCACCTCACTGGCGGAAATATCCGATACCTGCTGCACCGCTGAAGTTCTCACCGCCAAGCTGGTGGAGTCACTGTACGAAATGGCGCAGCAGTTATTCTCCCACAAAAGCACAATTATGGACGAATATCGCCGCCACTGCATCACCTTGGGCAAGGAAATCAAGGTCATCTCCGGCGAGCATATCACCTACGGCACAGCGCTAGATTTGGATGCCGACGGCGGCCTGCTGGTGCGTTTCTCTGACGGAAGCGAAAAGCTTGTCACAAGCGGAGAGGTCAGCGTCCGGGGAATGTACGGGTATTTGTAAATTTATATTGCTTTTTCGCCGCTGATTGGTTATAATAAACATAGAAATATTCTTGAACGGAGGATATCATTATGAAAACATTTTTGAAGATTGCTGCCGCATTGGTAGCCATTGCCGGCGCTGTGTATGTAATTGCCACCTATGGCGACAGAATTGTTGCTTGGGCAAGAAGATTGTTGAGCACCATCTGCTGGGAAGATTGCTGCTGTGACGAGGATTGCTGCTGCGATGATGATTGCTGCTGCGATGCTGTTCAGGCAAGCGAGGCAGACTTCGAGGGCTAAATAAACAAGCAAAAAGGACGTGCTTCTGCACGTCCTTTTTGCTTGTTAAAATACTGCGATTATTTCACCTTTACTTCCGGAAAATACTCCTGCACAAAATCCACATTTTCCACCTGAAAGCTTTTCCCGTTCAGATACGCAAGGCAGCCGGCGTCGGTGGTAAACTGAAAGGTCAGCTTGTAGGAATACAGCGCCTGATAGGTTCTGTTAAACCGCTTATCCAGCTTGCCATATTTGCCGTCCCCCAGCAGCGGGTGACCGGCGTGGGCAAATTGCGCGCGAATTTGATGGGTACGGCCTGTAATCAGCTCACACTCCACCAAGGACAGCCCCTTAGAGCTTGCCAGCACACGGTAGTTGGTTTGGCAGGTTTTCGCGCCTGCTTGAGGCGTGTCTGTGACAAACACCCGATTCTTCTTGGCATCCTTAAACAGATACCCCTTTAGGCTGCCTTTTTCCGGCTTCGGAACACCCTCCACAATGGCCAGATACCGCTTGTCCAGCTCCCTGTCCTTTATCTTTTGATTCATAATCCGCAGGGTTTCCGCGTTCTTTGCCGCAATGACGATACCGCCGGTATTCCGGTCAATCCGGTTGCACAAGGCAGGCGCAAAGGCGTTCTCCCCTCTTGGACTCCACTCCCGTTTTTGGTAGAGGTAGGCTTGGATATGGTCAATGAGGGTTCTGCCGTATTCTGCGCCGTCGTGGGGATGCACAGCCAAACCGGGGCGCTTATCTGCCAAAAGGATGTTCTCGTCCTCGTAGACAATGGTGATTTTCGGCGTTGCCACTGTCAGGTAGGCATTGTCCTCCCGGGGCTTTTCAAAAAACTCGTCATTGATATACAGCTGCAGCACATCACCGGATTGCAGACGGGTATCCCGCTCTGCCCGTGCGCCGTTGCACTTGATCCGCTTAATGCGGATATATTTTTGCGCCAATGATGCCGGCAGCAAAGGCACTGCCTTGCTTAAAAAACGGTCCAGTCGCTGGCCGCTGTCATTGGTACCAATGGTAAATTCTTTCATTGTCTCTCCAATTATCAAAGGTTATTCTGCTTAAAGTGGCTGTCAAGCTGCTCGGTAAATTCCTTGGCGGGATTGTAGCCGATTTTTCGCTGACGGTTATTCATAGCAGCAACCTCCAAAATCACCGCCAAATTACGGCCGGGGGTAATGGGGATTGTATTCATCGGCACCTGAACGCCCAAAATTTCCATATGCTGCTCTTCCAAGCCAAGGCGGTCATAGGCCTCATGCTCCTTCCACGGAACGATGTTTACCACCAAATCGATTTCGTTTTCCGATTTGACGGCGCCCATACCAAACAGCTTTGCCACGTTCACAATGCCGATTCCCCGCAACTCCACGTAGTTCCGAATCAAATTGGGGGCTGTGCCGATCAGCTTTGTGCCGGAAACCTTGCGGATTTCCACCGCATCGTCGGCAATCATACGGTGTCCGCGCTTAAGCAGCTCCACAGCCGCCTCACTCTTACCCATACCGCTCTCACCCAGCAGCAGGATACCTTCGCCGTAGACCTCCATCAAAACGCCGTGGCGTGTAATTCTGGGAGCAAGCGCCGCAGACAGGTAAGCGATAATAGCAGACACAATGGTGCTGGTAGCCTCGTGGCAGCGCAAAATCGTAACATCGTGTTTCTTTGCCAGTTCCAAACAAACCGGCTCCAGCGGATTGTAGCGGGTCACCAGCAGCGCCGGCAGCTTATAGGCGTAGTAGCGATCCAAGGTCATCATTCGCTCCACTTCCGAAAGCTTTTGCAGGTAGCTGATTTCCACATTGCCCATAACCTGAAAACGCATAGGCTCAAAATGGTCAAAATAGCCCGCCAGCTGCAAACCGGGTCTTGCCACGTCCGCAACTGTCAGCTGAATGGATTCGTAATCACTGGCTTTATAAGCAACTTCCAGTTCAAATTCCTCTACCAATGTGGTAAGGGGCACACTATACACATGAAACATACCACAGCACCTGCCTTTTTTGTTTCTTCTGGGAATTATTATAACTGTCATACCACCAAATAGCAACAATATTTTGAAAAACGAAAAAAAATGCAAAAAAAGACTTGCTTTTTGAGAAAAACTCTGTTATCATATCTTAGCGCCTGTTTGGGCGCCAATAAATTGATTCATTATGCAGATAGGAGGTGCAGTAGAATGGCGAAGTGTGATTATTGTGGCAAGGGCGTTACCTTTGGTATTAAGGTCTCCCACTCCCACAGACGTTCCAATAGAACCTGGAAGCCCAATGTAAAGCGGGTCAAGGCCATTGTCAACGGTACTCCGTGCCATGTGTACGCTTGTACCAGATGCCTCCGTTCCAACAAGGTTGAACGGGCTATCTAATTCCCCCTGCATCAAATAGCGGCATTGCTTTTGCAATGCCGTTTTTATTTTCTTGTTGCAACAAAAACGCGTGTGTCAGTGTGACACACGCGTTTTGCTTATTTTGCATAGTCCATAGAAATCCAGCCATTACTGATTCTGCCCCACTGCTCTCCGTTGGAGATGGTGGTGGTTTCCAAAATCTGTACCTTTGTACCGTAATACAGGTAGCCTACAATGGTGTTGGAGGTGCCTGCGCCGCTGCGGATACGAAGGCAATCCGCTGTGATGGTCTTGGTGGCAGGCTGGGACTGTGTATTGCCGGTGCTGCCGGAAGCAGTTAAAACGATATAATCCATAGATACCCAACCGGAGGAGATTTTGCCCCACTGGGTGCCGCCTACGGTCTTGCGCTCGGTAATGGTAACCGTTTCCTTGGGCTTCAGCTTGCCAACAATACTATTGGAGGTGCCGGGGCCGCTGCGAACATTCAGCCATTCCTGCACATTGGCATAGCCGGTTACGGCATCTGTGCTCTGCTCCGGAGCGGGGGTGGTATTGGGCGTATCGTTGCCGTTGGAATTCAGCTGCACATAGGTAAGGGAAATCCAGCCTCTGGAAATTCTGCCCCATTCCATCGATCCATTGGTCTTTCTTTCTGTGATGGTAACAGCAGTTCCCTCGGTCAGGTAGCCCAAAATGGAATTATTTGTTCCCGGACCGCTGCGAATCAGCAGCTCGTCGGCAATTACTTTGCCTGTCCACACGGTAGCTGTGGAGGTATTGCTGTCGGCAGAAGCGTTGCTATCGAGAATTACGTAGTCCATAGAGATCCAGCCTTCGGAAATCTTGCCCCATCTCTGAGAGCCGACTACGGATTGCTCCAAAATCTCCACCTTCTGCTGGGGCTTCAAATAGCCAACCACAGAGTAGGATGTGCCGGGGCCGCTGCGGATGCGAAGCCACTCCTGCACGTTAATGGTGCCGGTAACCTTGGGCTTCTCCGGCTCGGTGGCAGGAGGCGCAGGTTGGGTGGGCTCAGTTTCCGGAGCTGCAGGCTCTGTCTCGGGAACGGTTGTTTCCGGAACGGTTTCTTCCGGCTTATCTGCAGGCTTTTGGCCATTTACCACAGCCTCATAATCCGTGTACTGCAATGCAATCCAGCCACCGTCAAACTTGCCCCAAGTGTAGCCTGTGCCGGAGGCAGTTTCTGTAATCACCAGCTGCTGACCCTTGGTTGCCACACCCACGCGGGTGTGATTGGTACCGGGGCCTTGGCGAAGATTTACATCTGTGCCGGTCACTGTAACGGTTACGGGGTTTTCCGGTGTTGCGCCGGTTTCAGGGGGTGTATTGCCCTCCCCGTCTGCCCATTGGGCATACAGCGTAGCGCTCTTGGTGGAGGCATCCAAAACCGTCACCTTTGTGCCGCCTGTCTTTTCCGTAAACCAGCCTTGGAAGGTGTAGCCCTCCATAGTAGCCACCGGGAACGGCTCTGCGGTCAAATTGGAATCATAGCCTTGGCTGCGGGGGCTGGTGCTGCCGCCGTTGGCATCATACAGCACATAGCAATAGTTATCCGGAGGCGTCTGGCTATAAACATTGTTTAAGTAAATGTTTGCTTCGCTGAGTCTGCGGCGCAGTAAGTAAGACCGGATTTGGTTGCCGGCGCTGCACCACAGTGCAAAGGCACGAATCAAATCGTTGCCGGTAGCGCCTTTGGCGATGGCGTTATGGAAGGTGCCGCCTGTCTCGTATGCCCAAGCAGTTCCGCAGTTGTAGGAGAACAGCACAAGGGCATCGAACTGATTTTGGGTCATCGTCAGACCGTACTTATCAATGACCTTTACGTTAATATCCCGTTCCACACCGGCAAGGTGGTTGCGCAGCAGCAGCTCCGCTTCCTCCTCTGTAATGCCGTTTTGGGTGTAATATTCAACCATATCTGCAGGACAGCGCGTACCGTAGCCCACGGTATACTGGGTAAAATCCCAATAGGGCGTTGCGCTGAAACCTTCTTCGGCCTTTAAGATCCGTATACAATCATCACTGGCAGTAAACGTGGATTCAGCAAAAACAGGCACTGCGCCCGTCCACACCACGCCAAGCAACATCGTTATTGCAATCACAAAACTGACAATTTTTTTCGTCACCGGTATTTGCTCCTTTCAGTTTCATTACCCGTCCATTATAACAGAACAACTGCGTTATTGCAACCCTTTTTTCGGTTTTATTACATCTTTGTAACCATTTTATACGACAAAATGTTGCGTTTTTTGCAAAAAATATACATTAATTGCCATATTTTACCATTATATTTGGATCGTTTTGTTTACATAATATTTTACAAACGGTCAAAAACAGCAATTCATTTGCTTTTTAAGGGCTTTTATGGTATGCTGTTTGTATCTTTGACAGGAGGTGCGGCTATGAAACCAAAGAAGGCTATGATTGCAATGAGCGGCGGTGTAGACAGCTCCGTAGCCGCTTATCTTACGCAAAAAGCTGATTTTCTCTGTGTGGGCGCTACCGCGCAGATGTGCGACAAAGCAATTTTAGCTGACCGCTTCAGCAACGCAAACATTCAGGATGCGCAGGCGGTAGCCCAGCGTTTGGGGATGGATTTTCACGTCTTTGATGCCACCGAGCCTTTCAAAAAGGAAGTGGTGGAGGACTTTATCTCCTGCTATGAGCAAGGCGGCACTCCCAATCCCTGTGTGAAATGCAACCGCCACATTAAATTCTCCTATCTGCTAAGCAAGGCATTGGAATTGGGCTGCGATTATATTGTAACGGGGCATTATGCCCAAATAAAGCGGGACGAAAGCACAGGGCGGTATGTATTATACAAGGCTGTTGATGAAGCCAAGGACCAAAGCTATTTTCTTGCCTGCTTGAATCAGCATCAGCTTTCCCACACGCTGTTTCCTTTGGGCGCATATACAAAGGCGCAGATACGGGAAATTGCCGAGGCGCAAGGATTTCTCACTGCCAAGAAAAAGGACAGTCAGGATATCTGTTTTATTCCGGACGGAGATTATATGGCATTTATCCGCCGCTATATGGGTAAATCCTATCCGGCAGGTGATTTTTTGGACTTGCAAGGCAATGTTGTGGGCAAACACACCGGCGCTTTGGGCTATACGCTGGGGCAGCGAAAGGGCTTAGCTCTGGCTATGGGCACACCGGTATATGTGTGCGGCAAGGATATGGACCGCAACACCGTGACGGTAGGTCCGGAAGAGGCGTTATTCACCGATACGCTGATTGCAACCGATTGGAACTGGCTTCCCTTCCCTGCCCTGACTGAGCCGATTCGCGTCACTGCCAAGGCAAGGTCACGACATATCCCTCAGCCAGCGACGGTTTATCCGGAGTCGGACGGCAATGCAAGGGTTGTATTTGACACCCCTCAGCGCGCCGTTACCCCCGGGCAAACGGTGGTGCTGTATCAAGGGGATATGGTGGTCGGTGGCGGTACTATCGTCAATGCTTATTAAAAAAGAAAACTGCGTCGCTGAAATGATTTCAGCGACGCAGTTTTTTTACATTTTTTCGGGAGCGGAGAAGCCTAAGATGTCAATACAGCTTTCCAAAATATTCTTTGCCAGACCAATCAGGCTGATGTAGCCTGCCTGCAAAGCTTTGTCCTCTTCTGTGAGAATACGGGTTTCGTGGTAGAACTTGTTCACCGCGCCTGCCAGTTCATAGATGTAGGCGCAAATGAGGTTGGGACAGGAGGTCTTTAATGCGCTTTCCAGCGCAGGACCTACCTTGGTGATTGCCAGCATCAAGTCCTTGGCGTAGATGTTGGCAGGGGCTTGAATGGGAAGATTCTCCCAAGCGCCGTACTTTGCCAGAATGGATTTCACACGGACGATGGTATAGAGAATATACGGACCGGTGTTGCCCTCGAAAGCGGCAAAACGCTCTATATCGAAATTGTAGTCCTTGGTGGGCTGGTTACTCAAATCGCCGTATTTCAAGGCTGCCAAGGCAATTTTTGCGGTGGTGGCTTCCACTTCGCTGTCGTCCACAATCTTGTTTTCCACAACCTTGGCGCGGACAAAGTCGGTCATATCACCGATCAGCTGCTCCAAGCGGAGCACGCCGCCGTCACGGGTCTTAAAGGGCTTGCCGTCAGCGCCGTTCATCGTGCCGTGGCCCACGTGCTCCATCTGGGTTTCCGCTTTGATAATGCCACTCTTCTTGGCGGCGCGGAACACCTGCTCAAAGTGGAGATTCTGCCGCTTATCGGTGACGTAGAGCATCTTGTCAGGTGCCCAATCCTGCATACGCTGCAGGATTGTTGCCAAGTCGGTGGTGGCGTAAATGGCAGAACCGTCGGACTTCACCAAAATCATAGGCGGAACTTCCTTCTTGTCCGCTTCCTCCGCCACGGGAACAACCCAAGCGCCCTCGCTAAGAACAGCCAGTCCCCGCTGCTTTAAGTCCGCAACCATATCGGGAATATAGGGGTCGGCATCGCTTTCCCCCAGCCACTTCTCGTAGTGGACATCCAGTGTGTCGTAAATCCGCTTCAGGTCGGGCAAGGAAATGTTCATAATATGCTGCCAAATAGCCCGATAGCCCCGGCGACCCTGCTGCAGTTCAAAGGTGGCTGTATGCGCCTTTTCCGCAAAGGTCGGGTCGGACTTTTTGGCGGATGCGGTAGGATAAATCTCCTCCAAGTCAGATAAGGTAAAGGGAGCTTCCGCAGGGTATTCGCCTGTAAAAGCTTCATCGAAATAGGGCAGGTCCGGCTGACGTTCCTGCAATTCTGCAATAATCAGACCCATCTGCAGGCCCCAGTCGCCCAAGTGAATATCGCCAATGGTGTTATAGCCAAAGAATTTGTGCAGACGCTTCAGCGCTTCACCGATGATGGCAGGACGCAAATGACCGATGTGCAGAGGCTTTGCCACGTTGGCGCCGCCGTAGTCCACCACAATAGTCTGACCGGCGCCGATTTTCTCCACACCGAAGTCGGGGGCAGTACGCATTTCCTCCAAGTAGGCTTGCAGGAAGGAATCGGAAAGCTTTAAGTTAATAAAACCGGGCATAACTGCCTCAATCATAGAGAAATCGGCAGCATCCAATTTTTCAGCAACCGCATTGGCAATGGCAATGGGGGCGCATTTATACTGCTTGGCGGCAGACAGGGCGCCGTTGCACTGATACTCGCACAGGTCGGGGCGGTTGGACACCGTTACCCGTCCGAAAGTGGCATCGTAGCCTGCATCGGCAAAGGCCTTTTCCATTTTTGCGGTGATAATGTCTAAGATTTTTTTCATCTTAATTCTCCTTCTGCTGTGCCAGCCATTCCAGATAATCGTCATAGGTGCCGTAGCGGTCCACAATGGTGCCGTCCGGCTGGAAGGCAATTACCCGGTTACAGGTGGAGGTCAGCATTTCGTGGTCGTGGGAGGCAAGGAGCACCACGCCGTCAAAGGCCTCCAAGCCCTTGTTTACAGCTTGAATGGATTCCATATCCAAGTGGTTGGTAGGCTGGTCCAGCAGCACCACGTTGGCACCACTAAGCATCATTTTACTGAGCATACAGCGGACCTTTTCGCCACCGGACAGTACATCCACAGGCTTGAATACATCGTCGTTACCAAAGAGCATACGACCTAAGAAGCCACGCAAATAAACATCGTCCTTCTTGGCGGAATACTGGCGCAGCCAGTCCACCAGCTCCATCTTGTTGCCGTCAAAGTACTCGGAGTTATCCTTGGGAAGATAGGAGCGAATGGTGGAAACGCCCCATTTGATACTGCCCTCGTCCGGCTCCAATTCTCCCATCAGCACCTTAAACAGCGCGGTCTGCGCCAGCTCATTTTCACCTACAAAGGCAATCTTATCGGTGCGGTTTACAGAGAAATAGACCTTATCCAACAGCTTCACGCCGTCCACAGTGACGGAAATATCGTTGACGGTGAGCACATCCTTACCCAGCTCCCGCTCCGGCATAAAGCCCACGAAGGGATAGCGGCGGGTGGAGCAAGGCATCTCCTCAACGGTCAGCTTGTCCAGCAGTTTCCGGCGGGCAGTTGCCTGCTTTGCCTTACTCTTATTGGCAGAGAACCGCTGAATGAACAGCTGCAGCTCTTCAATCTTCTCCTGATTCTTCTTGTTCTTATTGCGAATCATCGCCTGCACCATTTGGGAAGATTCGTACCAGAAATCGTAGTTACCCACATACATCTTAATCTTACCGTAGTCAATATCTACAGTGTGGGTGCAGACGGTGTTCAGGAAGTGACGGTCGTGGGACACGGCAATCACCATTCCGGGGAAATCCAGCAGGAAGTCCTCCAGCCAGTTGATGGCCTCGATGTCCAAGTTGTTGGTAGGCTCGTCCAGCATAATGATATCGGGGTTGCCGAACAGTGCCTGCGCCAGCAGCACTTTCACCTTTAGACGGGGGTCAGTGTCGCCCATAGTATCGTAGTGCATATCCGTGGGGATACCCAGACCCTGCAGCAGCCGGGAAGCGTCACTCTCTGCCTCCCATCCGTCCATTTCGGCAAATTCCGCCTCCAGCTCTGCAGCGCGGATACCGTCCTCGTCGGAAAAATCCTCCTTCTCGTAGATAGCATCCTTTTCCTTCATCACATCGTACAGGTGCTGGTTGCCCATAATCACCGTATCCATAATGGTGTATTCGTCATAGGCGTTCTGATTCTGCTTCAGAACGGACACCCGCTTGTCCGGGTCGATGGTGATCGCGCCGCTGGTAGAGTCCAGCTCGCCGGTGAGGATTCGCAGGAAGGTGGACTTACCTGCGCCGTTGGCGCCGATAATGCCATAGCAGTTGCCGGGCAAAAATTGCAGGTCAACGTGCTGGAACAGCCACTGGCCGCCAAATTGCATACCTAAATTGCTGACAGTAATCATTGCAAACTCCTTTGATAAGCACATAAAATTTCAGTATAATTGTAGCAGAAAATACAGAAATAGCAAGGGGAATCTTCCAAATATTCCTACTTTTTGATTGTAAAAAATCCGGCGTGTTACCAAAAGGTAACACGCCGAAGCTTTATTCAGTTCGCAAAGCCACCACAGGGTCTTTCTTTGCGGCGCTTCTGCTGGGAATGATACCGGAAAGCAGGGTCAAAAGCACGCTGATAATCACCAGCACAATTGCAATCTCAGGCGGCAGAATTGCCTTCAGGTTTGCAATGTCCGTAAGGGCAAACAGGATGATGTTCACAACAACACACAGCGCATAGGTCACGCCTACCCCCAAGACGCCGGAGGTAAAACCGATAATCATCGTTTCGGCATTGAACATACCGGACACATTCCGCTTGGATGCGCCGATGGCACGCAGAATACCGATTTCCTTGGTCCGCTCCTGCACGGAAATTAAGGTGATAACACCAATCATAATGGAGGACACCACCAGAGAAATTGCCACGAAAGCAATGAGCACATAGGTGATGGCATTGATGATGGTGGTAATAGAGGACATCATAATGCCCACATAATCGGTATAGCGAATCTGCTTGAGTTCTTCTACGGATTTGTTATAGTCTGCGATTACCTCTTCCAGAATATCCTTATTTTCAAAGCTGGAGGCAAAGAGATTGATGGTGGCAGGGTCATCCAAATCCACGTCACTTAAGCTTCTGAGGTTCTGCTCATAGGTGGTTTCGGAGAATTCCAAAATCTCACCGTAATATACGGCGCACTGCTCGGTGGTATAGGTGGGCAGCGCCATCTGCAGCGCTGCAACCAACTGCTCTGCCGGCATTGCGGCGGTTTGCTGCTGGACCTGCGCGGCATACTGCAGCTTTACCTGCTGCTCCAGCATCTGCCGGAACATCTCAAGCAGTTCCTCATCCGACATAGAGAGGATATATTCCTCCATTTCCTGCACATTCAAGCCCGCCTGCTGGCTGAGAGCTGTAATCATAGTCTGCTCCATCTGCTCCCGATTGAACTGCGCCAGTTGGCTGTCCACCATAGCATTCAGCTGCTCGGCAGAGGGAATGCCCATAATCTTCACGTATGCCTTTGCCTGCTCCTCGGGGGTCAGCTTGGCGATATAATCCCGGAATGCGACTTCCTTATCTGCATCGGACAGGCTCTCGTTATCCTTAAAAGGCAGGCCGGTGAAAATATCTGTGCCGGGCTGGGCTTTTTGGTCAGCAAGGGCGGCGGAATCAACATTCTTTTGGGCAACATACTCTGTCAGTGCCTTGGTGTAGGCAATGGAGCCGGTGAGCATTGTGGAGCTGGCCTTTTCGCTGGGACGGATAATACCGGTGATTTTCAGCTTCAGCGCGTTATCGTACAGGTAGCGCAGGCCGGTCTCATCTTCCCGCAGGTCCACATAAAGTCCGGTGTTTTCATCCAAACGGTAGCAATCGCCATTGAGAATTACACGGTACTCCTTGCCGCAGATTTCTTCGTAGGACCATTTCTTTTGGGTGGTGTCAATCTCGCCGCCGGAGAGAATAATGTCGAAGGTTTCTTCAATCTTATCGTGAGATTCCAAGCCCATTGCGTACAGGGTCATATCGTCCAGCTCGTTATTTTTATCCACAACCAGCACGATTTCATCGTAGCTGTTGGGCCAGCTGCCGTAAATCACATCATACTGGTCCTCCAACACCGGATTGACCGGCTTGCCGTCCTTACCGGGCAGCATTTCACACCAAAGGTTACTCTGCATACCGGGCATAGGCATAGTACTGCTCATACCGGTCATATTCTCCCCCATAGCAATCATAGAGGACATATCCATACCCATATTGTCCCGAAGTGCCTTGGTGAGCAGCTCCTGGGTATCGGAATAGATGATGTTATCGTCCGGGTCCTTGGTATAGACCAAAAGGTCCATATTATAGGTATACTGAATGCCGGTAAGGGCATCGGAAAGTCCGTTTTCTGTGTTTTCCAATTCTTTTTGCAGGTATTCCTTAAATGCCTTCAGGTCATTTTCCGTGGACTCCATATTGTTCAGGGAGTTAATCATCTCGGCCATTACAGACTGGGAATAGACTGCATCATTCTCGTGAATGTTCTCATCGGAGGCCCCACCCATAAAGGTCTGCATCAGGGTGCCAATGTCCACAGTAGTGGCCTCCAAGGTCAGCGGATAGGAAGACAGGGTATCCTCCTGCACCGCGTTGATATAAGTAGTCATACCGTTGGACACGGCAAAAATCAGCGCAATGCCAATGATGCCGATAGAGCCGGCAAAGGAGGTCAGCACGGTACGGCCTTTTTTAGAGAACAAATTCTTCAACGATAGGCCGAAAGAGGTTGCCCAAGACATAGAGGGCTTGCGCACCCGCTTCTTTCTGCTGAAGATAGCAAGCTGTTCCTGTTCCCGGATATTTCTCAGCTCTTCGTCGTTTAAGGGGGCAGAATCGCTGATAATCTCGCCGTCCAGCATACGGATAATTCTTGTGGAATACCGCTCTGCCAGTTCCGGGTTATGGGTCACCATAATAACCAGACGGTCCTTCGCCACTTCCTTGAGAATCTCCATAACCTGCACGCTGGTTTCTGTGTCCAGTGCGCCGGTAGGCTCGTCGGCAAGGATAATCTCCGGGTTATTGACCAATGCCCGGGCAATGGCCACACGCTGCATCTGTCCACCGGAAAGCTGACTGGGACGCTTGCGAATCTGGTCGCCAAGGCCCACCTGCTCCAGCGCCTGCTTGGCGCGGACGCGGCGCTCCCGCTTGGAGACGCCGGACAGGGTCAATGCCAATTCCACATTCTGCAGGACGCTTTGGTGGGGAATCAGATTGTAGCTTTGGAACACAAAGCCCACAGAATGATTCCGGTAGGTATCCCAGTCACGGTCCTTAAAATCCCGCGTGGAACGGCCGTTGATCACCAAATCGCCGCTGGTGTAACGGTCCAGACCGCCGATGATATTCAGCATTGTGGTCTTGCCACAGCCGGAGGGACCCAGAATGGACACAAATTCGTTCTGACGGAACTGGAGGGTGATGCCCCGCAGCGCCCGAACAGTATTATCGCCGGCAGCATAGTTTTTGACAATATTTTTCAGTTGCAGCATAGATTTTCCTTTCATTAGAAGGGTCGATTACTTGGTTTTACGAAATTTACTAAAGGTGGCCTTCCGCTCAGTACCTTTGAGCAAGCGGGAGATGTTGCTTCTGTGCATAAATACGATGAACAGTCCTAAGACAGCGCCCATAATCGCCGCAGGAAGCTCCTGCCGGTGGACAATGGGATAAGCCACAGCAAAGGTGAACGCGCCAAGAATGGAGCTTAAGGATACATAGCGGGTCAGCCACAGGCAAAGGGCAAACACCACAATCACCACAAGCGCGCAGCGCCAATCTGCCATAAATGCTGCGGTAATGCCGCACAGCACACCCTTGCCGCCACGGAAGCCCAACAGCGCCGGAAAATCGTGTCCCAAGTTTACTGCCAAGCCGCCAACAAGCAGACCTTCCCGTCCGAAGCCATAGGGGGCAAGCAAAAGTCTGCCCAGAACACAGGCAGCAACGGCTTTCAGCACATCAATTACAACCACCAGCACGGCGCTGGACGGCCCGTATACACGCAAAAAGTTGGTTAAGCCTGCATTTCCGCTCCCCTGCTCCCGAACATCCTTCTTGCCCAGCAGACGGGAAACAATGACTGCGCCGTTCAGGTTGCCCAGCAGGTAACCGGCCAGCACTGCCAGCAGTACAGACAGCCACATAGTTTACTCCTCCTTATCGCCCTTTTGGCGAATGGTAATGCGTACAGGGGTACCCTGCAAGCCGAAAACCTCGCGAATCTGATTTTCCAGATACCGCTGATAAGAGAAATGGAAAAGTCTTGCATCGTTACAGAAAATCACGAAATGGGGCGGCTTGGTACCGGCTTGTGTCATATAGTAAATCTTCAGCCGGCGGCCCTTGTCTGAGGGAGGCTGTACCCGGGAGGTGGCCTCTGCCAAAATGGAATTCAGCGCACCGGTGGTAATGCGGCTGGTATTTTGCTTGTGGACATCCTGAATCACCTGAAACAGCTTATCCACCCGGGAGCCGGTGAGGGCTGACAGGAACACTACCGGCGCATAGGTCATATAGCTTAAGCCCTCACGGACAGCAGCTTCCTTATCCCGCATAGTGTTGGTTTCCTTGTCGGCAACCGCATCCCATTTGTTTACCACGA
Source organism: Oscillospiraceae bacterium (assembly GCA_015068495.1). Classification (GTDB taxonomy): domain Bacteria; phylum Bacillota; class Clostridia; order Oscillospirales; family Oscillospiraceae; genus Faecousia. Next base: position 24,780 of record SVKL01000002.1, on the reverse strand, counting down.
TGATTGCCGCCTTACCGGCTTCGTGGACAAGACCGGCAATTTTGGTGTCCTGCTCGGTGACACCGTCGTTGGCATCAATAAGAATCAGGCACACATCCGCACGCTCAATGGCGGCAACGGTACGCATATTGGAATACTTTTCAATGATATCGTCCACCTTGCTTCTGCGGCGCATACCGGCGGTGTCGATAAAGCAATATTTACCTGTTTCATTTTCAAATTCCGAGTCAATGGCATCCCGGGTGGTGCCGGCAATGTTGGACACAATTACCCGTTCCTCACCCAGAATCCGGTTGAGGAGGCTGCTTTTGCCCACGTTGGGCTTGCCCACGATGGCAACATTGATGACATCGGAGTCCTCTTCCTCTTCTGTTGCCTCGGGGAATTGCTCCAAGCACCAGTCCAGCAAATCGCCGGTGCCGTGACCGTGGATGGCGGACACCTCAAACAAGTCCCCAATGCCCAAGCCGTAAAATTCATATACATCCGGATTCACAGGGCCAATAGAGTCACACTTGTTTACTGCCAGCGCCACCGGCTTGCGGGATTTGCGAAGCATAGTTGCCACGTCCTGATCAGCGGCAGTGACGCCGGAATGGACATCCACCACCATCACAATGCAATCTGCCAGTTCAATGCCGATTTCTGCCTGACGGCGCATAAACTTCAGCATATCGTTCTCGGTGCCCGGCTCAATACCGCCGGTATCCACCAGAGAGAATTCCCTGCCGCACCACTCACAGTCACCGTAAATACGGTCACGGGTAACACCGGGGGTATCCTCTACAATAGAGGTTCTGCGGCCGGTGAGCTTATTAAACAGCATAGACTTTCCCACATTAGGGCGTCCTACAATCGCTACCAGAGGTTTTGCCATAGGTCAGTCACTCCTCTCTCAATTATGGCATATATTTATGAATAAATTTGGAAAAATATAGAAACAAATCATAACAAGGCTGATAATGGAAAAAGCGGAAGGCAGACGCCTTCCGCTTAGCTTACGCTATTTTTCCAGCCTTAGTCAGCCTTGGCGGCCAGGACCTGACGGCCATTATAGGTACCGCAAGCCTTGCAAGCTCTATGGGGCTGGGTGGGCTCACCGCACTTGGGGCAAACAGCCACACTGGGGGCGGACAGCTTCCAGTTGGAACCACGGCGCTTATCGCGACGGGCGCTGGACACTTTACACTTAGGGACAGCCATGGATGACACCTCCTTGGTAATTCTGCTTTAGCAGCATTCTTTGGTTTACTTATCGAGAAGCTGCCGTAAAGCAGCAAAACGGGGATCTATCTCTTTTTTGCAATCGCAAGGACCGTCGTTGAGGTTTCTGCCGCATCTGCAGCACAACCCTTTGCAATCCTCTTTACACAGCAACTTGGAATCCATATTCAGAACAAATATTGTCCGGACAATGTCGTCCAAATCGGCTGCGTCTGCCTCCAGAGGAAAAACCCATTCGTCTTCATTCTCCTCGTTGGCAAGCTCTGTCACCAGCACCGCATCAATGGGAATCTCCACATCACGGTCAAAATCGGTGGTGCAGCGGTCACAAGTGCCGTGGATGCAGGTTGAAATCAGCCCTTTCATCACCAAAACACCGGCGGTATTCCGCACAGTACCCTTTGCCTGCACCGGTTCGCTGACAGGTTGGCTTGTGCCATATACGAGGTCAGTTAAATCCACACTGGTAGAAAAGGCTAGGCTCTCACCGGGACGGTCGATAATGGAAGACAGCTCCAGTCGCATAGTATCCCCCTCCTAACAGTCGTGCCTATGTATTATATAGGGAAATGTTCCATTTGTCAAATATTATTTTCGTTTTTTTCTTAAAAAATTACAGTTGTTCCTGTGGCAGAAAAAGGCGAAAGGCTGTGGGCAAGGCAGCCAGTTCCCGAATTTCATACTCTGACATCCAATTGAAACCGCCACCGCAGCTTTGAACCTCCACATAAACTCCACGCATATGCCATTCTATATGGGTAAATATGTGTTTTCGCTCCACTTGTAGGAGTATTTCTTTTGGTTTCAGCCCAAACGCCTCCACCTGCTTCAAAACAGCCGGTGTATCCAGCTTGCCGGGAACGTTGGGAAACTGCCAGAGTCCTGCAAGCAAGCCTTTATCCCCACGCGCCTCAAGGGCTAACCTCCCGTCACAGGAAAGAAGAAACACCGTCTTTTCCTCAATTCTACGCTGCCGTTTGGGAAGTCTTACCGGAAGATGCGCCGCCGTTTCTCGGGCAAAACCTAAGCAAAACGCCTTGCAGGGGCAGTTTTCGCAGTCGGGCTGGCGGTTAGGGCCGCAAACAGTTGCGCCTAACTCCATTAGGGCTTGGGTAAAGTCCCCTGCCCTGTCCGGATAGATTTCCTTCAGCTTTTGCTGGACAGTATTTTTATAGGCAGGCAGGTCTATGGGTGTGTCGTCATCAGTAATGCGGGTAATCACGCGAAGAACATTGCCGTCCACTGCCGGTGTAGGCTGGTTGAAGGCTATGGAGCAAATTGCACCGGCGGTGTAGGCGCCAATGCCGGGCAAGGCAAGGACCTGCTCATAGGTATCGGGAAATACGCCGATATGCTTGTCCATTATCTGCTGCGCCGCCTTTTTCAGGTTGCGTACACGGCTGTAATAGCCCAAACCCTCCCACAGCTTGTGAAGAGAATCATCGTCACATTCTGCAAGCGCAGAGACCGTAGGAAGCTTTTCCAAAAAACGGGCATAATACCCCTTAACCGCCTCCACGCGGGTTTGCTGGAGCATAATTTCCGACACCCATATGTGATAGGGATCTGTATCCTGCCGCCACGGCAAGTTGCGGCGGTTTTTATCGTACCAAGGCAGAAGCGCATCCGGCAAAAATGCAAGTTCCCTGTATTTTTCCATAACACTCCCCCCTCACATAGGACTTTTGCATATTGTACAACAGGGAGCAAATCCGTGTCAAGGTGGTTCGATTTGGAAAAATAAATGGAATTTCTCAAAAAAAGGCTTGCATTTTCATTTTGAATGTGCTATTATATGCAGGCGCTTGTGAGAGCGTGGTATGCGCCGGTAGCTCAGTTGGATAGAGTGACTGGCTACGAACCAGTAGGTCGGGGGTTCGAGTCCCTTCCGGCGTACCAAAAATCCTGAATGCGAAAGCGTTCAGGATTTTTACTTTTTACCTCTTCACTATTCACTCTTCACTCTTCACTAAAAACGCATTCAGGATTTTTGGAAGTAATAAGTAATAGTGAATAGTGAAAAAGTATTTTACAAGGCTTTGCCTTGCATTTTTTATGTTCTAGTGTTTCCGGCTCCGGCGTACCATCTACTCATTACTCTGTAGGAGATTTCCACAACCCGTCTGCGGACTGGTTTCGCAATGACAGGAAGTGTGATGTGGGCAGATTGCCACGCGGCTGCGCTCCTCGCAATGACAAATGGGGTGGATTGTCGCGTTGCGTTCATTTTCGCATCAACAAAAAGGAGTGTTCTTTCGAACACTCCCTTTAATTAGCTGTTTCGCAGGGTTTCTGCCAAATCTGTCTGCTCCCAAGGCAGGTTGTTTGCGCCAAAATGGCCCTTTCTGGCCGTTTGGCTGTAAATGGGACGCCGCAATTGCAGCTTTTTGATGATTCCAGCAGGGGTCAGGTCACAGTGCTTACGCAGCAGGGCGGTCATTTCCTCGTCGGAAATTTTGCCTGTGCCGTAGCTGTTCACCCGGACAGACACCGGCTCTGCAACGCCGATGGCATATGCCAGCTGCACTTCTACCTGCTCGGCAAGTCCGGCTGCCACCAGATTCTTTGCCATATACCGGGCCATATAAGCGCCGCTTCTATCCACCTTGGTGGGGTCCTTACCGGAGAACGCGCCGCCGCCGTGGGAGAAATAGCCGCCGTAGGTATCCACAATGATTTTTCTGCCGGTGAGGCCGGTATCGCCGTTGGGACCGCCGATGACAAAATTGCCGGTGGGGTTAATATGAATATGGGCTACACTGGCGATATCAAAACCATACTGCTTCAGCACGGGGGCAATTACACCCTCGCGAATATAGCGACGGAGCTCGCCGATTTCAAAATCCGCGCTGTGCATCACAGACACAACCACGGTATCAATGCCCACAACCTTGCCCTGCTCGTCGAACTCCACAGACACCTGCGTCTTACCGTCGGGGCGAAGCAGGTCGTTGCTCTCCACGCAGGCGGTCAAACGGTTTGCCAAGGCGCGAGCCAAAGCTACGGGCAAGGGCATCAGCTCGGGGGTTTGGGTACATGCGCCGCCGAACATCATACCCTGATCGCCTGCGCCGCCAACCTCGTCGTTGGTGCCGAGGGCGATGTCAGCAGATTGGGTGTGGATTTTGCAGAGAATCTCCACGGTATCTGCGGCAAACTGGTCTTCGGGTACGGTGTAGCCGATGGAGGCAATCACCTCACGGGCAACAGCCTCATAATCCACCACAGCAGTTGTGGTGATTTCACCGCAAATCAGGCAAAAGTTTGTGGTCACAGTGGTTTCGCAAGCCACCCGTGAATTGGGGTCTTGGGCTAAGCAGGCATCCAAAATCGCATCGGAAATGGCGTCTGCCACTTTATCGGGGTGTCCGCAGGTGACACATTCGGAAGTAAACAATCTTTTTTCCATAACAAAACTCCTTATACAAAATAAAACCGCACACCGACGATTCGATGCGCGTTTTATCGAATCCTCATCTGTCGTTGCCGCCGGATTTGGCACCACACTTGCGTAGGTTGCCGGGTTTCATCGGGCCGTTCCCTCCACCACTCTTGATAAGGCTTGTATGCAGTTGCTCCATTATTCTACACGAAATTTCTAAAAAGTCAATGGTTTTTTGGAATTTTCTCAAGAATAAATGTTCATAATTCCTTTATGGACTTTTTTACCAAAAAGTGGTATGATAATAACAATTTCCTAAGGAGTTGATGGGTATTATGAGTCTACGCCGCAGTTTTAACCGTTTCTGCTTCAACAACCGGAACAAGGGCATTCCCAATTTGATGCTGTATATCGCGCTGGGAAACGCAATTGTTCTGATTCTGTCTATGGTCAACGGCGGAAGCGTTTTATATGAGCTTCTCTGCTTTGATAAGGGCAAGATTTTACAGGGGCAGGTCTGGCGGCTGGTCAGCTACGTATTTACCCAGTCCGGCGGCGGCATTATTGATTTGCTCTTCCTTTACTTTTTCTATATGCTGGGCAGGCACGTGGAAACCAGTATGGGCACTTTTAAGTTTAATCTGTTCTACTTCTCCGGCGTTGTGCTGATGGATATTTTCGCTATGCTCTTCTGTCCGGTTCTTTCAACCGATTATATGCTATTGGGCGAGTCATTTGCCTATTTCATCAATGCCATATCCATTTATTCTCAGATGGCATACTATCTGCATTTGAGTTTAATTCTCACCTTTGCTACACTGTATCCGGAAAGCCGGTTTATGATTTTCTTCATCATTCCCGTAAAAGCTTGGCTGATTGCCTTAATCTACTTGATTTTGGAAGCTGTTGCCATTTTCAATTTAAGCTACCCGGTGCTCTACTTCCCTCACAACCTGTTCCCGCTGGTAGCCCTTGCAAACTATTTCCTGTTTACGGGCTCCGAGATAAAGAATCTCCTCCCAAGGTCCTGGCTGGTCAAAATCAAGAAAAAGAAATCAAATAAAACCGGTACAATTCCTTTCGAGCCTGCTACCCCGCCCTACCAAAAGACCAACACCCCCTACAACCACCGCTGCACCGTTTGCGGGCGGACGGATGTGAGCAATCCGGAGCTGGAATTCCGGTACTGCTCCCGGTGCAATGGCTACCATTGCTACTGCGAGGACCACATCAGCAATCACGAGCATATCGAATAACAAAAAGGTGCGTTTTTTACGCACCTTTTTCTATTTTCCTATGGAAATTTGGCAGAATATATGGTACAATGTCAAAAATACCACCGGGAGGTTTCTTTATGAGCAGAGCAGATGAAATTTATCGCCAAACCTGTTTGGACATCTTAAACAACGGCTTTTACGATACCGATTTGGAAGTGCGTCCCCGCTGGGCGGACGGCACGCCGGCGCATACCGTGAAAAAGTTCGGTATTGTCAACCGCTACAATCTGAAAGAAGAGTTTCCCATTATGACCCTGCGCCGCACCTACTGGAAGTCTGCGCTGGATGAGCTTTTGTGGATTTGGCAGAAGAAGTCCAACCGGATTGAAGACTTGGGCAGCCACGTTTGGGACGAGTGGGCCGGTGAAGACGGCACCATCGGCAAGGCCTACGGCTATCAGCTGGGTGTGAAGCACCAATACAAAGAGGGTATGTTCGATCAGGTGGATCGGGTGCTGTACGATTTGAAGCACAACCCCGCCTCCCGCAGAATCCTCACCAATATCTACACCTTTGAGGATCTCCACGAGATGAATCTGTACCCCTGCGCCTACTCTATGACCTTTAATGTTTCCGGCAACACCCTCAACGGCATTCTGAATCAGCGGTCTCAGGATATGCTCACCGCCAACAACTGGAACGTGTGTCAGTATGCCATGCTGCTGATGATGATTGCGCAGGTTTCCGGCTTGGAGGCAGGCGAATTGGTACACGTGATTGCCGACTGCCATATTTACGACCGGCACATCCCTGCTGTGAAGGCAATGCTGGAAAACGAGGGCTACCCTGCTCCTAAGGTGACTTTGGATGCCTCTGTTACGGATTTCTACGATTTCACCAAGGACAGCTTCAAGGTCGAGAATTATCAATTCCACCCCTTCGATTTTGAAATCCCTATGGCAATTTGAGGTAGCAAATGGAACTGATTGTTGCTGTATATGATGATTGGGGCATTGGCGCCGGTGGCACGCAGCCCATCGCCCTGTCTGCCGACCGGAAATTTTTCCGGGAGACCACAAAGGGCGCTATGGTAATTGTGGGCAGAAAAACCCTTGCGGATTTTCCCGGGGGAAAGCCGCTGCCCAACCGGGTGAATGTGGTACTGACGCGGCAAAATGCAGACATTGCCGACGTGGTGGTATGCCACAGCCCCGAAGAAGCGGTAGCCGTTGCCCAAACTGCCCAGCGGGCTATGGTAATTGGCGGAGGCAGTGTTTACAAGCAGCTGCTCCCCTACTGTGACACCGCCTATGTTACGAAAGTACACGCTCAACCGGAATCCGATACCTTTTTCCCCAATTTAGATGCAGATGCCAGCTGGAAGCTGGAGCAGGTGCTCCAATTGGGAGAGGAAAACGGCATCCCCTTTGAAATGTGTTTATACAAAAGAATTTCCTAAAAAGCGGGTTGATTGGGCAACACCCCATAAGGAAGTAATGCCCGAAAAACGGCGTAATTTCCCGCCATTTGGCGTTAAAAATGCTCGAAATACACCAAGTATTTCTGTGCTTTTTGCCTTGACTGGCAGAAAATCCCACCGTTTTCGGGTGCAAAGCAGTTTTGAAGTGGTAACTTTTTTGATTAACAAATAACAAAATTCCCGGAATGCTGACGCATTTCGGGAATTTTTTATGCAGTTAAGCGGAAAAGGGGCCGTTCAAAACCAATACTTCCTTACGGGGCGTTGCCCTTTTCCAACCCGCTTTTTGTTTTTTCCTCTTGAAGATTGTCTGCAAAAGGCGTATAATGGAGGATGTTAGACTACTGCAAAAAGAAACGGATGAAACAGCGATGAAAAAGGCAATTTTTATTATTTCACTGTGTGTATTGGCGCTGATGGTTGTTACTGTCGGTGTCACTGCCTTTCGGGGGCTGGATTTCGGCAACGCCATCACCCTCACCCTTAACGGCGCACAGAATATGAGTATCGAAGTGGGAGAAACCTATCAAGAAGCCGGCGCTTCCGCGGTGCTCTCTGACACCGAGGTACCTGTGACCGTTTCCGGGTCTGTGGACTCCGCGCATATAGGTGACTATCTCATTAAATACACTGCGCAAGCAAATGGGTACCTGCGTACAGAATACCGTTATGTCCGTGTTGTGGACAGTGAAGCGCCGGTCATTACCCTGACCACTGACCCCAACGCCTACACGCTGATTGGGGAAACCTACGTGGAAGAAGGCTTCAAAGCCACAGATAACTACGACGGAGATTTGACCCAAGAGGTTGTGCGCAAGGAAAAAGACGGCATTATGACCTACACCGTCACCGACTCCTACGGAAATGTTACCAGTGTCACCCGGAAAATCAACTACGTTGACCCCAATGCACCGATTCTTACATTGGAAGGCGGTCAGCTGTCCTTCATTATGGTGGGCGACAACTATGAAGAGCCCGGATGCACCGCTACCGATTTCCGTGACGGAGATTTGAGTGCCAATGTAATTGTTTCCGGCGATGTGGACGGCAACATCCCCGGCATTTATACCCTGCAATACTCCATCACAAACAGCATTGGCGTTGCCGCTACCAAAGAGCGAACCATTTACGTAATTCCCAAGCAGGAGGAGGCTTCCTCCCCTGACGCCCCCTCTACAGAGAATCCGGAGAATCCGGACGATCCCAATATGCCGCCAATTATAAATCTTCCCACCCCGGGCACAACCATTGAGCCCAACGGCAAGACCATTTATTTAACCTTTGATGACGGCCCCGGCCCCCACACCGACCGTCTGCTGGACATTTTGAAAAAATACGGTGTGAAGGCCAGCTTCTTTATCAAGGGTGCAAATGCGCATCCCCAATGCTTGACCCGGGCTGCAGAAGAAGGACACACCGTTGCCATTCATACCTACAGCCACAATTACAGCGAAATTTATGCCAGCGATGAATCATTTTTGGCAGATTTGGAGGCGACGCAAAACGTCATCCTCCAGCACACCGGGCAGAAAGCTATGCTTACCCGTTTCCCCGGCGGCAGCTCCAACACCGTCAGCAGCGCCTACAACAAGGGAATTATGACCCGCCTTACCAAGAAGCTGGAGGAGCTGGGATACCAGTACTTCGACTGGAACGTGGACAGCAACGATGCCGGCGGTGCCAAGGATGCGGACGAGGTGTTCAAGAATGTGACCGAGGGCGTTGCCAAGCGAACCAATTCTGTGGTGCTGCAGCACGACACCCGGGAATTCAGCGTTGATGCGGTGGAGAGAATCATCGCATGGGGACTTTGCAACGGCTACACCTTTGCGGCTTTGGATTTCAACAGCCCCACCTGCCATCACGGCATTTGGAACTAAATAAAAAGCACCGAGAAATTCCTCGGTGCTTTTATTTTACGCTTATTCGCCATGCAGCTGGCGCATAGTGTTGATATAGGCATTGGTGTTGGTACTGTCAGTGAAGATGTGCAAATAGAATTGAGATCTGTTCATAGTCCCCTGTTCAATTGCCTTATTGTCCACATAGAATTCCACATTATAGTCTGCAGTTTTTCCGATTTCATCGTGGAATCCCCAGTACTGCGCCATCTTACCTGCTTCGCAGTCGGCAGCTATGGCATCCAGCAGACCTGCGATTTCCTGAGAATCCGTGAGTTTGAAATTCACATTGTCATTGCCCTCGTAGATGTCAATGGAAATTGCATCAAATGCATTGTATAAAACTTCTGTATTGCTTACTTCAAAGACATAACGCATATCACTGAAATACTTGCAGGCTTGCTGACCCAAGGGAGTATCCCGTCCGACCTCATAATATCTTACCATCGTTCTGCCATTTTTCAGCTTGTACTGAATTCGTACGTCGCACAGAACGTCATCGCTTTTCGAGGGACGGTAACGGGTCAGCTGCCGATGAAAATCCTGCAATTCTGCCACTTCTGCAGCATCGGTAATTGGGAAAGTGCCATTTTCATCAATGCCTCTATAGCTGAAGAACGAGTCTACTATATAGGCATAGCCTTTGTCTGCGCCGTAGATATAAGCAGCTTCGATTTTATCCGCTTTTGGAACATAGGTCGTCAGGCCCAAGGGATCCAGCCATGTCAGGCATAAGCTGCCGCCAACCACTAAAAACAGCGCTGCCAATGTGAGAAGAGACTTTTTGCCAAAGACCTTCAAGGTACGGTCCAGCAGCATCTTGCCGGCAAAGTAGCCGATGGCCATACCCAACACTAGGAATAGATAGCTTTTGTTGTCCACCAAGTCGGAGAACATATACAAAAATGCGCCTGCGCCAACAGTTGCCACCAATAAAAACACGGGGGCGATGGGCTTCAAGGAGATAAAGTCTCCGGCTTTTTCCAAATTCCGGCGGCGGTACACAAGCCCAGCAAGGAACAGGCAAAGGATTCCAACTGCAGCGCAAATGCCCACATACAGCCAAGCCTTGCCTTGCAGACCGGCAAAATCGATATAGCGAACATCCGCGGTACGTACTTCAAATTTTGCGTAGTCAAAGCCAGACATTTGGCTCAGGGGGAAGCACCGATAAATGCCCGTATTGTTCAGCCGGACACCGTAAAGCAGCGGCTGGTACAGAAGTTCTGCAACGGCATAAACGAACACAGTAATAAAGTGGGTAATGCCGTAGATTGCTACCGTACCCAGCAGGTTGCCGGCGCAGGTAGCGGCCAGCACCGCTGTGCCGAAGAAGAACAGGTACTGCAAGGTGGAAATTGCCAGCCAGATAAGCGCCATATAGGCGTACTCCCAAAGCATCAGCGAGGCAATACCGGCTGCCAGCAGATTAGGGACTAAGCTGAATAGCACACCCGAGAGGATATGGGTGACAAGCCACCCTTCCCGACGCATAGGAAATGCGTGCAGGGCATTGCACAGACGGCCATTGAACAAGTCCATAAACAGGAATGTGCCGCAGATACCGCCGTAGAACAAATTGATCCACGCCATTCCCTTCAAAAGGTCCAGGACGGTCATTGCCATCGTGTACTGCGTGGACTCTGTCATACCAAACAGCACCAGCATAAGAAAGATGGTATACAGCGCCCAAATAGGAGCATAGCGGAGAATGTCCTTACGGAGGGCAGTTTTATTGATTAAAGATGTCTTATTTTTCATAGCCAGCACCTCTCAATCCTTATGGGAAGTTTTCTTCCGGCGGAACACAACGTACGCATAGACCAGAAAGAACACAAGAGGAATCGCCTTAAAGAAGGATATTCTTAACTTCATAATTAACTCCTCCCAGTTCGTAAATAAAAATCTCTTCCAAAGAAAGGGGCAAGATGTCAAAATAAGCGGGATTGCAGGCGGCTACCTTTGCCTGTACCTCCTCCGGTTTGCCCCGGACAACCAAGGTATTCAGTCTGCCGGAAGCGCTGGTATGGAGAATCTCCAGCCCCTCCGGTGGCTGACCCACCATTTGCAGCTTCACGGTATTGCCCTGCATAGACTCCAGACTCTTTTCCAATAGCATTTGGCCCTTGTCCATAATACCCACGTGGTCGCAGATATCCTCCAGTTCCCGCAGGTTGTGGGAGGAAATCAAGACTGTGGTTTCCCGCTGGGCAACGTCGGAGAGAATCAGACTCCACACCTGCCGGCGCATCACCGGGTCTAAGCCGTCCACCGGCTCGTCCAAAATCAGCACGTCCGGACGGGTGCAGATACTCAGGTGGAATGCCGCCTGCTTTTGCATACCCTTGGAAAAGCGGCGGATTTGCCCCTTTTTCGGCAGCTGGAATACATCGTAGAGCCTGTCAAACAGCTCGTCATCAAATTTGGGATAGAAGCCCTTATAGTACTTCCGCATCTCCTCAAGGCTTGCCGACGGGAAGAAGAAAATCTCATCGGGAATGTAGCTGATGCGGGTTTTTACTTCCGGATTTTCGTAGATTTTCTGCCCATCTAAGGTGATTTCGCCGCAATCGGGGCGGTACACACCGGTGAGCAGGCGAATTGCGGTGGATTTGCCGGCGCCATTGGGTCCAACCAAGCCGTAAACCGCTCCTTTGGGTACGTGCATAGACAAATGATTCAGGGCGGTGAAATCCCCGAAGGTTTTGGTTACTTCCTGCATATTAAGCATTGGTGACCCCTCCTTGTTTCAAATACTGTAAAATTGCCTGCCGGGATGTACCGGAGGCCATCAGCTTGGCGGTGACTGCGTCCAGCTCCTGCCACAGGGCATCTGTTTCCGGATTTTCCTGCCGTGGTGCGCCGCAGACAAAGCTGCCCTTGCCCGACACGGAGGCAATCCAGCCGTCGGTTTCCAGCTCCCGATAGGCTCTCTGGATGGTGTTGGGGTTGATGGCAAGCTCGCTTGCCAGTTCCCGCACGCTGGGGAGCTTATCCCCCTCTGCCAGCACGCCTGCCCGGATTTGATTGCGGAAATTGTCGGCAATCTGGGTGTAGATGGGTCTTGCGTCCCGGTAATCTAAGTGTACCAACCCGTGTCCCTCCTTTTTGAGTGTATTAACCGTATTAACTGTACTAGTACAGTTAGTGTATAGCAGTTATGTGTGTTTGTCAAGAAAAATTTTTGGTTAGAGGACCGTCGGGGACGCCGGTCCCTACGCAAAAAAAGCCGACAGGCACATTCCTGTCGGCTTTTTCCGGACGACCAATGGTCGCCCCTACGTATAAACTTAGTCCATTTTGGGCAGATAGCTGAAGCCCTTTGCCAGTTCCTCTTCGGTGGGAACATAGTCCACCATCTTACCGTCGTGGAATTTCTCATAGGCCATCATATCGAAGTAGCCTGTGCCGGTCAAACCGAAGAGAATGGTCTTCTCCTCCCCTGTTTCCTTACACTTCAGCGCCTCGTCGATTGCCACCTTGATAGCGTGGGAGCTTTCGGGTGCAGGTAGAATACCCTCAACCCGGGCAAACTCCTCAGCTGCGGCAAATACCGCTGTCTGAGGTACGCTGACAGCCTCCATAAGTCCGTCGGCATACAGCTGGGACAAGGTAGGGTTCATACCGTGGAAACGCAGGCCGCCGGAGTGGGTGCCGGCAGGGATAAAGCCGCTTCCCAGCGTATACATTTTCGCCAAGGGGCAAATCATACCGGTGTCGCAGTAATCGTAGGCATACTTGCCTCTGGTGAAACTGGGGCAGGTCTCCGGCTCAACAGCGATGATGCGGTAGTCAGCTTCGCCCTTGATTTTCTCGCCCATAAAGGGAGCAATCAAGCCGCCTAAGTTGGAGCCGCCGCCGGCGCAGCCAATGATAATATCGGGCTTAATGTCATATTTATCCATTGCCGCCTTGGTCTCCAGACCGATCACTGTCTGGTGGAGCATAACCTGATTCAGCACGCTGCCCAGCACATAGCGGTAGCCGGGCAGGCTGGTAGCCTTTTCCACAGCCTCAGAAATGGCGCAGCCAAGGCTGCCGGTGGTGCCGGGGTGCTCAGCAAGAATCTTCTTGCCCACCTCGGTTTCCATAGAGGGGCTGGGGGTGACGGATGCGCCGTAGGTACGCATCACCTCGCGGCGGAAGGGCTTTTGTTCATAGGACACCTTAACCATATATACCTTGCAGTCAAGCCCCAAGTAGGCGCAGGCCATAGAAAGGGCAGTGCCCCACTGACCGGCACCGGTTTCGGTGGTTACGCCCTTTAAGCCCTGCTTTTTGGCATAGTAGGCTTGGGCGATGGCAGAATTCAGCTTATGGGAGCCGGAGGTATTGTTACCTTCAAACTTATAATAAATCTTTGCAGGTGTCTGAAGCTTTTCTTCCAGACAGTAGGCACGGACCAGCGGCGCCGGACGGTACATTTTGTAGAAATTCAGAATCTCTTCGGGAATTTCAAAGTAAGCTTGGGTATCGTTCAGTTCCTGCTGGATCAGCTCGTCACAGAACACCGGGGACAAATCCTCAGCGGTCATAGGCTTGCGGGTTTTTGCGTCCAAAAGGGGCGCCGGCTTGTTCACCATATCTGCCCGGAGATTGTACCAATACTTGGGCATCTCACTTTCTTCCAGATAGATTTTGTAGGGAATTTCTTTCTTTGCCATATTACTTTCTCCTTTTCTCATTACGGGACAAGACAAACAAAAATCCTGCCCCAGTTTTGAGCTGGGACAGGACATAAATCCTGCGGTGCCACCCGGCTTGACGCACTTGCGCCCACTTTACGCATACAATCATATGCTGACCTTTGCTTACGGAGGGTCATCTCCGGCGCACATACTGGAAGCTAGCTTCGTTCCGCTTGCCCTCGGAAGTCCATTCGGCGTTACGCTTTCTGCCGCAATCCCACCGCCTGCGGCTCTCTGAAAGAAAGGGGGTAATGTCTACTCACTCTTCCTCATCGGTTTAGTGTATTTTAGCACGGCAAAAATTCTTTGTCAAGTCGGTATTTTACGAAATATTCACAGTTCCTTCCATATTTGTTCAGCATTGTTTTTGCAAATTGCGGTAAAATAACCACAAAAAAGAAAAGGAGTTTTCCGCTATGAATGAGCCTTACGAAAACCAAAACAACCCATTCCCGTGGGATTCTGACACTACCTACCACTACCAAAAGCCGAAAAAGGAGAAAAAAGGCTGGACCGGGGGCAAGATAGTTGCGCTCGCACTGGTTTGCGGTCTTCTGGGAGGTCTGGCAGGCGCCGGCGGCGTGCTTTTGGGCAGCAGGCAACCGGATGCGCCGTCAGAAAACAAAGTGAATGTATCTACCCTTGTGGAGGGCAATCGGGAAAACACCATTTTAGATGTTGCGGCAATTGATACCGGAAAGCTGATGTCACCTGCAGAAGTGTATGCGGTCAATGTGAATTCCACCGTGGGCATTACCACTTCGATTACCACCAACTTTTGGGGTTATCAATCCACTTCTGCCGCGGCAGGTTCCGGATTTATTCTCAGCGATGACGGCTATATCCTCACAAATTATCACGTGGTGGAAAATTCCAATTCCATTTCCGTTGCTATGTATGACGGAAGCAGCCACGACGCAAAGCTAATTGGCTATGACGAGGGAAACGATGTCGCCGTTTTGAAAATTGATGCTGAAAATCTGGTGCCGGTGGTGCTGGGTGATTCCGAAAACATCAATGTAGGCGACAGTGTGGTGGCAATTGGCAATCCCTTGGGTGAGCTGACCTTCTCCCTCACCTCCGGCACAATCAGCGCCAAGGACAGAGAAATCACTATGTCCAGCGGCACAACTATGCGGCTGATGCAAACGGACTGCGCCATTAACTCCGGCAACTCCGGCGGCGCTCTTTTCAATTTGTACGGCGAAGTGATTGGCATTACCAACGCCAAGTACTCCAGCAATGCCTCCACAGAGGCCTCCATTGACAACATCGGTTTTGCCATTCCCATAAACAAAGCCCGCAGCATTGCAGAGAGCATTATCGAAAAGGGCTACGTTTCCAAGCCGTATATTGGCGTTTCTGTCACCACAGTAAGCAGCGAGA
The DNA here is from genome assembly GCA_015068495.1 of Oscillospiraceae bacterium. Lineage (GTDB taxonomy): Bacteria > Bacillota > Clostridia > Oscillospirales > Oscillospiraceae > Faecousia. The sequence goes on along the minus strand of SVKL01000002.1, from coordinate 9,502 downwards.
CCCAAAGCTACGGACTCCCCCAAGGCGCCGCTGTTAAGAGCATCGATAAAGACGGCCCTGCTGCTGCGGCAGGACTGAAGGTGAACGACATTATCACCCACGTAAACAGCAAGGAAATCAGAGGCAGCTCCGATCTAATCAGCATTATTAATGACGCAATGGTAGGCGACATCTGCAAGCTGACCGTCTACCGACAGGGAGATACCGTCGAGCTGTCCGTCACAATCGGCGAAAAAATTCAATCTGCACAGGAACAGGAAACCCAGCAGATGCCCCAGAATTCCTGGTGGTATGGACGGTAAACCTTTTCTAAAACCATAACCATTCAAAAAGCTCCTGAAATACAGAAGTATTTCAGGAGCTTAACATTATTGGGGGCAGGATATTTCCATAATCTTCTCAATGGTTTGGTGCAGAAGCTGACTTCCCTCCGAAGAGGACGCCTTGTAATAAACCTCTTTTCCCTCTCGACGGCTTACTATCAAGCCGCTGGCCTTCAGCTGGCGCAGGTGGTGAGAAACGGCGGGGCTGGACATATCCACCAACGCAGAAATATTGATTACACATTCCTCACGGTGGCACAAGAGCCAAAAGATACGCAGGCGGCTGCTGTCTGACAGCTGCTTAAAAACGTCGGAAACCATTTGGAATCCCTCCGGCTTATCCAGTCGGGAGAGAAACTCCTCAGCCAAGGGCGTGTGGCTATGCTGATGGGGCAAAAGCTTGTCTGCCATATGTTCAGCCTCCTTTCTAAGTGAAACAATTATAACACACTGCATACAATTAAACAAGTACTTTATTGTTTATCCTTGACATTTGCGGAAAAATAGCGTATACTGGATTTGTCAATTAAACGTTTGCTTAATCATTAAATATCAGGAGGAGACCGTTATGAAAAAGACCTACAAAATCGAAGTGGACTGCGCCAACTGCGCAAACCTTATGGAGCAGGCCGCGAAAAAGATTGAAGGCGTTGCTTCCGCAACTGTCAATTATATGACGCTAAAGATGTACGTGGAGTTTCTGGAAGGCTTTGACCCGGCTGCAGTTATGCCCAATGTGTTGCGTGCCTGCAGAAAAATAGAGCCTGATTGTATGATTTACTTTTGATATGCGTTAGTTTGGAGGTTATCCCGTGACAAAAAAGCAGAAACGTGTTTTATGCCGGATTATTGTATCAGCCGTGGGAACGGTACTGCTACACCTGATTCCCCTGCCGCATCTTCCCAAAAGCATCCTCTCGCTGGCTGTCTATTTTCTAATTGGCTATGACATATTGCGAAAGGCCTTCACCGGTATGCGCCGGAGACGGATGTTCGATGAAAATTTTCTGATGGCGCTGGCAACGGTGGGTGCAATTGTCCTTGCTTTTTATCAAAAAAGCTATGATTTTGCCGAGGCCATCGCTGTGATGCTTTTCTATCAGGTGGGAGAATTATTTGAAAGCTATGCAGTGGGAAAAAGCCGCAAAAGCATCAGCGAGCTAATGGATATCCGTCCGGACTACGCCAACGTGGAGCAAGACGGCTGCCTCACGCAGGTAGATCCTGAGGATGTAACCGTTGGAAGCACTGTTGTGGTGCATCCGGGGGAAAAAGTGCCTATTGACGGTGTGGTGATTTCCGGCTGTTCTGCTTTGGACACCAGTATGCTCACCGGTGAGAGTCTGCCCCGGGACGTGGGCGTCGGGAATGATGTTATCAGCGGCTGCATCAATATGACCGGCGTGCTGAAAATCGCAACCATCAAGGAATTTGGCGCATCTACCGTATCCAAAATCTTGGAATTGGTTGAGCAGTCCGGCTCCCGCAAATCCAAGTCGGAAAATTTCATTGGGAAGTTTGCCCGCATTTACACCCCTGCCGTCTGCTACGGCGCCTTGGCGCTGGCGCTGCTGCCCCCTATCTGTAATCTGTTGGGCGGCCATGGGGCAAGCTGGGATGTGTGGATTTACAGAGCACTGACGTTTTTGGTCATCAGCTGCCCCTGCGCGTTGGTAATCAGCATCCCTCTTAGCTTTTTTGCCGGAATCGGCGGCGCAAGCCGGGAAGGAATCCTCATCAAAGGCGCCAACTATCTGGAAACCTTATCCAAAGTAAAGACCGTGGTATTTGACAAGACCGGCACCCTTACCCAAGGGGTATTTCAAGTAAAGGGCATCTATTCAAACACACTGCCTGCCCAACAGGTATTGGAATATGCCGCGCTGGCTGAGTATGCTTCCTCTCACCCCATCAGCAAGAGTTTGCAGACAGCCTACGGAAAGGAAATTGACTTTTCCCGTGTGGGTGAGATTACAGAAATCAGCGGCAAAGGTATTACTGCAACAGTGGACGGTGTCGCTGTAGCCGTGGGAAACAGCAGGCTGATGGAATGGAAAGGTATCCCTTATGCCAATGCCCAACCGGTGGGTACTGTCGTTCACGTGGCTGTGGATGGTAAATACGCCGGCTATATTCTCATTGACGATGGAGAAAAACCCACTGCAAAAGCTGCCATAGACAGGCTGAAAGCCTGCGGTGTAAAAGAGCTTGTGATGCTCACCGGCGACAATGAGGCTGTTGCCCAAGCTGTTGCCGCAAGCGTAGGCATCACGCAGGTGCACAGCCGGCTGCTGCCGGCTGACAAGGTAGCAAAGGTAGAATCGCTTCTGGCAAAACAAAGCGGCCCGCTGGTGTTTGTAGGTGACGGAATCAACGATGCGCCGGTACTGTCCCGCGCCGACATTGGCATTGCCATGGGTGTTATGGGAAGTGACGCGGCCATTGAAGCGGCAGACATTGTGCTGATGGATGATGACCCGCAAAAAATCCCAAAAGCCATTCAAATCTCCAAAAAATGTCTGCGCATTGTGTATCAAAATATCGTCCTTGCTTTGGGGATTAAATTTATCTGCCTGGCGCTGGGCGCATTGGGCTTTGCCAATATGTGGTTTGCCATTTTTGCAGATGTTGGCGTTATGGTACTGGCTGTGCTGAATGCCATTCGCGCTTTACAGACATAAAAGCTATAAAATCCCCCTGCTGCATCTGCAGCAGGGGGATTCTTTTTATTCTTCGCTGGTTGTTTCAGTGTCTTCGGTTTCTTCGGCTGTTTCCTCTACAGTCTCTTCTGCGGGGGCAGCTTCTTCCTCAACCTCTTCGGCGGGAGCAGCTTCTTCCTCAGCCTCTTCGGCGGGAGCAGCTTCTTCCTCAGCCTCTTCGGCGGGAGCAGCTTCTTCAGCCTCAGCAGCGGGAGCAGCAGCCTTCTTTTTCTTCATAACCAGAAGCACTACCACTACAGCAGCAATTGCCAAAACAGCTACCACTGCAATGATAATAATCGTCAGCATATTGCTGCCGCCATCATTGCCGGGCATAATATCGCCGCCATCTGTACCGGTGTTGCTGTCCTCAGTCTTGCTGTCGTTTCTTGCATAAATGCGTACAGCCTTGCCGGACTCAACTGCTACAACAGCGGTCTCAACACCGTCGGTATTGGGAGCCATCTTGATTTCCTTCAGAACCTTCTCCTCCACCAGCTTGTCGCCTTCATAGTAAGCGGCAACAATGGAGTAGGCCTTCTCAGAGGAAGTTGCGTTCATCCAGGACAGACGGTATGCAGTGTCAGCTTCTCTTGCTGTCTCCATATCCGTTACCTTCATACCGGTCTTTGCATCGTACAGTTCAAAGTCAGCTGCTACACCGGAAGCGTACAGCTTGTAGTCATCGAACAGCACAGCTTCGCCGGCAATGTTTGTGCAAGTCAAGCCGATGTTTACAACGGGAATCTTCACATCAGCTGCTACAGGAACATCCATCTGTGCCAGCACCTGCTCACCGGCAGCATTATAGACAAGGTAATCGGTAGTGAAAGCGCCTTCAGTATAGAAGTCCATATTCCGCTTAAAGGTAAACTTGCCACCTGCGGACATATCAACGCCTGCAACTTCAACGTACTCACCGGCATTATCGTAGTACAGCTTACCGCCGGCAATCTTAAAGCCGCCGTCAAGCTCCTTGCCCTTTTCGTTGTTGATGTTCAACAAAACGATCTCTGCATCTGCAGCCATATCAGCAGGAACAGTCACGGTAATCTCCCATGCCTGACCCTTTGCATAGCTATCAGCTGCTGTGACTTTCTCGGTTACTCTTGCGTTTTTGAGGGAATATGTACCGGTAATTGCCAAAACCTGATTGTCCGCATTCTCCTTATCCGCCTGAATCAAAGCGGTAGCGCCCTTGCCCTTCTTTACTTCCCAGCTGGTAACAGGCTTGGCAGAGTTGTAATTAAACTCGTCGCCAACCTTGTAGTCTTCAAAGTCTACGCCATAGGCAGGGTACTTGGAGTAGCGGTCAGCATCGGAAGTTACGATAGGCATTACGTCATCGGGTGTCTCAACCCAGTATCCGCAAGAGCCGATTTCTGTAATCTTTCCATCCTCGATAATCTTACCGCCGGGGAAGGTAACGGTCTGACCGTTAATAGAGAAGGTGGGATCCTTGCCCTCAACCTTAAAGGCCTCCAAAGTCATACCGTCAGTCAAATCCGGGGTAATACGCCACACATTACGGCCACCGGCATACATACCGGTCAGCGCGAAGCTGGAGTTCCATTCGTGAGGAGTGTAGATGTACTTACGGTCAGCATAACCAACCACACGTGTCAGCTCCGACATAGCATCGGATACGATCTGACAAGCAACATCGTAGTCCAGGCCACAGTCTCTGGGAAGTATGTAGCCGATAAAGGGCTGGGGATCCATCAAACCAATGTGGAACAGCGTTTCTGCGTAGTAAGGAGACTTTGCTGTGGATGCCTCACGGTCTACTGCGGCATGATAGTTATAGCCTGCAAACCATACGCTGATTCTGTTATTGTCAGAGGAAGCATACATGTTCTTGAAGATATGCATATCCCACAGGAACATGCTGAACTTATTCTCGGGGAGATAAGTCTTATAATAGTTCACCGGCTTTTTCAGGGTAGGTGTACTATCCTTCAAGTTGGTGTAAAAATCTGCAGCGGGTCTGATTAAGTAAGTGTTCTCATTGGAAGTATTACCGGCGTAGGTGCTATTGCCGCCGCTGCCAATCACGCCGCCCAGGTCGCTGATTGTCTTAACCCAAGAGACATTTGCGGGGTGGCAGTAGTTGCTGGAATATGCATCGGGATAATACTTCTCCAGCGGTGAGCTTGCTTCTGTAATGTAAGCATTCACACGGTTACGCATAACAGTATCCCAAATGGAACGGGACAGTGCGTACTCATCACCGGATTTTTGCGCTGCGCTGTAAATTTCAGGGGTGTATTCGGTAACATCCTCATAGAACTTAAAGCCACGCTCTTCCAGCAAGGGACGAATCTCTGTTGCATAGCGAGGATCCTTAACGATTTCATCAAAAAGAAGCGGATCCTTGGTCAATTCCTGAGAAATATAGTAGCTCTGAATTGCGGTATATTCCACGTCAAAAATCAAGCCATCCAGCTTACCGCCGAGGGCCTTGTATTCGGACAGGAATTCCTCCAGCCAATCCTTCACCAGCTTTGTACCCTTGTCCAGATAAACCACCAGTTCAGCCTGGGACTCAACCAGCATAGGGAAGTTGATGTAGCGTGCGCCGTCGGGATATTCGTCAAAAACTTCTTTCACGGCTGCTGCAATTTCAGAAATATCGGATCCGGTATTTTTTGCCGTATAGCTCATCGCCAGCGCTTCCACACCGGGATTTTGCCAGTTGCCACACCAGAATTTCGGCATAACCCAGAAGTTGCTGAGTTCTTCCAAAGGCTCAGACCAGTTCACGAACTGATAGGGCTTCACCTCGGCATCTACGTCTCCGGCCTGCGCGACCAGACACATAGGCAGCACCATAAGAAGTGCCAATAAAACTGCTAAGATCTTTTTCATTTTCTCGCTCCTTTCACATTTACGCACACTCCCAAAAAAAGGAACATACATACACCTATTTATACTATAAACTGTCAACAAAGTCAATGGTTTTTGTGAAAAATGCCCCCCTGCAGCGCTTGCTGCAGGGGGGTAACGGTATCACTTATTCTTCAGTTTTTTCTTCTTGTGCTTCTTCGGCAGTTTCTTCTACGGTTTCTTCGGCAGAGGTAGCCTCCTCTACTGCTTCCACAATTGCTGCAACCTCAGCATCTTGAGCAGCTTCGGCGGCAGTGGCTGTGGCTTTCTTCTTTTTCATAACAACAAGAAGCACTACCACACCGGCTACAGCCAAAACGGCTACGACAGCAACAACAATGATGATAATCAAATTGCTGCTTGCGGGCTTTTCGGAAGTATCGCCGCCGATGTTTGTGTCGGGTTCTTCAGCCTTGTTGTCATTTCTCAGATAAACCCGTACAGACTTGCCGGCTTCCACCTCTACGGTAGCAATTTCAATGGCATCGGTATTGGGCGCCATCTTCACTTCCTTCACAACCTTCTCTTCCAGCAGTGTTTCGCCTTCGTAGTAGGCAGCCACAACAGAGTAGACCTTTTCAGTGGAGGTTGCATTCATCCAAGACAGACGGTAAACGGTGGCGGCATCTCTTGCCTTATCCATCTCGGTTACCTGAAGGCCGGACTTGGCATCGTAGAGTTCAAAGTCGGTAGCAACGCCGGTTGTGTACAGCTTGTAGTCGTCAAACAGCACAGCGTCGCCGGCAATGTTGGTACAGGTCAGGTTGATGCCCTTAACAGGCAGCTTTAAGCCGGTAACCATCGGAACGTCCTTCAGTGTTACCACCTCAGCGCCGTCAGCACCGTAGACAACATAATCGGAGGTAAAGGCATCGGCGGTATTGAAGTCCATATCTCTCTTGAAGGTGAACTTGCCGCCTGCAGACATATCTACGCCTTCCACCTCAACGTATTCACCTGCTTTATCGTAGTACAGCTTGCCGCCGGCAATCTTCAGACCGCCGTCAACCTGCTTACCCTTTTCGTTGTCAACGCCAAACAGGATAAGCTCTGCATCTGCGCCCATATTGGCAGGAACGGTTACGGTGACCTGCCAAGCCTGATTCTCTGCATAGCTGTCACCTGCGGTGATGTGCTCAGTCACCTTGGTATTTTTCAGTGTATAGGTGCCGGTAACTGCCAAAACCTGATTGTCTGCATTGTCCTTATCAGCCTGAATCACAGCAGTAGAACCCTTGCTCTTCTTGAATTCCCAGCTGGTAACCGGCTTGGCAGAGTTGTAATTAAACTCATCGCCTGCCTTGTAGTCCTCAAAGTCTACGCCATAGGCAGGATACTTGGAGTAGCGGTCAACATCGGAGGTCACGATGGGCATTACATCATCGGGAGTTTCCACCCAGTAACCGCAGTTTCCGATCACGGAAATTTCACCGGTTTCGATGATCTTACCGCTGGGGAAGGTAACGGTCTGGCCGTCCAGAGAGAAGGTGGGATCCTTGCCCTCAACCTTAAATTCTTCCAAGGTGTTGCCATTGGTCAAATCGGGGGTGATACGCCACACATTACGGCCGCCGGCATACATACCGGTAAGCACAAAGCTCTTGTTCCAGTCGTGGGGGGTATAGATATGCTTACGGTCAGCAGCGCCAACCACACGGGTCAGCTCTGACATAATATCGGAAACAATCCGTGTTGCCTCATCATACTCCAATCCGCTATCAGCCGACAGAATGTAGCCAATGAACGGCTGGGGATCCATCAGACCTACGTGCAGAAGTGTCTCTGTATAGTAGGGAGAATTACAGGTAGAAGTCTCACGGTCGGTATAGTTAAAGCCGGAGAAATATGCGCTGATTCTGTTGTTATCAGAAGAAGCAAACATATTCTTAAAGATATGCATATCCCACAGGAACATATGGAACTTGGTTTCAGCAAAGTGGGCAGCATTGAAGCTCACCGGCTTCTTAAAGGTGGGGGTACTCTCCTGCAGCTTGGTGTAGTAATCAGCGCCGGGTCTGATAAAGTAGCTGTTTTCGTTGGAGGTGTTGCCGGCATAGATGCTGTTACCGCCGCTGCTGCCAATCACGCCGCCCAAGTCGCTGATTGTCTTGACCCAGGAAACGTTTGCAGGATGGCAGTAGTTGCTGGACTTTGCGTCAGGGAAATACTTTTCCAGCGCGGAACTGGCCTCAGTCATATAGGCATCCACACGGTTGCGCATAACAGTATCCCAAATGCCCCGGGAGGCTGCGTATTCGTCACCGGACTTGGTGCTGGCGCTGTAAATCTCGGGGGTGTATTCTGTGACATTCTCATAGAACTTAAAGCCACGCTCTTCCAGCAAGGGGCGAATCTCTGTTGCGTAGCGGGGATCCTTCACGATCTCGTCAAACAACAGGGGGTCCTTGGTCAATTCTTGGGAAATATAGTAGCTTTGGATCGCAATGTATTCCACGTCAAATGCCAGGCCGTCCAACTTACCGCCGATAGCCTTGTACTCAGAAAGGAATTCATCCAGCCAATCTCGAACCAGCTTTGTGCCCTTGTCCAAATAAACCACTTTTTCCGCTTGCGCCTCGATCAGCATAGGAAAGTTGATATAACGGGCGCCGTCGGGATACTCGTCAAAAACTTCCTTAACAGCCGCAGCGATAGCCGCAATATCCGTGCCGGTATTCCCATCCGGATAGGAGATTGCCAAAGCCTCAATTCCGGGGTTTTTCCAGTTGCCGCACCAGAAATAGGGCATTTTCCAGAAATTGGGAAGCTCCTCCAGCGGCTCTGCCCAGTTCACAAACTGGAACGGCTTTACTTTGGGATCTACCTCGCCTGCCTGCGCAACCAGGCACATAGGCAGCACCATAAGGAGAACCAACAAAATTGCAAAAAATCTCTTCATTTTCTTACTCCTTTCATTTTTACACATACATCCAAAGTAGGAATACGTATACAGATTATATATACTATAATTCGTCAGTAAAGTCAATGTTTTTTACTAAAAAAAGCCCTCCTGCTGCATTGTCTTTTGTACAGCAGGAGGGTTTGCGCATTTACGAATTATCTGCGGTTAAAAAGCTTAGCAATTTTCTGCTTCAGACCATTGAAGAAAGCAGCCCAATCAAAGCTCATCAGCCACTGGGGCTTAATGACAAACCAGCACAGTGCGAATGCGCCGCCGGCCACTACCAAAACAGAGGCAATGACAATCAGCGCAATCTGTCCGCCGGTCAGGCCGGACTGCTTGCCGGGCTCTGTGTCACCCGGCTGGGTGGTATCGTCATCGGCGGGGTTTGTAGCATCGCCTGTAGCGGGAGTGGTGGCATCTCCGGTGACGCCGGGGATGGTAGCATCCACGGTGCCGCTGGGGACGGTGGTATCCACATTGCTGCCGGTATTACCGCCATTATTGCCACCGGTGTTACCGCCGGTGCTGCCACCGGTATTACCGCCAGTGTTGCCACCGGTAGTATCGCCTGTGTTACCGCCGGTAGTGCTACCGGTTTCATAAGCCTTCCAACCGAAATCACCGGCATCGTAGTTGGGATGGTTGATTGCAGCGGCATTCTCCACGTTTACGGTCAGCTTGACAGAGTT
>SVKL01000001.1 GCA_015068495.1 Oscillospiraceae bacterium | reverse complement strand
TCCTCCGGCATCTTGATCTCATCACAGGTAGGATAAAACCGGCTGTAGATCACACAGCCATAGGAATTCGGCAAACGATAGAGCTGGAAACAAGTCGCATAGTCTCTAAAGAAACGCCATACCTTGGTCTTCTCCCAGCCCCAGCGCTTACCCAGGGTCTCCAGGGTCAGCATAGAGCCATACTTGCCATACTGGACCACAGGCGAAAGGAAAGAAAATGTATTGCCATAGTCATGGAACACGGTGTGGCACCACAGATCCAACCAGGCATCTGCCACATCGAACTTGTAACCTTGTTCAACAAGACGCTCGGTGATATCTCTGGGCATGCAAAGAAACCCGTAGCCGGGCGTGGCGTATACTGCGCCGTCCATACATTCCTCGCCGGTACACTCCATCACCCAATCGGTGATTTGGTAAGTTAGCAGCTTGGTCTCAAGATCCAGTGTATAGGTCAGGTATCCCAGCGCTTTCAGATGATCCAGTATCTGAAAGGCCTTTGCGCGGCTTCTAACGCCAAGAATGGCTTTTACCCCCACTATGTGCCACCTGCCCACATTCCGGGCTTTACAGGGTTCTTGTGGCCGCAGTAGGTGCTAATACCCTTGCGGAAGGCTGCGCTCTCAGCAAGCTTTAGCCAATATCCCATCCGTCCTTTTAATTCCGGCATCTCTTTCCGGGGCAATTTGACCCACTTGAACTTGCGTAAACATTTCATTGCATTTTCTCCTTTCGCGTGATATAAAAATAGCAGCTCCTGTGATATACAAGAGCTACTTTATGAGGTCGCGTTTTACATGTAGCGACGGTCGAGGATTTTATGTTTTTTGCTAACAATTTGCTAACAGGACTGTTTTGGACTATATGAAACGGCTGATATTTGCTAACACGACCTGGATTAAAAAGTTTGCAATTTCACCCGGAATCTGTACTATCTGATACTGTTTGGAACGATTATTATTAAAAAACGGGATAATCGTTTCTCCTAAGCGGAAGGTCGGGGATTCGAATTCCTTCTAGTGTGCCAAAAAAGCCGACAGCTCAGCTGTCGGCTTTTATAATAGGCTCGCAATATTCGGCTGTAAAGCAGACAAGTCGGTCAAATTCGACACGTCAATGGGTGTGGCGCCCAGCTGCTCCAGTTCCAGCGCTGCGGTGCTGCCGTCTGCAAAGCAGAACACAGGACTCCAGCTGGCGCGGAGATTTTTCACCGCCCCGTCCCACGTACCGCCCTTTGCACCGTTGCATTGGGCAATCAAGGTGATATAACCCATTGTGTGGATGACTCTGTTTCGGCTCAGCGCCCGGGTAGCGGAAAAGGGCAAATCGTAGCTATCTTCCGATAAGTACAGCAAGTTTTTCGTGACCGGATACTTCTGCAGTTCATCCGCCACAATGCTGATTACCTTGCCGCCCTCCTGCAGGCAGGCATCCTGCGCAACGCGGTCGGCACCTCTTGCGTTGCCGGAGACCAAGGTAAAGTCCTGTCTTGCCACTTCCCTGCCCACTGCTTCTGCAAAGGCTCTGTTTTCTTCCCGCAGTTCACGGCTGCCCACCAGCGCCACCGTTTGGGTGCTTAGCAGAGACACATCCCCTTTTGCCCACAGGCAGCCGGGGGCATCCAAGCCCAAGCGCTTGCGCACCGCTTTGGGATATTGGTCGCTGACACGGCTGATTGGGCAGCAATCCCACTGCTGTCCGCGGTGGAGATAGTTTTCAAGACGCACTTCATCCGACAAAAGCTGTATGATCCGCAGGGCAGCTACTCTATCGTAACCCAACGCCAGCAAATCTGCCTCGGTCAGCTCCCGGGAAGCCTTGGGCTTTTCCATTTGGGTGACCCGCTTGGCAAGGTCACGGAATTGGGCAACAGTCAACGGCTTTCTCCCAGTATCTCCCAGCTGGCTGGTCAGCAGCAGAAAGCCCCGTTCCTTGCTGTTCATCGGAAGCGCTTCTTAATGACAGGGGCCTTGACTTCCTCTTCCGTCAAGCTTCCGTCATTGCCCAGAAGCATAGGGCGAATGGTGTATTGAGAATATTTGGCTATTTCGTCCAGCTTTGCCTTCTCCGGGAAGTTGCCGATAATCGACCACGCCACGCCCTTTCGCTTGGCTCTTCCCGTTCTGCCGATGCGGTGCACATAGTATTCATTTTCTTCCGGGATATCAAAATTGATAACACAATCCACGTCATCCACGTCAATGCCCCGGGATGCCACATCTGTGGCAATCAGAATTGCCAGCTGTCCGTTGCGGTAGCGCTGCATTGTCTTTTCCCGCTGACTCTGCCGAATATCGCCGTGGATACAGTCGCAATCTGCGCCGGCGCGCTGAAAGTCATCACACAGCCGCTGGCACATATGCTTGGTATTGCAGAAAATCATTACCCGTTCATAGTTTTGGGTACGAATCAACCGCAAGGCAGTTTCCGCTTTTTCCAGCGGCGTAACAGTAATGCTGTACTGGTCAATATCCGGTCTGTCTTCCCGTTTCGGTTCTACGGTAATTTCCACCTCGTCACGCTGGTACATCCAGGAAACCGTCATAACCTCTTGGGAAATTGTGGCGGAAAACAGGCCTAAATTCTTACGGTTTTTTACCTTTTCAATGATTTTGGTTACATCCTTGAAAAAGCCCATATCCAGCATCCGGTCAGCCTCGTCCAGCACCACCGTTTGAATCTTGTCCAAGCGGATATTTTTCCGGTTGTAGTGGTCCATCAGTCTGCCCGGCGTCGCCACCACGATTTGCGGCTTCTTCTCCAGCTGCTTGGCCTGCCCTACAATTCCCGCGCCACCGTAAAGCACTGCCACACGAATGCCCTGATAATAGGTTAAAAGGCCCCTTAGCTCATCGCCGATTTGGATGGCCAGTTCCCGGGTAGGCGCAAGAATCAGTCCCTGCACCTCATCGCATTTTGTGTCCACGTGCTCAATCATCGGGATGCCAAAGGCAAAGGTCTTGCCTGTGCCGGTAGGCGCTTTTGCAATCACATCTTTCCACTGCATAAATTCGGGAATGGCTTGCGCCTGAATGGTGGTTGGATAGCCGTATCCTTTTTTCTCCAACGCCTTGAGCATAGCCTCCGACAAGCCCAAGTCCCGAAATGTCAAAGTTTCATTCATATTTTTACGTCCTTTTCTTTCCATTTAACCCGGTTATTTTAGCAGATTTTCTGTTTCTTTGCAACCTTTCCCGCCTCTTTTTCCGTTAGGGGCAGTAAATTTCATATTTCAATGGACAAACGGATTAAAATATGCTATATTTTATGGTGATATTTTATAGAAAAAAAGCAAAGGAGTTTGCAAAAATGGGCAAACTAATTGTAATTGAAGGCACTGACGGCTCCGGAAAATCCACGCAGTTCCGTTTAATGTCTGAACATTTAGAGAAAGACAATGTGGCATTCAAGCATATCGTCTTCCCCCGCTACAGTGAGGACAGCTCTGCGCTGATTCGGATGTATTTGGGTGGACAGTTTGGCGGAAAGCCCACAGATGTAAATGCTTATACCGCATCCACCTTTTACGCAGTTGACCGTTTCGCCTCCTTTAAGATGGATTGGGGACAGTGGTATGCAGACGGGGGGCTTGTGCTCTCCGACCGCTACACCACTTCCAACGCGGTACATCAGACCTCAAAAGAGCCGAAAGAAGCAAGAGAGCAGTTTTTGCACTGGCTGTATGATTTTGAGTACAACAAGCTGGGTCTTCCCCAGCCGGATTTGGTGATTTATCTGGATGTTCCCACAGACTTCACCGAAAAGCTCCTGCGTCACCGGGAAGCTGACACCAACACCAAAGCTGACATTCACGAGCAGGATATGCAGTATTTGGCCACCTGTCGGGAAATCGGACGCAGCGCGGCAGAGTACTACGGATGGACTGTCATTTCCTGCGTAAAAGACGGCGCAATGCGGTCTATTGAAGACATTCACGAAGAAATTTATCGTCATGTTCGCCATTGTTTGGAGGAATGAGTATGGTATACGTTTTACTGGGTACCGGTTTTGAAGAGGTGGAGGCGATTGCCCCCGTGGATTTGCTGCGCCGCGCAGGCATTGACGTGCTTACGGTGGGCATTACCGGAAAAAAAGTATGCGGCGGTCACAACATTACCGTTGAAGCGGACATCACGCTGGACGAAATGGATTTGACCAATCTGGATATGATAGTTCTGCCCGGTGGGCTGGGTGGTGTGGCATCTGCCAGAGCCAGCCAAGGGGCTTTGGACGCGCTGCGCTTTGCTTGGGAAAACAATAAATTTGTTGCCGCAATCTGCGCAGGGCCTACTGTCCTTGCAGATTTACACATTACTGACGGAAAGCGCGTCACCTGCTACCCCGGCTGCGAAAAGGATATGGGCAGTGCTGATGTTGCTGCCGATTTGCCTTGCCTGCGGGATGGCAATTTAATCACCGGCACCTCTGCCGGCTGCGCTGTTCCCTTTGGGCTTATGCTGATTGAAGCGCTGAAAGGGGCAGATGCCGCGAATGCAATTGCCCGGCAGATTGTGATTCGCTGACAGGAGGTTACGATATGGACAACTACGAAAAGAATCGGTTGTCAGCAGAAAACCAGAAATGGTTGGACGATTTGCTGAATTCCCCGGATTCCCGGGAGGTAAGCGCAAACGAGCTGGCACGGCAGTTTGCCCGTCCGGAACCGGAGCCTGCGCTCCCCCCTCAGGAAGTACTGCCTATGCAGGAGCCGGAGGATTCTATAGCAGATGCGGGAGAAGCTGCCGAAATTGACGATGCCGAGCTGGAGAAAATCCTTGCGGAAGACTGGCTGAACGTAAGCGAAACAGAAGAAGCAAACTTGCCTGCGGAAACAGATGAAAGTGCTGTTTCTGAGGAAAGCCCTGCAGCTTCTGAAGCACAGGAAACACAGCCTCCCAGACGCCGCAGATTCAAAAAGATTATTGAGCAAAAGGGACGTCCCAAGAAAAAGGACGGCTACGGTCTGTTGGGAATCCCCCACATTTTAGCTACTGTCATTTGGCTGGCGCTGATTGTTGCCATCGGTGTGTCTTTGGGACGTGTTTTGTGGGTATGCTGCGCCGATGTTATGGCATTTGGCAAAGAGCCCCAAAAGGTTACCATTACCATCACAGAGGATGACAATATCAAGACCATCTCCAAGAAGCTGGGAAATGCCAGTTTGGTTCGTTATCCCGGCCTGTTTGAGTTCTTTGCCAAGATTACCGGCAAGGATGAGGATATCAGCGTTGGCACCTTCACTTTGGATTCTCAGTTTGACTACAATGCAATGATTAACGCTATGTACTCCTACGGCGCAGGCCGTGACGTTGTGGACGTAATGTTCCCGGAAGGCTACAACTGCGCGCAGATTTTCAAGCTCTTGGAGGAGAAAAATGTATGCACAGTTGCCGAGCTGGAGGAATACGCCGCCAACGGCGAACTGGAGGAATACTGGTTCTTGGAGGGTGTGGCCCGGGGCGATAAGTACTGCTTAGAGGGTTATATGGCGCCGGATACCTACAGCTTCTACACCAACGACAGTCCCCGCCGTGTCATTGAAAAATTCCTCAACGAGTTTGATGACCGTTTCACCGACAAGATGAAAGAGGATTTCAAAACCATTCAACAGCAATACGCAAAGCGTCTGAAATCCAACGGCTTCAGCACCACCTATATCAACGAGCATCCTTTGACGCTCCACCAAGTGGTCACCTTGGCCTCTGTAACCCAAAAGGAGACCTCGTCGGACAGCGAATGCTATGACATTGCCTCTGTATTCTATAACCGTCTGGTTAATCCCAGCATCCAGTCTCTGGGCGCTGACGCCACGGTCCACTACGCACTGGGCGACTATTTCTTTGAAATCAAAGAGCTCACCGCAGAGCATTTGGATGCAGACAGTCCCTATAACACCCGAAAGAACAAAGGAATCCCTCCCGGACCGATCTGCAATATGGGTGTTCAGGCGCTGTATGCCACGCTGGAGCCCAATGACACCGACTACCAATATTTTGTATACGATAAAGAAAAAGGTGCCCACCGCTTTGCTGTCACACAAAGTGAGCACTTAAAGAATGTGGCAGAATTGATGGGTGGCTGATGAAAAAACTGGAATTACTCAGCCCTGCCGGCGATATGGAGCGGCTGAAAATGTCCGTCCTGTACGGCGCAGATGCTGTCTATTTGGCAGGCACTGCCTTTGGTATGCGCTCCTTTGCCGGTAACTTTACTCCAGAGGAGTTGCCCAAGGCAGTGGCTTTTGCCCACAGCCACGGTGTAAAGGTCCACGTCACGGTGAACACTATGCCCCGCAATGAGGAGATTGCCGCACTCCCCCCGTATCTGGAACAGCTTCAGGATGCGGGCGTGGATGCGCTGATTGTTGCCGATATGGGCGCATTTACCCTTGCCGGCAAATATGCCCCCAACTGTCAGCGCCATATTTCCACCCAGCAATCTATCGCAAACTATGAATGCGCCCAAGCCTGGTATGATTTAGGTGCAAAACGGGTGGTGCTGGCGCGAGAGCTTAGCTTGGACGAAATCCGTACCATTCGGGAAAAGACCTGCAAGGATTTGGAGATTGAGACCTTCGGTCACGGCGCTATGTGCGTCAGCTACTCCGGCAGATGTCTGCTCAGCAACTATATGACCGGGCGGGATTCCAACCGGGGTGAATGCGCACAGCCCTGCCGCTATCAGTACGCGTTGATGGAGGAAAAGCGTCCCGGGGAATACTTCCCTGTTTTCGAGGACGAAAAGGGTACTTACATTATGAACTCCCGGGATATGTGCACCATCGACCATCTGCAGGATTTGATGGACGCCGGTATCGATTGCATTAAGATTGAAGGCCGCGCCAAATCCGCTTATTACGCCGCCATTGTCACCGGCGCATACCGCCACGCAATTGATGATATTGCTGCCGGACGGGAAATCGACCCGATTTGGCGGGACGAAGTGGAGCACGTAAGTCACCGCTATTACTCCACAGGCTTCTACTACGGCTTCCCCGGTCAGTATACGGAACATTCCCGTTACATCCGGCAGTGGCAGATTTGCGCCATTGTGGAAAGCTGCGACGAAAACGGACTTGCCCTGTGCAGTCTGCGAAACAAATTCACCTCAGGGGAAACACTGGAGATTGTAGGCCCGGATGTCCGGCCCCACGCCTTCTGTGTTGACCATATGCAAACGCTGGACGGAGCGCCGTTACAGGAGCCGAGAACACCCCAAATGCAGTTTTACTTGCAGCTGCCTGCTCCTGTTCCTCCCCTTAGCATACTGCGCAGAAATGTGGATCTATCCCCGAAATAAAACAAACGAGCGTGTCAACCGACACGCTCGTTTACTTTTGCTTCTGTTTTTTGCCTGTCTACGGCTGTGCCGTGAACAATCGGCTTCCAATCCTTCGGTTTGGAGAACAATGCCCAAAAATGCAGCGGATACCAAGACGCCAAATATATGGGATACAGCACAATGGCTTTCCATTGCTTCCTTGGGCTGCGGCCTGCTGTCAGGGAGAGAAACAGCCCCATCAGAATACTTCCGCCTAAAAATCCCAAAACGGAAACAGCCAAACTGACAAGCCCGTGGGATACCGGCAGGGACAATACGCCGTAGGCAACCGGTATCAACGCCAAAAGCTGTGTATAGATCATATTGATATGGCAGGCCAAATCCCACCGAAGCCAACTGGGACGGGCAAAAATCAGCTTGCCGGTGTAGCGGTTTGCGACACTCTGCACCCCAGCGCTCCAGCGGCGACGCTGGCGCATAGACACGGGAAAAGACAACGGCTCTTCATCATAGGTAACCGCGTCGGGAACATAGAATACCTTTTGGCCGATTGCCGCACATTGGGCTGCAAATTCGATATCCTCCGTGAGGGTCACCGTGTTCCAGCCGCCCAGCTCCTGCAGGAGAGAATCTGTCACCATAAAGCCGGTGCCAATCAGTTTAGCGCTCACAGGAAAATACATCCTTGCGCGGCTGTACAAGAGGTTAATGCTTTGAAAATACAAATCATAGCTGCCGGATACCCAATTATCATAAGGGTTCAGGGCACATTGGCGGCTCTTGGCAACCTTTGCACCGGCAGCGATGGCGTCATTCATACGGGATAGAAAACGTGAATCAACAATATTATCTGCGTCAAATACGCAATAGGCATCATATTTGCCTGCAAAATCGGCAAGTACGTGGTGAAGCACCTCACCCTTTGTACGCACAGGTACATTGCAGTAGGCAATCTGCGCGCCGGCATCCCGTGCAGCACGCTCCGTTTCATCAGTACAGTTATTGGGTATTACCCAAATATCGTACAGCGCCTTGGGATAGTCCTGCTCTTGCAGGCTTTTAATCAGTGTCCCGATTACGTTTTCTTCGTTTCGCGCAGGTATCAATACCGCAAATTTCGCTTTCGGTGGTGCTATTGCGTACTTCTTTTTCGGCAGCAAGCAAAAAATGCTCATCAGCGCTGTGTAGCCTGTAAGCAGCTTTGCCAGCCAGCATAAAATTGCAATCACTATCTCCAGCGTTCCGCACCCCCTTTCGTTTTTTTACATTATACCTCTTTCTTATGAAAAAAGGAAGAGGAAAAACATAAAGATTGACGAAAAGTGCAAATAATGTTAAACTAACTAAGGTCCAAAAAGGAGGAATTGTTATGCGAGAATTAGATGCAATTCAAATCACCCAGACAATTAAACGTTTGTGTATCGAGGCAAACTGTCAGCTTCCTTCCGACATTCAAAACCGCATTGTAAATAGCTGCGAAAATGAGCCTTGGTCACAAGCCAAGGAAATCTTGGAGCGAATCATCGAAAACTACGAAATAGCCGGAAAAGAGCAGCAGCCAATCTGCCAAGACACCGGCGCTGCCTGTGTATTTCTAAAGATTGGACAGGACGTGCACATTGTCGGCAATTTGGAAGACGCTGTCAACGAAGGTGTCCGCCAAGGCTACGGCGAAGGCTATTTGCGCAAAAGCATTGTGCGGGATCCCTTGGATCGGGTCAATACCGGCGACAACACACCGGCGATGATTTATTATGAGCTGGTACCCGGTGATAAGGTAGAAATCACCGTTGCCCCTAAGGGCTTCGGCAGTGAAAATATGAGCCAAATCAAAATGCTCCGCCCCTCTGACGGACTGCAAGGCGTTAAGGATTTCGTGCTGAAGGTTGTGGAGGATGCAGGCCCCAATCCCTGTCCCCCCATTGTCATCGGCGTTGGAATCGGCGGCACCTTTGACAAAGCCGCCTACTTAGCAAAAAAGGCTCTGATGCGAAGCACAGATGTTCCAAACAGTAACCCTTTCTATGCGGATTTGGAAAAAACACTTTTGGAAGAAATCAACGCGCTGGGCATCGGCCCTCAAGGCTTTGGCGGCAAGACAACTGCGTTGGCAGTGAATATCGAAACCCTCCCTACCCATATTGCAGGCCTGCCTGTTGCAGTGAACGTGAATTGCCACGTCACCAGACATAAAACGGAGGTGCTTTAATATGGCAAACATACATATTACCACACCGTTAACCAAAGATGTGGTTAAAAACTTAAAGGCCGGTGACAGCTGCTTGATATCCGGCGTTATCTATACCGCCCGGGATGCGGCACACAAGCGGCTGTGTGAGCTGGTGGCGCAGGGAAAGCCCCTTCCTATGGATATTCGCGACAGTGTAATTTACTTTGTAGGCCCTACCCCCGCAAAGCCCGGTCAGGCCATTGGCTCTGCCGGCCCCACCACCTCCTACCGTATGGACGCCTACAGCCCTATTCTGATTGCGCAGGGGCAGACCGGTATGATTGGCAAAGGCAAACGTGGACCGGAAGTAATTGAAGCAATGAAGCAGCACGGTGCAGTATACTTCGGCGCCATTGGCGGCTGCGGCGCATTGCTCAGCCGTTGCATTAAGCAGGCAGAAATCGTTGCCTATGAGGATTTAGGCGCAGAGGCAATTCGCCGTTTGGTTGTGGAGGATTTTCCTGCTGTAGTCATTATCGACAGCCAAGGCAACAATCTTTACGAAACAGGCAAAGCAAACTATTTATCCAGTATTGAATAAAAAAATCCACCGGCAATGGCCGGTGGATTTTTTATTCATTATACTTGATTTGCCAATGTCTTTTTCTTGTCGATGAGCTGTGTAAGCACCACAACCACAAACAGAGACAAACCAATCACATCGGTGACGACACCGGGGATAATCAGCATCAATCCGCCAGCCGCAACCACAATTCGCCAGAACCACTTCATATGGGTCAGCAAGTAACCTTCCAGCGCCGCGGAAACACCCAAAATACCCACAAAGGATGTGATGCAGATAAGGATAACCTCCCACGCAGTGGTGTCTATAAACAGCATAGACGGATTCAGCGCAAACACATACGGCACAATGAATGCTGCAATGGCAAGCTTCGTAGCCGTGATTGCCGTCTTCATGGGATTTGCCTGACCGATTGCCGCGCCTGCATAAGCAGCCAATGCCACCGGAGGTGTCAAATCCGCAACAATACCAAAGTAGAACACAAAGAAGTGGGCCGCAACTGTGGGTACACCCATACGCACCAAGATAGGCGCACAGGTTGCAGCCATAATGCAGTAGTTGGCAGTGGTGGGCACACCCATACCCAGCACAATGCAACACAGCATCGTGAGGAATAAGGCAATAATGACGTGATTTCCGGCCAGTGCAACAATGCCGTTGATTAAGGTGGTAGCCAAGCCGGTCATTGTAATGGTACCGGCAATGATACCGGCAATACCGCAAGCCGCAGCAACGGTAATTGTTCCCTGCGCGCCGGCAGCCAATGCTTCCAATACCCGCTTGGGGGTGATGCGATTTCCCTTATTGAACAGGCTCACCGCAATGGCAGCTACAATGGCAATGGCAGCAGCATACTGGATGGTGCTCTTGCTGGAGGAAACCAAATAAATCAGCAGTACCAGCGGAATCAGCAGATACAGCTGCTTCAGCATCGGACGCAGCTTCGGCAGTTCCTCGCGGCTTAAGCCCCGCAGCCCCAGCTTCTTCGCCTCCAAATGGACAGAGATGAAGATGCCTGCAAAGTAGAGAATTGCCGGCAGGATTGCTTTCACCACGATGTCACTGTAGGGAAGCTGTACGTAGTCTGCCATTAAGAAAGCGGCAGCGCCCATAATCGGCGGCATAATCTGTCCGCCGGTGGAGGCAGCTGCCTCAGCAGCAGCGGCAAATTCCGGTCTGTAGCCGGTCCTTTTCATCAGCGGAATGGTCACTGCGCCGCTGCCTACAGTATTGGCAACGGAAGAGCCGGAAACCATACCCTCCATAGCGCTGGCAACCACAGCAACCTTTGCCGGTCCTCCGGAGAAGCCGCCTACGAAGGCGTTGGAAATGTTAATAAAGAAGTCCGCAATACCGGTCCGCTCCAAAAACGCGCCGAAGATGATGAAAACCACGATAAATTTAGAGCAGACATTGATGGGTGTGGAGAGGATACCCTCCTTGCTGTAAAACAGGTAACGTACGATATAGTTAAGCTTTCCGGAGAAAGTGGGATTTGCCAATCCGAATGTGAAGGCATACAGAATAAATGCCGCTGCCACAATCAAAATAGGCAAGCCTACGCTGCGGCGGCAAATCTCTGCCAAAGACAGAATGCCAACCGCGCCAATGACAATCTGATACCACTGGAACCGACTTCCCTGCTGGATAATGTCGATTGCGTTAAAGGTAAAGTACAAAAATGCGCCGGTACCCAAAATCATCAGCAAGATGTCGTACCAAGGAAGATAATTGGTTCTTTGCGTACCTTTTTTGATGGGAAAAACCAGATACCCGATGAACACGATGCCGGCTACAAAGGATGTGAGTCTCCACTCCTCCAGCCAACGGGCAAACAGGGTCACATACAGGCAAAAAACAGCAAACAGCGCCAAGACGCAGGTAACGACGATTCTGGGAGTCCCTTCCCACACACGGGTGTTGGACTCTCTGTCGTATTTTTTCATTACAGATTCTAGGTCCATAGCTTCTTCCGCTACGGGTGTCTTTTTCTTAAAAAAAGCCATAAAAACCTCCTCGTATTGCATTAAAATTGGCTGCGGAGCAACCGCATCCGCAGCCAATCAATTTCTGAAACGAATCGGATCAGTTGGTGGGTACTGTTACATTCTTTTCAGCAAAGTACTTTGCTGCACCTGCGTGGAAGGGAGCAGTCATACCGCTGGTTGCATTCTCAACACTCAGCTCAGCGCCCTTGCCGTTCTCGCTGGCAATTGCATCGGCATTGTCAAAGATTGCCTTGGTCAGATTGTAAACAGTTGTCTCGTCGGCATCGGCAGAAACAATCAGCGTAGCCTTAACGGTAACCGTGGTCACGTCCTCGGTCTGACCCTTATAGGTGTTGGCAGGAATCTTATACTCGGTGTAGAAGGGAGAGTCATTCATCAGCTTAGCAGCTACATCGCCGTCGATGGGTACCAAGTAAGCATCATTGGTGGTGCACAGCTCGGAGATAGCAGCGGTGGGAGCGCCTGCCACGATGAATGCAGCGTCGATCTTACGGTCCTTCAAGCCGTCAGCGCTGTCGGCAAAGCTCAGGTACTGGGGCTTAATGTCAGCCTCGGTCATACCTGCAGCAGCCAGCACATCCATTGCGTTAAAGTAAACGCCGGAGTTGGGAGCGCCGATAGAAACAGCCTTACCCTTCAGGTCGGCAACACTCTTGATGCTGGGATCCATCGTAACCAGCTGCACAGCTTCTGCATACAGACCGGCAACAACACGGAAGGAATCTACCTTGCCCTCGGACTCAAAGGAACGGGTGCCTGCCCAAGCGTAAGCCATAACGTCAGACTGCACAGTGCCCAGCTGATAGTCGCCGGAAGCAATGCCCTGAATGTTTGCCTTGGAGCCGTCGGTGGAAACAACGGTTACATCCACACCGGCGTGGTTTTTGATGTACTGGCTCAAAACACCGCCAAAGGCATAGTAAGTGCCGGCAGTACCGCCGGTACCCATAGTCATTTTTGTTGTGCCGCCTGCGCATGCAGTCAGTGCCAGTACCAAAACCAGCGCCAAAATGACAGAAATTAGCTTTTTCATAATTCTTCCTCCTGAATACCTCTTGAAAAATTTTTTATCATTTGTGCCTTTGCGTTGGAAACGTGCTGATCTGTAAGCTTTTGCGCCAATTCAGCATCTCCCGCGGCAATGGCTTTATAAATTTTGTAATGTTCCTGTCTGGACAGGGCTGCGCGCTCCCAATTCTCCATAGAATGCTGCCTGCAGCGGCGTGTCTTCCGGTGTAGGGGCGCAAGGGTATCTGTGATCACGTTCCGCCCACCCAAGGTGCATATCATATCGTGGAATTGCTCATCTGTTTGCCGTAACCGGTGGGCATCCCGTTTGAAAAAGTAAAATTCCTGAAGCTCCACCAGATGTGACAGCTTTTCAACCCCCTCCGGGGTAATGTTCCGCGCAGCATAGTAGGCCGCCAGGCCCTCAATCTGCTCCCGAATCGCCATAATATCCAAAACATCTTCTTCGGATATTCCTACAACTCTTGCGCCTTTGCCACTCTCTTCAATCAAATGCTCCTGCTGCAAGCGCTGAAGCGCCTCGCGAACATAGGGACGGCTGACCCCCAGCTTATCCGCCAGCTTCTGCTCAGTGAGAATTTCACCTTTGGCATACACGCCTTGTATAATATCGTTCTCCAAGCGGTCAAACACTTGATTTGCCATTGAGACGTTCTTAAAATCTCCCATACATATCCTTTCCTTTACCGGTGTGACAATAACAAGATATGTATACACAGTGCTGTTCTGCACTATTGTATACAATTATACTTGTTTAACGGTTTTTGTCAAGATAAATTTTTGTCAGTTTCGCAATCTCTCACAGAGGGGACTTTTATTTCTCTAACAATTGCAAAAAGGCCTTTACTGCGTAGCTGGTATAACGGTTAAGCTTTTGAAATACCTTAATCTGACGGTGCCCTTCCCTGTCGCTCACCTTAAAGAATTTCATATCCGAAACGAAGTTTGCATTTTTTATAAGCGTGTCACTGACGAAGGTAACACCCAGCCCTGCGCTGGCCATATTGAAAGCTGTTGTCTGCTGACTTAAGGAAAACACAATCTTAGGTTCAAATCCCGATTCCCGGCAGATGGTCTGCACACGCTGCCACGTATCCGTTTCCGGCGTCAGGGATATGAACGGCACATTGTTGAGTAGGTATAGCGGCAACGGCTGCACTGCAGAATCCCGATGGCGGTTGTTGCGAATGTCCTCATAGCTTAACGCATACGCCTCTAAATTGCGAGATAGCTGCGGCGGCGCTGCCAAAATCAAGTTTTCATCCTTATAGTAATATGTCCGGAAACGGCTGGCATCTGCATCACAGCTGTCCATAACCAAATCCACACTGCCCTCCCAAAGCATTTGCTGCAGCGCGTCAATGCTGCCCTCTACCAATTCCAGCTCCACATCCGGGTAGCGGGCAGAAAACCGTTGCAGCAGAGGCGGTAGAATGTAGGAAATGTTCAAATTAGAGCCGCCAATAACCAGTTTGCCGCCGCCACATTCCCGATACTCATCCAAAAAAGTGGAGAAATCCTCCTCTGCCAGCTGAATCTGCCGGGCGGCGCGGAGATACGCCTCACCGCACTGGGTTAGCTGCACAGGTGTCACCGAGCGGTCAAACAGCGGCTCCCCTATCTTTTGCTCCAAACGCTTTACGCAGGCGCTGATAGACGGTTGGGATATGTAAAGATTGGCAGCCGCCTGAGAAAAGCTTCCTGTCTTTACAA
The DNA here is from genome assembly GCA_015068495.1 of Oscillospiraceae bacterium. GTDB lineage: Bacteria > Bacillota > Clostridia > Oscillospirales > Oscillospiraceae > Faecousia. The sequence continues at coordinate 114,004 of SVKL01000001.1, read as the reverse complement.
TCTCCTCAATGTAAGTACGCAAGCGAAACATATATGCCCTCCTCATAACTTCGTAGTTATGTCTTCTATCATATCATATGTATTATGCAATAGCAAGTCCATATGATATGATTATTTCATAAGGAGGTAGTGTTATGAAAATTACAAAAATTGACATTGAAACACTGGCAGTACCCTTAAAGCACCCCTACCATCTATCCCAAGAATACGGGATTTTCTCCACCGCCACACCGGTTGTGGTACGGATTTACACTGACGAAGGCATTGTCGGTTACGGTGAATGTGACCCGTGGCCCCTTTTCACCGGCGATAGCGCTCCTGTTTCAGCGCTGGTTCTCCGGGAGCATTTAGCCCCTGCCCTGTTGGGTAAAGACCCCACCAATATTAACGAAATCCACCGCATTATGGATGCCATCATCCGCAACCAGCACCTGACCAAATCCGCTGTGGATATGGCTGTCTATGACATTTGGGGCAAGGCAAGCGGTATGCCGGTACACCAGCTTTTGGGCGGCAAGCGCCGGGACAGTATGAACTGTATGTGGTCCATTGGCGGCAGCACTCCCGAGGAAAGCGCCAAGGAAGTGCTGGAGGCAAAAGAGGCCGGATACTGCGGCTGTATGATTAAGATTGGCAGCGCTGACTGGAAGAATGATGCCGCCAGAACCTGCGCTGTCCGGGAAGCTGTCGGCAAGGATTATCCCTTGATTGTAGATGCCAATCAAGGTTGGGATGTGGACACCGCTATCCGCTATTGGAAGCAGATTCGCAACTGCGACATTCTGTTCTTTGAACAGCCCCTGCAAAGCTGGGACGTAGACGGAATGGCTAAAGTACGGCGCAGCATTGACATCCCCCTCTCTGCTGACGAGGGTGTTATGACCTTGCAGGATGCCCGTAACCTTGTAAAAGCAGAGGCTGTGGACATTTTCAGCATTAAGGTCACCAAGAACGGCGGCATCCGTCCTGCCAAGGCCATTTGCGAATACGCCGATGCCAACGGCGTACAGGTGTTCTTCAACTCTATGATTGAAGAAGGCATCACCGAGGCGGCAAGCTTAAACATTGCAGCCACCTGCACCAATATTGTGCAAACCATCGGTCACGCATTCTTCTCTCCGTACCGGCTGGACGGAGACATCTGCAGCTACTACCGGCAGGTAAAGCCGGCAGAGGGTAAAGTGTATATTAACGACGAGCCGGGTCTCGGTATCACCATAGACGACGAAGCAGTCAACAAATACTTGGTTCGTCGCGAAACTGTAGAATAACAGGAGGAGAGAATTTATGGAAAAAGTATGGGCAATTATCGGCGGCGGCAACGGCGGACAGGCCATTGCAGGCCATTTGGGCTCTATGGGTCAGAAGGTACGCTTGTTTGACGTTGTGCAAAAAACGGTTGACGAGCTCAACGCCTTGGGCGGCATTAAAATCAGCCACGCCGTAGAAGGCTACGGCCCTCTGGAATTTGCCACAACGGATATGGGCAAGGCCATTGACGGGGCAGATATTCTGATGGTGGTGCTGCCGTCTATCTACCAAAAAAGCATTGCGCAGAAAATGATTCCCCACTTAAAGGACGGTCAGGTTATCCTGCTGCATCCGGAAGCTTCCTGCGGCGCCATTGAGTTCCGCAGAACAATGGAAGAAATGAACTGCAAGGCAAAGGTGGTTGTGGGCGCTGCCTGCACCCTGCTGTACTCCACCCGTATTCAAAGCAACGGCAATGTATATATCTTCGGTCTTAAGAGCGAGGTGCCTATGGCTGCCCTTCCCGCTTCCGATAACGCAAAGCTGGAAGCCGCCATTTGTCCTCAGCTGCCTTGGTTTAAGCTGGTTTCCAATGTAGTAGCGGTCAGCTTGGACAATCTGAACGCTATGATGCACCCTGCGCCTATGCTGCTGAATACCAGCCGTATCGAGGCAGATCCTTTCGTGCCCTTTGAATACTATCACGAGGGCATTACCCCCTCTGTGGGCAAGTACATTTGCGCAATGGACAAGGAGCGTATCGCCATTGCCAAGGAGTTCGGTTACGAGCAGCGCAACATCTGTCAGGAGTATATCGCTATGTACGAATGTGCCGAGCCCGGCACGCCCCTGTATCAGATTTGCAAGCAAAATCCCGGCTACGAGGGCATTATGACCTCCAACACCCTGTCCACACGGTATCTGCTGGAGGATATCCCCTATTCTCTGGAGCCTATCCGTGCGCTAGCTAAGATCGTAGGCGTTCCCACCCCCTGCATCGATGCAATCATTACTCTGGGCAGAACGATTTTGGACGACCAAATGACTGAAGGCAGAACCGCCGAGGCTTTGGGCATTGCCAATATGACCAAGCAGGAACTCCTGCACTACATTAACGGCTAAATTACAAACAAAAAAGCTCCCGATTACTCGGGAGCTTTTTATTGCTTTTTTTGCTTACACTTCGTCTTTGTAGATTTCCTTGAAGTACTTGTAGGTGTCAACCTTCAGTTCGCCACAGGCTGCCTCGTCGCAAGCAACGATTCCGTCCGGATGCATCTGCAAAGCGCTGATGGTCCAAGCGTGGTCCACGCCGCCTTCCACACAGTGACGCAGTGCGCGAGCCTTATTATGGCCGTTGATAACCAGCAAAACCTGCTTGGAATCGCAAACCGTACCAACGCCTACAGACAGTGCAGTCTTAGGCACCTTGTTGGGGTCGTTATCAAAGAAACGGGAGTTTACAATCAGCGTATCCTCCGTCAGGGCACGCACGCCTGTACGGGAAGACAGAGAGGTAAAGGGCTCATTGAAGGCAATGTGACCGTCAACACCGCTGCCGCCCAAGAACAGGTCGATACCGCCGTAGGAAGCGATTTTATCTTCATAACGCTGGCACTCTGCCTCCAAATCTGCAGCCATACCGTCCAAAATGTTGATATTTTCTGCAGGAATATCGATATGATTGAAGAAATTATCGTGCATAAAATACCAATAGCTCTGGTCGTGCTCTCTGGGCAAGCCCACATATTCATCCATATTAAAGGTTACCACATTCTTAAATGTAACCTTGCCTGCTTTATTCATCTCAATCAGTTTGCGATAAACGCCAAGAGGTGAAGAACCGGTAGGCAAACCTAGAACGAAGGGGCGGTTTTCCTTATGATTGTTGATTGCATTTGCAATATGCTGCGCAGCCCATGCACTCATTTCGTCATAGTTTTCCTTAATAATCAGTTTCACTTTTATCACTCTCCATAATGATTTAGATAAAGTGCCTTGCTTAGCAAATCACTTTTCCAGCAGCTATTATACATCAATTTTTTTCATTCGTAAAGAATTTTTTTCATTTGTCGGATGCTAATATATAGGATGAAATGCAACAATTGCCAAGGCTGTTTTTTGTTTCTTTTCCCAATGCCCTCAGCCTTTATATTTTGTTCTGTAGCCGTAGTTTTCCTTGGGCCTTAAATCATTGGGGTACATAATATCCGAATAAATATCCTTCTGCAATTTTTGAATCAGCTTATATACCTCTTTATAGTTGGAAATGCTGTTGATTCCCAACACTGCCGGCGTATTCTTACGGGTGAACTGATTGGTCGTAATCAGCACATCGCCGACCCCAAACATCTGGTCAAGCAGGCCTCTGTGCAGGTTGACGCGGGAGAGCTCGGCAAAGGTTTTTACATCACAGTTCACTGTAAAGATGCCGTGAGAGATATATATCCCATGGTCTGTCACAATATAATAAGTGTTTTTATATTTTTTGAAAGAAAAAATAACGCCTGCCAAATAGATCCAAACCGGCATCATATGCAGCAGCATAAAGGGAAGCATAATCGTATTCCCGCTTTCGATGCCGACCTTTAGGAAGGTAGAATCAAGAATCGCCCAGATAACAGCTACGGGCAGCAGCGGATTCAGAATACTTTCAAAAATAAAGCACTTTTTGTTGGGGCGGCCCTCGTACAGGATTTCTTCATCTCCGCCAACCATACTTTTCAGTTCGTCTACCATAAAACAGGCTCTCCTTTTCATAAATCTTAACAGATTTATTATATCACCACAGCAGACCCATTGCAATATGCAATCCGTTGGCGCAGGCATATAGGGTATCACCTTTGCTGGCTTTCAAAACGAACTTTTTATGCGTCTTTTGCAATCACTTCGTCCAAGCGTTTCTCGCAAAAGGTCAGAAATGTGTGCCAAAGGTTTTTGTCAATAAACTTGTTCTCCCCTGTTTTCAAGAGCAATTCGCCCTTCACGGCAGTATCGTTGTTCCAAACGTGGTTGCCGATAAACACATCCACTTCTTCTTTCTGCAGTCTGTGTACAGAGTTGCGGTAGTCCTCTCTGCAGCCATCGTAGTCAAAGTTGCCTTGCGCTAAGGTATTTGCGCCTGCACCACCAAACATACCCACACGATAGATTTTTCCACTATCCTCTGTGTTGAAGAAAAAGGAAACCGTTCCCTTGGTGTGACCGGGGGTTTCCATAAAGGAAACGGTTGTGTTGCCAAGGGTCAGGGTATCCCCATCCTTAATCAAAATATCCGGGGTAAAATACCGCTTTGCGTTTTCTGCATCCTCCCGGCCAATCAACGTCTTTGCACCGGACAAATCCACCATTGCCGCCGTGGCTTCCGCGTGATCCCAATGCCAATGGGTATTGATGATATACTTAATGTCCTTCGGGTTGAAGCCCAACTCATATATGGAACGAATCACCAGATACAAGGCATTGGAATATCCGGGGTCAATTAAGATAAGCCCCTCGCCTGTATCAATCAAATGGCAGGACGATTGAAATGTGCCGACAAAGTACACATTTCCAATGATTCTGAAGGGCTGCAGTTTACCTTCCCACGGGTTTTTAACTGTCCTTCTTTCAAACATATTTTCACCGTCTGCTTTCCATTTTTCTGATAATCTCGTCGCCAACCTCACGGGTGGAATTGGTGCCGCCAAGGTCAGCCGTCAGCACCTTTCTTTCGCAAAGCACTTCTTCAATGCAATCAATCAGCTTTTTACCCCAATCGGTATGGCCAAAGAAGTCCAGCAGCTGGCTTGCAGACCACACCGTTGCCAAGGGATTGGCTTTCCCCTGCCCTGCAATGTCCGGCGCAGAGCCGTGGATGGGCTCAAACATAGACGGGAACTTTCTTTCCGGGTTGATGTTTGCCCCTGCCGCCAAGCCCATACCGCCTGCGATGGCTGCGCCAAGGTCTGTGAGAATGTCGCCGAAAAGGTTAGAAGTAACCACGATTTCAAACCGCTTGGGGTCTTTGATCATAAACATACTTGCTGCATCCACCAAATAGGAGTAGGTTTTCACCTCGGGATACTCCTTGCCCACTTCCGCAAAAATCTGATCCCAGAAAACCATAGAATAGTTCAGCGCATTGCCCTTGCTGATGCTGGTAAGGGTTTTGTGCTCCTTTTTTGCCAGCTCATAGGCATAGCGGATAATCCGCTCGCAGCCGACTCTTGAAAAAACGCCGTCCTGAATTACCACTTCGTTGGGCTTATTCTTGAACAGCCAGCTGCCGCTTCCTGCATATTCGCCCTCGCTGTTTTCCCGGACAAACACCATATCCACGTCCGACTCGCTCACATTCTTGAGAGGACACGGTGCGCCTTTCAGCAGCTTTACAGGACGCAAATTCACATACTGGTCAAAGCCCTTGCGGATTGTAAGCAGCAGATCCCACAGGGAAATATGGTCGGGCACTCCCGGCGCGCCAACAGCGCCTAAGAAAATGGCATCGAATTTTGAGAGAATTTCCATTCCGTTTTTCGGCATCATCTCGCCGTTTTCAAGATAGTACTCACAGCCCCATGGGAATTCGGTAAATTCAAATGCAAAACTGCCGTCCAGCTGGGCTACCTTTTTTAAGACCTTTACGCCCTCGGCAATTACCTCAGGGCCGATGCCGTCACCGGCGATAACTGCTATTTTATATGTTTGCATCTTTGTCGCTCCTTGTTCAAATTTATACTTGATAATATCAGTGTAGCAAACTATAATGTATTTGTAAAATATTTTTATCTTTCTATTTTATAGTTTTTATCTATAAAAGGAGTAACCTATGACACTGGACCAACTTCGTTATTTCCAAGCCGTGTGCAAGTATAACAGCGTAAGCCGGGCATCGGAAAGTCTGAACATCTCCCAGCCATCGGTTTCCAACGCCATCAGCAAACTGGAAAACGAGTTTGGCACAATGCTTTTTACCCGCCAAAACAAACGGCTGGTGCTCACCAAGGAAGGCGCTGTGCTTTTGGAGCTTGCCAACGATTTGCTGTTAAACACCGACCGCACACTCAAAACCATGAAGGAGCTGAGCGATAACAAGGTCTTAAATCTTGGTATTCCGCCGATGCTTGGCTCGTTCATCCTCCCTATTTTGTACGGCGATTTCTTTCAAAATAATCCCCATTTCAAAATCAATATCATTGAAGACGACCGCACCGGCCTTATTCAAATGCTGGAGGACCATAGAATCAATATGGCATTTCTCCCCCACGAGGGGCCGATCGATGCGCACCTGAAATCCCAGCCGCTGATTGCGCTTGATAACGTTTGCTGCGTAAGTAAAAATCACAATTTAGCCCAAAAAGAAGCTCTGACGATTGAAGAATTGAAAGACGCGCCGCTGGTCTTATTCAAAAACAGCTTTTTCCAAACCGAGCGAATCTTAGAAAGATTTAAGCAAAGCGGTTATGCGCCTAACATACTGCTGAGCACTGCGCAGGTAACCACCATGCAGAATATGGCTGCCAGCGGACTTGCCGTAGGCTTTCTTTTTCAGTTTTTGCTTGAATCCACACCCGGTCTTGTGGGCATTCCCCTCGACCCGCCTATGCGTACGCAGGTCAGCCTTGTTTGGAAGCAGGGAGAACACCTGTCCAGCAATATGCACCATCTGATTCAGTTTGTTAAAAAGCACTTTCCCGGTGAGGGACGAGAACTCTAACAATAATAAAAAAGCCCCCGCTCTCATATGAGAGCGGGGGCTTTGAAACCGACGTGTAAAAACATTATCGACTTTACTGTGTGTGCAGATATTCGTGCAACCTATCGGGGAAATTTACCGTCATACCGTCCACACCAAGTGCACACATCTTCTTCATAAGCGTCACATTGGAAACACCCCACGCTCTAACGCCGAGACCCGCGTTTCTGCACTTTTTCATAAGTTCATCTGAAAGCAACTCGGCTTTGGGCGCAATTTCCTCTCCGCCAACTTGCAATAATTGGTCAATTACCTCATTATTTACAGAAGAAACAAGCCAACCAATTCGGGCGGTTTTGTCAAGTTCCTTAATTCTTGCAATGTACGGAAAACGGAAACTGGTAAAGGTCGTTTTATTCATCAATCCAAAAGCCTTCACCATTTCAAGTGTTTCTTTTTCAACATCCGCACCTTTTAATTCAACAGCAAAATTGATGTCGTATTGGGAGAACTTTTCCAAAAACTCTTTTAGGGTAACAATTCTATCATAAAATCCCGTGGTGCAATTGCCGTAGATCTTGACATCCTTAAGTTCATCCCACGTGTAATCGCAAAGATTTCCTTGCTTATTTGAAACTCTGTCAAGGGTTTCATCGTGGAACAGCACCAACACACCGTCCTTGGTTTTCTGGACATCTGTTTCAATGCCATTTGCACCTTGCAACAAACCCAGATAAAAAGAGGAAAGCGTATTTTCCGGAGCATACTCACTGGCTCCTCTGTGTGCATAATTGATCATATCATCACCGACCTTTGGTGTATTGTAGTATAAAAGCGGCGGAGGGGCAATCCCTCTTCACTATTACTTCTTACTTCCCCAAAAACATGCGCTTGGCATAGTGCAAAATCACTTGTTATCCTTGCACATTGCTACAAAATGCTTGAAAATTTCAATTCCATCCACGGTGTCCGCGCGTTTCTCCCCTGCACACATCCTCTCGGGATGCCATTGTACCGCCAGAATGGGCAAAAAACGGTGCTCATACGCTTCAATATATCTGCCATCCCAATACGCGGTGGCGCAAAGGCCTTCGCCCAATTTATCCACAGCCTGATGGTGACAACTGTTAACGGAAAAAGTCGTTCCGTAAAGCTTGCTCAACACACTCGTTTGGTTTGCCGAAACAGGGTGGGCTATGTAAAAATCGGTTTTATTGGTGTGTAAATGCGCATCCGGCAGGTCTTGAAACAACGTACCGCCAAAAAAGACATTGATGAGTTGGCAACCGCGGCAAATGCCCAATACCGGTTTACCGGTATCGATATATGCTTTGAGCAAGGAAAATTCCACTTCATCTCTTGCCTTGTCAATATTGGTTGCGCCGTTAGGCGCTTCGTTGTAGTAGGAAGGGTCAATATCGTTCCCGCCGCAAAGGATTAAGCCGTCATACCCGGTGTCAATTTCGGGCAGATATTTTGCAAACGGCTCGGCGCCTGCTTCTCTCACTGCATCTAAGTAGTATTGCAAATTGGTATTTCCGGAAAGCAACAACTTGATTTTGGACATATTATCACCGACCTTTGGTGTATTGTAGCATAAAAGCGCCGAAGCCGCAATACTTCTTCACTATTCACTATTACTTCTTACTTTCCAAAAATCCCGAATGTGAATTTAGTGAAGAGTGAAAAGTGAATAGTGAAAAAGTAAAAATCCCGTCCACTTACGTGAACGGGATTTTTGGAGCTGATACCCGGATTTGAACCGGGGACCTCATCCTTACCAAGGATGCGCTCTACCGACTGAGCTATATCAGCATTTTCTTGACAGCTTTGCTATTATAACCCACGGTTATTGGATTGTCAACCCTTTTTCGCAACTTTTTTCCCACTCAATTCGCTACACAAGGCGCTTCCCAAAATCAGCGCCGCGCCTACAGCCTCCTGCCAGCCCATTGTTTCTCTCAGCACTACCGCCGACAGCAGGATTGCCACCACCGGATCCAGATAGCTGAGAATCGCTGCGCTTTGGGAAGAAAGTCGCCCCAATGCGCCAAAATACAGCCAGTAAGCAAGCCCTGTATGGACAATGCCCACCACCGCCAGCAGCAGGTAGCTAACAGGGGTCATCTGCTCCAAGGCAAAGCCCCGGGTCAGCAGGCAGTACGGCAAAATCACCACTGCCGCCGCAGAGAGCTGCACCACGGTTTTGTCATAGGCGGAAATGGCGCCCAGCTTCTTATTCATAAACATTACAGACCCGTACAGCACTGCCGCGCCAACGCCGAGGGCAATCCCCTTCAGGTTAAACTCGCCCCCCTGCAGCACGCCGGAAACGAACACCATACCCACCAGCGCCAAAGCAGATAACCCCAGCTTTTTGCCGGTGAGCCGTTCCCCCAGCAGGGGCGACGCCAAAATCAAAAACATCGGCGCTAAGTAGTAGCACACGGTAGCCACCGCCACGGTGGTATGCCGGTAGGCTTCAAACAGCAAGATCCAGTTGCCGCCGATGGCTGCGCCGGACAGCAGCAAAAGGGGCAGGTTCTGTCGGATGCTCCCCTTGTCCAGCCGCTTCCCTGTCAGCGCCATAACACACAACAGCACCGCCACGCCCAGCACACCCCGGGCAAAGGCGATGGTTGCCGAGGGCAGCGGAATCCCCCGCACAAAAATACCCACAGTGCCGAAAACCGTCATCGCTATGAGCATACTGACTGTTGCTTTTTTCACAGTTCCTTCCCCCATTCCGGTATCGCTTCAAATTGCCGCAGCTGCCCTCCGTAAGGGAAGGTGATACAGCAGGAAAACAGCATCGGTTCTTTGGCAGTGTCCCGGCTGCCGTACTTATGGTCTCCCACCAGCGGATAGCCCCGGCTGGAAAACTGGACGCGGATTTGGTGGCTTCTGCCGGTGTACAGGCGGATACGCACCAGCGACTGCTCCCCGGTGCGCAGGCAGCGGTAATACAGGCGGGCAGCCTTTACGCCGGCGCGCTGCCGGTTTACCACGAAGACCTTATTCCGCCGGCTGTCTTTGAACAACAGGTCCTCCCAATCCCCCTCGGGTGGGGGTGCGCCGTGGACCAGCGCCACATACTCCTTCACCATTTCCCCTTGGGCAATGGCCTTGGACAGGGCGGCAGCCGTCTGCTTATTGCGGGCGTAGACCATCACGCCGCCAACATTTTTATCCAAGCGGTGCAGGGTATAGATTTCGCCGCCCAACTGCTGCTGCAGCTGCGCCGGCACCTGATGCTCCGCATCCAAGCCCACCGGCTTGATGCACACCGCCAAATTTTCATCGGAATACAGAATCTCCACCCCAATCACCTCACAGATAGTATAGCAAAGTTTTTTCTATTGTCAAAGGTGTCAATTATCTTGTTTTTTTGGCAAACGGGAGTATAATAGAACGAAACAAGGAGGGTTGGTTATGACCACGCAAGAATTTCAGAAAAGGAGTCCCCTTTTCATTTTTATCAGCTACTTCGGCAACCATAAAAAGCTGTTTGCTGTGGATATGCTGTGCGCCTGTCTGATTGCCGGGGTGGATTTGGCTTTTCCGCTGGTGACCCGCAGCGCACTGTACGATATGCTGCCGGGACAGATGTACAAGACGTTCTTTTTGATTATGGGCGCGGTGGTGCTCAGCTACGTGCTGCGCTCTGTGCTGAATTACATTGTTTCCTACTACGGGCATATTTTCGGCGTGCGGGTGGAAGCGGATATCCGTCGGGATTTGTTCCGGCATATGCAAACCTTAAGCTTTGATTTTTACGACCGCAACCGCACCGGCAAGCTGATGAGCCGGCTGACCTCGGATTTGTTTGAAATCGTGGAGCTGTCCCACCACGGGCCTGAGGATTTGCTTACCTCCTTTTTGACCATTATCGGCGCGCTGATTGTGATGGCTTCCATCCAGTGGCAGCTGGCAATCGTGGTTCTGCTGGTGATCCCCATTTTTCTGACCATTGTGATGTGTCTGCGCAGAAGAATGGGTCGTGCCTCCGCTGCCGCAAAGGAAACCACCGGCCACATCAATCAGGAGATTGAGTCCAGCCTGTCCGGTGTCCGCACCGCCAAAGCCTTTGCCAACGAGGCGGCAGAAAGCCGTCGCTTCGACAATGCCAACGCCATTTTCAAAACCGCCAAACGGGAGTTTTACAAGGCTATGGGCTTATTCCACAGCTCGGTGGAATTTTTCCTTTGCAGCTTAAACGTGGTGGTCATCGGCGTGGGCGGCTACTATGTGATGAAGGGCAGTATGGACTATCGGGATTTGGTCACCTTCTGTCTGTACATCACCTCCTTTGTAGGGCCTATGCGAAAGCTGTCTGGCTTCTCTGAGCTGTTTGCCAACGGCTTTGCAGGACTGAACCGCTTTGTGGAAATTATGCGCTTGGAACCCACCGTTATGGACAAGCCCGACGCGCCGGATTTGGAAAATGTGCAAGGGGCAATCGAACTGGAGAATGTGTCCTTTGCCTATGCCGATAATTTGGATGTACTACACAATGTGAGTCTGCAGATTGCGCCGGGGGAAACCGTTGCCATTGTAGGCCCCTCCGGCGGCGGCAAGACAACGTTATGTCAACTAATCCCCCGTTTCTACGACGTGTCCTCCGGCGCCATCCGGATTGACGGCAAGGACATTCGGGACGTAACTCAGAAATCCATTCACCAGAATATCGGCATTGTGCAGCAGGATGTGTTTCTGTTTGCCGACACCATTTTCGAGAACATCCGCTACGGTAAGCCTGACGCCACTATGGAAGAGGTGGTTGCCGCTGCGAAAAAAGCGGAAATCTACGAGGACATTATGGCAATGCCCCAAGGCTTTCAGACCTATGTGGGTGAGCGGGGAACGCTCCTTTCCGGCGGTCAGAAGCAGCGGGTTGCCATCGCGCGGATTTTCCTGAAGAATCCCCCCATTCTGATTCTGGACGAAGCCACCTCTGCATTGGATTCCCTGACAGAGTCCAAAATCCAGCGGGCCTTTGATGCCCTCTCCCAAGGCCGCACCACCTTGATTATTGCCCACAGGCTCTCTACCATTCGGGCGGCGCAGCGGATTGTGTCCATTGCCGACGGCGTGGTTGCCGAATGTGGCACCCACGAAGCGCTGCTGGAACAGGGTGGCATTTACGCCAAACTGTATCAAACCCAAAACGCACAATTCTAATTAACGAAAAGGAAGTCCTCACGGACTTCCTTTTTTATGAAAATTACCTCTTGCAATTTTGAAAAAGATAGTGTATACTGTGTTCGTGCCTGCCGGTGTGATGGAATTGGTAGACGTAGTGGACTCAAAATCCACCGATGGCGACATCGTGCCGGTTCGAGTCCGGCCACCGGCACCAATAAATCCCATAGTGAATGATACATTCACTATGGGATTTATTCTTTGTTGGAAGCAGACTCGAACCGGAGGTGAGAGTCTGGCCCGGCGGACCTGCGCTGCCGGGTACGGAGCCCCATACTTTCTCAGCGTACATCATACCGAAATGCGCTTTACTGCTCTCCAGCCGGGATGTCAAGCATATTTACAGAAAATTCCCGGGGCGTTTTTCTGAACCTGTCCCATCAGCTTTGCTGCATTGACAAGCTTTTACACCCATGGTAAAATGGCAAAAAAGAACAGCTCCGGAAAGTGGAGCGGGATGGGAGTGCAGATATGGCACTGAAAAGCAAATTCGCCAAAAGAAGCAACACCTTCAAAGCAAACAAAATATTCACGGATCGCACCGAGCCGCAGACGGTTTTTGCCAACTGTGTTGCCGATGTGACCGCTGCAACCGATGAAGCGCACAGCCGACGGATCATTGTTTTCTACGGCAAGGGCGGTATCGGCAAAACCAGTTTGCTGAAGCAGATTGCAGACAGCAGTGCAGTAGCTGTCTACCCAAAGCACCCCGGCTATCGGTTCTGCAACATTTGCATCAACCTTGAGGCTTATGATTACGCAAATCCCATCAACATTCTGACCTCCATCCGGAGTATGCTGCATGGCGACGGCAGTCTGTTTGACTATGCGCTGATGCAGTACTACGCCAAAGCCCGGATCAGTATGGAAGCAATTAAAACCAAAAACGCCTTTCTCTCCCCTGTGATCGTTGAGGCACTGAACGATGCCATCAGCATCTGTACAGCCTCTGTCTCCATACCCAAGACCATTTTAGAAAAGAGTATCGATTTCATTCAGGATCAGCACTTTCGCAGAAAGTACAAGGAAGAGATTCAGGAGATCTCCACGCTGGATGAATTTGAGATTTTTGAGCGTCTGCCTTACTATCTTGCGCTGTGCATAAATCACAGCGCCCAAAAGGGCGTTCTGCATGTGCTGTTTTTGGATTCCTATGAAATCCTCACCACCCGCACACAGGGTATGGTCTCCTCCGTGGAGCATATGGCCTGGTTACAGGAGCTGTTTTTATCCTGCGAGCGGACATTATTTGTGATCGGCTCACGGGATCGGTTGGATTGGGATAAAAAAGACGAGGACTGGCAGCCCTATCTGGATCAGCACCTGCTGACCAACTTGTCCGATGAGGACTGCCGCTGGTTTTTGGAGCGTGTCCCCATCAGTGACGAATCGGTGATCCGTCCGATCATCTGCCATGCAGGCGGTGTTCCGCTATACCTTGATCTGTGTGTGGACCTTTATGAAGATGCCGTCAACAACGGCAGATCTCCGGATTTCGACCATTTTTCCGGTAGTACCACCATTATTGACCGTTATATGCGGCATCTGAAGGAAAAGGATCAACACGCAGTCAGCATACTTTCCACCTTGCAGAGCTTTGACTGCAATATTGCTTCCAAGCTGCTGGAAAAAATGAAGCTACTGTATCATTTGGGCGATCTGAGCATTTTACTGGAGAAATCCGTTTTTCTGCAACTGAGCGGCTCAAACGGTCTGTGGAAAGTGGACGAAAGCATCCGCAACCATATTTACGAGCAGATGCCTGTCAAGTGGCGCATCGTGTTGCTGGAGCAGCTGCTGGATGTGATCCTGGAAAACCGCAACGGCAGACTCTATGGTTATTTTGCCATGGTGCTGGAGAATGTGATCCGCTACCCCGAGCATATTCCGCCGGTGCGGGACAAGCTGTTCGAGGCGCTGGAATATTTTGCCGGCATCGGATTTTGGAACGAACTGCGTTTTGCTTTGATGGGTCAGCTGAACTGTGATGCGCCGGCACTGCATACGCTGGCAGTATATGCAGAATTGCTGTGGCTGCGCCGTACAGGTAATTTGTCAGAAGCAGAGCGTTTTGACAGCGCCCATCCCATCGAAAAAGCCCAAATGGGCGTCTGGCATTATATGTACCGTTTCCTGCAAATCCACATTTCTCACCTGTTGGGCAACTACGATACCAGCATTCTGCGCTATCGGGAACTGCTGGACGAAATGGATCTGGTAAAAACGCTGATCCCCGTCCATATTTACAACACCACTGCCATCAAGTATGCGGATCTGCTGTTCCTGAAGGGACATTTTGATGAATCTTTGGCCATGACGGAGCAGTTGCTGGCTGCCCCTGACACACCGCTGCCGGACATGATCGAGCTGCTGCGAATCAAGGGACATATTTTCCGTTTCCGTCGGCACTACCGGGAAGCGGCGCTGATCTACAGCTCCGCGCTGGAACTGGTGCAGGAAAACAAACTGCTGGCACTAGAGGGCAAGCTTTACACAAACCTGGCGGAATCCAACTGTCTGATGGATCCGGAGGCCGCCCTGTCCTGGTACGACAAAGCCATGGAGAAGAATATCAGCATGAACAACGAGATTGAATGCGGTAAGGCCCAGACTGCCGCTTCCGTGGCCATGACCGCTTCCGGTCAAAGTGCTCAGGGTGAGCGTTTGGCCCGAACCGCCATTGTAACCGCCGAGATGACCGGCTACCGGTCCGGCAAACTGTTTGCGCTATTGGCGTTGGCTTATGCACAACGGCAAAACGGTGATAGCACTGCCAAGCAGACGCTGGAGCAGGCACGGTGTTTGTCAGACCAATTGGGTGTGTACCGTTACTTACTTCCCGAGCAATGAGGTGATCGCATGAAACTGGGGATCATCGGCTGTGGCACCATCGTTGCCACCTATTTGCAGGCCCTGTCCCAACCGGATATGCCGCTGACCGTGGCGGCTCTGTATGATCTTGATCCGGAAAACATGCAAAAATACGCAGCCCCCGGCATGTTGCTGTGCAACAGCCTGGAGCAGCTGCTGGCTTCTGACGTGCAGTGCGTGGTCGTCAGCACCCCACTGCACACCCACACCCGGATCGCAGCACAATGCTTGCGTGCCGGTAAGCACGTGCTGATGGAAAAGCCCGCCACACTGGAGCTGCAGGAGCTGGAGCAGCTGTTTTCCATGGCCCGGGAACAGCATCGGGTGTTTCACGTTTCCTTCCACGCAGCCTTTGGGGTGGATATCGAATGGTATCTGCAACACAGCAAGACGCTGGAAACGGCTCTGCAGCCGGAGAACATCCGGCTGATGGAGTGTGGCTTCTTCGACCCTTACATGCCCGACGGTGTGATTCTTGAGGACCGGAAAGCCCTGGGCGGCAGCTGTGTGGACAGCGGTGTCAACATTCTCAGCGTCTGCAGCCGGCTGACAGAGCTTTCCGGATTACATCTGCTGCAGCACAATGCCCAACAACAGGAAAACATCGTTTGCCGGTCGGAATCTTTATACGAAGGCAATAACCGACAGCTGATCATGCGTACCGGCTGGGATCGTGGAATCAATCACAAAAGCACATTGCTGCATTTTCACGGCATCGAGGATCGTCTTTTGCTGGATCACAGCGATCAGGCAGTTCGGCTGCTGCACCCGGATGGAACAGAACAGCTTTTATTCCGGGAAACAGAGAAGCCCCGGATGGTCAATCAGTATATTCTGGCGTTCCGGCAGTTTGCCTTGCTGATCAATCAACCCAGCTGCGATACGCAGCAGCAGGCCATGGATATTCACAGACTGTTGCTGCAGGCGGTTTCCTCCTGATCGCCGCAAAGTCCTCCTTTTTCGTAAAAGAGCAACACTCCGCCATCTTGCGTTGCACCTTGGGGAGGTTGTATCAAATTGTGTAGCATATGCCAAAGACCTAAAGGCAATCGCCTTTGGGGCTTTACTTATTACCTCTTCACGCTTCACTTTTCACTAAAAACGCCTTTCGGGCTTTGAAGTAATAAGTAATAGTGAATAGTGAAGAAGTTAAGGAGATTTTTATGGACATTTTCGGTTATCCCATATGGGTCGTATTGCTGGTCTGTGTGGGCGTATTTTGCGCATCCTTTATCGATGCCATCGGCGGAGGCGGCGGCATCATTTCGCTGCCCACTTACCTGCTTGCCGGGCTTCCTATGCACTTTGCCCTTGGCACCAACAAGCTTTCCTCCTGCATCGGCACCGTTGCCTCCACAGTACGCTACATAAAAAACGGATACGTGGATTGGCTTTTGGGTATCCCCTCCGTTGCGCTCGCCTTGGTTGGCGCTCACTTGGGTACGCGGCTGCATTTGGCGATAGATGAGCAATACTTAAAGCTTGTGTTGCTTTTTGTGCTGCCTGTGATTGCCGTGATTCTTTTGAAGAAAAAAGACCTGCCGGAGGAACGCAAGCCCCTCAACGAACATCTGCGCAGAGGAATTATTTGGGGGGCTTCTTTGGTCTTCGGCGCTTATGACGGATTCTACGGTCCCGGCACCGGCACCTTCCTTCTACTGTCTTTCTGCTATGTTGCGAAAATCGATGTGCGCACTGCCTCCGGCAATGTAAAGCTGGTCAATTTGGCTTCCAATGTGGGTGCCCTGTTCACCTCGCTGGTTGCCGGCAAGGTGCTGATCCCCCTCGGTCTGATTTCCGCAGTGTTTGCCACCGCCGGGCAGTACCTTGGCGCCGGTCTTGCCTTAAAAAACGGTGCTAAGATTGTGCGTCCAGTTATTCTGCTTGTCATCCTGCTGCTGGCCGGAAAGGTGCTTTTAGAGTTTTTGGGAATTGGATGACGAATGTAACGCAAAAAATCCGAGCCTTGGGCAACACTCCATAAGGAAGTAATGCCCGAAAAACGGCGTAATTTCCCGCCATTCGGCGTTAAAAATGCTGGAAATACACAAAGTATTTCTGCGCTTTTTGCCTTGACTGGCAGAAAATCCCACCGTTTTCGGGTGCAAAGCAGTTTTGAAGTGGTAACTTTTTTGATTAACAAATAACAAAATTCCCGGAATGCTAACGCATTTCGGGAATTTTTTATGCAGTTAAGCGGAAAAGGGGCCGTTCAAAACCAATACTTCCTTACGGAGCGTTGCCCTTACGACTCGGATTTTGTTTTGTTTAACTGGAACTCCACAAAGGCCAGTATTGCGGAATAAATGAGGACCGGCCCTACGTTGAAGAAGTGACAGTCCACCATACTGGTCAGCAGCAAAGCTGCAATAGACAGTCCGGCAAACAGCTTTTCGCCGGAGAAGTTCTTCGTGAACAGCTTGAAAGTCTGCACTCTGTGGACAACATATGCCGCAAAACACACCACACCGCCGGTTGCCAGCAGCTGCAAAAAGGTGTTGTGCCAGCGGGGCGGGAACAGATAACCAAAGGTCGTGCTGGCCGATGCCCACTTATACTGATCCTCCAGTGGGAAGAAGGATCCGCCAAAAATCGGGAATTTCAAAAACTGCTTAAAGCCGTCTGCGTAGGTGTCCAAACGCATCTTGAAAGACAGGTCTTTCCCTACTGCCGGCAAAGCCTGAAACAGCCGCTGCAGCTCGTCATTGAATAATACCGTCACCAGTATGGGAAGACCGATAATCACCCCGTGGAATACGTGCATCCACTTTATGGAGCGGGCGTGACGGCTGTGGAATACAGAAAGCACATAGGTTGCCAAATAAATAGGCACACCCACCAGAATCGATCCACGGGAGCAGGTGAACAGCAAAGCCACGCAGAACAGGAAGGCAGACAGGTAGGCAAACCAAGCGTATTTGCCCTTGCCGGTCAAAAAGAAGGGCAGCGGAATCATCATTGCGAACAAAGCGCCCATAGAGTTGTAGTGACCCCAGCCGGTGGCAATCCGTTCTCTGCGAATGATGCCCTCCACAATTACATCTTCCTTGATGTAAATACCAATCAGTTCAATCAGCAGCACATAGCCCACGCAGATGCCTGTCCAGAACAGGTACGCCTTGGGCGCCAAATCCCACCGTACCGCTCCGCTGAGCAGATAGTACAGACCGGCTACCGCCACAAGCTGCAAAAAAGCAAACAGCAGATTCCGCCAGCCATACTCCTTCCACTGGCCGCTGAACGCGCCGGAAATCACATAAGTGGCTGCCAAAATCAGCATACCGGATAGCAGCTGCCGTTTTTTCGTCAGAAATTTCTTTCCGCCAAAGTCCCGGTCGGTTATCAAGCGGTAAATGAGGCTGGCTGCCAGCAGTGTCAGCAGCACTGCCAGATACACACCGCCGCCTTCTATAGAAAAAACAGAGTGCTCACTCAACCCGGGATTGTTTCCTTTGGACGGAGAAATATAGCCGCAGACAAAAATCGGAAACAGCGGCAACAGGTCTCTTGCAAACAAGCAGACGTATATTCCCGTCAGCAGGATGAGGGTATAAGCAAACAGCTCCAGTTCAAATACATTGGACAATATGGTCAACCCGCCCATAAACAGCAAATAGGCGGGAGAATATAAAAACTTATTCATCCGCTGCAACAGCGGATGTGTGTAATCAATCTGCACGGTTCACACCTCCCTTTGGGATTGCGAAAATAGTCGAACAATTGAGATTCTCACTTCTGCATCATATCATAGATACAAAAAATAGTCAAGCGATATCCACCTGCCGCAAAATGCAGCCATTTGTTGGGTTGACTTAAAAGGAAAATACTTTTCTTTTCTTTCAAGTTGTGATATGATAAAAAAGTGTTTACGAGAGGGGGATAACATTGGAGCTGTCTGCATTTTTTCAACAACATCCCAAGCTTGCCTTGGCTTTTTCCGGCGGCGTGGACTCAGCATACCTGCTGTATATGGCAAAAAAGCAGGGCGCTGCGGTATGCGCTTATTATGTCAAAACCCCTTTCCAGCCCCAATTTGAATACGATGACGCCCGGCGTCTTGCAGCCCAGCTGGATGTACCTATGCGCACCCTTTCGTTGGACGTGCTGTCTGACCCGGCGGTTGTTTCCAATCCGAAAAACCGGTGTTATTATTGCAAAAAGCAAATCTTCACCGCCATCAAAGCGCAAGCCCAGAAAGACGGATTCTCTCTTGTCATAGACGGAACCAACGCCAGTGATAGCTGTGCCGACAGATCCGGTATGCAGGCTCTGCAGGAGCTGGGTGTATGCTCTCCCCTGCGGGAGTGTGGGCTGACCAAGGAGACCATCCGCAAGTGCTCCAAAGAGGCGGGGCTCTTCACCCACGATAAGCCGGCCTATGCCTGTCTGGCTACCCGGATTCCTATGGGAACGCCTATCACCCCTACACTACTTAAAAAGACGGAAAACAGTGAAGCTTTCTTACAATCTTTGGGATTTTCCGATTTTCGTATCCGTCATTTGGACGGAGGTGCAAAGCTGGAGCTGCGGGAAGCCCAGCTGCCGCTGCTGCTTCAGCACAGAGAGGCTATTATGGCAGAACTGAAAAAATACTACACAACCGTCCTTTTGGATTTGGAGGTGCGACAGTGAATACCGATATTCGTGAACTTTTACAGGCCGTACAGGCAGGCCATATCAGCGTAGACGACGCGCTGCTGCAATTAAAAAAGCAGCCCTTTGCCGATTTGGGCTACGCCAAGGTGGATTTGCACCGGAAGGTGCGGCAGGGCGCCAACGAAGTAATTTACGGCGAGGGCAAAACTGCTGCGCAAATCATCGGCATTTTGGACACGATGAAGCAAAACGGACAGAAAAACGTTCTCATCACCCGGCTAAGCAAGGAAAAAGCAGACGCCATCAACGAGAACGTTCCCATTACTTATTACGAAAACGCCAAGCTGGCGATTGCAGGTGAAGTGGCAAAGCCCGGCGGAATCGGAAAAATCGTGGTCGCCACCGGCGGCACCAGCGACATTCCCGTGGCAGAGGAAGCCGCTCTCACCGCAGAATTTTTAGGCAACCCCGTGGTGCGGCTGTATGACGTAGGCGTTGCGGGACTGCACCGGCTGCTAAACCACTCCGATGAACTGATGGGCGCCAGCGTTGTGATTGCCGTTGCCGGTATGGAAGGCGCTCTTGCCAGCGTGGTAGGCGGTCTTGTGGACTGCCCCGTGATTGCCGTGCCTACCAGTGTTGGCTACGGCGCAGCCTTTGGCGGACTTGCTGCCCTGCTGTCAATGCTCAACTCCTGTGCCAGCGGCGTGAGCGTTGTGAATATCGACAACGGCTTTGGCGCCGGCTACCTTGCGGGTATGCTGAACCATATGGGAGGAACGCAATGAAAATTCTTTACTTAGACTGCGCTATGGGCTGCGCCGGCGATATGCTCACCGCCGCTCTGCTGGAGCTGTTTCCCAACAGCGATGAAATTTTGGCGGAGCTGAACGCCCTTGGGATTCCTTCCGTGAAATTTATCCGGCAAGATAGCATAAAGTGTGGTATCACCGGTACCCGTTTGCGGGTGCTGATTGCCGGCGAAGAGGAAGGGGAACACCACCATCACCATCACTCCCGGTTGGCAGATATCGCCCACATTGTGGAGCATTTGCAGGCTTCCGACACCGTAAAAAAGCAGGTGCTGGATATTTATGAAAGCATCGCCAAGGCAGAAAGTCAGGTTCACGGCGAGCCGGTGGAACAGATTCACTTCCACGAGGTTGGCGCAATGGATGCCATCGCAGACATCACCGCCACAGCCTACTTAATGGACAAACTGGGGGCTATGCAGGTGTACGCCTCCCCTGTTCACGTTGGCAGCGGGCAGGTAAAATGCGCCCACGGACTGCTGCCTGTTCCCGCCCCCGCCACGGCCCTCATTTTACAGGGCATACCCATTTACGGTGGCGAGATAAAAGGCGAGCTTTGCACTCCTACCGGCGGCGCACTGCTGAAATATTATGTAAACCATTTTGGCAATATGCCCCCGATAGCAGTAACAGCCATCGGCTACGGTATGGGCAAAAAGGATTTTGATGCCCCCAACTGCGTCCGGGCAATGCTGGGGGAAGCTGCCGGCGAAAGCGATGATATTTTGGAGCTGAGCTGCAACTTGGACGATATGACCGGTGAGGGCATCGGTTTTGCTACAGAGCAATTGCTGAACGCCGGCGCGCTGGATGTTTTCACTACCCCCATTGGTATGAAAAAGAACCGCCCCGGAATTATGTTAACCGTTTTATGCCGTCCGGAGGATAAAGATACTATTGTGCCACTTATTTTCCGCCACACCACCACCTTGGGTGTACGAGAGAACCGGCTGCACCGATATGTTCTCAGCCGAAAAACCGAAACAGTACAGACCCCTTATGGCCCTGTCCGGCAGAAAATCGCCACCGGCTACGGCGTAGAGCGAAAAAAATATGAATATGAGGATCTTGCCCGGCTTGCCCGGGAAAACGGGGTGTCTCTAGCAGATATTACAGACAAGGAGCAATAAGAAATGGATACAACCTTAAATTGGGATTTTACGATGGCCAACTACGGCCCGGTTTGGTCGTTTTTGGTGCAGCTGGGACTGCTGCTGCTGTTTTTGATGCTGGGCAATATTCTCCGCAGAACAATTCCCCTGTTCCGGAAATGTCTGATTCCCTCAGCGCTCCTTGGCGGCACACTGCTGCTGATTGTGGATATTATCACGAAGCATTGCGGCATCACACTGGTGGATAACCGGATGATGCAGGTGATTACCTATCACTGTCTTGCCATCGGCTTTGCGGCAATGTCCTTAAAAACGGAAAAAAGCACTGTCAAAACCCACCGCTGCCAGGTTGTGGAGTTTGGCGCTTTGCAGGGCGGCACCTATATGCTGCAGGCCTTTACCGGTCTTGCCATTACCATTGTGTTCTTCCTGCTGACCCGATATGGCAAAAACGTCATTTCCTATGTTTGCGGCTTGATTCTCCCCTTGGGCTTCGGTCAGGGTCCGGGAAATGCCTTAACTTGGGACGTGAATTTCACCAACACCCCTGCCGCCCAGTTTGCCGGCAACGGCAGCTTTGGCCTGTCTTTAGCCTCCATCGGCTTTGTGGTGGCATCGGTTTTCGGTGTGTTACATATCAACATCGGCAAGAAGCGTGGCCATATCCAACTCCGTGAGGCCCGGGATGAAAAGGAATTTGTTGACCTGACCAACCCCGGCGGCAACGAGATTCCCGACAACGAATCTGTGGACAAATTCTCCATCCAAATGGGCTTTGTGGCGCTGGCCTACGCCATTGCCTTCGGCTTTATGTGTCTGCTGGGGAAGCTGTCCAACTTTACCAACAGCATCGCTTGGGGCTTCAATTTCCTGTGGGCATCCCTTGCCGCTATGGCAATCAAGCCGGTGGTTAAGCTGCTGCAAAAACGCAATCTGATGCACAGAAGCTACATCAACAACTATCAAATGGACCGGATTTCCGGCTTCTCCTTTGATTTGATGATTGTGGCAGGCGTAGCAGCCATTGAAATCAACGATATCAAAAATTACATTCTGCCCATTGTAATTCTCAGCCTTGTGGGCACGGTGATTACCTATGTGTACATCCGACGGGTGGCAAAGCACTGCTTCAAGGGCTTTGAGCACGAATTCTTCCTGATGAGCTTCGGCACCCTCACCGGCACCGCCTCCAACGGTATGATTCTGATGAAGGAGATTGACCCGGGTTTGAAGACCCCTGTGTCCAGCCTGTATATCCTCTCCAATTTCCCGGCAATGGTGATGATTGCGCCGCTGCTGTTTTTGCTGAAATTTGCAGGCTCTTCCTTCCAGAATGCCTGTATTGCCTGCGGAATTTTCTTCACCCTTTGGCTTGTCTACACGGTTTATCTGTTCCGCAGAAAGCTTTTTAAGAAGCATTACGCCAAGGCGAAGGAATATGTTTGGACAGAAGAATAAGTGTTTTGACAATTCCTGTTGATTTTTGAGAGAAATGCGTTATAATATAACGTGATATGAGACGGCTCTGCCGTCAAAGGTTAATTCTTTATATCACCCGCTACGGAACATAAAGGAGAAGTTGTACATGATTATCACTCAGAAAAAACCCATTGAAGAGGTTATGGCTCTGGTTGGCGACGCAAAGACCGTTGCTATCGTTGGCTGTAACAGCTGCGCTACCGCCTGTCAAACCGGTGGTGAGCCGCAGATTAAGGAACTGGCTGCTATCTTAGAAGCTGCCGGCAAGAAGGTAGTTGCTACCACCATCGCTGACTACTGCTGTATGAATCTGGGCGTAAAGGCAAAGATGAAGCCCATCAATGCCGCAAACCCCGACTGCGTCATCTGTATGTCCTGCGGTGACGGCGTACAGTGTGTGGCTAAGAACGCCCCCACCATTCCCGTGTATCCTTCCAACAACACAATGTACTTAGGCGAAGCCGTTAAGTTCGGTGTTTGGGAAGAGTCCTGCCGCTTCTGCGGTGACTGTGTGCTGGGTCAGACCGGCGCTGTGTGTCCCATCACCCAGTGCGCCAAGAGCCTTGTCAACGGCCCCTGCGGCGGCCAGAAGAACGGCAAGTGCGAGGTCAACCCCGAGAACCCCTGCGCGTGGATCAAGATTTACGAGCGTCTGGAGGCAACAGGCCAGCTGGATAAGCTGGGTGTACGCCGCAAGGACAAGGGTTACGGCGATTTCGCTTATCCCAGAACTATCAGCCTGAGGGGGAAGAAATAATGAGTTTGTTAAAAGAAGCATTAGAAGCCGGTAAGTTTGGTATTACCGCAGAAATGGCCCCTCCTAAGGGTTGTGATTTCACCGAGCAGATGGAAGCTGCCGAGCTGTTGAAGGGCAAGGTTCACGGCGTGAACGTTACCGATATGCAGTCTGCCAGCCTGAAGGCCACCGGTTTGGGTCTGTGCATCAAGCTGAAGCAGGCAGGCGTAGAGCCCATTCTGCAGATGACCGGCCGTGACCGTAACCGTATGGCGCTGATGGGCGATGCCCTGTCCGCTGCCGCTTTTGGCATTGACACTATGCTGGCCCTCACCGGCGACCACCCTGTTGTGGGTGACTGCCGCGACAGCAAGCCTGTTTACGATTTGGACTCCGTTGGCATCCTGCAGATGCTGACCAATATGGAAGAAAGCGGCCGGGACTGTGGCGGCAACCCCCTGTCCGGCAACGTAGTTGACAAAGAGACCGGCGAAATCACCGACAAGTCCGCCACTCCCACCTTCTACAAGGGCGCTTCCGTTACTCCCGTTTACGAGCCTCTGTTCCTGCAGATCAACAAGCTGCGTCAGAAGGTAGAGGCAGGCGCAAAGTACATCCAGACCCAGGGCATCTTCGATCTGGATACCTATAAGCGCTTCCTGGAAGCTGTAGACAAGGCCGGCATCAAGACCCACATTATGGCCGGTATCATTCCTCTGAAGGCCGCCGGTATGGCAAAATATATGAACGAAAACGTTCCCGGTATCGATGTGCCTCAGCATATGATCGACCGTCTTGCCGCTGCTGCTGCAGAGGGTAAGGAAAAGGGCGTTAAGGGTCTGCCTGCAAAGCTGGGCATCGAGATGGCTGCCGAGATGATCGCAGAAATCAAGGCGCAGGGCTTGGGCGATGGCGTACATATTATGGCTATCGGCGCAGAGAAGAACGTTCCCACCATTTTGGACAAGGCTGGCTTGTCTATCTGATTACAAAAAAACGGGCGTGTGGAAGGATAACTTCCACACGCCCTCTTTTTATGCTCGAAAAATGTCGAAAAATTGCAAGCCGAAGCTACTTGCCATCAAGGCCCGAATTTGGTATGCTATAGGCATACTAAGGAAAGGGGCAAGGATATGTATAAATTACTGATTGCAGACAGCTCCGAGCCCTATACCGACGCCTTGAAAGAAATCTTTGTCAACGAATTCCAACTGCAGCTGTGTCACGACGGAGAAACCGCCTTGGAAATGCTTGTGGATTTCCGTCCAGATGTGCTGATTCTCAATTTGATGCTCCCCTTTAAGGACGGGCTGACCGTTTTGCAGGAAAGTGCTCACAAGCCAAAGGTGATTTTGGCAATCAGCCCTTACATAAACCCCTATATTGAACAGGTTGCCGCAAACTTAGGCATACAGTATATTATGATTATGCCCACTGTCAACGTCCTGCGGGTACGTCTTACGGATATGATTGCCACCACCATTACCACCAAGGAGAATCTCTCTGCCCAAACCGTTGTGCACCTGCATATTCTGAATTTCCTCACCCATTTAGACGGCTATCAACAATTGTGCGTCGGTATTCCAATCTTTGCGAGCAATCCCAATATGCGGCTTTCCAAGGAGCTCTACCCTGCCATTGCAAAGCACTTTGGTCTGCCGGATGCGAGAACGGTGGAGCATTCTATCCGCAAAGCGATTGCCTCTGCGTGGGAACGCAAGGATGCCACTGTTTGGGCAAAATACTTTCCGCCGGACGCTACCGGCGCAATCCCCTGTCCCACCAACAAAGCTTTCATTTCCCATCTGGCGGAAATGCTGGAGCTATAAAAATATGCCCCGACTCCTGAGAGTCGGGGCTTTTTTCTACTGTCCGGTTTTTTCGGACTTTTCGTGCTGGGTGCCAAAATAGAAGGACACCACCATAGACACAATGATCATAACATTATCTGCCTGAATCTTCCCCTGCAGCGCCAGCACCGCAAACACGGCAACCACTGCAAAGGTGACCAGCGTTTTTACCTTCAGAAGCTCTGCAAGCTTATGGGCAAACTCTTTCATTTCTTAGGACACCTCTCTTTCCAAGTCAGTCAATCTGTGATTGATAATTTTAATCTGTTCTTCCACCACGGGCATCCGTCGGGCAAACCCGTTGTGTTCGCGGACCTCTCTGGTCAGCTCTGCCAGTTCGGTGCGCATAACCGCCTGCGCAATCTCCTGCTTTTTTTCGCTCCGTCTGGACGTGGCTATGCAGGTGGCTACTACACCTGCAAGGGACAGTCCTCCGGTAATCAGCGCAACAAGGATTGGTTCGCTCACGTACGCACCTCCCCTATGCCATCGCCAGTAATTTCCGCCAAGTCAAATTCTTTGCGGTAATCTCGCCGTCGACGTAGCAGCCGTTATCTTTTTGAAATGCCTTCACTGCCAAATCGAACTTTGGTCCGGCAATGCCGTCGGCTGCGCCAACTTGGGTGTAACCCAAGGTGTACAGCCGCTTTTGTACAAATGCTACTACCGGATGCGAGGGGTTGACCCTTGCTGACACCGTCACTGTATTGCCAAGGGTCTCCGGACCGGCGATGCCGTCCACCCGGGAGCCTGTTGCGTTCTGCACATCCCGTACAAACTGCTCCAAGCTGTAGTCCTCACTGGCAGGCGCTTCTTCGGAAACCGGCTTCTGCTCCAGCCCAAGGAACTCCGCAGCCGCTTTGGCATAGGCCTCTCCCAAAGCCTTCAGCTCTGCTGCCTCGTTCCAGTCCTGAATATCTGTGAAGTTATCCACAAAGGCGCCCTCATTGATAATGGCCGGCATATTGGTGTTTTTCAGCACCGCCAAGCCGGGGCGAAGCTTCACGCCCCGGCTGTTCTGACCGGCTTGCACCACATATTTTTCAAAGACCTTGCCCAGCTCCACACGATTTTCATTGTGGACCAACGCCTCATAGCCGTCTCCGCCACCGCCATTAAAATGGTTTGACACAAACAAATCCGCTCCCCAGCTGTTGGCATCCCCGCAGATTTCCGAAAGGCTATCCATTGTGCCGGGATTCATACGGGTTTCACACAGGAAATGTGCCTGCAGATGGGCATCCATATGCTGACAAACAGCCACATTCAGCTTGCGTTCTGTTTCATAACCCACCGCGCCGGGGTCCCGGTCGGAATGTCCGGGATTGATATAGATTTTCATCATAACGCTTCCTCCTTATTTTCCACCATGATGTCCGTCTCCTTGTAGGTATACCGACAAGGAACAACATCTATCGCTTCATCATATTCCATACCGGTCTCAATTTGCGACAGTTTTTTACCGCTGTCGGAATAATGTCGAATCAAAGTTCCGTTTTTCAGCAATTCTGTTTTTACCATCGGTTATTCCTCCAATTCGCTGATGGGCTTAATTTGGTCTGCAAAGGTCGCCCAGTTTGTTGCGGTTTTATAGGTGTCTACCAAATCATCGGGAACGTAAACATAGCCTGTGCCTTTTGCGATACCCGAATCGTTAAACGCATTTGTATTTCCAAGCGGGTTTAATACATCTCCACCCAAAACCAAGGTAGTAAGCGCTTTCGTATTATAAAACCCAGAATTGCCCATTGTAGCACCGCCCAATTTAGGCAGGTTTATTCTCTCAACCGCTTGCATACTGTAACAAGGAGTAACCGTTCCATTAATGGTTGTTAAACTTGGCAAATCCAATTCCCTTATTTTTGTATTAGCAAACGTATAGGTTCCGTTTTCTATTATGGTTAAGTTCGGCAGATATACGCTTTCCAGGTTCTCTGCGTTATAAAAGTGTCTTTGCCCGACAAAATCAGTGCAATTTGGCAAGGATATGCTTGCTATATTTTTCATTTCACTAAAAATGTGGGTCTTTAGTGACGTGATTCTGTCATTTTCATATGCACCGCTAAAAGAGCCGTCCAATATTGCATTTACCGCAGAGACATCCACATTCAAATCAATGTTCCTGTCGCAGTACTTCCCTGCAGTTGCAAGAGTTGTTGTGCCGTTTTGGGTAATGTTAATTTCAATAACATTTGAAACCGCGTTTTCCATTAGCCAAGCATAAAACTCGCCAGACACCTCTTGCGGTGTTTCACCGAAGTCAACCGTTTTTGACGCTGTACTAAACCAACCAACCGGCAAATTATAATCATTGGGATAAATGTATGCTTCATAGGTGCGTGTCTCGACAATTTCTGGATTTGTCGCGTGATAGCGATTGTAACAATACACAAGGGATACTTCGCTCACCCCTATACGAATACCACGCCGTTGGTAACCGGTATCCGCATCAAAAAAATCAAAATACACATCTTGACTTTCGAAAGTGGCGGGTGTTAGCGTGTCATTAAATGTATAAACACCTTTTACCGTTGCCATCAGACCACCTCCCCTTTGTAGACCGGGAGGGCCGCAATCACATCGGCTACCATTGCGCTCTTTTCCGCAGCCGTCCAGTAATCTGTGCCTTTTACCGGTGTATAGCCGTCTGCGCCTTTAATACTCACAGGCTCCGGATTGGGCAAACCGCCGTCATTGCTCCAGCTGATAACGCCCTCTTCCGACACCGTGGGAATAAAAACCGTCCCTTTCCCACCGGTTCCTATAGCGGTTACTTCTCCAAACGCCGGCGTGAAAGCCATCTCTGTTTCCGCAAAATTCATCTCATAATTCATAGCAAGCACCCATCCTTCAAAATGTCATCCACAGTCATACGCATCACCTTTGAGACAAGTCTTGCCTCCCCACAGCCCACGCGCAGCTGCATTTCCACCATACCCTTTTGCGCCTGAAACAGCAGGGTTTCCGCCTCCTTCAGCGTAACACGCAGGGTGTTTCCCGCAACAGCGCAGTCAGACAATGCTTTTTCCAAAACAATCTGCCCCTGCTGAGCAAAGCACAAATTCAGCGCAGAAATCTCTGCGCAATCAAAAGGAAGCGTAAACGTAAACGTGGGTGTTGTTCCTCTATACATACTTTCTCCTCCTTATTTATTTTCAGTTTTTCGGGCTGTCAAAGGGCAGCACACTGTATGTCACTTCCCCTGTGGCGTTCAGCGCAGTGATTGTACCGTATGGATTTGTGATAACGGACAGTCCTTTGGCGCAGAGGGAGTAGACCGTTGCCGCCTGTCCATACCGGTATCCGTAAAAGAAGCCAAAATAACAGTGATTCAAATCGCCTGCATCTTTTATAAACAGCACGCCGCTCTCCGCGCCTGCTCTTTCCAACAAATTCGCCCCATCTGTTGACACATATCTTGCGCCAACCATATCCGGGGTAATGCCGTAAACAGGCACGTGGAACCGGACATCCTTTTCGCTCCAATCAAACACCGGCGTTGCTCTGACCGTGTATTCCCCGGAAGAAACCACAGCCAGCCTGTCCATTGCCTTTGCCTGAAAGGTGTAAGCCGTTTGATAATCCAAGCCGGTCAGTTCCGCTTGCGCTGTATAGGCATTTCCGGCTACGCTGTGGGTCAGTAAATGCCACTCCTCAGATGTATCCAGCCACGCAGCGCCGCTTACCTTATACCGATACCATACTGACAGCGTGTTGCTTTCCGTGCCCAAAGCGCCGTCAAAGTAATTACCCGATACAAAAACCGTCATATTCCCGTCAACATCAGGCTTATTGTCATTGAGGTTACAGGTCAGCTTCACATAGGGAATCACCTGCTTGGAAACAGCAAGTGTCCGGGTATAACCACGGGTATCGGTAACCGAAAAGTCGAACTGTCCGTTCTCCACCTCCGCAATCACCGCAGGGGTTTCCGTGTAGCTTCTGCCGTTATGGGAGAGCCTATATTCCGTTACAGCCGCCAGATTATTTGCCCAATAGCTGGCTAGCGCCTGCGCTGTGCTGTGATACCGTATCAGAACATTCTCGTCGCCGGTTAGCGCTTTCGTAGCCGCATTGATATCAATCACCTGCGCAAAAAGATCGGGCTGGCTGGTTGCCTCATCCACCTTTGCGGAAAATGTGCAGCTGGATTCCCCGATAGGCGTAGCACCGTTGTAGGTAGTACAGAAAATCACTCCGGTGCCCTCTTTTTGGTTCGGTATTTCCCCATAAAATGTTTCCGGGATTGTCCACGAAACCGTAGACAATCCCGTATTTTCTGCAATTGTACCGGACACGCCACCCTCAAAGGAATACTGAAGCGTATGGGTAAAGCTGTCACTGGCTTTATGGATTGTAATGTCCACATTTTTCCCGATTGTGCCCCCGGAGCAAGACACGGAAGAGGCTTTGGGAATTGGTGTCAACGTCCACGTGCCTGACAGGCTCATTGCCGGCGGACCGTAACGGTTTCCCGCTTGTATATTGGGAATAGACACATTATAGGGCATATCCAGCGTGCCGTCTGCATTGTGTTCCACCGTCAGCTGGCCGGAGGCAATGGTCTGCGTGGTATAATTCGTTCCCAAATTAAAGTTAAACCCGCTGATAGAAATGGTGTGCCCGCCAATGGATATTGTCCAGCTGTTATTGCTCTCAGTAAAGCGGTTGTTGTTGGTATTGCTGATGGTGAACAGGTAGGACACCAAGGATGTGTTGGTTGCCACATCTGTTGATTCCTCGGTCAGTGTCAGAGAAATCACATAGCCGTTTGACCAGGATTGCCAAGCATAGTCACCTGTAGAAAAAGTTTGTGTTCCCAATGCCATCGTTTTATCCTCCTACCCAGAAACAGCCTGTTCGGTCTGTCTCAAAATTTTCAAAGCGGCTTCTTCCGCCAACCACCAAATAGGTGGACGCGTGTAAATCCACCGCATCTACCCCTTCACTGCTGGCGGTCAGCACCGCATTGCCGTTCTTAAATACCCGCATACCGTCTTCGGTAATCTGTGTTTTTATCTCCCGACCGCTTTTCTCCACAGTGATACCCTCTTCATCAAAGGTATACCCGGTAGCGGTGCTAACCTTGGTCACGCCGTCATTTTGAACGCTCTGCACCTGCACCGAAAGCCCTGTCGCGGTCTGCTCCACCGCAGACATCCTCTCGGTTATCTTCTCCATTTCTGTTTCCCTGTCCACAGCCCTTGCCTGCAGAGCGTCCACTGTCAATGTTAACGCGGTCAATTTGCCGTCTCTGTCCCGATTTTCCGCTTTGATGCCTTCCATACTCATTTGCATTTCCAGCACCTTGCCCGCAGGGGACGTAAAACGGTCATAGTTGGTAGCGGTGGTGCTGTTTCGATACGCGCTGCCCACACATTCCAGCGTATCCGTCTGCCCTGCCTGTACTTTTGTCATCACATACAGCGGAAAGGTTTTTCCGTTCCGGTCGGTAAGCCGGACAATATCCCCCGCTGCAATAGCGGTGGTAGCAGGAATCCGCACCTTGCAGGGCACATAGGTTACTTCCTGCAGCTGGGTAAGCAGCTGCTGCGCCACCCGCTGTACCGGCTCCAATGTGTCCGTTGCCAGCAGACAGTTTCCGGTTATCACATAAGCGTTGCTGCCTGCGCCGCATATCCCGCCGATATCCGTCTCCGTCTGCCGGATCTGCACCTTGTCGACGGGCGTAACCTGATAGTCGGCAAATTGCACCGAAAGAATCGGATGCTCCCCCTCTGCAGAAATCTCCGTTTCTGTAGGGGTATACCACGCAAATTCGATTTCCCCGTCTGCCGTTGCCCTGCAAAACTGCCCGCTGGCCTGCCCGATCCACGTCATAATCTGCCGGCCGGTGATGCCATTTGCAGAAAATTTCTGAATCTGCCAATCCTCGTTGGGAATGCTCTCATTGACAAGCTTTACATTGCACGCGCTGCACACCATCTGCGCAAACTGAAGCAGTGTGTACGGCCACCCGTTTAAGCTTTCCAGCCATTGGGTCAAATCCCTGTCCAGCCACGAAATCCGGTCATAAGCTGTCAAATTATACAGATTGGCGCTGGGACGGGTGGGCTTTTCCGCAGTAAAAAGGCCCATTTTCCTCCGCGTGCCGTCCTCTGCCACCTTGTAAAGGGTCAGCTCCATACCGGGCATAATGTTTAGGCCACCGGCCGGCGTCAGGAGGGTGGCTTCCAGCATATTGGCGCAAGCTGACCCCAGCGTCAGCTCTGTGCTTGCGTTCACGCGCTGGGTAAGGGTGACACTTTGCAGGGCGTTGACTTCCCCTGTGCCGGAGAAAACTTCTGTTCCATCCGGCAAAACAATCAAATTTTTCAGCAACGTGTCACCTCCTAGCACTGAATAATGCTAAATTGATAGTTCCGGAATTGTCCGGTGGCTGCCGATTGCCATACAATTCCGTGCTTGCTCCGATATGCGGTAATTTCCTTGGCTTGCCCACCATCGGCGCAGTCGGAATACCGGAAACAGAAGGTTGCCTTGCCTGCAAACAGGCTTTCCATATAGGCGTATTCCTCCCCGGTTAGGCAGGCATAGGAAAATGTCCACTTTCCCACGCCCTGCCGCACCACAAACCGGTGCATCACACCGCTTTCATCCCGGCCGGAATCGGAGGCGTCAATGTCCTCCAAGGAGATTTCCACATTCTCGTCAGGCGCCAGTATAGGCCTCCCGTCAATCAAAAACAAATCCGTTGTCTTTCTCATACAAAACCTCCGTTCACCACAGACCATTTCTGCTGATAGCGGCGCATTGCGTTGCCGATTACATCGTCGCCAATCTGAATTCCCAGCACCGCCTGCAGAATTTCCCGCTGTACCTCCACAGAAGTGGCAAAGCCGGCGGCAATCGCCGCTGTCTGGTCACCCATTACGGCAGCTACCGCCTGCTGAATGGTGGCAAGGGGCGCTTCCACGTTGGTGCCGTGCTTTTGGTCGCCCACCACCGCCAAAAAGGGCTTGTTGGCAGGCAGCACCGCACCTTGCGCCAAATACGGGATTTGCGGCGCATTCACCGTACGCAGGTTAAAGCCCAAGCTTTTGCCGCCCAATCCGGGCACCCAGCCGGGCACAGAGATTTTCAGCTTATTCACTGCGCCCACAATGCTGTTGACCGCCGCTACCACGCCGGCAATCAAACCGTTCAAAAAGCCAATGATACCGTTTACCAAACCTCGAAAACCGGTGTTTAACGGCTTTAGCAGATTGTTTTGAAACCAGCCGGCGGCGCCTGACCAAGCGGCTTTCACAACATCCCAATTGGCAGCCAGCAGTAAAATCACACCGCCAAGCGCCTTGATTCCATTGCTTACCAAGGCCACAGGGTTTACCAGTCCGCTAGTCAGATCCGTCATTTTTCCCAATACGCCGTTGACAACACCGATTGCAACCGCCGCCAGCGCGATTTTCTGGGTCAGCTCTCTGTTTTCAGAAATCCACGCGCTGACACCATCCAGCCGTTCTTTCAGCCTGCCTAATGCGGCTATAATTTGCTCTCCTGCCCACTGTCCAAGAGGTTTCAAAAAACTCTCCCACAGCCAGTTTGCCATAGGTTGCAGCGCCACAATTACAGAATTGAGCACACCCAGCGCGCTGCTGAGCGTGTCCAAAAACACCGGCAATAAATCCTCAATGGTCCACGCCGCCAGCGGCACCAACAGATTAAACCACGCCCACTCCAGTCCTGCAAATAACGCCCGGCTGATGGGAGCTATCGCCTCTTTCAGCCGTCCAAACGCCGCCACCGCCGGCGCAAAATCAATTTCCTTCAGCGGCGCAAGGATTGCCAAAATCTTATCCACCACCGCCTGCAACTGGGGTGCAAGGGTGCTGCTTTGCGCAATTGTCGCCACTTCTCCGCTTCCGGAATTTTCATTTAACCGGTTCACTTCGTCAAAGCCCATCAGTGACCGCTTCACTTTTTCATTTGTCTTTGCCAGTTTTTCCTGTGTCTTTACCGTTGTTTTTGCAGCATTGCCATATCCGAACAGCGCGGCAATCACCGATCCCACAGACTTCACCAGCCGTGTTGCTGCCCACACCGC
This sequence comes from Oscillospiraceae bacterium, assembly GCA_015068495.1. Taxonomy (GTDB): domain Bacteria; phylum Bacillota; class Clostridia; order Oscillospirales; family Oscillospiraceae; genus Faecousia. The sequence goes on along the minus strand of SVKL01000001.1, from coordinate 80,353 downwards.
CTTCTGCACTATAGGAACAAATACCGCGCCGATGGGTGCTACCGCGTTGACAATAGCTGCTTTCAGCTTTCCCAACGCCAGCCGCAGCACCAAAAGCTCCTTGTCCAGCTGCTGTGTCGCAGAAACTGCATTGTCTGTATTCATATTTACGTAAATTACTTGTTCACTGTTTGCCATCTACTCACCTACCTATCAAATAACCTCCGCAGCATCACCGCGGAGAGAATATATATCCCAAGACTATCCCAACAGCTTTTCCAGCGCTTGTTTTTGCGCCAGCTCCTCACGGCTGTACCGTTTCTTCAAGTCCACCTGTGCCTTATGCTCCCGGTAGTAATCCTTTTCGTGGGGCTCCAGTTTTTTGCCCTTGCGAAGCTTTTCCCGAATCCCCACCAGCAAAGAAAGCTGCCCCTCTCCGATGCCGTGAAACCACGACAAAAACGTCCACCAGTGCACATAGGGCATCGCCCGAATCTCCTGCTGCGCCACCTTGTTTACTTCCGCAACAATCACACCGGCATCCTGCTCCCAGTCCAGCAGCTTAGGGGCAGCCCTTTCTGCATCCTGCCTGCCGCCTTTCAAAAACTCCGTCAGAAACACCATTGCCTCTTGCAAATGCGCCTCCGGAATCTCCCCCTCATAAAACAGCGCCAGCGCTATCCGCCACTTGAGATATTCCGGCAAATCCGGATCGTCAAAGTAGGAGAAAATTTCCAGCACATCCCGATAGTCCGAATGAATGGGATAGCTCACGCCGCCAAACACCGCCTGCCGGGGCAGCTCCCAAGGTGTCACCGCTGCTCACCCCGCCGCGCTTTGGCTTTCAGCACCGCGGCATCTACCTTCTCCTTGGCGCACCGCTCTGCGCCCTCTACCAAAACAGGCTGCAGCGCCGCCAGCAAATTGGTCACCACCCGCTGACCGTTATCCGCCACCGCCAGCAGGTTTACACCGCCGAGGATTTTGTCAAAATCATTCCCTTCGCCAAACACCCAGCTCAGCACCTGCTTCATTTCCTTATCCGCCCGGGCAAGCAGCTGCACAACACCGGTGCCGTCTGCCTCCGGCAGCTTTTTCGCTTCCTCCACCAAGGCATTTTCCACATCCTGCAGCTTGTCCGCCGCCTCCAAAAAGCGGGCGTATACATTGGGGTCACCGGGGTTAAACCGCAGCACGCCGGCGCCGTTAATCTTGTAGCTTTTTACGCCGCTGTCAAATGAAATTTTCTCCATAGTACGATCCTTTCTTTGTTACGGGGGAGAGATTTCTCCCTCCCCCTTGTGATTAACCGCTTGTCATTGCGAACCAGTGCACACACTGGTGTGGCAATCTCATTCTTTCAGTTGAAACCCTTTTGCAATCAAATTGCTGTAAAGGTCTTGGTGGCTACGTCAAATTTGCCCTTGACCTTTGCGCCGGTAAAGTGCAGGGTAAAGGGAATCTGATAGCCGGTGACATCACCGCCGTAGCTGGTGACCTCAATGTAGGCTTCTTCCTTAATTGCAGGATAAGCGCCGCTCTCGGCCTGCTCCCAAAGCTTGACCTCCACCACGTCGGTCTTTAGATTATCCAGCAGCAAGCCGTTGTCGATGATGTCCTGCAGTCGGGCAAACAAGTCAGAGCCCTCCTCAGCATAGAAAGGCTCTACTGCAGCTGTCTTTTCGTAGCCGGAAATCAGAATGGAGCTCTCACCCAAAATATTCTTCTTGGTGTCTACCTGAGCCGCCAGCTCCGGGGAAAACTCCTCCAAATCCTTGCCCAGCCGCTCATAAGCAGCCGCGCCGCCGTTTGCGGCGGTGTTGATAAAATGCGCCAAATACTTTCTTTCAATCTTTGCCATTAGTTTTTCACCTCATAAACTTTCGTAAAATCCGCAACCAGTGTCACGGTGTATGTCACAATCTGCGAGCCGACGGTAAGACCGCCTTTTTCTGTCCACACCCGTTCTTGGGCAGGCACATCCCCAAAGTGGGGCGCAAGGCCTAAGACGCTCTGCTCTTGTACCCAAGACTGAAAATCCAGCAGACGGGCGGCGCATTTCCCATCGCCAATTTGCCCTGCTGTCTCCCAAATCAGGGTTACATAATATCGGCAGCCCAGTACCGCATTCCCCAGCACATCCTCCCGCCGGAAAACCTCTTTCTTTTCCTTGGGCAGCACGCATACATTCCCGGGAAAGGTCTCCCAATTAGGATAGGCAGAAAGCCAGCTTTGCAGCTTCTCCAAATCCGAAGCAGGCATTACCCCACCCCCCGATAGATGTCCAAATAAATGGACGCCTTTTGATAAAGGGCACGGTTGAGGGGGAGCTTATCTGCTGTATACCGCACAGATACGCCGCCTATGCTGGCAGATGCCGTCCCCTCTTTTCGTCTGTCCCACAGGGTTTCCGCCATAGCGCATACCGCCATACCTTCTGCCGCCTCACCGGAGGAATCCACCCGATAGATGCGCTTGAATCTGTCTAAGTGCTGCTGCGCCTGCGCCGCCACGCCGGAAAAGGCCTTCTCCGGAATGGCGCTGCCCAAATACTGGTTTACATAAAATTCGTATTTCACCATAGGCGGTGCCTCCGGGATTACGCAGCGGCGATGGCGATATCCTTCAGCACAGCAGCCTTCAGAGTGTTCTTCAGAACAACGCCTGCCACCAGCTCCACCTCGCCGGTCTTCACCGCGCCGGGAGCATTCAGGTCAGGCAGGTAGGACTGGACCACGCCGTCGCCCATAGGAGAAATGCCGTGGAAGCCGTCCAAGCCCAGAGATACCGCATAGATTGCAGTCTTGCCGCCCTTGGTGGCGACCACGTCCTCAACGGTAGTGCCGTTGTAGTACTGACCCATATCCACCATAGGCACACCGGCATAGGTCTCTACAGTGCGGCCAAAATCATCCTGACTGCGCTCATAGTAACCGGCGCGGCGGGCAATGGAGCGGAGCTTCACCAGCATCGCTCTGTTCATCAGCAGCATAGAGGGTGTGCCGTCCAAGGTGCTGATGAAGCTGTCCATCTCGTCCAAAAATGCGTTGTAGTTGGCGTCCAGCTCGTTGGAGGTCTTCAGACTCACCTGGCTGGTAATTTCGTTGGCAGTGCCGGACAGCAGCTTCTTCAGACCGTCAAAGGTGCCGGTCACGTAGCCATCGCCCTGCGCATCGCCAGTGCCGTTAATCACCAGATTGTGGAAGAAGTTTGCAGTTGCCTTAATCTTCTGCTCCGCCTGAAATGCCATTTCGTTGGCAGCGCCGGCGGTGTTCTGAATCACGCGGTCCATCTGGAATGCGCCGCCCATAATGATTGCATTGGCGGTCTTCTTCTCCTTCTTTGCCTCACCGGGGACATATTCACTGCCCACGGTACGGGTGGCTGCGGTTGCGGGAGACTTCAGCTGAATGTAGCCGTAAGTCAGGGTGCTGCCGCCGGTGCCGGGAGAAATCACGTTATCAAATACCATATTGTCCAGCAGTAAAGAGCTGCGACGGAACATATCAACGATCTGCTGATCTACCTTGTCGGCCATACCGACCTTTGCTTCTGCGAGTGTAATTGCCATAATTCATTACTTCCTTTCAAATTTTTCTAGCAGTGCGCCTGCCAAGGTGGCAGGACTTCTGTTTACATCCGGCTGGTTTGCGCCGGTGCCCCTTGCGTAAGGGGGCGGGGTCTCCGACTGGAAGAGGTAGCCGCAGTCCTGTTTTAACTGTTGCAGCGCTTCTTCCAAGTCGGCCGTCTGATTTTCGCTGGTCTTAAGGGTTTCCACATCCAAAAGGGCGGTGATTGCCTTGGCGTTGCGGCCCTTTGCCGAGAGAATTGCCTTTTCCAGATTGTGGCTGAAAATCAAATCAGACATTTCCCGTCTGTGGGTATCCACCTGCTGGTGTAGACGCTCCTCCCAAGTCTTTGCCGCAACCGTTTCCGCTTGCGCAAGCTGCTGTTTTAGTTCCTCATAGTCGGCATATCGGGCTTTTACCCCCTCAATGTCCCGACCGTTCTCCGCCATAATGGCATCGATCACCTCTTTGGAAAGGGGTGTTTCCCCTACCTTCAGACCTTGCAAAAATTCTCGTTTCATTCTTTTCTCCTTTCGCTTTACGCTTTTTACGGGGTTGCATCCCAAAATATTTATGAAAAAAGCAGCCTCCCGGCTGTCTTCATCACCTTATTTGTTGTCATTGCGAATTGTAGGGACCGGCGTCCTCGACGGTCCTTGCCCATTGTAGGGACCGGCGTCCCCGACGGTCCTTGCCGTTTCCGCAAGACGACTAATTCTGCGGCATCAGCTTTTCCCGGATCGCCTGCTGGCTCTCGCCGGTCATACCAAACCGCCAAGCCAGCGCCACCTCGGGCTTCAAAATGCCCTTATCCACCATTTCCATATAATCTGCCCAGATTTTCTCTTGGTCATAAAGTGTGCCGTTGCCCCAGTCCACGGTCACTTCCCCTGCATCGCAAGGGGTGATACCGTACAGCTCCCCAAGAATCTCGCACAAAATCATCACCTTTTCCAGCGCCTGCTGCCACATCACCTGAAACTCCAGCACCGTGAGGGAAAACTCCGCTGTGCTGGCAGAAATCTCCGTTGCGGTGCGGTCCAGCTCATTGGCATCGGACAGCATACCCCGTTTCAGACCGATGATGCTCTCTATGTTCCGTAAGTATTCCTGCTTTCGCGCCAAGAAGGATTGCTCCCGCAGCTGAGGCGAGAAAACGGTAATGCCCACACTTTCCGGGTCTTCATCCAAGCCCACAAACAAATGGTTCTGTAAGCCCTGCTCTCCATCCAGCAAATCCTTCGAGGCAACAATCCGGCTCTCTCCCCGGATAAACTCTCCGTTCATTTGGGCTTCATTGGTGTTAATGTTGCGAATCAGCCCTTCCGCGGCAGCGTAGACCGATACCCCGTCACAGGAGCCGTCTACACAGTTGAGTATGGGCAGCTTCATTTCCACCAAGCCCACAGAACCCACCGGCTTGGGGAAGCAATAGCTTTCCGCCAAATCCTTGTATGCAGAAACGTTCCTCAGCGGCACTTCTGTTCCCAGATTCTGAGAATCTCTGCTCCGATACAGCCGGTTGGAAATGGTAAGATAGCCATCTGCGTCCACCGTCCGCCGTTCTAAAAGTGTGTAATAGTAGTTTCCCTCCACACTTCTCTCCACGAGACCTATATCGGTGGGTCTTCCTTCCCCATCTACCCCAAACAGCAGCACCTGATTTCTCGGTGCAAGGGTAAAAGAAAACCCGTCCTTTTCAGGACAGGGCTTAATGTAGCACGCACCGCCTACCAGTGCCAATTGCAAAGCTAACCGTTTCTTTTCATCCAAACGCTTCAGCAGTTTCCTGCCAAAGGCTGTGTTGCTGGAGGCTTTGTATTCCCCAAACACCGCCTTCACCAGCTTGTTGACCACTGTGTAGGGAATCCGTTGGCAGGCATCTGTGGATTCTCCGGTCTCTGCATCATAGTACATAGCAAACCATCGCTGGATGGCCCGGCGCATCGCGCCGCTGGTTTTATCCCATGCGCCAAATACCTGCTCATATTTGTAAATGCTCATGCTTCCCCTCCCCGATTGATAATATGGATCCGTTTATTGCTGCGCAAACCCATATGCAAGCCGTCAATATACGCCTGCAAGCTTTCAATTTTTTGCTTCAGCGCCAAGTTTTCCCGTTCCAAATTCCGTTTGTCCCGCAATAGGGTCTCCTTTGCCCATATGGGAAGAAAATAATTTTGTAGATATTTTTTCATTCTGTTCTCCTTATCTGCTTGTCTCTGCGCAAAACCGTCGCGCAGAAATAGCGAATGTCATCCATCGCGTGGTCGTTCTCTTTTACCACTCGGTCAGTCTCTCCGTTCTCCTCCCACCGGTACAGAGAAAATTCCCGAATCGTATCCTTGCATTGGGGCGCAAATTGCAGCCGCCCCTCCCGCAGCAGGCTTGCCACCAAATGAATCCCGTTTAACACCTCATTTCTTGCCTTTCGCACAGAAAAAACGCCGTGCCTGCGGATGGTGGCAATCAAGGATGCCGCCGACGGGTCAACCACCACCGTTTCCACCGGCAGGTCACCTGCCAATTTCACCAGCTCTTTGTGATATTCCTCATCGGTGAGCATTTTTCCGGTTTCCCGTCCGCTGTGATAAAACTCCCGCATTCGCACCGCTTTATCCCCCGTCACGCACCAAAGCCCCGCCGAGAAAGGGTTACACGTGCCGTAGTCCACAGAGATGTAATACCGGCCATTTGCGGGAAGCTCCTTGGCAATATGCTTGTCCGGCAAAAAGTCATACACCAGTCCCTCTGCCATACACCATTGGCCTAGGATATACCGCCGGTAAAACACACCGGTGTACATTGCCTCATAACGCCTGCGGATTGCCGGGTCAAGTCCGGGATTGTCCTCCATAGTAAAGTGAAGATGTAAAAGCCCTTTCTCCTTGGCCTTTTGTATCCACTGCTTATACAGCCAATGCTCCGGTCCTTCCGGATTGCAGTTAAACCACAGCTTCGACCCCTTCACCGAGCAACGGGCGCAAGCCTGCTCCACAAAGGAACGGGGCATCAGCGCCGCCTCGTCCAGCAGTACCCCCGCCAGTGTAATGCCTTGAATCAGCTTATAAGCGCTTTCATCCTGACCGCCAAACAGATAATAGGTGTTGCGCCTGCCATCGGCATTTTTCACAACCAGCTTGTTCTCGCTGCGGTTTTCCTGAATGTCCACCACACCCCCCAGCCAACCGAGCAGGTTCCCCACAATATTCCGCCGCAGCGCGCCAATGGTTCTGCCGCATATTCCGAAGCAGCAGCCATCGAAATTCCCCATGCTCCAAAGGAAAAACCCTGTTACCATACTCAAGGTTTTCCCCGAGCGAATCGCGCCGTCACACACAATCCCCTCGTAAAAGCTCAGCTCCGGCCGGTTCCACCAAGTCATAGCCAGCATCTGCCGCTTACTGAAGCTCTGATACATCACATACGTCCACCTCCTGACGGGTTGCCTGCAAAATTGCCTCCAGTAGATTGTTGTCCTTTACTTCCGTACTCTCTTTCCCCTCAAACAGACCCAAATGCTTGCCCAGCAGCTCCAGCGCCTTCATTTTGTCGTAGAACTTCACCCGCACGCCGTTGCTTGTCTTTTCCACAGAGGCAATCGCCGCCCGCTGCAAAGGCTTTAACCCCTCTTTCAGTCGCACATCTCCCTCAGAAAAATCCATGCAGTCCGGCACACTTGCAAAGCCGATAGCTGCCAGCTCTTTGAGAATCCGTTTCGGCGAAATCTTCTTTTCCGCCATAATCGCCCCAGCATCTCCTCCTTTTCATAAAACAAGCGAAGCGCTGTTGGGCAGCAGGTCTGCCCTTTGCGCTCCGCTTGTTTTGTATTCGTCTACTCTCGGCATAACTATAGTACCACAGAAAATCGAAAAAGTCTTCCCAACATTTTCCCAACCTTTTGATGTTGCATTTTCATCCATTTTGTGCTAAAATATTCCAAATACTTCGGAAAGGGGTAGCAAAGTTGAAACTTTTCAGAAGAATTTTTTCCATCGCCGTGGCTGTGGGGATTTTTTGCGCAGCGGTTGTGCTTTGCATCAACTGCTATGTGATGCAATCCACCAAAGGGCAGATTCTATCCCCTGAGGATACCACCATTATGCAGAATGCAGACTGTATCTTGGTCCTAGGCTGTGGGGTCTATGCCAACGGGCAGCCAAGCGCTATGCTTGCCGACCGCTTGAAACAAAGCGTGGCGCTTTATGAACAGGGTGCCGCCCCAAAGCTCCTGATGAGCGGTGACCACGGACAGGCGGACTATGACGAAGTGAACGTAATGAAGCAATACGCCATCGATGCCGGCGTCCCCTCAGCTGACATATTTATGGACCACGCAGGCTTTTCCACCTACGAAAGCATTTACCGGGCAAAGCATATTTTTGAAGCCAAAAAGATTATCATTGTGACCCAAAAATACCACCTGCACAGAGCTCTGCACATCGCCAACGCCCTTAATCTGGAAGCTTACGGCGTATCTGCCGACTATCGCAGCTACCGGGGTCAGCTTATGCGGGATTTGCGGGAAATTCTGGCAAGAAATAAGGACTTTGTCACTTCCATTACCAAACCCAAGCCCACCTACTTAGGCGAAACCATCCCCGTCTATGGGGACGGAAATATTACCAACGGCTAAAAAAGGCAGTCCCTCTGTGAGGGGCTGCCTTTTCCTTGTATTGCTTTAGGCAAAAACATCAATTTCGTAAATTTCACCGTAGTCTTCATCGCAGGAGAACGCGAAGCGAATTGCCTCGGGAGATACCGCATCCTTCAAAACGAAGGTTGTGGTCCGCTCATTTTCCTCTACCTGCGCAAGGTGGGGCGTTACCAATTCACCGTCCACACGCAGCTGAAGGTTTACATTGCCTTGCAGATTCCAACCGCTGATGGCCACCTTCCGGAAGGTGGGCTGCACCTTGGTCAGATTTACTTCACAGTACCGCTCACCCTGCTTAAGCACCGTCATAGCAAGGTTTCCCCGCATACCGTCGAAGAGCTTGTAGCGGACAACATTTGTCATACCGGCAAAGGTTACCTCCACATCATTCTGATGACCAAACAGCAGGCTGCCGCCGTGAGTACGTTCATACTCCAGCTTATCAATCAGCCCGGCAGTTTCCTCGTAGGTAGGCAAGTCTGCGCCCTTTTCCACATTGGTGCCGACAATAACCTCCAAGGGCTTCAGTGCAAAGGTATTGCCGGTAATGGTGCCATTATGGCGGAAGTTGTGCCAAGTGCCGCTGATACCGTCCACAGTAACCGTCTGGGGCTCTTGGGTGAAGTTCACCAGCACAAACATCTGCTCATCCCCGTGGTCGTACAGCACAGCCTCGGCATCCTTTGTCCGTAGCAGCACACTCCGCTTGCCAAACAGCACAATTTTCTCCAGCGCCTCAAAGGAGGAGAAAATATACCGCACACCCTCTGTCACCGACGGACGGTCATTCAAATCGTGTCCGGCATAGGGATTCAGCGACTTGCCGCCGTGAATCATCGCCGCCCAAGTGTGGCAGATCATCTCGTCCAGCGTGGGATAGTCCGCAAATTTCGATTTGAACTCATAAGAGAACGCTGTTGGCAGGAAACCGATACACTTATCTGACCGGTTCAGCTTTGCAATATCGTCGATAAAGCTGCCTATGGAATTCATGGGACGCATATAAACCCGTCGTCCATCCGGCACATTCTCCGGGTCAATGTAGGGATGGGTCTGTACCCAGTCAAAAGACTCAATAAAACCGCTGGCATTACGGCTGGAGGTTGCAATTACGTGGTAGGGGTCCTTGTCCGTAATATAGTCATACACGTGCTTTAAGTAAATAGGCGACACGCCACGGCATTCCGGCTCATCATTGATGTAGTAGTGGGTAAAATCTCTGTCCTTGTTGGCATCAATCTGCTTGTCAAAGAACCGCAGCACCGCATCACAGGGCATAACATCCTTTTGCACCTCAGCGGCAGACATTTTCAGTTCTCTGGTCAAAATCGTATCCGCTGCCATCCAGCCAGCCTGACCTCTTACCTGCAGCGTTTCGTGAAAGTTTTCTGCTTCGTACCTAGCTTGGAGGCACTTGCCGGCCCGATAGTCTTTTGCGTGTATATGGCGCGCCAGCACAGGCTCACCGTTGATAATCAAATTGCCGCCGGAAATCCAAGTCATTGTGTGACCGGTAGGCGCCAAACGGCGGATTTTCTGTTTTTTCTCCTCGCCATCGATGGTGGCTGTCAGCCACGCCTCGCCACATTCAAAATTGGGGGTATCAAACTGGAAGCTGCCGTCCGCGTTGGGGGTCTTCACCTGCGTCTCAATACCGGGGCCTTCTAGCTTCAAGGTAACCGGCTTGGCAGCAGTTACTGTACCCACAACTTTGGAATAGTCCTGTCCGGGATAGAAATTACAGCGGAACTCCGGCAGCGTAAGCCGCAGCTTAATGGGCTCATAGCTGGCGATTACAGGATAATACCGCTTAAAGACCTTTCCGTCACCTGCGCGAGTCAAAGCCAAAGAAATTCTATGCCGCCCCAGCTCTGCAAAGCAGCAGGGCACCGCAAATTCATTGGCGCCTGCTTTCAAAGAAACTTCAGTCGTTTCCCCGTGGTCGGAGGTAAAGGTAAACGTGCCGTCTACCCCGTTGAGGGTCTTGACAGTCATCTTGCCGCTGTAGCCTTCCTCTTCCTTATCCGTAATGTCCGGCGTTGCAGACACGATGCGGATATCATCCTCCGCAGGACGCTTGGGCATCCCCTCTACCAGCAAAAACTTCTCGGTAAAGATTCTGTCCAGCTCACAGGGAGAACTGTTCAAAGCCCGGGGCTGCCCCGCTTGGGTACGACAGCGAATCGCATTTACCAGCCAGCTATCGCTCATGCTGTCATTGGGAGTCATATACAGCGCTGTCAGGGGAATCTCTATCACCGCAGACCACCGGTCTTCCCCCGCATAGACTGCGCTTCTCCATTCCGGCGCATAGGGCTCCGGACGAATCTGACCGCCCTCCGCATAGTAATTGCACACCATTTTACCGCCAAAGGTCACCACAAACTGATAGTATTCATAGGTGCTGCCGGTAGGCGCGAAAAACAGCTCCACCCGGTCTGTGTTCCACATACCATTGGTGGGATGGGAGTCAATTACGTGCTGCATATCCGGCTCTAAGCATTGGAAACCGAAGTAAATCCGGTCCTCCATAGGCAGAATTTTGAATACCGTCGGCGCTCCGCCAAGATCGCCATTTTCTGCCTTAATCCGTTTGAAGTCAGCAAAAACCTTCGCATTTCTCCAAGCGGCTTCCTCCATACGTCCGTCTAGTGTGATGTAGTCCTTGTTTGCCATTTCTTCTCCTTTCTGTGAAGCCCAAATGCAGGATGCTTCACACCGCCAATGCAAGTTTTCTTCCCCAAACGGCAAGTACATTGGCAGACCCCATGCGTTTCTTGCGCCGGGGGTTCGAAATGCGTATCCACGATACAATGCTCATTATACCAAACCCTTCCCATAATGCAATGACGTTTCTTGCTATTTATCACATTTTTTTGCTGACATCTTGCTCTTTCCGGTGATTCATTGTTGGTTTTCATTATAAATGCAACAAAACGGGGTGTGCAAATTGCACACCCCGTTCCACGGTTTATGTTTTTATGCAAAGATTTCCATTTCGTAAACTTCACCGTAGTCATCATCACAGGAGAATTCGAAGCGAATTGCCTCGGGAGATACCGCATCCTTCAGAATGAAGGTGGTCGTCCGCTCATTTTCCTGTACCTCTGCAATCTCCGGTGCAACCAGCTCGCCACCGACACGCAGCTGAAGCTTTACATTGCCCTTCAGATTCCAACCGCTGATGGCTGCCTTCCGGAAAGTAGGCTGCAGCTTGGTCAGATTTACCTCCAAGAAGCGTTCACCCTTCTTGAGAATTGTTCCGCCAAGATTTTCCCGTACACCGTCAAAGAGCTTGTATCGGCTGACGTTTGTCATACCTGCAAAGGTCAACTCAACATCATTTTGGTGAGCAAACAGCAGGCTGCCACCGTGGGTACGCTCGTATTCCAGCTTATCAATCAGCGCAGCGGTTTCTTCATAGGTAACCAGAACCGCATCCTTCACCACATTGGTGCCGATAATAACCTCCAAAGGCTTCATTTCAAAGGTGTTACCGGTAATAGTGCGGTTGTGACGGAATTCGTGCCAAGTGCCGCTGATACCGTCAACGGTAACCGTCTGAGGTGTCTGATTGAAGTTCACCAACACGAACATCTGCTCGTCACCATGGTCATACAGCACCGCTTCAGCATCCTTCGTCCGCAGCAAGGTTGTACGTTTGCCCAGCAGCACAATCTCCTCCAATGCCTCAAAAGAGGAGAATAGATACCGCATACCCTCAATCACCGCAGGACGGTCGTTCATATCGTGGTAAGCATAGGGGCTCAAGGTCTTGCCGCCGTGAATCATTGCCGCCCATGTGTGGCAGATAATTTCATCCAGCGTGGGATAATCTGCATAAACAGAGCTAAATTCATAGGAGAAGGCTGAAGGCAGGAAGCCGATACACTTATCCGGCCGATTCAGTTTCGCAATACTGTCGATAAAGCTGCCCATACTGTTCATGGGGCGCATATAAACCCGTCGGCCATCCGGCATATTCTCGGGATCAATGTAGGGATGGGACTGCACCCAGTCAATGGCATCAATGAAATTGCTTGCGTTACGGCTGGCAATCATAACTACGTGGTAGGGGTCTTTGTCTGTGATGTAGTCGTAAACATTTTTCAGGTAAATGGGAGACACACCACGGCACTCCGGCTCGTCGTTAATGTAGTAGTGGGTAAAATCTCTGTCCTTATTGGCCTCAATTTGCTTATCAAAGAACCGCAGCACCTCGTCACAGGGCATAACGTCCTTTCGTACCTCATCCTTAGGCATCTTCAGCTCTCTGACCAGAATGGTATCCGCCGCCATCCAGCCGGTTTGGCTTCTGATTTGTCTGGTTTCGTGGAAGTCCTCGTTTTGGTATCTTTCCCGCAGTACCCGGCTGCCCAAATATCCGTTGGCAAACATATACCGTGCCAACACAGGCTTACCGTTGATAATCAGATTACCGCCGGAAATCCATGTCATCATACGGCCGCTGGGCGCCAAACGACGAATTTTCTGCTTCTTCTCCTCGCCATCAATGGTGGCAGTCAGCCAAGCCTCACCCAGTTCAAAATTGGGAGTATCAAATTCAAAGCTGCCGTCTGCATTGGGGGTCTTTACCTGGGTCTCAATGCCGGGTCCCTCCAGCTTCAGCGTAACAGGCTTTGCAGCTGCTACCGTACCCACAATCTTGGAATAATCCTGTCCGGGGTAGAAGTTGCAGCGGTATTCAGGCAGGGTAAACCGCAGCTTAATGGGCTCATAAGTAACCGCCACAGGATAATAGCGCTTAAATTCTTTTTCGTCGCCAATACGAGTCAACGCCAAAGACACTCTTTGCCGTCCCAACTCTGCAAACCGACAGGGCACAGCAAATTCATTTGCGCCAGCTTCCAGAGAAACCTCGGCAGTTTCCCCGTGGTCGGAGGTAAAGGTAAACTTGCCGGCTGTGCCGTTGAGGGTATTCACGGTCATGGTACCGATATAGCCCTCTTCGTCTTTGTCAGTAATATTCAGCGTTGCAGATGCAATGCGGATATCATCCTCCATGGGACGTTTTGGCATTCCCTCTACAGACAAGAATGCATCCGTAAATTTTCTGTTCAACTCACAGCAAGAGCTGTTCATGCAGCCCTTTCCTGCGGCTGTGCGGCAGCGAATTGCATTCACCAGCCAAGTATCGCTCAGGCTGTCGTTAGGTGTCATATACAGTGCTGTCAGAGGCACCTCTATCACTACAGACCAGTGGTCCTCACCTGCATACACCGCGCTCTTCCATTCCGGCGCATAGGGATCCGGCTGAATCTGTCCGCCCTCTGCGTAGTAATTGCACACCATTTTGCCGCCGAAGGATACCACGAACTGATAGTATTCATAAGTACTGCCGGTAGGCGCAAAAAACAATTCAACCCGGTCATTACCCCACATATCCCGAGTAGAATGGGTTTCAGCTACGTGCTTCATATCCAGCTCCAAGCATTTGAAACCGAAGTAAACCCGGTCCTCTAAGGGCAGAATCTTAAAGATTGTCTGCGCCTCAGCAACGCCGCCGCCCTGAGAATTCATCCGCAGGAAATTGGTATAGACCTGCGCCTTTTCCCAAGCCTTGTCTTCCATACGTCCGTCTAATGTGATGTAGTCCTTGTTTGCCATTTCTTCTCCTTTCTGTGAAGCCCCAAAGGTGGGATTTCTTCACACCGCCAATGTAAAAAGAATAAAATTTTCTCCGCTCCAAAGGGGCTGAGAGCATTGGCAGACCCTCAAGTTTTTCACCTTGAGGTTTCGGGGATTTATGTATTTCCATACGGCTTTATTATACCAGTGTTTTCCACAAATGCAACGTTTTCTTGCGATTTTCTTTGATTGTTTTGCGATTTTGCCACACAAAAAACGGGGTGTGCTGCACGCACACCCCGTTTCATTATCTATGTCTTACGCAAAAACTTCAATCTCGAAAATTTCACCGTAATCCTCGCAGAAGAAGTCAAAACGTATTGCCTCGGGAGAAACCCCGTCCTTCAAAATAAAGGTGGTGGTCCGGTCATTTGCCTCTATCTGCGCAATGTCAGGCTCAATCCATTCACCGTCAATACACAGCTTCAGCGTTACATTGTTCTGCAAATTCCAGCCGCTGATGGCTGCCTTCCGGAAAGTAGGCTGCACCTTGGTCAGATTCACCTCACAGTAGCGCTCGCCCTGCTTGAGTATGGTTGCGCCGAGATTTTCCCGCACGCCGTCAAAGAATCTGTATCGGTTGTTGCTTGTCAAACCGGAAACATTTGTCATACCGACGCAATTTACCTCCACATCGTTATGCCGTTCAAACAGCAAGCTGCCGCCGTGGGTACGTTCATACTCCAGCTTGTCAATCAGCGCAGCGGTTTCCTCGTAAGTGGGCAGACCCGCATCCTTTACCACATTGGTGCCGACCAACACCTCCAAGGGCTTCAGTTCAAAGGTATTGCCGGTAAAGGTGCTGTTATGGCGGAAATTATGCCAAGTGCCGCTAATGCCGTCCACCGTCACCGTCTGAGGTGCTTGGGTGAAGTTCACCAGTACGAACATCCTCTCATCCCCACAGTCATACAGCGCCGCTTCCGCATCGTTTGTCCGCAGCAGTATGGTCCGCTTTCCCAGCAGCACAAGCTCCTCCAGTGCCTCAAAGGACGAGAACAGATACCGCATACCCTCAATCACCGACGGACGGTCATTCATATCGTGGTAGGCGTAGGGATGCAGGGTCTTACTGCCGTGATTGGTCGCCGCCCAAGTGTGGCAGATAATTTCATCCAGCGTGGGATAATCCGCATAGTTAGAGCTGAATTTATAGGAAAATGCGGTGGGCAGGAAGCCAATGCACTTATCCGACCGGTTCAGCTTTGCAATATCGTCGATAAAGCTGCCTATGGTATTCATCGGACGCATATACACCCGGCGGCCATCCGGCATATTCTCCGGGTCAATGTAGGGGTGGGTCTGCACCCAGTCCACCGCCTCAATAAAGTTGCTTGCACTGCGGCTGGTGGTCATAATCACGTGGTAGGGATCGTGATCCGAAATGTAGTTGTAAACATTCTGCAGATAAATGGGAGACACGCCGCGGCATTCCGGCTCGTCGTTAATGTAGTAGTAGACAAAATCCCGCTCCGCATTTGCTTTGATTTGCTTATCAAAGAACCGCAGCACCTCGTCACAGGGCATAATGTCCTCTCGCACCTCAGCGGCAGACATTTTCAGCTCTCTGACCAAAATCGTGTCCGCTGCCATCCAGCCGGACTGACCGCAAACCTCTCTGGTCTCGTGGAAATTCTCTGCAGCGTACCGCTGGGCAAGAACTCTGCTGCCCAAATATCCCGGAGAGAACATATTCCGCGCCAGCACCGGCTTACCGTTAACAATCAAATTACCGCCGGAAATCCAAGCCATTGTGTGACCGGTAGGTGCCAAACGGCGGATTTTTTGCTTCTTTTCCTCGCCGTCGATGGTGGCAGTCAGCCAAGCTTCCCCCTCTTCAAAATTAGGCGTGTCAAATGTAAAGCTGCCGTCTGCGTTGGGGGTCTTCACTTGGGTCTCAATGCCGGGGCCCTCCAGCTTCAAGGTAACGGGCTTTGCCGCCGTTACAGTACCCACAATCTTGGAGTAGTCCTGTCCGGGGTAGAAGTTGCAGCGATACTCGGGGCACGTAAACCGCAGCTTGATGGGCTCATAGGTAGCAATTACAGGATAATACCGCTTAAATACCTTTCCATCCCCTGCGCGGGTCAATGCCAAGGAGACCTGATGCCGCCCCAGCTCTGCAAAATAGCAAGGCACTTCAAATTCATTTGTGCCTGCTTTTAAGGAAACCTCAGCAGCTTCCCCGTGGTCAGAGGTGAATGTAAATGCGCCGTCTACGCCGTTTAAGGTCTTGACAGTCATGGTGCCGCGGTAGCCGTCGCCGTCCTTTTCCGTCAAATTCGGCGTTGCAGATACAATGCGGATATCATCCTCCACAGGACGCTTGGGCATTCCCGCTACAGGCAGGAACACCTCGGTAAATTTTCTGTTCAGCTCACAAATAGAGCTGTTGAGCGGCCGGATCAAGCCCTCCTGCGTACGGCAGCGAATCGCGTTTACCAGCCACGTGTCGCCCATACTGTCGTTGGGGGTCATATACAACGCTGTCAGGGGAATCTCTGCCACCACAGACCAGTGGTCTTCCCCCACATACACCGCGCTTTTCCATTCCGGCGCATAGGGCTCCGGACGAATCTGGCCGCCCTCTGCATAGTAATTACACACTGTCTTTCCGCTGAAGAACATCACAAACTGATAGTATTCATAGGTGCTGCCGGTGGGTGCAAAAAACAGCTCCACCCGGTCTGCGCCCCATATTTCCTGCACTTCCCTGCCGGGGGTGTTGTCAATCACCTGCCGCATATCCGGCTCTATACACTGAAAGCCAAAGTAAATCCGGTCCTCCATAGGCAGAATCTTGAAGACTGTAGGTGCGCCGCCAAGGTCGTCCCCCTCCGACTTCATCCGTTTGAAATCTGCATAGACTTGGGCATTTTCCCACGCCTTATCCTCCATACGTCCGTCCAGCGTAATGCAATTCTTATTTGCCATTTTTTCTCCTTTCTGTGAAACTCCAAACTGGGGAGCTTTCACACTGCCAACAAAAAAAACAAAAATTTCTCCGCCTCAGCAGGCGCAGGAGCGTTGGCAGTCCCGCAAGTTTTTGCCCTGCGGTTTCGGGAATTTGTATTTTTCTATACAGGCTCATTATAACAAACCACACCCAAAACACAATGACAATTTTGCTTTTTTCTGTGATTATTTTGCTGGATTGCCGCCGCAAAAACCGGGGTACGCCATAGCGTACCCCGGTTCCGGTTAGATTCTGTTAAAAGACTTCAATTTCGTAAATTTCCATACCGCTGGGGGATGTAAACTCCAGCCGCAAGCCTTCCGGACATACCTTTTCCTTCAGCACAAAGGTAACGGTAGAAAGCTCCTTGTTGGTTGCCTCGATAATTTCCGGCTCCACCAGCTCGCCGTTCACCCGAAGCTTCAGATTGATTCCGTCCAAGTGCCAGCCGCTGATAACCACCTTATCGAAATTGGGCTTCACCTTGGTCAGGTCCAGCTCATAGAAACGCTCGCCGTCTTTCAAAATTTGCAGAGCGAAGTTATCACGCACACCGTCAAACATCTTCCACTGGCGATGGGCTGTGATACCGGCTGATGTAATGGCAATTTCGTTATGCTTATTAAACAGCAGGCTGCCGGTGTGGGTACGCTCATATTCCTTGGCATCAATCAGTTCCTTAGTTTCCTGATAGGTAGGCATACGGGCATCCCGCACCTCGCTGGTGCCGATCACAACCTCAAAGGGCTGCATTTGGAAGGTATTGCCGGTAATGGTACGGTTGTGACGGAACTCGTGCCAAGTGCCGCTGATGCCGTCGACAGTAACTGTCTGGGGTGTCTGATTGAAGTTTACCAGCACGAACATCTTCTGGTCGTTCAGCTCATACAGCACAGCCTCTGCATCCTGCGTCCGCAGCAGCACCGTCCGCTTGCCAAACAGCATAAAGTCTTCCAGCGCCTCAAAGCTGCCGAACACATAGCGCATACCCTCATACATCGCCGCCCGGTCATTCACATCGTGATAAGCATAGGGGTCAAGGGATTTACCGCCGTGAATCATTGCCGCCCAAGTGTGGCAAATCAGTTCATCAAAGGTGGGATAATCCGCATAGACAGAGCTGAATTGGTAGGAGAATGTGGTGGGCAGGAAGCCAATGCACTTGTCCGGCCGGTTCAGCTTGGAAATATCGTCAATGTAATTACCCATGGTGTTCATGGGGCGACCGTAAACCCGGCGACCATCCGGCATATTCTCGGGAGCGATATAAGGATGCACCTCAAACCAGTCGGCGCAATCCGCGTGCTCACCGGCGCTGCGGGTGGTCATCATAACCACGTGATAAGGGTCCTTCTCCGCAATATACTCATAAACATTCTTTACGTAAATGGGAGAAACGCCGCGGCACTCCGGCTCGTCATAGGGGTAGTGGTATACATAGTTTGTTTTGCTCTTTGCCTCAATGTTCTCATCCAGCTTACGTCTTACAAATTCACTGGGCATCCCATCTTGCTGCACCTCTGTCAAAGGACGCTTATCCCACATAAGGAACACATCCGGCTTCATCCAGCCGGAGCCGGTTATCTCACGGGTTTCGTGGATGTTATCGTTGTCATAGCGCTTGCGGAATGCTTCACCGCCTGCATAGTAGGGAGAATACATCTTACGGGGAAGCACTGCCTTTCCGTCCACAATCAAATTGCCACCGGAGATCCAGGACATAGTATAGCCGGTAGGCGCCAAACGGCGGATTCTCTGCTTCTTTTCATCGCCGTCGATGGTAGCGGTCAGCCAAGCCTCGCCATATTCAAAGTTAGGCGTATCAAATTCGAAGCTGCCGTCTGCATCGGGGGACTTCACCTGGGTCTCAATGCCGGGACCCTCCAGCTTCAAGGTAACCGGCTTTGCAGCAATCACCCTGCCCACCACCTTGGAATAATCCTGTCCGGGGTAGAAATTGCACCGGTATTCCGGCAGCGTAAAGCGCAGCTTAATCGGCTCATAGGTAGCCACTACGGGGTAATACCGCTTAAACACTTCCCCATCCCCTGCCCGGGTCAGCGCCAAGGAGATTTTATGCCGTCCCAGCTCTGCAAAGGAGCAAGGCGCAGTAAATTCGTTTACGCCTGCCTTTAAGGAAACCTCGGTGGTCTCCCCGCAGTCGGAGGTAAAGGTAAAGGTGCCGTCTACGCCGTTTAGGGTCTTGACGGTCATATCACCTTTGTAGCCGTTTTCGTTCTTTTCCCGAAGATCCAGCGCTGCAGACACAATGCGGATGTCATTCTCTGCAGGGCGTCTGGGCATACCGCTCACCTGCAGGTAATGCTCAAATTCCGTAAAAATTCTTTCCAACGGGGCACAAGAGCTGTTTGTGCATCCCTTACCTGCTTCTGTACGGCAACGAATTGCATTCAGCATCCAGGTGTCGCTCAAGCTGTCGTTAGGCGTCATATACAAAGCTTTCAGAGGAAGCTCAATCACTGCAGACCAGTGATCCTCACCTACATATACCGCGCTCTTCCATTCCGGCGCATAGGGATCCGGCTGAATCTGTCCACCCTCTGCGTAATAATTGCACACTGTTTTGCTATTGAAGAACACTACAAACTGATAGTATTCATAAGCGCTGCCGGTGGGAGAGAAAAACAGCTCAATCCGGTCTGCTCCCCACAGATCTCGCTTGGGATCGGATTCAATTACCTGCTGCATATCCGGCTCTAAGCATTTACAGCCGAAGTAAATCCGGTCCTCCATAGGCAGGATCTTGAAAATGGTCTGCGCCTCGGCAAGGCCGCCGCCTTGGGAGTTGATCCGCTGGAAATCGGTATAAACCCGGGCATTTTCCCACGCCACATCTTCCATACGTCCATCGAATGTAATGTAGTCCTTATTTGCCATTTTTTCTCCTTTCTGCGAAGCCCTAAATATAGGATGCTTCACACTGCCAATGTAAAATAATTATAAAATTTTCTCCGTCCCAAACGGGAGTGAGAGCATTGGCAGCCCCTCAAGTTTTTGCCTTGAGGTTTTCGGGAATCGGTATGTTTCCATACAGGCTCATTATAACAAACATCCCCTAAAAGGCAAGGATTATCTTGCATTTTTTTGGAATTATCTTGTGTTTTTTTGCAACTATTTTGCCGCATTCTTTTCCAAGCAAAAACGGGATGTACCGGAGGTACATCCCGCTTTTTATTACGCGTAATTAAAATGCGTCGATTTCGTAAACTTCCATTTCCTCGTCCCCGGTAAATTCCAAACGCAGCGCGTCGGGACAAACAGGGCGCTTCAGCAGGAATGTAACAGACAGTTCCTCTGTCTTCACTTCTGCAACGGAATCAGCAACCTCCTGACCGCCTACAAACAGCTTCAGCGCCACCTTGGATGCCAGATTCCAGCCGGTGATAACCACCTTTTCCATAGTCGCCTGCACCTTAGAAACATCCAATGTGTAGAACCGGTCACCCTTATGGGAAACCTGCATAGCCAAGTCTTCCCGCATGCCGTTAAACAGCTTGTACTTGGTAGCGCTTACACCCTTTGCCTCCAGCACTTCGATGTCGTTCTGGCGGGCAAACAACAAGCTGCCGCCGTGGGTACGGGCATATTCCTGCTCATCAATCAGCGCTGCTACCTCCTCATAGGTGGGTAGGCCCTCATCCTTTACCTTGGTGGTTCCCACCACAACCTCAAAGGGCTGCATTTCAAAGGTGTTTCCGGTAATGGTGCGGTTGTGACGGAAGTCGTGCCAAGTGCCGCTGATGCCCTCCAAGGTAACGGTCTGGGGTGTCTGATTGAAGTTTGCCAATGCAAACATCTTTTCATCGCCCAAATCATACAGCACAGCCTCTGCTTCCCGGTTCTTCAAAAGCACAGTCTGCTTACCCAACAGGATAAACTTTTCCAGCGCCTCAAAGGTGGCAAAGATATAGCGCATACCCTCCAGCACGGAAGGACGGTCATTCATATCGTGCAGAGCATAGGGATTCAGAGACTTCGCGCCGCGGAGCACCGCCGCCCAAGTATGGCAGATAATCTCATCAAAGGTGGGATAGTCTGCATAGCGGGACTTGAACTCATAGGAGAAAGCGGTGGGCAGGAAGCCGACGCACTTATCCGACCGGTTCATCTTCAAAATATCGTCAATGTAGCTGCCAATAGAGTTCATAGTATGCCAGTAAACCCGTCTGCCATCATCCAAATTCTCCGGCTTCAAATAGGGGTGCACTTGGAACCAGTCCGCGCAGGCGCCGAAGGTGACCACGTCACGGCTTGTGGTCATCACCACGTGGTAAGGGTCTTTATCCGCAACATAGTCATAGCAATTTTTCACGTAAATGGGAGAAATACCGGTGCATTCCGGCTCATCAAACAGATAATAGTAGGCAAAATCCGTATTTTTCAGTTCTTCAATCCGTCTGTCAAAATACCGCAGCATCGGCTCGCTGGGCATCACATCTTGGAAAACCTCGCCCATAGAAAGCCCCAGCTGTCCCAGCACAACCTCCGGCTTCATCCAGCCGTCTTGGCATTTTATGTGGGTGGTTTCGTGGAAATTCTCCCTTTCCCGTTGGGCATAAAGCAGCTTGCTGCCCCGATAGTTGGGCGCATACATATAACGCATCATTTCCGGCTTACCGTTGACAATCAGATTGCCGCCGGAAATCCACGTCATCATACGCTCGGTAGGTGCCAGACGGCGGATTTTCTGCTTCTTCTCCTCGCCATCAATGGTGGCAGTCAGCCAAGCTTCACCCACTTCAAAGCCGTGGGTATCGAATTCGAAGCTGCCGTCTGCATTGGGGGACTTGACTTGCGTTTCAATGCCGGGGCCCTCCAGCTTCAAGGTGACAGGCTTCGCGGCAACCACCCTGCCTACAACCTTGGTGTAATCCTGACCGGGGTAGAAATTGCACCGGTATTCCGGCAACGTAAACGATAATTTGATAGGCTCGTAGTCTACCTTTACGGGGTATTTCCGCGCAAAGACCTCTCCGTCGCCCGTACGGGTCAAGGACAGTTCTACGCTGTACTGACCCAATTTGGGAAAACGGCAAGGGGCAGTAAATTCATTGGAGCCCGCAACCAAATTGACCGTTACAGCTTCGCCGTAATTGGAAGCAAACGTAAAGGTTTCATCCACAGCGTTCATTGTCTTGATACACAGCTCGCCAAAATATCCGTCTGTATCCGTACCCTTGATATCCGCAGTGGCCATAACAATACGGATGTCATTCTCCAAGGAACGCTGTGGCATTCCGTCCACCACCAAGTATTTTTCCAGCTCTGTATAGTCGATCTCCAGTTCACAGCAGGAGCTTTCAATGCCCAAAGGCGCATTTTTGTCATATGTACGGTTGCGGATTGCGCCTACCAGCCACTTATCGCGCATATTGTCATTTGTGGTCATATAGAGCGCTTTCAGAGGAATCTCCATCACCAAAGACCAGTAATCTTCTCCTACAAAGACCTTACTGCTCCACTGGGGCGCATAAGGATCCGGCCGAATCTTTCCGCCCTCGGCATAGTAATGACTTACCATTTTGCCGGCAAAGTTCACAACAAATTGATAGTAGGAAAAGGTATCGCCGGTGGGAGACAGGAACAGTTCAATCCGGTCAGAACCCCACATTGACCGGTCGGGCGTGCTTTCGATTACCTGCTGCATATTCGGTTCCATACACTGAAAACCGAAGTATACCCGGTCCTCAGCCGGCAAAATCTTCATAATTGTCTGCTCTTCTGCCAGCTCGCCACCGCTCTTTTTCAGCTTGCGAAAGCCTGTGTAGGTTTTGGCATTTTCCCAAGCTGCATCTTCCATACGTCCATCTAATGTAATGTAATTCTTATTTGCCATTTTTTCTCCTTTCTGTGAAGCCCCAAAGAAGGGAACGCTTCACCCTGCCAATGTAAAAAACACAAAATTTTCTCCACTCCAAAGGAGCTGAGAGCATTGGCAGTCCCGCAAGTTTTTCTGCCTTGCGGTTTCGGGAATCTGTGTATCTCTATACAGGCTCATTATAACAAACACCCCCTAAAAAGCAAGGATTATCTTGTACTTTCCTGTGATTTTCTTGCTGTTTTTCCGGCGTAAAAATGGGGTACACCATAAGGTGCACCCCATTTATTCCTGATTACATATCAAAAGACTTCCAGCTCATACAATTCCATACTCTCGTCGCCGGAAAACTCCAAACGCAAAGCCTCAGGCGTTACCGTCTCCTTCAGGCAGAAGGTAACAGACCATTCCTGCGCCTGCGTATCGGCAACGTCGGGAGATACCAGTTCCCCGTTTATCCGCAGCTTCAGCGCTACGTTTTGCTTCAAATTCCAGCCGCTGAGCACAACCTTACTGAAGCTAATCTTTTCCGTACCGAAGCCCAGCTCATAATAGCGCTCACCGGTTTTTGCCACAGAGCCTGCCAGATTGTCCCGCACGCCGTCAAAGAACTTATACTTGCTTACGCTCACGCCGGATGCTTTTTGGGTCAAATTGTGCCGCAGCGCAACCAGCTTGCTGCTGCCGGCAACCCGCTTTGCTTCCATTTCATCAATCAGCGCCTTTGTCTGCTCATAGGTGGGAAGACCGGCATCTTTCACGGTATTTGTGCCAATCAGCACCTCCAGCGGCTGCAGTGTAAAGGTGTTGCCTGTGAGGGTTTGGTTGTGACGGAAGCTGTGCCAAGTGCCGCAAATGCCGTCCACCGTAACGGTCTGGGGCGCTTGGGTGAAGTTCACCAGCACGAACATTTTTTCGTCCCCGTGCTCATAAAGAACCGCTTCTGCCTCCTGTGTTCTGTACAGGACTGTGCGCTTACCCATCAGCACAATATCCTCCAAAGCCTCAAAGCTGGAGAAGATATACCGCGTTCCCTCTGTGCCTACGGGGCGGTCATTCATATCGCCGCAGCCGTAAGGATGCAAACTCTTGCCGCCGTGAATCATTGCCGCCCAAATGTGGCAAATCATCTCATCAAAGGTGGGGTAATCTGCACACTGGCTCTTTTCCTCATAGCTATACAGACTGGAGATAAAGCCTGCGCATTTATCCGGTCTGTTCAGCTTCACAATGTCGTCCACATAACCGCCCATAGTGTTCATAGGACGGCTGTATACCCGTCTGCCATCCTCCATATTCTCCGGCATAATGTAGGGATGGGTCTCAAACCAGTCGGCGCATTCCACAAAGCCCTTGCAGCTCCGGCTGGCAATGCTAATTACGTGATAGGGGTCTCTGTCCGTGATATACTCATAGACATTCCGCAGATATATGGGAGAGAAGCCGGCGCACTCCGGCTCATCGGCAATGTAATAATAGGCAAAATCTGTATCCTTAAGCTTTTCTATTGTCTTATCATAATAGCGGAGCAATTCCTCGCAAGGCATTCTATCCTCAAAAACCTCTGCCCGTGACAGCTTCAGCTCCCGCTGCAGCGTAGGCTCGGGATTTATCCAGCCGGGGTTTTTTGTCACCTGCCTGGTCTCGTGATAATTTTCCGCATTGTACACCTGCATAAACGCCTTGCTGTTACGATAACCGGGAGAGAACATTTTCCTCGCCAGCACCGGCTTGCCATTAACAATCAGGTTGCCGCCGGAAATCCACGTCATCATATGACCGGTAGGCGCTAAGCGGCGGATTTTCTGCTTCTTCTCCTCCCCGTCAATGGTAGCCGTGAGCCAAGCCTCACCCTCTTCAAAGCCGTGGGTATCAAATTCGAAGCTTCCGTCTGCATTGGGCATCTTTACTTGGGTTTCAATGCCGGGGCCCTCCAGCTTCAAGGTAACGGGCTTTGCAGCAATCACCGTACCTGCCACCTTGGTGTAATCCTGTCCCGGGTAGAAATTACAGCGGTATTCCGGCAGCGTAAAGCGCAGCTTAATGGGCTCATAGGTCACCGTCACCGGATAATGCCGCTTAAACAGCTTTCCGTCTTTCTCCCGGGTCAGCTCCAAAGCAATCTTGCTGCGACCCAGCTTTTCAAAGAAGCAAGGCACTGTAAACTCATTCTTGCCTGCCTCCAGCGCTACCGTTGCTGTCTCGCTGCAAGCAGAAGTGAACACAAAGGTATCCGTCACCGGATTCAATGTTTCCACGGTCATTTGACCAACATACCCATCTTCAGTCTTATTGGTAATATTCAGCGTTGCCGAAACGATGCGAATATCATCCTCAGCGGCACGCATAGGCATTGCGTCGACACACAGGAATTTGTCAAATTCTCTAAAGTCTCTTTCCAGTGCGCAGCAGGAGGTATGTATATAATTTCTCCCCTCCAGACCGCGGCAACGGATGGGGTTAATGAGCCACTTGTCGCTCATTGCCTCGTTGGGGGTCATATAAAATGCAGTTAGCGGTATTTGAATCTCAGCAGACCAGAAATCTTCCCCCATATAAACCTGTCCCTGCCAGTTGGGCGCATAAGGGTCCGGCTTAATCTGTCCGCCCTCGGCGTAGTAATAGCTGATCTGTCTGCCGCCAAAGGTCAACACGAACTGATAAAACTCACTTGTGCCGCCGGTAGGCGCAATAAACATCTCCACACGGTCAGAGCCCCAAATATTTCTACCGGGGAAGCTTTCCGTGATAAATGCCATATTCGGCTCTAAGCATTTGACGCCGAAATAGACATTTTCCCCGTCCGTCAGGATCTTGAAAACGGTCTGCTCAGCGACGGTTTCACCGCCTTGGGTTTTCATTTTCCGGAAGCCGGTAAATTCTCTTGCGGTCTGCCAAACCGCCTCGTCCAGCTTGCCGTCTACGGTAATTTCATAACGCTTTTCCATCGTTACCCCTTTCCGCGAGGGATTCCCCTCAGCTTTGCAGAAGTGTGCTTCCGCTACACAGGCTCATTATACCAAACCTTTCCCATAATGCAATAGTTTTTGGCTCTTTTTTCCTGTTTTTTTGCTAAATATTAAAAATTTGGGGGTGCGTTTCTGCACCCCCAAATGATCGCTTATTTTCTGTTAAAACACTTCCAGTTCGAACACTTGCATTGCTTCATCACCGGTAAATTCCAGCTGTAATCCGTCAGGGCTTACCGTGTCTTTCAGCAGGAAGGTGACCAAGAATTCTTCGTTCTTAACCTCAGCAAGTTGAGGCGCAACCAATTCTCCGCCGACTCTCACCTTCAGCATCACATTGCCCTTCAGATTCCAGCCGCTGACAGCCACTTTGCTGAAGCTGGGTTTTACCTTTGTCAGATCCAGCTCAAAGAACCGTTCACCGGTCCGCGGCACCTCTATTGCCAAGTTTTCACGTACACCGTCAAGCAGCTTATACTTCGAGACGCTCATACCGCTGCTGGTCACTACAATATCATTTTCCCGTTCAAATAGCAGACTGCCGCCGTGGGTACGCTGGTATTCCAGCTTGTCCACCAGCGCTTTCGTTTCCTGATAGGTGGGCAGGTCTGTGCCCCTCTCTACCGTGGTGCCGATCAGCACCTCCAAGGGCTTGAGTGCAAAGGTGTTGCCGGTGATGGTGCGGTCGTGGCGGAATTCGTGCCACGTGCCGCTGATGCCATCCAAGGTCACCGTCTGGGGCGCTTGGGTAAAGTTCACCAGCACAAACATCTGCTCGTCCCCGCGGTCATACAGCACCGCTTCTGCATCCTTTGTCTGGAGCAGCACCGTCCGCTTGCCCAGCAGCACAAGCTTTTCCAGCGCCTCGAAGCTGGAGAAGATATACCGCGCGCCCTCAATCACCCCGGGCCGGTCATTCATATCGTGGTAGGCATAGGGATGCAGAGATTTACCGCCGCGAATCATCGCCGCCCAAGTGTGGCAGATAATCTCATCAAAGGTGGGGTAATCCGCATAGCTGGAGGTAAACTTATAGGAGAAGGTGGTGGGCAGGAAGCCTACACACTTATCCGATCTTTCCAGCTTCATAATCTCATCGATGAAATTGCCCATGGTGTTCATCGGACGCAAATAAATTCGTCTGCCATCCGGTAAATTTTCCGGAGAGATGTAGGGGTGAACCTCAAACCAGTCCGCACATTCCGAGTATCTTTCTGCAGCGCGGGTGGACATCGCGATTACGTGATAAGGATCCCGTTCGGCAATATATTCATAGACATTTTTGATGTAGATGGGAGAGAATCCGGAACATTCCGGCTCATCGGAAATATAATAGTACGCAAAATCGTAATCCTTATTTGCCTCTATTTGCTTGTCAAATTCCCGAAGTACAGCTTCGTGAGGCATTACATCCTGATAGGCCTCCGCATTAGAAAGCCCCAACTGGTGCAAAAACACATTGGCACGCATCCAACCGTTTTGTCTTCTCACTTCTCTGGTTTCGTGGAAATTCTCTGTAGCATACCGCTGGGCAAGAATCTTACTGCCAAGATAGCCGGGAGCAAACATATTTCTGGGTAGCACAGGTTTTCCGTCTACGATAATATTACCGCCGGAAACCCACGACATCATACGGCCGGTGGGCGCCAAACGGCGAATCTTCTGTTTTCTCTCCTCACCCTCAATGGTAGCGATCAACCAAGCCTCGCCCACCTCAAAATTGGGGGTATCGAATTCAAAACTGCCATCTGCATTGGGGGTCTTTATCTGAGTCTCAATGCCGGGTCCCTCCAGCTTCAAGGTAACAGGCTTTGCAGCAATTACGCTGCCTGCAACCTTGGAATAATCCTGCCCCGGATAGAAATTGCAGCGATATTCCGGCAGCGTAAAGCGCAGCTTAATGGGCTCATAGGTCACCGTTACGGGATAATGGCGCTGAAACACCTTGCCGTCACTTGTACGGGTCAGCGCAAGGGAAACGCTGTGCCGCCCCAGTCTGTCAAAGCAGCAAGGTACGGTAAACGCATTGTTTTCCGCTTGCAGAACGACTTCCATAGATTCACCGCAATCGGACGAAAATGCAAAGCCTGCCGGTGCAGGATTGATGGTTTTCACCAGCATTTGGCCGCAATAGCCCCGCGCATCCAAGGTTTGGATGTCCAGTTCTGCCGACACAATGCGGATATCGTCCTCCTCCGGACGCATAGGCATACCGCTTACGCGCAGGAAATGGTCAAACTCTGTGTAGCCTCTTTCCAGTTCACAGCAGGAGGTGTCCACCGCCCGGGGATCCTTTAGATCCTCACATCGGGCACGAATCACACCCACCAGCCACGTATCGCTCATACTGGCGTTGCCTGTCATATACAGCGAGGTCAGAGGGATTTCCATTTCCATAGACCAAAAATCCTCACCCACATACACAGCGCTGTTCCAAACAGGCGCATAGGGATCCGGCTGTATATTGCCGCCTTCAGAATAATAATTACAGTAGGTCTTACCTCCAAAGGTCATCATAAATTGATAGTAATCAAATGTACCGCCGGAGGGAGAAATAAACAGCTCAATTCTGTCGGTATTCCACATATTGTGGCAGGCTTGCGCAGCAATTGTCCGCTGGATATCCGGCTCCATACACAGAAAGCCAAAATACACCCTGTCCTGCAGCGGCAGGATTTTCACAAAGGTCTGTGCCTCAGCCATTTGGCCGCCTTGACTCTTTAGTCTGCGAAAGCCCGTATATTCCTTGGCGTTTTGCCAAAGGGCTTCATCCAAGCGTCCGTCCAAAGTGATATAGTCCATTTTTTCTCCTTTCCTTGAAGTTTTTTCCATTAAAACACTTCAAGTTCATACATTTCCATGGCTTCATCCCCGGAAAACTCCAGATAAATTGCCTCCGGACAAACGGCATCCTGTAAGGCAAAGGAAGTGGTCAGCGCATCCTCCTGCACTTTGGTAAATGCAGGTGTCAGCAACTGGCCCTCTATACGCAGCTTCAGCGCCACCTTATCCTGCAAATTCCAGCCGCTGATAACAATCTTTTGGAAGCAAGCATTTACCTTGGTCAGATTCACCTCTATGAATCGCTGCCCCTGATTTGACACAGACATCGCCATATCATCCCGCACACCGTCAAACAGCTTGTACTTAGAGGCGCTGACACCGGCTGACTTAACGGTAATATCATTTTCCCGTTCAAACAGCAAGCTTCCCCCGTGGGTACGCTCGTATTCCTGCCCGTCAATCAGCGCAGCGGTTTCTGCATAGGTGGGCAGGTCTGCATCCTTCACCACATTGGTGGCGATAATCACCTCCAAGGGTTTCAGTTCAAAGGTATTGCCGGTAATGGTGCGGTTGTGACGGAATTCGTGCCACGTGCCGCTGATACCCTCCAACGTCACCGTCTGCGGTGTTTGGTTAAAGTTCACCAGCACGAACATCTTCTCATCGGCGTGATCATACAGCACAGCCTCTGCGTCGTTTGTCCGCAGCAGGGTTGTCCGCTTTCCCAGCAGCACAATATCCTCCAAAGCCGCGAAGCTGGAGAACATATAGCGCATACCCTCACGGATAGCAGGTCTGTCAGCCATATCGTGGAACGCATAGGGAATCAAGGACTTTCCGCCGTGAATCATTGCCGCCCAAATATGGCAGATTGTTTCGTCCAGTGTGGGATAATCCGCATACCGGGAAACAAACTTATAGGAAAAGGCCGATGCAATAAAGCCAATGGTCTTATCGGGTCTGTTCTGCTTTGTAACTTCATCAATAAAGCTGCCCAGGTTTTTCATAGGCCGGCTGTAAACCCGTCTGCCATCAGGCAAATTCTCGGGGTTAATGTACGGGTGGGTCTGGAACCAGTCGGCCGCCTCTATGTATCTCCCCGGCGCACGAGAAGCAATCACCGTCACGTGGTAGGGGTCACGGTCAGCGATATACTCGTAGATATGCTTGGCATATACAGGAGAAATGCCTCTGCATTCCGGCTCATCAAACAGATAATAGAAGCCAAAATCCTTGTTTTTGTTGGCTTCAATCCGGGCGTCTAAATAACGGAGCACATCCTCACTGGGCATAACATCCTTTTTGACCTCTGCATCGGAACGGCCCAGCTCTCTGCTTAAAATCACCTCTGCCTGCGTCCAGCCGCTCTGCTGAACGATGTCCCGCGTCTCATAGTAGTTATCTGCTCTATGCTTTTCGCTGAACACAACGCCGCCCCGATACGTGGGTGCAAACATATAACGGGCAAATACCGGCTTTCCGTCCACAACCAAATTGCCCCCGGAAACCCAAGTCATCATACGGTCAGTAGGCGCCAAACGGCGGATTCTTTGCTTCTTCTCCTCGCCGTCAATGGTGACCGTCAGCCAAGCCTCACCAATCTCAAAATTGGGGGTTTCAAACACGAAGCTGCCGTCTGCATCGGGTGTCTTCACCTGCGTGTCAATACCGGCGCCCTCCAGCTTCAAGGTGGCAGGCTTTGCGGCAATTACGCTGCCTGTAATCTTGGAATAATCCTGCCCGGGGTAGAAATTACAGCGGTACTCAGGCTGTGTAAACCGCAGCTTTATCGGCTCATAGGTAGTCGTTACGGGATAATACCGCTTAAATACCTCCCCGTCCTCAGCCCGTGTCAGCGCCAGTGAGATTCGATGCCGCTTCAGCTCCGTAAAATGGCAGGGCACGGTGAATTGGTTTGCGCCCGCTTTCAGCGCAACCTCCATCGTTTCGGCACAATCGGAAGAAAATGTAAACGCGCCATCTACTCCGTTAAAGGTCTTGACGGTCATACAGCCTGCGTAGCCGGTTTCGTCCTTTTCCCGGATATCTACTTCGGCTGATACAATGCAAATATCGTCGGCATCCTTCCGCAGCGGCATACCCTCTGCCACCAAAAAGCGGTCAAACTCTGTGTAACCCCGTTCCAAACCGCAGAAAGAGCTGGCAATGCTGTGATACACATTCTTTACCGTGCGGCAGCGAATGGTGTTGATTAACCACTTGTCGCTCATATTGGCATTGCGTGTCATATAAAACGCCTTCAAAGGAAGCTCAACCTCTACAGACCAGTGATCCTCTCCCACGTAGACTGCGCTTTTCCAATCCGGTGCGTAGGGGTCCGGCGTAATTTGACCGCCCTCTGCATAGTAATTGGAAACCATCCTGCCGCCAAAGGACACAACGAATTGATAGTAATCATAGGTGCCGCCGGAGGGAGAGATGAACAGCTCTACTCTGTCTGCCTCCCACATATCCCGGGTGGAGTGGGTGTCAATTACCTGCTGTATATCCGGCTCCATACATTTCATACCGATATATACCCGGTCTTCCATGGGAAGAATTTTCGTAAAGGTCTGTGCCTCTGCCAGCTCACCGCCTTCGCTTTTCAGCTTATAAAAGCCGGTGTATTCCTTAGCAGAAGCCCACACAGCCTCATCCATACGTCCGTCCAGTGTAATGCAAGTTCTCTTGTCCATTGCTGCCCCTTTCCGCAAATCCCGGTTGCGGGAATGCTTACCCTGCCGCAAAAAGCTACCCTTTTTCCGGCAGGGCGGTTTTCAGTAAAATCACAGGCAAAAGCGTGCCTGAACGATTTTAAGCCATTATAGCAGGGACAATTCTTTTTTACAAGTAAATTATCAGTAATTTTTATGGAGATTTCGTGCATTTTCCCTGTTTATTCCGTGAAACGTTTCAAAGAAAATCACAGGCCTTCCGCACCCAACACAAGAATCGGCAAATTATCCCGATAAATCTCATCAAACTGGCTCAGCGGCAAAGGATTTACACCCTGCCCCACTTCAATGGTATAACCGGGACGGCGAAACTCCTGAATAAACCAATCCTTGTAGCCGGCAAAGCCGGAGGCATAGGGTACATCGGCAAGGGTGTATCCGCTTGCATCAGCCATTTTCCGCCCCAGCGCCTCTGCCCCCGGCACCTGTATATCCTGAAACTGCCAATAGATTTCCTTCCCTTGGGAATGGTAGGCCAGTATTAAATCCGGGTCAATATACCGGGTATATTCCGCCAACGCCCGGGATTCCACTTGGTTCAACGGCGCACGTCCCACATAATCCCGGGGGCCGGGTTGTATATAACCCTGCGCAAACTTAATCTCCCGCGCCTGCAGCCAAAGAGCCGGATACTGCAGATTCAAATCCACCCCTAAAAGATTTGCCTTCCACCCATCGGGAAAAGGGATGCCGGGATAATTTTCCGCGAGCCGTTTCGCAAGGTCATACTGAATATCCCCCTCGCCGATGGCTCCCACCACCAAATCCACCCCGTCGGGGTCCACCATCGGCACCAGATACACTGTTACCCGCTCTGCCAAGTCGCGGGCATCCTGATTATAAATTCTGCCGCCGGATACAATTTTTTGGGCAAATTCCTCTGCAAATCGCAGCAGCACCAGCGATGTAATCCACTCATTTGCGTGGTGGGCTGCCGAGAAAATCACCTTCCGCGATCCGTTTCCAATCACCAAGGTGGGTATCGGCCTTTGATACACCGTATTGGCCAGCACCTCAGTACGCATAAACGGATACGCTTGCACCAGCGCCCCGATGACCCTTTCATTTTCCGCGGAAGTAATGGGCATATCCGTTCTGACAATCGCCATAAAATCACCTCTAAGCAGTATATGCTGCCGGCGGTGACGGGTTACAAAAAACAATCCCCCTAGGGGGCTTGCAAGTTGACAAAAAATGGGGTATGATAAGAAAAACGTAAAAGGAGGCGGGTATATGGCAGACCATAAGCATCCGCACGATCACGATCACGACCATTCCTATATGCACGCCCACGGCATTGCCCATTCTCACGGCCACGTCCACGAGAACCAAAAGGCAGTTATCAACCGGCTTGCCCGGGCCATCGGCCACTTGGAAAAAGTCAAGCGTATGGTGGAAGAGGGGCAGGATTGCGCAGACGTTCTGATTCAGCTTGCCGCGGTGCGTTCCGCGCTGGACAATACCGGCAAGGTAATTCTGAAGGACCATATTCACCACTGTATGGTAGATGCCGTTGCCGCCGGCGATGAAGCTGCCATTGACAATCTGTGCGAAGCGGTAGACAAATTTATGAAATAAAAGCTATAAAAAGAGGGTGTGTTTAGAACACACCCTCTTTTTTTACTCTCGCATTAACTTTTTCCGGGCCAAATTGATGGGGCCCTCGTTCATACGTGTAATCCACGCAAGGCTCTTGCCGCAGCCATAGGCCACACAGGAAGCAGGGTCATCCGCCACCGTGCAGGGAATTCCGATGCGGTTTTGCAGCAGCACATCCATACCCCACAGCTGGCTTCCGCCGCCGGTCAGTACGATACCTGTATCTGCAATATCGCCTACCAGTTCCGGAGAGGTTTCCTCCAAAACAGAAAGCACTTCATCCGCAATTCGCAGCGCAGATTTTTGGAGCACTGCGCAAATTTCCTTGGCGGTGATTGTGATATCCCGGGGCATACCGGACTTGGCATCCCGTCCCTTGACCACCATAGAAAGCTCTTCGTTTCTGTCCAGCACGCCGCCGATTTGGATTTTAATATCCTCTGCGGTAGCCGGACCGATAATCACGCGGGATGTGGCACGGACGTAACGGGCAATGGTTTCGTCAAAGTGGTTGCCTGCCAGCTTGATAGACGAAGAATTTGCCACCCCGTTCATTGTCAGCACAGCGATATCCGTGGTACCGCCACCGATATCCACCACCAGATGTCCCTTGGGGCTGCTGATATCCAGTCCTGCGCCCAAGGCTGCTGCCAAGGGCTCTTCAATCAAATATACACGGCGGGCGCCGGCCTCAATCGCCGCGTTAATCACCGCACGCTCGTCCATCTGCGTTACACCGCTGGGTACGCTGATTACCACTCTGGGCTTGGGGGCAAACAAGGAAGAATCCCCTGCATCCCGGAAGAATTTTTGCAGCATACTCACCGTCATATCGTGGTCGGCAATCACACCATCCTGCAGCGGATGCATTGCAACCACATTGCCGGGCGTTCTTCCCAGCATATTTCTGGCAGCCGCACCCACCTGCAGCACCTTTCCGGTGTTCTTATCCATCGCAACCACAGAGGGCTCTCTGGTGGTAATGCCGCTGTCTGCCTTATAAATCAGCACATTAGAGGTACCTAAGTCAACGCCTAAGTCATGGGAAATCAATTGCAACTTTCGCATAGTTCTTCACCTACATCATCATTTGGTATTGTGATTTGCCACTGCCACGCTGGCGCACAGCACTTCCTTCGCGCCTGCAGTAAGCAAAACTCTGGCGCATTCCGAAGCCGTTGCGCCGGTGGTGATCACGTCGTCCAGCATCAGGACGCGCTTGCCGTGGAAATTCTCCGGCTCTACTGCCGTATACGCGCCTAATACATTTGCCCGGCGGCGGGCTACATCCTTGATTCCGGATTGGGGCGGTGTGTTGCGAATCTTCCGCAAGGTCCTTATGGGCTTCACGCCCAGCGCCTCGCCCACGCCCTCTGCCAGCAGCTCCACCTGATCATAGCCGCGGCTGAATCTCCGCAGTGGCGCAATGGGGACAAAGGTCAAGACATCAAAATCATCCATCTTCTGCTTTTGCACCTGCATCGCCACCACACGTCCATAGGCCTTTCCATAACTGCGGCGGCCGGAAAACTTGTAACGCAGGATGCTTCCCCGCACCATATCCTTATAATACCACACCGCAGTCCATCCTGCAAGAAAAGAAAGTTTCACATTGGATTTTCTTGCTTCCGGCGCATTTTGCCGGCAGCAGTGGCAAAAATCCGTCTCCTCTTTTTCCAAAACTGCCTTGCATAACACGCATTTGGGCGGAAACAGCAGGGCAATCAGTCTTTGAAACATCCTTACCCCTCCTTTTGCTGCAGCCGCAGCTTCAGTCCGGTGTAACGCCGACTGACTTTCGCATTTTCCGTCATTGTGCGAATTGTTTCCTCACGCCCGGAAATCACCAGCAATTCTCTGGCCCGGGTAATCGCCGTATAGAGGATGCTCCGGTTCAGTAAGTACCCGGATGCGTTCCAAGCCGACAGCACCACCGCCCGATACTCACTGCCTTGGGATTTGTGCACCGTCATGGCATATGCCAGTTCCAGCTCGCTGAGCTGAGTAAAATCGTATTCCGCCTCCCGGTCGTCAAACAGTACCGTCAGCACCTCCATTTGGGTGTCTACCCTTTGGATAATGCCTACATCCCCATTGAACACGCCTGCGCCCACAGCGCTGCCGTCTGTCTTTTTCCAAAGCAGGTCATAGTTGTTTTTTACCTGCATTACCCTGTCGCCCTCGCGGAAAACCGTCTCTCCAAAGGCACGCTCGTGTTTTTCAGGTGTGGGAGGATTCAGTCTGCTTTGCAGCAATTTATTTAAGTTTACCGTGCCTGCCTCTCCCTTTTTGGTGGGGCACAGCACTTGAATCTGCTCGGCAGGAATACCCATATTTTTCGGCAGGCGGGTGGCGCACAGCTCCACAACGGTCTGGGCAACCCCATCCTCTGACCTGCCGGGCAGGAAGAAAAAGTCACTTTTTACATTTTTCAGCTCCGGCTGCTCTCCCCGATTTACCCGGTGGGCATTCATAACAATCAGACTCTCCTGCGCCTGCCGGAAAATCTCCGTCAACCGCACAGCCGGCAGTACATTGCTGCGAAGCATATCCCGGAAAGGAAAACCGGGTCCCACAGGGGGAAGCTGGTCCGGATCTCCCACCAGAATCAGCCGCGCCTTTCGGGGAACAGCCTGCAGCAGGCTTCCCAAAAGCTGCACATCCACCATAGACATCTCGTCCACAATCACCGCATCCGCCTGAATGGGGTCATCTTCATCCTTTTCAAAATAGAGCTTGCCTGTATGGGGGTCAATTCCTGCCCCCAGCAGCCGGTGAATGGTAGATGCCTCATAGCCGGTTACCTCTGTCAGCCGCTTGGCGGCGCGTCCCGTAGGCGCACATAATACACAGCGCAAGCCCATCTGTCCGTATAAAGACAGAATGCCGTTAACCAGCGTGGTTTTTCCCGTACCGGGACCGCCTGTCAGCAAAAGCAGTCCGCTTGTTGCCGCCTCCTGCAGAGCAAGCATCTGTTGAGAAGAGTATTCCAAGTCACTGCTTTGGGTGGCTGCGCGAATTTTCTTCGGCAGTGCCGCCGGCGCAGAATACCGGCAGGCTGCGTGGGCAAGCAATCGGCTTGTGCAGTAGGTCTCCGCCCGGTAAAGAGCAGGCAGATAAAGAATATCAATCCCCGCCAAATGGTCACGGAACAGCCGCTCCGCCTCCAAAAGCCGGGCAATGCTGTCTTGCACCGTGGCAGGATTCACGCTCAGCAGCTGGGAGGTTGCCATAATCAGCTTGTCCTCCGGCAAAAAGCTGTGACCGGCAGACAGATTATACCGCAGTTCAAACAGCACGCCTGCGTCCACTCTCCGGGGGTCATCTCCGGCAACGCCCAAATCAACCGCAAACCGGTCCACCGCCCCGAAAGGCGCCTCCAGCTCCTCATCCATCAGTAGATAAGGGTCGTCATAAAGCAGGTCAATGGTGGTTTCACCGTATAATTTATAGGTCTTTACCGCCAGTTCGGCAGGCAGATGGTGCAGCGTAAAAAACTCCATCAAGTGCCGCATACCCACCTGCAGGCGGAAATCCTCACCGATTTCCAGCGCTTTTTTATCGGAAATTCCGCTGACCTCTGCCAGTCTCTCCGGCTCCCGTTCCATAATCAGCAGTGTTCTGTCGCCAAACCGGTTTACAATCCGAGTCGCCAGCTTCGGGCCAATGCCCTTAATCACCCGGCTGGAGAGATAGGTGATAATTTCCGTCGCGGTCTGCGGCATCAACCGCTCCAAAAATTCCGCATCGAACTGCCGTCCATAGCTGCTGTGGTTACTCCATTTGCCCGTAACCATCAGCCGTTCTCCCACCGCAGGCAGCGGAATGGTGCCCACTACGGTAACCGTCTGCCCATCGTCTAAATGCAAGCGCAGCACAGCATAGCCGTTGTCGTAATTTTGAAAGACAACAGCGCCGATTGTTCCCTGTAAAATTTCCAATTCCTGCTGGTTCAATGTGTAACTCCCATTCTTTTTTTCTGCAATTAGTTTACTATACTTTGTGACGATTGGAAAGAGGTTTCCGGAAATATTTCCTCCGTATCCGTCAATTTTATTTTCACTCTGTCGCGAAGCGTCATCGAATCGGGGGTCACCGCGCAATCCATCGCCAGAATCTGTACACCGGCACAAGAGGCCTCCCGCAGAGCCTTGCCGAATTCCGGGTCTGTGGCATCATTGGGATGCAAGTATGCTACATCCGCCATTTGAATCACAAACAGAATGTACGCCCCGAAGCCGGCCTTTGCCAGTTTGGTCAGCTCCCGCAGATGCTTAGCGCCCCGGGTCGTGGGGGCATCGGGAAAGGCGCATACGCCATCGGTTTCCAATGTCACGCCCTTAACCTCCAAAAAGCAATCCACGCCGTCCTTTGTGAAAGAAAAGTCAAAGCGGGATTCCCCCCAGCGGCTTTCCGCCCGGAGGTTTTCGATTTTGCCCAAGCCGCCGCCAGTCAGCCACTGCCCTGCTGCCGTGTTGGGGGCTTGGGAGTCCATATTGATGAGCCTGTCACTTTTTTCCACGGCAATCAAATCGTATTTCGTCTTTCGCGCCGGGTTATCCGACCGGACGCACCAAACCTTAGCCCCTGCCGGCAATAGTTCCCGACAGCGACCGGTGTTTTTTACGTGGCAAATTTCCTCTTGTCCCGCAATTTCAATGTGGGCAATAAACCGATTCGGTCTTTTGATAAATTTTCCTTGTACAATATTGGGGTATCTCATAGAGCACCATCCTTTTCTCATACAATAACAGATTTTTGCCCCTTTGCCAAGGGAAAGGTGTTGACTTTTCCCAAAATTGTGCTATAATCAGTTCCGTTCCACTACGGAGGCTTAGCTCAGCTGGTTAGAGCGCCTGCTTCACACGCAGGAGGTCGATGGTTCGAGTCCATTAGTCTCCACCAAACCCTTGAAACCACTTTGGTTTTCAAGGGTTTTTTATTTTTATCCCTAAAAAATTAGACCGCCTGCCTAAATTACACTTTTTTGAAAGGCAGGCGGTCTAAAATTATGGCAAGTGCATATTTCGGAAAGTTCTTGTAATTTGCAGGAAAGCATAGTATAATAATTATGCCAAACAAATCTGAATAACGTAAAATCGGTATGCCCTTTTTTATTTTTTAAGGGGGTAGTATACCCTTTTTTGCTTTTTTTCGCTATCCAATTTTGATTTGCTAAAAATGCAACTCCACTTGGATAGCGAATGGGTTTACCTTTTTGCGTTTGAGATTTGTTTGGCGACAATCGGGGTTGCGTTTTTGAGTGCGGTAACTTCGGTTGCCGCACTTTTTTATTTTTAGGAGGAAAAAGAATGGATAAATATCAAAAACGGGTCAAACAAATGGAAAGCGAAAAAATCATTGCGATAGCCGAAGGTTATGGCAGGCTCCTAAAATTTTGTTATATTCTTGCTTCTTTGTTTTGCGGTTTAACCATTATACCAGGTCTGTTTTGTGCGATAACTATTACGAATTTTCCCCCATCGCTCGCTGTTTTATCTATTGGTGGTGGAATTCTTTTTTTAGTTGTATTCGCACTAACAATAATTGATTATAGGAAGTTAGCAGAAGCAGCTATTGCAGAAGCTTCTGCTCGGAGCTTAACTTACAAAGTAGCAGAACGCCGAGCTGAACGCCAAGCTATTTACCCTGTAGCTGTTCTTTTCTTCGTTGTGGTTGCTTTGATTCTCTTCGGTATCCGTGGGTGCATGGGAATTGGCATGGTCAGCTGCCCCAAATGTGGCTCTCATTACAGCACAGACCACCCCGCAGGAGAGTACATAAAAAACAACGGCTTTTGCGCTAGTTGCGAGCGAGACGGATAATTACAATTTCATATTATCCCCACATCTGTAAGAGGCCCAGGAGAATCTTCTCCTGGGCCTCCCTTATATTTGTTGCGCATAATTTTTATATCAAACTCTCAAATATGGGTAAACTTCTTTGAATCTGCTCGTAGCTGACGCAGTAACACAGCCGCACATAACCCGGGCAGCCAAAGGAATCTCCCGGCACGACCAGCAGATCCTTTTCCATCGCCTTTTTCACAAAGGCATTGGCATCTCCGCCGGGTACTTTCACAAACAGGTAGAACGCGCCATCCGGCTTTGCCACCTCATAGCCAGCCTTGCGCAACCCCTCCCACAATGCCTTGCGGTTGCGGTCATACTCCGTCAGGTCCGGACGCAGGTGAGCGCAACGGGCCAGCACATACTGCCACAAAGACGGGGCGCAGATATGTCCGTAGCCACGGGCAGCGCCGGCAACGGCGGTGTAGATTGCCTCACCGTCGGTAGCTTTGCGGGGCACATAGATATAGCCGATTCGCTCACCGGGCAAAGACAGGGATTTGGAATAGGAATAGCAAACAATGGTGTTGCGGTAAATGGTGGGAATAAAGGGCACTTCCACCCCATCGTACGCCAGCTCCCGGTAGGGCTCATCGGCAACGATATAAATAGGGTGACCGAACTCCTCGCTCTTCCGCTCCAACAGCGCACCCAATTTCTGCAAAGTTTCCCGGGTGTAAACCACGCCGGAGGGGTTGTTGGGAGAGTTGATAATGATGGCAACGGTATTTTCCGTCAATGCTGCCTCCACTGCATCCAGCTTAATCTGAAAATCCGGCACATCGGGAGGCACGACCTTCAGCTCCAGTCCCGCGGTCTGAGCAAAGGGCTCATACTCGGAAAAATAGGGAGCGATGGTCAGAATCTCCCCGCCGGGAACAGACAGCGCCCGGAACACACTGCAAAGCTCTGCAGATGCGCCGCAGCCCACAAACAATTCCGCCGGGGTAACATCTGTGCCAAAGCGGTTATTTAAGTCCTCCGCAATGGCTTTTCTTGCACTCAGGTCACCCTGTGCGCTAGTGTAGCTATGGGTGCGCAATGCGCCCATTTCCTGCATGACATCCGCCACCGCCTGTGTAATCTCGGCAGGCGCAGGCAGACTGGGGTTACCGATGGTAAAATTAAACACATTCTCCGCGCCAACCTCCTGCGCGCGAACAGCGCCATACTCCGCAATGTCCCGAATGACACAGCAGTTATCTCCCATTTCATAAGCTTGTTGATTATACATAAACATTCTCCTTATAACTGATAAAGTGGCGCAATCGGGTCATAGCGCTGGGGCTTGTAGGTAACCGAGCCGATAGGCTTTCCCTCCACGCCGTACTTGGGATTGTACCCAAATAGGTTTACATAACGTTCCAAATCTGCCTTTTCCGCTTCCATTGCCTTCATAACCTCCACCGTGGCCAGCACGTCATCCACCGCACGGTGGGAATTGACTACCTGATCGGCAAGGCCGTAGACCTCAATGGCGTTGCATAGCTTGTGAGGATAGCTGTGGCGGTCCTTGTAAACCGTGAGCAAATCCAGCTTGTCCTTGCCCTTCAAAATGGTAGGGTCACCATCCCGCAGCAGTAAGTAAAACAGGAAACTCAAATCAAAATGGGCATTGTAGGCAAGCAGCAAGGTATTGCCGGCAATCATCCTTGCAATGTCGCAGCACAGACGGGTCTTGGGGATGCCGCGGCTGCGCAAATCCTCGTTGGAAATACCGGTGAGCTGCTCAATTTGCGGCGGCACAAAGCCACCGGGGCTGAGGGCAATCAGCTGGTCATATTCCTGCACAACCACAATTTCCCCGTTCTGCTTTTCCACCACAACAGCGGCAAACTCGATGATTTCATCCCGGCTGTACAAAAGCCCGGTGGTTTCCGTATCAAACAGCATCAATCTGTCGTACTTTTCAAATAAACTATCCAGCATTCGTTTCTCCTTTATATAGCGCCAACGCCCGCGCAAACTTGCTTCTCTTCTCTTCTTCCAAAGAGAACTTCTTTGCAATGCCTTGTACATAGCAGTCAAAGATTTCCTTATCTCCGGATTTCAGCTCCAGCTCCACCTCGCACAGGGGTTCTTTCTGTCCGCCGCCGAAGAGATAGCCGTGGTCCAGCGCCAGCTCTACTGCAAAACATTCCGAAACAATGGTCTTTGTCAGACGGGTAAACTTTGCGCCGCAAATAGGATAGATTCCCTCTTGCACCAATTGTTTTAGTTCTTCCGGCGCGCCGTCAGCAACCAACTCTGCAACCGCATTTTCAATAAACACATTTTCCGTTTCCCATTCGCCCCGGGCATCTCCTGCCGGCGCTTTCAGCGTGCAAACAGACACGCCGTTTTCCAACCGCCGCCGGAGGGTATACCGCCGGGCAGAAAGTGCGCCGGAGGGGGTATCGTAATAAACCGTTTCCATACTGATTTCCTTGGCTTTCTGAGGAAATGCAGCATTCATAGCCATTAAGATGGAGCGGTCTGCCTTAAATTTGAATTCGTACTCGATTCCCATCGCTTACCTCCGGAAATTTTTCCTTATTATACACCTTCTTGGGCGCTTGTGCAAGAATCTTTCTTTGGGAATCGATTCCGACAGAATACGTATTGCTTTCGTGATAGGATTTACCCGAAGGGAAGTGGACAAGTATGACAATGATTGAATCCTATGTAAGCCGGGGCAGACATATCCTCAAGCGATGGGCAGTAAATCCACGGATACATATGCTGGCGCGGGGTAGCGGCTATTTCGCCGCCGGCTTTGCTCTCAGCGCAGCCAGCTTGGGCCAAAGCTTTCTGCCTCTGTCTCTGGCGCTGGTATGCGCCTGCGGCGGCTGGTCGGCAGCGCTGACCGCCTTGGGTGGAATATTGGGCTACCGCGTATTTTGGGCGATAGGTGAGCAACCGCTGGTGTGGCTGGTGGTCGGATTATGCGTTGCGCTGCTGCTGGGTCAGCGGCGTATCAGCAGAGATACCCCTTTGCTTCTGCCGGCTGTTGCCGGACTGATTGTTGCCGCCTCCGGCGTGGTATTTCAAACCTTGGGGGCAGAGGATGCGCCAATTGCCCTGTATCTGATTCGCGTAGGCTTGGCATCCGGCGCCACTTGGCTCTTTTCCCAAGTACGCAAGGGCCGAAATCCCGTTCTGGAATGGTTGGTTTGCGGCTTAGCGGTGCTGTCTCTGGTGCAGATTGCTCCGGTAGGATGGTTTAGCTTGGGCTTTTTCGCCGCAGGCGCATTGGCGGTGACCGGCGCTTTTCCGGCGGCGGCAATTGCAGGCTTGGCCTTGGATTTGGCGCAGGTAACGCCTGTGCCTATGACGGCGGTTTTGGTGCTGGCCTATCTCATCCGGCTGCTGCCAAAATCTGTCAACTGGGCGGGACGGCTTGCCCCCGGCGTTACCTATCTCGTGGTGATGTGGCTGTGCAATGTGTGGGATGTACTGCCCCTTCCTGCTCTGATATCCGGCGCATTGGTGGGAGGTTTTCTTCCCCTGCCGGGAAAGGTTGCCCACCGCCGGGGAGAAACCGGCGTGGCGCAGGTGCGGCTGGAGCTGGCATCCGGCGTTCTTTCCCAAACCCAACAGCTGCTGATTGAAGCCCCCGAAGTACCTTTAGACGAAGACGCGCTGGTAACCCGCGCAGCAGAACGGGCCTGCGCCAGCTGTCCCAACCGAAAGGGCTGCAAGGATACTCAGCGCATTGGCTTGCTGCCGGGGCTGCTGCTGCACAAGCCTTTGCTGCAAACCGAGGAGCTGCCGATTATCTGCAGAAAAAGCGGCCGTTTTTTGGCAGAGCTTCATCGCTCACAGGAGCAGCTTCGCTCCATACGGGCAGACCGGCAGCGGCAGCAGGAATACCGCTCGGCAGTTATCCAACAGTATCAATTCCTTTCGGAATTCCTGCAGGATCTGTCGGACAAGCTCTCCAAACGCACAGAAAATGTGCCCCTTTATTCTGCGCAGGTTTCTGTGTTCGGCAACCGGCCGGAAGAGGAAAACGGCGACCGGTGCTTGCGTTTTTCTGGCACCGAGGGGAAATACTATGTGCTGCTTTGCGACGGAATGGGCACCGGCTTAGGCGCTGTGCAGGAGGGTCGCACAGCCGGCGTTATGCTCCGCAGACTCCTCTCCGCCGGATACCCTGCCGAATATGCCCTGCGCAGCATTAACAGCATTTGCGCCCTGCGAAACAGAGCCGGCGCAGTCACCATTGATTTGGCAGAAATCGATTTGACTTGCGGAAAGGTATCCCTTTACAAATGGGGGGCTGTTCCCTCTTACCTGATATCTGCCGTAGGCGTGGAAAAAATCGGCACCGCCGGCCCTCCTCCCGGCCTTTCCGTCACCGACTATCAGGAGCGGTCTGACCGTGTGGCGCTGCGCCGGGGACAACTGCTGATACTGGTCAGCGACGGCGTAGGCGAGAGCGAGGCTCTCAGATGCTGCGTAGATGGGATTGGAAAGAACGCGGAAGAAATTGCTGTGGCGCTGATTACCTCCGCAG
The DNA here is from genome assembly GCA_015068495.1 of Oscillospiraceae bacterium. GTDB lineage: Bacteria > Bacillota > Clostridia > Oscillospirales > Oscillospiraceae > Faecousia. Next base: position 37,270 of record SVKL01000001.1, on the reverse strand, counting down.
AAGACAGCGGACAGGACGATGCAACGGTGGTTGCCATTTCCCTAGAGCCTGCAAAAAACGAATAAAACGGGGCGTGCTGCAAAATAACGCAGCACGCCCTTTCCTTATGTAAATGCCTGCATTTTCACAAACAAAAAACGACCCCCGCAAGGAGGGTCGTTTCGGTTTGTGAATTAGGCCTTGCCTGCGCAGCCCAGAACGTTAACCAGCTTGTGGCGAACAACTTCCTTGATGTTTGCACGGGCGGGCTTCAGGTACTGACGGGGGTCAAAGTGAGAGGGGTTGTCGTTGAAGTACTTACGAACAGTACCGGTCAGAGCCAAACGCAGGTCGGAGTCGATGTTGATCTTGCATACGCTCAGCGCTGCAGCCTTACGCAGCTGCTCCTCGGGAACGCCGATGGCGTTGGGCATCTTGCCGCCGTTCTCGTTGACCATCTTCACGTATTCCTGAGGAACGGAAGAAGAGCCGTGGAGCACGATGGGGAAGCCGGGCAGACGCTTGGTAACCTCTTCCAGCACGTCGAAACGCAATGCGGGAGGAACCAGAATGCCCTGCTCGTTCAGGGTGCACTGCTCGGGAGTGAACTTGTAAGCGCCGTGGGAGGTGCCGATAGCGATTGCCAAAGAGTCACAACCGGTACGGGTTACGAACTCCTCAACCTCCTCGGGACGGGTGTAGGAAGCAGCCTCAGAGGATACATTCACTTCGTCCTCGATGCCGGCCAGAGAGCCCAGCTCAGCCTCAACCACAACACCGTGGTCGTGAGCGTACTCAACCACCTGCTTGGTGATAGCAATATTCTCCTCAAAGGACTTGGAGGAGGCGTCAATCATAACGGAAGTAAAGCCGCCGTCGATGCAGGACTTACAGGTCTCAAAGCTGTCGCCGTGGTCCAAGTGCAGAGCGATGGGAATATCGGGGCATTCAATCACAGCAGCCTCAACCAGCTTCACCAGATAGGTGGGGTTTGCGTACTGACGAGCGCCCTTGGAAACCTGCAGAATCACGGGAGCCTTCTCCTCACGGCAAGCCTCGGTGATGCCCTGAACGATTTCCATGTTGTTGACGTTGAAAGCGCCGACAGCATAACCGCCGTCATAAGCCTTCTTAAACATCTCGGTAGTAGTAACAAGAGCCATAATGTACTTTCCTTTCTTATTTCGCGGGAATACCCGATTTTTTACAGATATCATTATAGCACAAATTTCCCGCATTTCAATAAAAATTTGCAAATAAAAAAATATTGCAAATGGCTATTTACCTTTTGGTGCAAATAATGTATAATATCACCGAAATTTACCACAAGGAGTGTAAAAATATGAAACTTTCCCCCCTGCAAATCGCAAGATATCAGTATCAGCCCAAGCTGCCCGGTATGCTGCGCAACGGCATTGCCAAGATTTGCGTAAAAAACGGCGGCGCAACCGAATCCGTTGCGGATCAGGACAAGATTAAGGCCCTCTTCCCCAACACCTACGGCAAGAACGAAATCACCTTCCAAAAGGGTGCCAACACCTCTGAAGCTAAGAAGCAGGTAGTAGGCGTTATCCTCTCCGGCGGTCAGGCCCCCGGCGGTCACAACGTTATCTGCGGTCTGTACGATGCTCTGAAGGCCACCAACAAGGACAATGTCCTCTACGGCTTCAAGGGCGGCCCCAGCGGTCTGCTGGAAGACAGCTATGTGATTTTCGATGACGAATACATCAATGCCTACCGCAACACCGGCGGTTTTGATATCATCGGCTCCGGCCGTACCAAGCTGGAGACAGAAGAGCAGTTTGCCGTTGTGGCAGAGGTGTGCAAGAAGCACGGCATCACCGCCATTGTCATTATCGGCGGTGACGACTCCAATACCAACGCCGCTGTTTTGGCAGAGTACTTTGCCGCCCATAATACCGGCGTGCAGGTAATCGGCTGCCCCAAGACCATCGACGGCGACCTGAAGAACGAGGACATTGAATGCTCCTTCGGCTTCGACACCGCCACCAAGACCTACAGTGAAATCGTTGGCAACATCCAGCGTGACGCCAACTCCGCCAAGAAGTACTGGCACTTTGTAAAGGTTATGGGCCGCAGCGCCTCCCACGTGGCATTGGAGACTGCCTTGCAGACCCAGCCCAACCTGTGCTTGATTGGCGAAGAGGTTGCCGCCAAGAAGATGTCCTTAGCTGCTATTGCTGACTACATTGCCGATTCCGTTGCCGCCCGCGCAGCAAAGGGCTGGAACTTCGGCGTTGCCATCATCCCCGAGGGTATCGTGGAATTTGTTCCCGAGTTCTCCGTGCTGATTGCAGAAATCAACGAGCTGCTGGCCGGCAGCAAGGCCGACGCCTTCAATGCCCTGCCCACTTGGGCTGACAAGTACGCCTTCATTGAAAAGGGCTTGACCAAGGAATCTATGGCTGTTTTTGCAATTCTGCCCCAGTCCATTCAGCAGCAGCTGTTTTTGGAGCGTGACCCCCACGGCAACGTGCAGGTGTCCCTGATTGAGTCCGAAAAGCTGTTCTCTGAGATGGTAAAGGCCAATTTGGCTGAGCGGAAGAAAGCCGGCACTTACAACGGTAAGTTCTCTCCCCTGCACCACTTCTTGGGCTACGAAGGCCGCTGCGCATTCCCCAGCAACTTCGATGCAGACTACTGCTACAGCTTGGGCTACAACGCCTTTATGCTGATTTCCTACGGCTACACCGGCTACCTGTCCAAGGTTTCCAACCTCAGCAAGCCTGCTGAAGAGTGGGTTGCCGGCGGTATGCCCATCACCAAGATGATGAATATGGAAAGACGTCACGGCCACGACAAGCCCGTTATCCGCAAGGCTCTGGTAGAGCTGGACGGCGCTCCCTTCAAGTTCTTTGAAGCAAACAGAGAGACTTGGGCTGTTGAGACCTGCTACCTCTACCCCGGCGCTATCCAGTACTTCGGACCCTCCGAGGTCTGCGATACCACCACCAAGACCCTCGCCTTGGAAAAGGCTTAATTACACAAATAAAATCACCGCAGACCAATCGGCCTGCGGTGATTTTTGTTATTCTGCGGTGTAGTATTCGTCTTTTAGCCAACCGAATGGATTTTCATAGATATATTTCATATGTTGGTCAAAATCCGCTTGATCTCTAATGATATGGTCATAAGAACCTCTTTGCCATATATTTTTTCCATATTCCTTGTTGCAAAAACGCTTAAACGTAGAAACAAATTGTGATACGGTAGAGCTTTGTAATGTAGGGACCGGCGTCCTCGACGGTCCTTCTTTTACCTGCAGCAATATGTGCATATGATTCGGCATAATCACGTAGCTTTCCACAGACAAATTTTCATAAAAATCGTTCAATTGACGCAAATACTTATCCGCAATTGCACCCATAGGCAATAATTCAATTTTTGGACCGTCGAGGACGCCGGTCCCTACAACGCGGGATAATATACACCGCCGGTTTTCCGTGCAGAGCGTCAGAAAATATACACCCGGCGTATTATAATTATATTCCTGCAGTCGCACAGTCTTCCTGTTCATTTGCTTGTGTTTTTGCTCCACAGCAAACCCTCCGTCAAAATCAGCGTTTTTTGCCGCCTCCCTTTACGCAAGGGAGGCTTTTTTATTCCTCTATTCCTTGGGTTTCCAGTAGTTCCAGCACCTGCTGTCCCCGCTGGGTCAATCCCATACTGCCGTGGACGGGAAATTCCGGATACAGTCCCATTTTTGCCCCTATTAGCGGGGTATAATCTAAATAAATCAGCCGTTTTTGTTCCAGCAGCTGGATAAACAGGCTGTACTGCTCCTCTGTGTAGGCGGTTTCCTCCCGATACACAGGGGTCATATCATCCGCCTTTCGCGCCACCGGCAGAAAAGAATACTGCCCCAACGACTGAAGCAGGTGAATTTCTCCCAAGCTCAGCTCCAATTTATTGGCGCAGCCGCCACAGCCGCAGCAACTGCCATTACAGGCCTTACAATCGCCCATTGCGCACCCCCATACTTTTTTCTCTATTATACCCCATTCATTTTTTCCTGACAACTGAAATTTCGATGGAGAATCCCACGGGATTTTTCTTACAGTAACCACAAGGAGGGATTATTATGAACAAAAACTGGAAAAAACGATTGATTTGCTGGGCCATCCCCTTGGCGGTAGGCGGTCTTGCCGCCTTGCTGTCCGGCGGTATGAGCAGCTACAGGACCCTGAACCAACCCCCGCTGTCACCCCCGGGCTGGGTGTTCCCCATCGTGTGGACGGTTTTGTATCTTCTGATGGGAGAGGCCAGCTACCGCGTGCTTGTCTCCGACAAGGATGCCACGCAAATCAAAAAAGCACTCATTGCCTACGGAATACAGCTTTTCTTGAATTTTCTCTGGCCGCTGTTTTTCTTTGGCGGGCAGCTGTATCTCACTTCTTTCTTCGTGCTGCTTTTGCTGTGGGTGGCCATTCTCCTCACGCTGCGGCGGTTTTCCCAAATCGACGAGCCTGCCGGAGATTTGCTGATTCCCTACTTATTATGGGTTACTTTTGCCGGATATTTGAATTTTGGCGTGTTTTTGTTGAATTAAATTGCAGAAACCACTTGTAAAATCTTCCTTTTTGGCGTATACTCTTTATATTATACTGTAAAGAGGTAATCAATATGGAACTGATTTCTGTTCGTGAGCTTTTTAAGAACACGGAAAAATATGCAGACCAAACTGTCACCATCGGTGGCTGGGTGCGTAACCGCCGCCCCTCTAAGCAATTCGGCTTTATTATGCTGAACGACGGCACCTATTTTTCCCCCGTTCAGGTGGTTTATGACGATACCATCTCCAATTTTCAGGAGATTTCCAAAATCAATATCGGCGCGGCGCTGATTATCAAGGGCACCGTGGTGCTGACCCCCGATAGTAAGCAGCCCTTTGAGATTCAGGCAAAGGAAGTGACCGTGGAGGGCGCCTCCACCGGCGACTATCCTCTGCAGCCCAAGCGCCATTCTATGGAGTTTTTGCGGACAATCACCCACCTGCGTCCCCGCACCAACACCTTCCAAGCGGTGTTCCGTGTCCGCAGCTTAGCCGCTATGGCCATCCACCAGTTCTTCCAAGACAGAGATTTTATCTATGTCCATACTCCCTTGATCACCGGCTCTGACTGCGAAGGCGCCGGCGAGATGTTCCAAGTCACCACCTTGGATTTGAACAACATCCCCAAGACCGAGGACGGCAAGGTGGACTTCTCTCAGGATTTCTACGGCAAGCCCACCAATCTGACCGTGTCCGGCCAGCTCAACGGTGAGACCTTTGCAATGGCATTTAAGAACATCTACACCTTCGGCCCTACCTTCCGGGCTGAGAAGTCCAACACCACCCGTCACGCATCCGAATTCTGGATGATCGAGCCGGAGATGGCATTTGCCGATTTGGACGATCTGCTCCGCGTGGAAGAGGATATGCTGAAATACATCATTTCCTATGTGCTGGAGCATGCGCCCGAGGAGATGGAATTCTTCAACGCCTTTGTGGACAAGGGTCTGCTGGAGCGTCTGAATAACATTCTGAACAACGACTTCGGCCGCATCACCTATACCGATGCAGTGGCTCTGCTGGAAAAGCACAACGACGCGTTTGATTATCCCGTCAGCTGGGGTTGCGATCTGCAGACCGAGCACGAGCGCTACCTCACCGAGGTGATCTTCAAGAAGCCTGTTTTCGTTACCGACTACCCCAAGGAGATCAAGGCATTCTATATGAAGCTGAATCCCGACGGCAAGACTGTTGCTGCTGTTGACTGTTTGGTCCCCGGCATTGGCGAGATCACCGGTGGCTCTCAGCGTGAAGATAACTACGATCTGCTGAAGACCCGTATTGAGCAGCTGGGTATGAACCCCGAGGATTACGGCTTCTATATGGATCTGCGGAAGTACGGCTCCTGCCGTCACGCCGGCTTCGGCCTCGGCTTCGAGCGCTGCGTGATGTACCTGACCGGTATGAGCAACATCCGCGATGTGCTCCCCTTCCCCAGAACCGTCGGCAACTGCGACCTGTAAGCCCACAATACACTGCGCCCCGATGCACTGCATCGGGGCGTTACTTTTTTCCGCTTTTATAAAAATATCGAAAAACGATAATTTAATTATTGACAAACGATAATTTTGGTGCTATTGTAGTGTCATTCAAAGGCTTTGGAGGTAATTTTTATGTGGAACAAGGATAAATCGGTAGCCCTATCCATTGCGGTTTGTTTTCTCTTGACCGCCATCTTGACCCTGCTGCTGTTTATTGGCCCTTGGGTCGTAAAGGTATGGCTTACGGAATACCGGGGTATGAAGGCGCAAAGCCCTGTCACCCAGAATCTGTGCACCCTGTTTTCCCTTTGCTTTTACCCCTGTGCTCCCTTTGGCTATTTCACCCTTTACAGTCTTTTGCGGCTGCTGTTCAACATCAAAAACGAAGAAACGTTCATCATGCAAAATGTAAAATACCTGCGCCGCATCTCTTGGAGCTGTTTTGCCGTTGCCGGAATCACCCTTGTTGGCAGCATTTACTACCTGCCCTTCCTTTTTGTCACCGTAGCCGCCGCCTTTGTGGGGCTTATGCTGCGGGTGGTGAAGAATGTGATGCACAGCGCCGCAGAGCTGAAGGCCGAAAACGAGCTTACCATTTAAGGCAGGTGGAGAACGATGATTGAAATTGATTTAGATGTGATTTTGGCTATGCGGAAAATGACCTCCCTTGAGCTTTCGGAAATAATCGGCATCACCCCCGCCAACCTTTCCATCCTGAAGACCGGAAAGGCAAAAGCAATCCGTTTTTCCACCTTGGATGCCCTTTGCAAGGCGCTAAACTGCCAACCCGGGGACATCATCAAATACACAGAAAAGGAGTAATTTCTATGGATACTACAACGCCCTTCACTCCGGACGATGACAAGAACCAAAGCACACCTCCGCTTTCTACCCCATACCCTATGCCCCCAGCAAAGCCGCTTTTCTCCTTGGCAAAAGGTGATTTTATATTTGCCCTTTTTGCCGTTATCATCGGCATTTTCACTGCCGTATCCGGCGTCTTCGGAGGCTTCTCGCTGGGATACTTTTTATCCTGCCTGCTTATGCTGGCTTTGTTCGCTGTCTATTTCATCAAAGGAACAACGCTTCGTTTTTTTCCCGTGTTGTGCGGCGTTTTAGCGCTATGTGATACAGCGGTTTTCATTTGCACCTCCAACGGCAGTGTCCGTTTCTTCGGCGCTGTTTCCAGCTTTTTGCTTGGGCTGATGTGCTTTGGTGAGCTCCGGAACGGCAAGGCAAAGGGCAACCGGGAAACCCTCGGCATTTTCTACACCGCCGGCGCCACAATCGACAACATTGACATTGCGGTGAAGTCGCTTTTTGTCAGCGGTAACGGCAAGCAAAAGGTTCTCGGAAAGGCGCTGATCGGTCTTCTTTGCGCAGCGCCTGCGCTGTTGGTGATTGTGCCTCTTTTGATGTCCTCTGACGATGCCTTCCAAGGTATGATGCGCAATCTCTTCAGCAATTCCCTATCCAACATTCTGAAAGCGGCTTTCGGTCTGGTGCTTTCCGTTTTTGTCCTTACTTACGGCTTATCCTTAAAAAAATCCCGTTTCGCAAAAATGAAAACAGGAAACGGTACTACCCTTGAAAACGTATACATCATTTCCTTTTTATCTGCCATTTCTGTTATTTATCTGCTGTACCTGTTTTCCCAGCTGGCCTATTTCTTCAGCGCCTTCCGCGGCTTTTTGCCCAATGGGCAAATAACCTACGCCCAGTATGCCCGGAAAGGCTTTTTTGAAATGTGCGCCATTTCCGTTATCAACCTGCTTATTACATTTCTTGCCTTGGTACTGGCAAAGAAGCGCGACGGCAAGGTGTGTAACGCCATTAAATTGCTTACCACCTTTGTAGCAGTCTTTACGCTAATCATCATAGCCACAGCCATCTCCAAAATGGTGCTGTATATCGGCGCTTACGGTATGACCGTACGCCGCCTGACCACCAGCGCGTTTATGATTTTTCTGGCTGTTGTCTTCGTCAGTGTGATTTTGCGAATTTACCTTACAAAGGTTAATATTGCAAAGACCGCGTTAATTACCGCCGGATGTATTCTGCTGCTCCTTGGCACTGTCAACGTGAACACCGTCTGCGCAAAGTACAACTATGAAAGCTATCTCTCCGGCAGGCTGACTTCCGTGGATGTGAAGGCTATGTACGAGCTGGGCGATGAGGGTATTCCCTATCTTGTGAAGCTTGCAGACCATAAGAAAACCTCCGTATCCAAACAGGCAAAGAAGTATTTGGCGCAAGCTATTATCTACGATTATTTTGAGGACTTGGATAACAAAGCCGTTCTCTCGGTAGATTTGCTGCAAAGCAAGGAAAAAGACAATGGCTTTTCCCATTTCAGCATCCCGAAAGCTGCCGCCTATAAAAGCCTCTACGCATTTATAGAGAAAGACTCGGATTTTACCTATCACTACAAAGGCTTTTTAACGCAACCGGATGGATGATGCTTCCCCATTGGCTGTAGCTGTATCCCACATATCCCCCTCGACGGCGTCCGTCGAGGGGGATTTTGCAGGCAAATGCTTCTCAGGTATGGAAATATGCTGCCGTGTGTGCTATACTGATAAAAAATGAGAAAGAGGGACTGTTATGCTGCCGGAACCGTTTCTAAAGCGAATTGAAAACCAGCTGGGGGAAGAATACCCGGCATTTTTGCAATCCTTGGAGCGTCCCCGGGCAGTTGCTCTGCGGTTTAATCCCTTAAAGGGCGCAATACCGCAGCTGGATTTTGTGCAATCCCCCGTACCTTGGGAGCCGATGGGATATTATTACGACCCCCAGACCCGCCCCGGCTTGCACCCCTACCACGAGGCAGGCGTATACTATTTGCAGGAAGCCAGCGCTATGTCGGCAGTGGCTCTGTTAGACCCCCAGCCGGGTGAAACGGTGTGCGACCTGTGCGCCGCCCCCGGCGGAAAAACCACCCAAATTGCCGGCAGAATGCAGGGCAGCGGATTTCTGCTGTGCAACGAAATTCATCCCGCCCGGGCAAAAATCCTCAGCCGTAATGTTGAGCGAATGGGCATTGCCAACGCCCTTGTAACCAACGAACACCCTGCCAAACTTGCAGAAAAATATGCTGAAGCTTTTGACCGGGTGCTGATTGATGCCCCCTGCTCCGGCGAGGGTATGTTCCGCAAAGAGGAGGCTGCCGTCACCGATTGGAGTCAGGAGACCGTGGAAATGTGCGCGCGGCGGCAGGCTGAGATTCTATGTTCCGGCGCGGCTCTGCTGAAACCCGGCGGCAGGTTGGTCTACTCCACCTGCACCTTCGCGCCGGAGGAGAACGAGCAGACCATCGAGCATTTCCTGCAAACCCATCCCGAATTCGTCTTGGAAGAGGTAGATGCCCCGTGGTTTACCCCTGTTGGCACCGGTATGTTCCGGCTTTGGCCCCACAAGCTTTTGGGTGAGGGACATTTTGCCGCAGTTTTGCGGAAAACGTCAGGCCAAGAGGCTTCTGTTTCCATGCAAAAGGGAGAGTCGCTTCCTAAGGAATGGACGGAATTCTCCCGGAATTTAGCCATCACTTTGCCGGAGGGCAAAGCTGTCCTCTTTGGTCGCAGCCTATACTGGGCGCCTGCGGATATGCCCGAAATCCGCGGTATAAAGGTCCTCCGCCCCGGCTTGGAGCTGGGGGAATTGAAAAAAGGCCGGTTTGAGCCTGCTCACGGACTGGCGTTAATGCTGAAAACCGCCGCGCAAACAGAGGATTTGCCGCCGGAAAGCAGCGCCCTGCAGGCATATCTGCGGGGAGAATGTATCCCCAGTCAAGCCCGCGGCTGGACCCTGATAAGGGTCAATGGCTACACGATTGGATGGGGAAAAGGAGACGGAAAAGTGCTGAAAAACCACTATCCCAAGGGTTTACGCAGATAAAACGCAATAATTTTTCCCTTTACATCAAGATAAACCTATGGTATAATTGCTAGGTGAGTGAATTTTTAACAAGGAGTGAATCATCCTTGGCAAGATACGTTATTACCGGCGGTAATCGCTTAGAGGGCACGGTCACCATCAGCGGCGCAAAAAATGCTGCTGTGGCCATTTTGCCGGCTGCAATTTTGGTAAAAGGCAAATGCCGTGTTGAGAACGTGCCGGATATTTCCGACGTGCGGATTATGCTGAGAATCTTGGCAGATTTGGGCGCAAAAATTGAATATGAGGCCCCCAGCACCATCATTTTGGACTGCACGGATATCCACAGCTCCTGCCCCAATCCGGAGTATGTGCGGAAAATGCGTGCCAGCTACTATCTGATGGGCGCTTTGCTCAGCCGCTTCCACGAAGCGCATGTGGCGCTGCCCGGTGGCTGTAACTTTGCCGCCCGTCCCATCGACCAGCACATCAAGGGCTTTGCCGCGCTGGGCGCAGATGTGGACGAAACAGAAGATTATGTAAACCTGAAGCCCGGCCCCAAGGGTTTGCAGGGCGCAAAAATCAGCTTGGACGTTGTGAGTGTAGGCGCTACAGTGAACATCATTATGGCAGCCTGCTTGCTCCCCGGCAAAACCGTCATTGAAAACGCCGCCAAAGAGCCCCACATCGTTGACTTGGCAAACTTTCTGAACACTATGGGCGCCCATATCTCCGGCGCCGGCACCGATACCGTAAAAATCTACGGCGTTGAAGAATTAAAAGGCGGCAGCTACGCCATCATCCCCGACCAGATCGAGGCCGGTACATATTTGGCAGCCGTTGCTGCCACCGGCGGCAACGTTTTGGTGCAGAACATCATCCCCAAGCATATGGAGTGCATCACCTCCAAGCTGCAGGAAATGGGCGTTCAGTTTATTTATTACGATGACGCTGTGCGTGTGATATCTGACGGTCGGCTGCAGCATACCACTGTAAAGACCCGTCCCTATCCCGGCTTCCCCACGGATATGCAATCGCAAATCTGCGTATGTATGAGCATTGCCGAGGGTATCAGCCGACTGACAGAAAGTGTGTATGAAACCAGATTCTTCGGTTATTGTACCGAGCTTGCCAGTATGGGCGCAGATATCCTGATCAGCGGCAAGACCGCAATTATCAGCGGCCGGGAAAACTTAAGCGGCGCTGTTGTCCGAGCCCACGATTTGCGCGCAGGCGCTGCGCTGGTCATTGCCGGTTTGGTGGCTCAAGGCGCCACCGAGGTGGAGAATATCAATTTCATCGAGCGTGGCTATGAACGGCTTGTAGAAAAGATGAACGCCTTAGGCGCGGATATCAAACGACTCGAAAAATAATAAAAGGGTGTGTCTTACGACACACCCTTTTTGTATGCAGTATCAAATTGACCGGGTCCACTCGGTAAAGAGAATGGCAGGAATCATCCACACCAGCTGATACAGGAACATATTGGCCGGCGTGAGCAGCTCCAAAGCCCCCAGCACCACCAACAGCACCATAATTGCCAAACCAATCGAGCCGCCAACAATGTGCAAAACCGTGCCCATACGGCTGGTTGTCCGCAACGCCCTTGCGCCGGTCACCGCATAAGCAACGGGAGCCAAGCCCAAGGCGGTTGTCATCAGCAGCGTCTGCTGCTCCTCCAGCTCTTTCTTGCGCAGTTCCTGCCGGGTTTCGTAATCCGGCAGCAAAAACCGCTTCGGCTTTATGCCGAATTTGCTCCGCAAAAAGCCGTGGGTCAGCATAAAGTCATCGGAAATCAACGCGCATTGCAGACCTCTGTAGGCATTGAGGGTAGTAAGACCGGCAGTTGTGGACTTGGTTTTCTCATAGCTCACCGCAAACAGACCGCTGAGCTCATTGTCGATCGCCACATAAACCGCATAGCTGATTCTGGCATTTTCCGGGACTTCTATCCCCATCTCCTTCAAGAAGGATGCCGAGCCCAGCAGCACCGTCTCTCCTTCAACCACGCCGCAAACGCCGCCGTTTTCATAGTGGGTCAGGTTAAACGCATCATAATGTCTGCCATTGTGGGAGTCTAACACCTGTGTAAACAGGCCTGTCAGCCCGCTACCGTCCGCCGTCACCACCGCCGTGGCATAAGCCACCACCAGCTCCGGCTCCCGGCTGCCAAAGAACTTTACGCCATTGAGCCGCACCGTGTCAGCAGAATACAGGTCTTGGAAGGTCACAGGGAACACGGTCTTTCCGCAAAGGCCCTCCACGCCCTGCCATCCGCAAAGCACGGTTCCCAGCTTATGCAGACGCCGTTCCAAGAGAATCGCAGGACGGCTGTGGGCAATAAACGCAGTTGCCGGCACTGCCGCCAGCAGAGAGACCGCCGCCACCTGGATACCTGCAGAGAGGCCTTCCATAACACCGGCAAAAATGCCGATGGCGCAGGCAATGCACATCGCAATAAAGCAGTACAGATTCAGCTTTTTTTCCGGCTTGCTCAGCTGCGCATAGTGGTCCATAAAGTCCTCTACCTGACCCTCTTTACGAAGCAAGCCCTTTTTCCCATCCAAATAATCCTCGTAGGCTGCCACGCCGTCCAGACGCGTGGCCTTACGCATAGTATCCATTTGGAGCATCTCTATGCTCTTGCGCTGATATTCCCGCCACAAAGACATTGTCACTTCCAAGCTGAATGCCGCGCAGCAGGGTACACGAATTTGATGTAAGCACAGCGCCCCGTCCACACAGCATACCAAGAAGGTAACTGTCAGCAGGGTGTTGAGGGTAAAGCGTTTTTTACCTATGTCCGCAACGCCCTCTATCAGCTGATTGCTGCCCAGCAGCGCAGATATCAGCATTGCCAAAAACTGTCCGAATACCATAAGCCGCATCCGGTTTTCCTGCACCAATCCCAAGGCATACATCCCTGTAGAGATTGCGCAAATCAGCACCACCAGAATGCTCAGGAACATAAGCACCTGCAGCTTGCCCACGCCGGTTTCCATCAGCTCGTAATAGCGTTTTTCCGGGCCGGCAATCAGCTTTTTCTTCAACTCCCGCAGTCTGGAACGGGGTTGGAACTGAATGGGTTGGGGAGGAACATACTCGCCAATGGGCTGCTCATATTCCGGCTCCCAATATTTGGAAAAGGGCTCTCTGTGGATGGTATCACCGGGCGTCCAAATGCGATCCTCCCGGGTATCCTCTACAGGCTCTTCTCTTTTCACACGCTCTGCAAAATCACCGCCTAAGCCGTCCAGCCGGATGGTGTCTCCGGTGACCGTCTGCGCTGCAGGCTGTGTAGATACCGGTTCCATACGACGGGTTGCCTGCAGGTCTTCCGTATTGATCCGACGGGTTGCCTGCAGATCTGCTGCATCACGCCTGCGGGTCTCCTGCAAATCCTCCAAATCTATCCGGCGGGTCTCCTGCAGGGTTTCCGGCTGGGCTTCCGTTTTCCGGTTATTGAGCCAATCTGCCAGCGCCACATCATCAAATGTATCCTCAGCTTCTTCCGCCACAGGCGTTTCCTCGGTGTCCTCCGGCGCCTGCTGGACTTCCTCCTCCGGCTCTTCTATGGGCGCACCGCCGAATTCTTTAATTATGTCTTCCAGCTCCAGCTCTTGCCGTTCTTTCTCGTCCATAAAATGCCTCCTCATCCTCTCTGGCGCACCGCTTCATACAGCAAAATGGATGCCGCCGCAGATGCGTTCAGTGAAGAAATCCGTCCTTTCATAGGAATGTGCACCAGCATATCGCAGTTTTTCCGCACCAGCTGGCTCATTCCCTCTCCTTCATTGCCAATAACAATCGCCGCCGGTCCGGTTAAATCCGCCTGATACATAGGCACGGAGCCTTCCGCCGCTGTGCCGTATATCCAAACGCCCTTTTCCTTCAGCTCGGCAATGGCGTTGTTGATGTTTCCCACTTTGGCTACCTTCATATATTCCACCGCGCCGGCAGAAGCCTTGGCAACAGTGGCAGTCAGTCCCACGCTGCGGCGCTTGGGGATAATCACCCCGTGAGCGCCGGCACATTCCGCAGAGCGGAGGATGGCGCCTAAATTGTGGGGGTCTGACAGCTCATCGCAAATCACCAGCAGTGGGGCTTCCCCTCTGTCTGCGGCTGTCTGCAAAATATCGTCGATGGTAGAATACTCCCGGGCTGCTGCCAAAGCAATCACGCCCTGATGGGAATGGGTCAAGCTCATCATATCCAGCTTCCGTCTGTCCACCGCCACAACCACTGCGCCGGCTTCCTTGGCGCTTGCTGCCAAATGCTGCAGGGCTCTGTCCGTATCACCGGAGGCGATAAACACCTTATCAATGGTTCTTCCGCTGCGGAGCGCTTCCGTCAGTGCATTGCGTCCCTCCAGCTGATTTTCATTTTCTTCCGTTTCCCGGGGTGTTTCCCGATAGGTGGGCTTCCGGCAATAATTGTCCTTCTCAGGTCGCATAGCTTATCATCCTTCCTTTTTGAGAAAAGGTCATACTTCCCATACTATTTTTATCATTATAGCAGATTTTTCTTATGGGCACAACTGCATTTTTTTGGCAGCCGCCCATATAAATACAGAAATTTACAAAAATTTTACCCATCCGACCTGTATCATTCATTGCAGTAAACGGAAAAATGTGATATGATAGCAAAAACAAAGCCCCGAAGGAGGCGCAGTATGGAGCAACAAAACAATCAACCCCCGAAGAAGCCGGAGGAGAAACGGCCCAAGGGCAGTATCTGGTTTGCCATTATGGTCAGCGTTGCGGCAATTCTGCTCATCAGCGTTGTTTGGAACGCCGTGGTACGAAGCCAGTACACCCAGACCACCTTGTCCGACTTCTATGAGGAGTTAAAAAACAACAATTTATCCGAAGTAGAAATCCGGTATGACCGGGTGCTGTATATGACCAAGGAGGAGGCGGCTAAGCCTGCTGCCCGGCAGAAGGCCTGCTGCACCGGACTTCCCCTGAACGGTGAACTTGCCGACGAGCTCACCAAGCTTTTGCTGGAACTGGATGCGGAGGTAGATGTCAAGATTGAGGAGGACACCTCCTTCATTACGACCATTCTGCTGTACGTGATTATGTTCGGCATCCTCTTTGGCGGTATGACACTGCTGACCAAGCGGATGGGCGGCGGTATGATGGGCAACATCGGTGGCAACAAAGCCAAGGTGTATATGGAAAAGCAAACCGGCGTCACCTTTAAGGATGTTGCCGGACAGGACGAGGCAAAGGAATCCCTGCTGGAAATCATTGATTTTCTGCACAATCCCCAAAAGTACACGGAAATTGGCGCAAAGCTTCCCAAGGGTGCGCTGCTGGTAGGCTCTCCCGGCACCGGTAAAACGCTGCTGGCAAAGGCCGTTGCCGGCGAAGCCAATGTTCCCTTCTTCTCCATTTCCGGTTCTGACTTTGTGGAAATGTTCGTAGGCGTGGGCGCCAGCCGTGTCCGGGATCTGTTCCGGGAAGCCGCCAAGGTTGCCCCCTGTATTGTTTTCATTGACGAAATCGATGCCATCGGCCGTTCCCGTGACTCCCGTTACGGCGGAAATTCCGAGCACGAGCAGACCCTCAACCAGCTGCTGGGAGAAATTGACGGCTTTGATTCTTCCAAGGGTGTGGTATGCTTGGCGGCAACCAACCGTCCGGAAATTCTGGATAAGGCGCTGCTGCGTGCCGGCCGTTTTGATCGGCAGATTATTGTAGACCGTCCCAATCTGCAGGGCAGACTGGACACCCTCAAGGTACACACCCGCAAGATTAAGCTGGCAGAGGACGTGGATTTGCGAAAGCTTGCCCAAGCCACCGCCGGCGCAGTTGGCGCGGATTTGGCAAATCTGGTGAACGAGGCCGCGTTGCGCGCTGTGCGAAACGGCCGCAAGGCTGTCACCCAAGAGGATTTGCTGGTTTCCTTTGAAACCGTAATTGCCGGAACAGAAAAGAAAAATACCGTCCTCACCGATACGGAAAAACGGATTATCGCCTATCACGAGGTGGGTCACGCCTTGGTTGCTGCTTTGGAAAAGCACTCGCAGCCTGTATCCAAAATCACCATCGTTCCCCACACCTCCGGCGCACTGGGCTACACTATGCAAATGCCGGAAGAGGAGAAATATTTGCAAACTTCTCAGGAGCTGCTCACCGAGCTGCGTACCCTGGTAGGTGGCCGTGCCGCCGAAGAGCTGGTGTTTGGCGTGCAAACCACCGGCGCTTCCAATGACATCCAGCGGGCTACCGCCTTGGCGAGAAATATGGTTACCCTTTACGGTATGAGCGACGCGCTGGGTCTAATGGCGCCTGCCTCTGTCACCAACCAATATCTGGACAATCAATCCTACTTGGATTGCTCGCAGGAGACCTCCGCATTGGTGGACAAAGAGGTGCAGAAGCTGCTGAAAGCCTGCTATACCGAAGCGAAAAACCTGCTCACCTCTCACCGCACAATGCTGGATGAAATTTCCGAACACCTGCTGGCTAAGGAGACCATTACCGGTGACGAGCTGATGGCGTTCATCAATAATAGCAACACCGCAGACGGCGAAGATCTAGCCGATGCCGAAGACTTTGTTTCTGAATAAAGCACTGCTATAATATAACAAACCGGTATAATTGCGTACCGGTTTGTTTTTATGTGTTGTATTTCGCCGATTCTGTGGTATAATACAGTAGATTTTGTACGGAAGGAAGGCGCTTTCGTGTTAGACACCTTTTTACTTACCCTCAATAATGTAGGCACCCTGCTGGTTTATATTTCAGTAGGCTACCTTTTGCGGCGGTGGCATAAGCTGCCCGACCACGCCGGCCGGGTGCTGTCGCTGCTGTGCGTTATGCTGTTCACACCGGCGTACAACATCATCAACATCAGCAACAGCCTGCGTCTTGATGTCATCGGACAAAAGCTTCAGCTTTTGGGCTGGGGCTGTGTCTGCATTGCCGTACTGATTCTTTTGGGCCGGCTCCTTGCCAAGCCTCTGAGTCACTCCCCTATGGAAAAAAGCTCTCTGACCTACGCCTTCACCTTCTCCAATTACGGCTACTTCGGCTACCCTGTAATCGAAGGTGTATTTGGCAGCGCTATGTTAGGAGATTTTATCGTATTTGCCGTGCCAATCAGCCTGCTTTGCACCTCTTACGGCTACGTCCTGTTCAAAAACGACGAGGGCTTTTCTTTGCGCCGCCTTTTGAAGACGCCGCTGGTGTTCAGCCTGCTCATCGGCGCAGCCATCGGGCTCAGCGGAATCGCCCTTCCCCCTTTGGTAACCACCGTTCTGACCGGCGCAAGCAACTGTATGAGCCCCTGTTCTATGCTGCTGGCTGGCTTTATGCTGGGCAAATTCCCCTTAAAGCAACTGTTTTCCGGTGTTCGTCCCTATCTGCTCACTGCCATCCGTATGCTGGGAATCCCCGCCGTTTTGGGCGGCGCACTGTTCCTGTGCGGCATACGGGGTGATTATCTGTTCTGGCCGCTGGTCTTTGCCTGCCTGCCCTTGGGGCTGAATCTGGTGGTTTATCCGGAGAGTTTGGGCTATGAAAAGGAAGCCGGAGAGAACGCCAAGCTGTGCTTTATTTCCAGCCTACTGGCTTTGGTGGTGCTCCCCTTGGTATTTTCGCTTCTGACCTATATTTGTTATTGAAAAAACCCTTGACAAGCCACGCCTCTTGTGATAGAATACTCCAGTAATAAAGAAGGCTGAACATCCGCCTCACCTCAAGCTGACTGCAAAGAGGTCAATATTCCACCTCCCTTGCAGGGGGATTGTGTGAGTATGCGGACGTTTGGCGTCCGCTTTTTTGTTTTATTTTGGAGGTGCTTACCATAGCCAAGTTAGATCATCAGCTCAACGAAGAAATCCAAGACAAAGAGCTTCGCATTATCGGTGAAGACGGTACACAATTGGGTATTATGTCTGCAGAAGAAGCCAACAAGCTGGCAGAAGAGCAGGGATATGACCTTGTGAAAATCTCTCCCAATGCAGTTCCCCCCGTCTGTAAAATTATGGACTATTCCAAGTTCTGCTTCGACCAGAAGAAGCGGGAGAAGGAAGCCAAGAAGAACCAGAAGGTTGTGGAAGTTAAGGAAATCCGTATGAGCCCCAGCATCGACACCAACGACCTGAACACCAAGGTAAAAGCTGCGCAAAAGTTCTTGGCAGACGGCAACCGCGTCAAGGTCAGTGTACGCTTCCGCGGCCGTGAGATGGCCCACACCAACTTAGGTGAGAAGCTGCTTATGGACTTTGCTGAAGCCTGTGCTGAAATCGCAACCATGGAAAAGAACCCCAAGCTGGAAGGCCGGTTCATGGGAATGTTCCTGGCCCCCAAAAACAGTAAGTAACAAATCTTTGTTCTATTACCAATGATACGGAAGGAGAACCAATTATGCCCAAGCTGAAAACCCATAGCGGTGCTAAGAAGAGATTCAACCTCACCAAGTCCGGTAAGGTCAAGAGAGCCCGCGCATACAAGAGCCATATCCTCACCAAGAAGGATACCAAGCGTACCCGTCGTCTTCGCACCACTGCCTACGCTGACGAGACCAACGTAGCAACCGTGAAGAAGATGATTCCCTACAAATAAGCCAAGGAGGATATTGAGAAATGGCAAGAGTCAAAGGCGCAATGATGACGCGCAAGAGAAGAAATGCTACCCTGAAGCTGGCCAAGGGCTACTGGGGTTCTAAGTCCAGACATTTCAAGATGGCCAAGCAGGCCGTTATGAAGTCCGGCAACTATGCATACGTAGGCCGTAAGCTGAAGAAGCGTGACTACCGCAGACTGTGGATCACCCGTATCAGCGCCGCTGTTAAGCCCTTCGGTCTGAACTACTCTACCTTTATGAATGGCCTGAAGAAGGCTGGCATCGAGCTGAATCGCAAGAGCCTGTCCGAGATGGCTATTCAGGACACCGCTGCTTTCGCTGCTCTGGTTGAGCAGGCAAAGGCTGCCCTGAAGTAAGAAACAAATAAATGCCCTGCCAAATGGCAGGGCATTTTTTCTTAGGTTGTGGTATAACCGCAGCACTCCCGGTCGCAATCTTCCTCCCGGTCGCATCCGCTAGGTGCAAATGCCTGTGTGGGGAAAGGGATTTTGGAGAACAGTTCGCAGGGGTCTTCTGCGCAGCCGGGACTGTCACAGCACTCCTTCGTGGGGATGCTGTAGTCCAAAACCGGCACCACCAGCTGGGCATCCCGCTCCAGCCGAATGATGGAGAACTGCCCCAAGGTCACCAGCAGCCGCTGCTGTTCACCGGACAGCACCAACTCCTCATCAAACAGCGCTCGAATCCCCTCCGGAATTTGGTTGACCGTACACTCACGGGGACATTGACATACATCCACCACCTTGGAGCTGAGCACCATTGGGTCAAGAACCTCCACCACTGCAGTGGGGTTGTTGCCGGTAATTCTGGTAAGTCCATCCGGTCCATTCAGGTTGGTCCGGCTGGTGTAGATGTGGGCACGGCTGTCTTCTCCGCAAAGCACTGCCCGCTTGGAAAACGTTGCCAAACCGTTTAAGGTTACAGGTCTGCCTGCTCCCACCACGGTATCTGCCAAAATCCGGTAGTAGAATGTGGCGTCCACACAGTAGTGGTTTCGGTCAAATGCCACCGGCTCCACATCAATATAAGTATACAGCAGCTCTGCGCAGCGTACCTTTGCACCGGTACTGGTATCCAATATGCTTTGGGATGTGCTGGTGAGATAGACCCTCAGGTCTTCAATGCAATCCTTATCCCGACAGCTGTCGGTAATTTTTCGGGTGTGAATGGAAAGGGCCTCCTGCAGGTCTTCAACGTTGCAGCGCACACTTCCCGGACAACGTTCACTCATGGTAATACCTCCCGATAGATTTTTGGGAATAAGCTGGGGAAACCGATTGCGGTTTGCATTCCCTTTGCCTATGTGACAGTTTATGCACCCCAAAGTCCGCAGGTGCAAGGAAAAGCCGAAACAGCGTGGGAAATTGTTTCGCAAAACAGAACATTCTTACAAAAACAACCCCTCTTATCCCCGCAAGCTGCCGGCTGTTATTTGCTGCAAACAGTCATAATTACTATATTTTTATGTTTTCATTACATATTTTTTTACTTTTTTAACATTTTCCTATTGAAAAACCTTTTCCTCCGTGCTATAATGTAGAAAAACAATCTTCCTTTTCATTTTCTTATCTCACCTCAGCGAAAAGACCCGATATCGTTGTCAAACGATGTCGGGTCTTTTCGCTGTTGCAAATCGCCTACTGCTATATGGTTTCCAGCAGCGCTTCCAGCTGAGAAAGCGCTTGAATTTCATAATCCGGCTGTATGTCCTCCCGGCGGGGTTTCCCTTCCGGATTTACCCAACAGGTGGTCATCCCAGCCTGATTTCCACCGAGAATATCAGAGGTTAAGCTGTCCCCTACCATCATTGCCTTTGTAACATCAAAACCGGGTATTCTGGCAAAGCACCCCTCAAAATAAAGCCTATCCGGCTTGTTGGCGCCAATCTCCTGCGACACAAACACCTCTTGAAAATAGCATCCGATATTGGCGCTTGCCAGCCGTCCGGCCTGCACCTTGGCTGTTCCGTTGCTGGCTAAGTACAGCTTATACTTCCTGCTAAGGCTCTGCACCGCCTCCAATGCGCCGGGGAGAAAATAATGACCCACAGACAGATTGTCCTCGTAGGCTCTTGCGCAAGCCTCCGGTTTTACCTGCAGACCAAACTCCTGAAACAGCACCGCGAAACGTCCCACCAGAACTTCCTCACGGGTCAGCTCCTTTCGCTCCAGCCGTTCCCAGTGAGCTTTGTTAATCAGATGATAGCGCGCAAGCACTTCTTCCGTAGGTGCTAAGCCGAAGGACTGAAACGTCTTGCTCAATGCCAGACGTTCCGCCTTGTGAAAATCCAAAATGGTATCATCCAAATCCAAAAACAAAAACTCAACCACTGTTTTTCCTCCTGAAAATCTCGTTGGAAAGGGCAGCAAACTGCGGGATATCCAAGGTTTCTCCCCGCACGTTTTCAGGCAGACCACACGCGGCAATCACCTGCCCTGCCCCCTCCTTGCCCAACTCGGGAAAGCCCGCTGCCAAGCCGTTTTGCAGCTTCTTGCGCCGCATAGCAAAGCTGGCTCTCACGGTGCGGAAGAAGGTAGCCTTGTCCAAAATTTCCCACGGCAGATTTTTCCTGACCTTCAGCATAATCACCGCCGATGTTACTTTGGGCTGAGGCATAAAGCAGTGGGCCGGCACGTCAAAGAGAATTTCCGGCTCTGCATAAAACTGACAAAACACCGTAAATGCGCTGTAGTCGGCTGTGCCGGGCTTTGCAGCAATCCGCTGCGCCACTTCCTTTTGCACCATCACCGTCACCGCCTCAAAGCATTCCGCCTCCAAAAGGGCTGTAAGGATGGGAGAAGTGATATAGTAGGGCAGGTTAGCGCAGGCAAAGGGACGCAAACCTGAGAGCTTCTCCTCCACCAGCGCTGAAACATTCTGCTTCAGAATATCGCCCCACAGAATTTCCAAATTATCAAATTCGCCCACCGTTGCCGCCAAAATCGGCTCCAGCCGCGTATCCAGTTCCA
This sequence comes from Oscillospiraceae bacterium, assembly GCA_015068495.1. GTDB lineage: Bacteria > Bacillota > Clostridia > Oscillospirales > Oscillospiraceae > Faecousia. The sequence goes on along the minus strand of SVKL01000001.1, from coordinate 15,798 downwards.
CCGCGCAGACCTTCCCTGTCCGCAGAGCAAGCTGCTGGGTCAAGGGTCCGATTCCCGGCCCGATTTCCAGCACGCCCACTGTGCTGTCTACGCCTGTTGCCTCGGCGATTTGTTCCGGAACCCAGCGGGCAACCAAAAAGTTCTGCCCCTTCGCCTTTGAAAAGTGAAAACCGTGCTCCGCCAGCAAGGGCTTCATAACTTGAATATCACATACATCAATCATAAAAAATCCGCCTTTCTCCTGCTATCATAGCAGAAAAAAGGCGGTTTTGCAACGAAAAGAATCAATTATGTTTCCAGTTGGCATCCCCAAGGAAATAGACCGTACAGTTTCGCACGCCGAACTGGAAGGCCTCCTCCAAAGTAGGCATATACAAATCCAAGCGCTTATCCTGAATTGCGCCGCCGCAGTCCTCTGCGGTGCTGAGGCCGTAGACATATGCCCCATCGTTGGATACGATAAACATACGAGTGCCATAAGGAATGACCTCGGGGTCTACAGCAACCACGCCCCACTTTACGGGAGCGCCGTTGGCGGTAAACTCGTCACAGCCGTCATCCATATGGGTGTATGCAGTTGCCACAAAGCTGTCCTTGCGAATATAGGTCAGCACTTCGCCGGTAGGCAGAACAATAAATCCGTCGCCAATCAGCGGCATATCGGACTCCTGACCAACCATTTCACCGGTACCTCTGGCCACAATCTGCGTAACAGGCTCTACAGTCACGGTCTGCTGATAAACATTCCGCTGGCTCTCTACCCCATTGACATAGGTTACGTTTGCCGTGCAAATCATTTGGCCAACCTGACCGGCAACCAGAATCTTTTCCTCACCGGCTGCCATTGTGGGGTCGTCACAATAGCTTGTTTCAAAAGGCATTTCCGTTGTGTAGCTTTCGGTTGCTTCGCTCACGCGATCCACCCGAACATCCATACCGTCATAGGTTACGCTGTCCAAAGGCATAGACACAACAACAGAATCATCAATTACAATTCCCAGACGAACAAACAGCGCTTCCATACTCTCGCCATAGGTGGTAGTCTGAATGACCTCCTCACCTAGATGCACCGTAACAGACTGCAAACGTTGGACTTTTATCTCTGAAACACCGTCAACAGACTCGGTAGTATAGATGTCTTCTGCAGACAGAGTCACACCGGCCTCCTGCAAAACCTTAGCAGGATCGGAGGCATAGGTGGTATGTACCGTAACGGCATCGCCGTCGGTAATCACGAAGGTGTTCTCTGCCTGTGCGGTCTGGGAAAGGGAACCTACCAGGCACACCACTGCCAAAAGAAACGCTATCATTTTAGAGAAGCTGTGCTTTCTGCGAATCACAAAGGGTGTAAAAAAATCCATAGCAGGAACCTCCTTTCACAAAATTTAGGAACACACACCATCGGTAGATGGTATCAAATAGTTACAAAGAAATACAATCTGAACTCAGATTGCTAGACCATTATAACAAATTTTTTAAAAAAGTCAAGTCTTTCCTTGAAAAAGCTAAAAAACGACAACTTTTCTTAAAAATAATTATTACAGATTATGTCAACTTCCTGTCAATTTATCGTATTTTTTGGTAGATTCTACCACAATATATAGTAGAAACAGTAACATTTTTTGACATATTGTGGAAATTATGTTACCAAACGTGTAAACCACCGCTTTTACAAATTATGGTAAACTATTTCCCCATTTTTCCTCCCCCCGGACATTATTTTTCCTCTTTTGAGCGGCAACAACCTCCACTTTCTCCCATTTTTGGTATTGGGATTGACAAGGCTTCAAAAATGTGTTATATTTTTGTGTGTTAAAAGCTGTGACGAAGACACGCGTTCCGGCAGAGCTTCCCAGAGAGAGACCCACCTTGGTGCAAGGGTCTTGTTTGCTCACCGCAACGATACCACTTCCGAGCCATCGGTTGGAAATAGCCGGTCGGGCGCACCCGTTATCGTGCCAATGAGTGGCGAAGCAATTCGCAACCAGGGTGGAACCGTGGAATACAATTCTGTATCCCACCCCTGATTTTGTCAGGGGGTGGGTATTTTTTATACCTTCTCCCCAATAAAAAGGAGGAAACCAAAATGAGCGAAGAAAACCTGTACACCTTTGAAAACCCCGAATACCGCAAAACCTTTTGGCACACCAGCTCCCACGTAATGGCGCAAGCAGTCAAGCGCCTGTGGCCGGAGGTGCAGCTGGCCATCGGCCCTGCCATCGACGAAGGCTGGTACTACGACTTTGATGCCCCCTTCTCCTTCACCCCGGACCATTTGGCGCAGATTGAGGGGGAGATGAAGAAGATCATCAAGGAGCGTATCCGCTTGGAGCGCACCGAAAAGCCCCGCGCGGAAGCCATCGCCTACATGGAGTCTATGAACGAGCCCTACAAAGTAGAACTGATTCAGGACCTGCCTGAGGATGCGGTGATTTCTTTCTACACCCAAGGCGAGTTCACTGACCTGTGCGCCGGCCCGCATTTGGACCACACCGGCAGACTTCGTCACAACGGCTTTAAGCTGACCAAGGCCTGCGGCGCTTACTGGCGCGGCGACTCCAATCGCAAGATGCTCCAGAGAATCTACGGTATCGGCTTCCCCACCAAGGATGAGCTGGATGCCTACTTGGAAGCACAGGCAGAGGCTCTGAAGCGTGACCACAACAAGCTGGGCCGTGAGCTGGAATTCTTCACCACCGTGGAAGAAATCGGACAAGGCCTGCCCATCCTGCTGCCCAAGGGCGCACGGGTCATCCAAAAGCTGCAGCGCTGGGTGGAAGACGAGGAGCAGAAGCGTGGCTACCTGCTGACCAAAACACCCCTTATGGCAAAGCGGGACCTTTACAAAATCTCCGGTCACTGGGATCACTATTTGGACGGTATGTTCATTCTGGGCGACCCCTATGACGAGGAGAAGGAATGCTTCGCACTGCGGCCTATGACCTGCCCCTTCCAGTATCAGGTTTATCTGAACCGTGCCCGTTCCTACCGTGACCTGCCTATGCGCTTAGGCGAAACCTCTACTTTGTTCCGTAACGAGGATTCCGGCGAGATGCACGGCTTGATTCGTGTCCGTCAGTTCACCATTTCCGAGGGTCACTTGGTCCTGCGTCCCGACCAGCTGGAAGAGGAATTCCGCGGCTGCTTAGAGCTGGCAAAGTACTGTCTGGACACCGTCGGTATGCTGGAAAACTGCAGCTTCCGGTTCTCCCAGTGGGATCCTGCCCGCGCCGGCATTAAGTACGAGGGTACTGCCGAACAGTGGGAAGAAGCACAGCGGGTTATGGGCACTATTTTGGACAATCTTGGCGTAGAGTATGAAATCGGCATTGACGAGGCAGCCTTCTACGGTCCCAAGCTGGACATTCAGTATAAGAACGTGTTCGGCAAGGAGGATACCATCGTTACCATTCAGATCGATATGTTGCTGGCGCAGAAGTTCGGTATGGAATACACCGACGCCGACGGTCAGAAGAAGACCCCCTACATCATTCACCGCACCTCCTTGGGTTGCTATGAGCGTACCTTGGCATATCTGATTGAGCGCTATGCAGGCGCCTTGCCTCTGTGGATGATGCCCACACAGGTTATGGTGATGCCTATTACCGACCGTGCCCACGAACACGCCAAGAATTTGGCAGATGAGCTGTGCAAAGCCGGTATTTCTGCAGAAACCGACTGCCGCAGCGAAAAGCTGGGCTACAAGATTCGGGAAGCGCAGCTGCAGAAGATTCCCTATATGCTGGTCATCGGCGACCGGGATATGGAAAATGGCACCGTGTCCGTCCGTACCCGGAAGGGTGAGGATTTGGGCGCTATGACCCCCGCGGAATTCACCGCAAAGTGCCTGATGGAAATCGCCGCCAAGAGCAAAGATGTATAACAGAAAGGGTGTGTTGCCAAGGGCAACGCTCCGTAAGGAAGTATTGGTTTTGAACGGTCCCTTTTTCACTTAACTGCATAAAAAATCTCCGAAATGCGTCAGCATTCCGGAGATTTTGTTATTTGTTAATCAAAAAAGTTACCACTTCAAAACTGCTTTGCACCCGAAAACGGTGGGATTTTCTGCCAGTCAAGGCAAAAAGCGCAGAAATACTTTGTGTATTTCCAGCATTTTTAACGCCGAATGGCGGGAAATTACGCCGTTTTTCGGGCATTACTTCCTTATGGAGTGTTGCCCGAGCAACACACCCTTTTCATTTTTCCAACTTTATGCTATACTGTAAGTAGAAGCCCTGCAAATTCTATAGAAAAGAGGAAAGGCTATGAAAAAAATCAATCGTGTGATTTGGGGCCTTGTTTTGGCTGCCGTCGGTGTTCTGTTTGCCCTGAATGCATTGGAAATCGCCAAAATCGACATCTTTTTTGATGGCTGGTGGACATTGTTCATCCTCGTCCCCTGTTTTGTGGGTCTGTTCACAGAACGGGAGAAAACCGGCAATATTATCGGTATTCTGGTAGGCGGATTCCTCCTGCTTTGCAGTCAGGAAATTTTGGAGTTCTCTATGCTTTGGAAGCTGCTGCTGCCTGCTATCATCTTCATCATCGGCATTAAAATGCTGTTAGGCGCTTTCTTTGACAAGAAGCCCGATTCCCTGCCAGCGCTTCCCAGTGATGGCCCTGTGATTGCCAGCGCTATTTTTGGCGGTCGGGACTTGAACTACGGCGGTCAGGTATTTGAGGGAGGAAACATCACTGCCATTTTCGGCGGTGTGGATTGCAACCTGAAGAACGCCATCATCGAGAAGGACTGCTGTATTCACGCAACCGCCATCTTTGGCGGTATCGACATCTTGGTTCCTGCAAATGTAAATGTGGTGGTCAGCTCCGTCAGCATCTTCGGTGGCTTCTCCAACGAAACCCCCACCCAGCCGGATGTGCCTACTATCTACATTAAGGGCTTTAGTATGTTCGGCGGTGTGGATATCAAGTAAATTAGGCACAACGTAAAAAGAGCGTATCGCATTTGCGATACGCTCTTTTATTTGTTATTAACCGGATTAAACCAGCTCGATAACTGCCATCTCAGCAGCATCGCCGCGGCGTGCGCCGGTGCGGGTCACTCTGGTGTAGCCGCCGTTACGGTCAGCATACTTGGGAGCAATCTCATCAAACAGCTTCTTAGCCACATCTTCCTTGGTGATGAAAGACAGAGCTCTGCGGTAGTTATACAGGCCGCCCTTCTTGCCCAAGGTAATCATCTTCTCCACAACGGGCTGTACTTCCTTAGCGCGGAAGAAGGTGGTTTCCATCTTGCCGTTTGCCAGCAAATCCGTTACCTGCTGACGCAGCAGTGCTTTTCTCTGTGCACTGGTCTTACCCAGCTTACGAGTACCAAACATAAACGTTTCCTCCTTCTTAAAAGGTTAGTTGTTGCTGCCGGAATCCTCGCTGGCCAAAGACAGACCCATCATTTCCAGCTTCTTCTGCACCTCGTCCAAGGACTTCTTGCCCATATTACGCACCTTCATCATATCCTCGCCGGTCTTGCTGATCAAATCAGCAACGGTGTTGATATTGGCACGCTTCAGGCAGTTAAAGCTACGGACAGACAGATCCAGCTCATCGATGGTCATTGCCAGCTTGGTATCGGGTGTTACAAGGGACTTCTCCACAACGGTAGAACCGGTGCTGACGTTATCGGACAGGTTGGTGAACACTGTCAGATGGTCGGACAGAATCTTTGCGCCCAAGGAAACTGCATCCTTGGCGGAAATGGTAGAATCGGTCCAGACCTCAAGGGTCAGCTTGTCGAAGTCGGTCTTGTCGCCAACACGCGTAGGCTCCACTGTATAATTCACCTTTGTTACAGGGGAATAAATGGAGTCAATGGGAATCACACCAATCACAGTCTGCGCAGTCTTGTTCCGGTCAGCCGGCACATAGCCGCGGCCCTGAGACAGAGTGATTTCCATATTAAAGGTAGCGCCTTCACCCAGAGTGCAGATGTGCAGCTCGGGGTTCAGAATTTCAACCTCGCCATCAGCCTTGATGTCACCGGCGGTGACCTCACAGGGACCAACTGCATCAATATACACAGTCTTGGGACCCTGACCGTGGAGCGTCATCAGCATACGCTTCACATTCAGTACGATTTTGGTCACATCCTCGGTTACGCCGGGGATGGTGGAGAACTCGTGCAGAACGCCTGCAATCTTAATAGAGGTTGCGGCGTAGCCGGGGAGGCTTGACAGCATAATCCGGCGCAGGGAGTTACCCAATGTCATACCGTAGCCACGCTCTAAAGGCTCTACAACATATTTGCCGTAGGAAATATCCTCAAGTGTGTCCAAACAGGTGATGCGGGGCTTTTCAATTTCAACCATGAATCATAACCCTCCTTATGAATTGTGTGGGGTGTAGAATGCACCCCAACGTAGTGATTCGCGAACAGATAGGGGGCCGATTACTTAGAGTACAACTCGACGATCAGGTGGACGGCGATGTCGAAGTCGATATCTGCCTGAGTGGGCATAGCAACGACCTTACCGGTAAGGGTGTTCTTATCACGGTCCAACCACTTGGGAGCAGCAACAAAAGTGTCAGCTTCTTTCAGTGCCTTGAAGAAGGCGTTGGAAGCGCTCTTCTCGCAAACAGCAACCACATCGCCGGACTTGATCAGGTAGCTGGGGATGTTCACACGGCTGCCGTTAACGGTGAAGTGGCCGTGGTTTACCAGCTGACGAGCCTGACGGCGGGAGTTTGCAAAGCCCAGACGGTAGACAACGTTGTCCAGTCTGCGCTCTACCAGAGTCAGCAGGTTATCGCCGGTGTTACCCTCTTGACGAGCTGCCTTCTCGTAGTAGTTACGGAACTGCTTCTCCTGAATGCCATAAACAAATTTAACCTTCTGCTTCTCAGTCAACTGAGTTGCATATTCGGACTTCTTAGCTCTTCTCTGGCCGCCGGGGTTCTTGTTGGAAGTCTTACTGTAACCCATTGCGGCAGGAGAGACGCCCAGCGTTCTGCAACGCTTCAGCACAGGCTGCATATTCTTAGCCATATTCTTATCCTCCTATTCCGAAATCAGACTCTACGTCTCTTGGGGGGACGGCAGCCATTGTGAGGAATGGGGGTGACGTCCTTAATCATTACGACTTCCAGACCTGCGGTCTGCAGAGCCCGGATAGCAGCCTCACGTCCCTGACCGGGGCCCTTTACATAGACCTCAACGGACTTCAAACCGCAGTTGTCGATAGCAGCCTTAGCGGCAGTCTCGGCAGCAGTCTGAGCAGCAAAGGGAGTGGACTTACGGGAGCCACGGAAACCCAGTCCGCCGGAGGAAGCCCAAGACAGGGCGTTACCGTTCAGGTCGGTTACGGTTACCATGGTGTTGTTGAAAGAGGAACGGATATGCACCGCGCCTTTTTCAACTACCTTACGTTCTCTACGACGCTTAACAACTTTCTTAGTAGCTTTAGCCATTTACATATCCCTCCTTACTTCTTCTTGTTAGCAATGGTCTTCTTGGGACCCTTGCGGGTACGTGCATTGGTCTTGGTGCGCTGACCGTGAACGGGCAGACCACGACGGTGACGGACACCGCGGTAGCAGCCGATTTCGCTCAGGCGCTTGATATTCATAGCAACCTCACGGCGCAGGTCACCCTCAACAGAGTAGTTACCTTCGATGGTCTCACGCAGCAGTGCTTCCTGCTCTTCGGTCAGGTCCTTCACCCGGGTGTCGGGGTCGATCTTAGCGATCTCAAGAACCTTAGCAGCGCGGGCAGGTCCAATGCCGTAGATATAAGTCAAAGCGATCTCAATTCGCTTTTCGCGGGGCAGGTCAATACCAGAAATACGTGCCATATTCTTTTTTGCCTCCTATTAGCCTTGTCTCTGCTTGTGCTTGGGGTTTTCGCAAATTACCATAACGCGACCCTTGCGCTTGATGATCTTGCACTTCTCGCACATGGGTTTAACGGACGGTCTTACTTTCATACTGTTTAACCTCCAATAGAGATAATCTCTTGTGTCTTACTTACTTCTCCAGGTGATTCGACCGTGGGTCAAATCATAGGGAGACATTTGAACAGTTACCTTGTCACCGGGCAAGATTTTGATGAAATTCATACGGAGCTTGCCGGAAATGTGGGCCAGAATGATGTGTCCATTGCCAATATCCACATTGAACATTGCATTCGGCAGGGCATCGGTTACGATGCCTTCAATCTCAATTACGTCGTCCTTTGCCAAATTGTTAACCTCCTAAGGTTGATTCCATTGGCCGGCTTAAAGCCGGGATTCTTCGGCGACGGTGAGTATTTCCGGCTCCCCGTCGGTGATGAGTACAGTATTTTCATAGTGGGCTGAGAGTTTCCCGTCAGAAGTCACTGTAGTCCAGCCATCCTGCAAAACGCGGACATCGTACACACCTGCGTTTACCATAGGCTCAATAGCCAGTGTCATTCCGGGAAGTAGTCTCGGTCCACGGCCGGGACTACCGAAATTCGGTACTTCCGGCTCCTCATGGAGCTGCGCGCCTACGCCGTGACCTACGAAAGAACGCACAACCGAAAAACCGTTAGACTCCACATACGTCTGGATGGCGTGGGAGATATCGGACACTCTGTGTCCTTTCCTTGCGAAGCGTATACCTTCGAAAAAGCTTTGCTTCGTTACTTGGATCAATCTTTCAGCCTCGGCACTTACTGTACCGCAGGGAAAGGTTGCTGCGCAATCTCCATGGAACCCTTTGTAATAAGCGCCCACATCCACAGAGACGATGTCTCCGTCCTGAAGCAGATATCCGTCGGGAATTCCGTGGATAACCACATTGTTGACACTGATGCAGGTACTTGCGGGGAAGCCGTTATAGTGCAGGAATGACGGTTTTGCACCCTGCCCGAGAATAAATTCCCTGACGGCCTTGTCAATTGCTTTTGTTGATACGCCCGGTCTTACCATTTCCCCTGCCAACGCACGGGCTGCCGCGGTAATTTTACAGGCTTGGCGCATCGCCGCAAGCTCTTGTCCATTTTTGATTGCTATCATACCTTTTCTCCCAAGGCTTTCAAGATATCCTGAAAAGCACCTTCGATGGACTGGTTGCCCTCCACAAGACGAAGCTTGTTTTGCGCAGCATAGTAGTCCTTCAAAACCTCTGTGGACTGATGGTAAACCACCAAGCGGCTTTTCACCGTCTCCGGCGCGTCATCCTTGCGGATGACCAGCTCCGCGCCACATTGGTCGCAGGTGTTATCCTTTTGGGGAGGATTGGCGGTGATGTGATAGCTTGCGCCGCACTTGGGGCAAACCCGACGGCCGGTCATACGGCCTTCAATCACAGCATCGTCAATCTCAAGAGAAACCACGTGGTCCAGCCTTACGCCCATGGCATCCAGCGCCTTTGCCTGGGCCAGGGTGCGAGGCACCCCGTCCAGAATAAAGCCGTTTTTGCAATCGGGCTTGGCGGTCCGCTCTGCTACAATGCCGAGCACCAGCTCGTCAGAAACCAAGCGGCCTTCGTCCATCGCCTGTTTCGCTTGTTTGCCCAGCTCGGTACCATTTGCAATGGCCTCTCTGAGCATATTGCCGGTGGAAATGGTAGGGATTTGCAGCTTTTCAGCCAGCATCTCTGCCTGCGTACCCTTACCGGCACCGGGTGCACCTAATAAAATCAGGTTCATTGCTTGCGCCTCCAATTAATCCAAGAAGCCCTTGTAGTGGCGCATCAGCATCTGTGCCTCCAGAGCCTTTACAGTCTCCAAAGCAACACCGACGATGATGATAATGGAGGTGCCGCCAATGGCCAGATTCTTAACACCGGCCACCAGATTGCCGCCCACGATGGGAAGCAATGCAACAATCGCCAGATACACAGCGCCGAACACGACAATCTTATTGATGACCTTGTGAATAAAGTCAGCAGTAGGCTTGCCGGGACGGAAACCGGGGATAAAGCCGCCGTTCTTCTTCAGGTTGTTGGAAATCTCCACGGGGTCATACTGGATGGTGGAGTAGAACCAGCTAAAGAAGAAGATCAGCAGACCGTAGGATACGGTACATACCCAGGTCTCACTGGACCAAACATTGTTGTACCACCAGTTGTTCTCACCGGTCTTACCGATGAAGGTCGCAATGGTAGCGGGCAAAGAAGAAATGGACTGGGCGAAGATAATGGGCATAACGCCGGTCATTGCAACCTTGATAGGCAGGTTGGTGTTCTGACCGCCGTAGACCTTACGGCCAACCACACGCTTGGCGTACTGAATGGGAATCCGGCGCTCTGCATCGTTGATAAATACGATGAATACCACCAGCAGCAGCATCACCACACCGATGATCACAGCGATCCACCACTTCAGATCCAGCAAGCGGCTGAAGGTTCCGGGCAGACCGGAAATAATGTTGGCAAACAGAATCATAGAGATACCGTTGCCGATACCAAACTGGGTAATCTGCTCACCCATCCACATAACCACAGAAGAACCGGCAGTAAATGCCAAAATAATCACAACTGCGGGCAGGAAGCCCTTCTCGGTGATAATGGCAAGATTCTGGGATTCGTAGTTACGCAGCATAGTATAGTAAGCGTAACCCAACAGCAGGCCCAAGCCCACAGTGGTGTAACGGGTGAGGCGATCAATCTTCTTCTTACCAACCTCGCCTTCTTCCTTTGCCCACCGCTCCAGAACGGGGATGGCAATGGTCAGAAGCTGAATGATAATAGAAGCATTGATGTAGGGCTGAATGCCCAATGCCAAAACGGATGCCTGAGAGAAGGCAGAGCCGGACATAGCATCGTACAAGCCCAAAATGGTGTTGGAAAGTGTCTGGTCAAAGTAAGTTGCTAAGGTGCCGGCATCGATATACGGAACAGGAATTACATTACCGATTCTGTAAATCAGCAGCATCAGCATGGTGAAGATCAGCTTTTTGCGGAGCTCAGGAATTCTCCAAGCGTTCTGCAATGTGCTAAACATTATACCACCTCGGCCTTTCCGCCTGCCTGCTCAATCTTTTCCTTAGCAGACTCAGAGAAAGCCGCAGCCTTAACAGTAACCTTCTTGGTCAGAGTGCCGTTAGCAAGCACCTTCAGACCGTAGGGGCAGGCATCCAAAATGCCAGCCTCAATCAAAGCAGCAGCATCCACAACAGCGCCATCCTCAAAGCGATTCAGGACTGTCAGGTTGATAGCAGTCAGGGGCTTTGCGAAAATGTTGTTGAAGCCACGCTTCGGCACGCGACGCACCAGAGGCATCTGGCCGCCTTCGAAACCGATACGGGTCTTGCCGCCGGAACGGGCATGCTGACCCTTGTGACCACGGCCGCCGGTCTTACCGTTGCCGGTACCAACGCCACGGCCCTTGCGCTTGCCCACAAAAGTGGAGCCGGCGACAGGAGAGAGTTCATGAAGTTTCATCGTTGTTCTCCTCCTTATTCTACTTCAGTGACCTGCAGCATAAAACCGATCTTAGCGATCTTGCCGCGAGTCTGGGTGTTATCGGGCTGAATGGTAACCTGGCCGATCTTACGCAGGCCCAGAGAATGGGCGGTAGCGATCTGCTTTTCCAAGCGGCCGTTCAGGCTCTTAACAAGGGTAATCTTCAAGTTTGCCATCTGATTGCCCTCCTTACACAATTTCTTCTACGCTCTTACCGCGGATAGCAGCAATCTGCTCGGGAGAACGCAGGGATTTCAAGCCCACCATAGTTGCTTTTACAACGTTCTGGGGGTTGTTGGAACGCAGGCATCTTGCAGTGATGTTGCGGATGCCAACAGCTTCCATAACAGCACGGACAGCGCCGCCGGCGATAACGCCGGTACCTTCGGGAGCGGGTCTCATCAGAACCTTACCGGCGCCAAAAATACCGGTAACCTCGTGAGGAATGGTGCCATGATCAGCCAAAGAAATCTTCACCATATTCTTCTTTGCATCGGTGATGCCCTTCAGAATTGCTTCGGAAACTTCGGCAGCCTTGCCCAAGCCGTAGCCAACGGTACCCTTACCGTCGCCCACAACTACCAGAGCAGAGAACTTCATAACACGGCCGCCCTTAACGGTCTTAGAAACACGATTCAGGTAAACGACCTTCTCAATGAGCTCGGGAGCTTCATTTCTAGGAGTCTTTTCGTAAGCCATTTCTTTTCCTCCTTCTGCTTAGAAATTGAGTCCGCCTTCGCGGGCGCCGTCAGCCAGAGCAGCAACACGGCCATGATAAATATAGCCGCCGCGGTCAAAGACCACATCTTCAATGCCCTTAGCCTTGGCCCGTTCAGCCAGAACCAGACCTACCTTCTTTGCAGCCTCTGCATTGCCGGTAGCTCCCTCAAATTCCTTTTCCAGCGTATTGGCGGAAACCAGGGTTACGCCGTTTACGTCGTCGATGATCTGTGCGTAAATGTTTGCGTTGGAACGGAATACGTTCAAACGGGGACACTCAGGAGTGCCGGAGATTTTACCGCGGACGCGGATATGGCGCTTCAGGCGCATTGCATTTTTGTCGATATTCTTAACCATTTCGCCACACCTCCATTACTTCTTAGCACCGACCTTACCAACCTTGCGGCGGATAACTTCGGTGGTGTACTTGATGCCCTTGCCCTTGTAAGGCTCGGGGGGACGCTTACCACGAACTTCGGCAGCAAATTGACCAACAACCTGCTTGTCGATGCCGTGAACAATAATCTTGTTGGGGTTGGGAACCTCTACGGTGATGCCGTCAATCTCATCCATAATAACCTGATGGGAGAAGCCCAAGTTCATAACCAATTGGGTGCCCTTCTTTTCTACACGGTAGCCAACGCCGTTGACGTCCAGCTCCTTGCTGTAACCCTTCTCAACGCCCTCAACCATATTGTTGATGAGGGTACGGGTCAAGCCGTGCAGAGACTTGTGCAGATGCTCTTCGTCGGGACGCTCAACAGTGAGGACATTGCCCTCAGTCTTGATGATCATGTCCGGATGCAGAGTCTGCGTTAAGGTGCCCTTGGGGCCCTTCACAGTTACCACATTGCCTTCGGCAACGGTCACTGTAACATTTGCCGGAATTACTACCGGCTTTTTACCAATTCTAGACATTCTGCTTTTCCTCCTTACCAAACGAAGGCCAGAACTTCGCCGCCGATGTGCAGCTCGCGAGCCTTCTTATCGGTCATAACACCCTTGGAAGTGGAAACAATCGCAATGCCCAAGCCCTTCAGGACGCGGGGCATCTCCTCAGCGCCGGCGTAAATACGCAGACCGGGCTTGGAAACGCGCTTCAGGCCGGTGATGACCTGTTCCTTCTTTGCCAGATACTTCAGGGTGATGTGAATGATGCCCTGATTGCCATTGTCAACGATGGAGAAAGCCTTGATGTAGCCCTCGTCCAGCAGGATCTGAGCAATCGCCTTCTTCAGGTTAGAAGCAGGAACATCCACAGTTTCGTGCTTTGCAGAATTCGCATTCCGAATGCGGGTCAGCATATCTGCTACGGGATCGGTGATTTGCATGTTAATATCCTCCTTATAGAAGTTACGGACTGAATCCGTTGAGATTCGGGGGTATCCGGGGAATGCGAGTAGGCAAAAGCCTACTCCATCTTCCCGAGACCAGCCGAACCGTTTTTACATTTGAATACTTTCTTACCCTAGCAATGTAAGCTTGCGCTTACCAATTACCAACTAGCCTTCCGCACACCGGGAATCTGACCCTTGTAGGCCAGCTCACGGAAGCAGATACGGCATACGCCGTAGTCACGCAGATAAGCGTGGGGTCTGCCGCAGATCTTGCAGCGGTTGTAGCGGCGGCTGGAGAACTTAGGCTCAGCCTGCTGCTTCAAAATCATAGAAGTCTTAGCCATTTATGAATTCCTCCTAAATCAAGCGTGGAAGGGAGCGCCCAGCAGCTCCAACAGCTCCTTGGCTTCCTCGTCGGTGGTAGCGGTGGTGCAGATGCAGATATCCATACCACGAATCTTGTCTACCTTATCGTACTCAATTTCAGGGAAAATCAGCTGTTCCTTCAAGCCGAAAGCGTAGTTGCCGCGGCCGTCGAAGGAGTTGGGGTTGATGCCACGGAAGTCACGAACACGGGGCAGGGCTACGCCGAACAACCGGTCCAGGAATTCGTACATCTTGTCACCACGCAGGGTAACCTTAACACCAACAGTTTCGCCCTCACGGAGCTTAAAGTTAGCCACGGACTTGCGAGCCTTACAGGTGATGGGCTTTTGGCCGGTGATGGTGGCGATATCCTTGCAGATAGCCTCGATCTCCTTGGCATTGTTCTTGCTCTCACCGCAGGCAACGTTCACGATAACCTTGCTCAGCTTGGGGATTTGCATAACGCTCTTGTAGCCGAACTTCTTGTTCAGGGCAGGAGCAATCTCTTTGGTATACAGTTCTTTCAATGTAGCAGCCATTGTGATAACTCCTTTCCTTAGATTTCGGCGCCGCACTTGCGGCAAATACGGGTCTTCTTGCCGGCGTCGTTCTTGTAGCCGACGCGGACGCCCTTACCGCACTTTTCGCAGTACAGAGCAACCTTGCAAGCGCGGATGGGGGTCTCCTTCTTTACAATGCCACCGGCTTCGCCCTGCTTACGGGGCTTGGTGTGGCAAGTAGCAACATTGACCTTCTCCACGATTACCTTGTTTTCAGCGGGCATAGCAACCAGTACCTTGCCCTTTACGCCCTTGTCCTTGCCGGACAGAACGATAACGGTATCATTTTTCTTAATGTTCATACCTTGGTTCCCCCTTAGATAACTTCGGGTGCCAGGGAGAGGATCTTCATAAAGTCCTTCTCACGCAGCTCACGAGCAACCGGTCCAAAGATACGGGTACCCTTGGGGTTCTTGTCTTCCTTGATGATAACAGCAGCGTTCTCATCAAAGCGAACATAGGTGCCGTCCTCACGACGTACGCCCCGCTTGGTACGGACGATAACAGCCTTAACGACCTCGCCCTTCTTAACAGTGCCGCCGGGAGCAGCCTTACGAACAGAAGCAACGATCACATCGCCGATGTTGCCGAACTTCCGTCTGGAGCCGCCCAGAACCCGGATGCAGTGGATTTCCTTGGCGCCGGTGTTGTCGGCAACCTTCAGGTAGCTTTCCATCTGAATCATAACTGCCGACCTCCTTACTTAGCCTTTTCAATGATTCGAATGAGTCTCCATCTCTTGTCCTTAGACAGGGGACGAGTCTCCATGACCTCAACGGTATCGCCGATGCCGCACTCGTTGTTTTCGTCGTGTGCCTTCAGCTTGTAAGTCCGCTTCATGGTCTTTTTATACAGAGGGTGCTGCACGCTATCCTCAATTGCAACCACAATGGTCTTGTCCATCTTGTCGGAGACGACCTGACCAATTCTGGTTTTGCGGAATGCTCTAGTATTTTCAGTCATTTACGCTTCCTCCTCAGACGTTGGTCTCTTTCTCACGAATAATGGTCTTGATGCGGGCAATATCCTTCTTGACCGCTGCAATCTGCATGGGGTTATCCAGCTGATTGGTTGCGTGCTGCATACGCAGCATGAACAGGTCCTTCTTCAGGTCCTGCAGCTTCTCCTGCAATTTCTCAACGGAGAGGCCGCGAACTTCCTTGATTTCTTTTGCCTTCATCTTATTCACCACCAATCTCAGTCTCTACTTCCCGAGCGATGATGCGGGTCTTGATGGGCAGCTTGTGCTGAGCAAGACGCATAGCCTCACGGGCCACTTCCTCAGAAACGCCACCAATTTCAAACATCACCTTCTGGTTCTTCACAACAGCGACCCAGCCTTCGGGAGCGCCTTTACCGTTACCCATACGGGTACCCAGGCCCTTCTTGGAATAAGGCTTGTCGGGGAAAATCTTGATCCAGACCTTACC
>SVKL01000017.1 GCA_015068495.1 Oscillospiraceae bacterium | reverse complement strand
CACTCTTACATTCCGAAAAGCAAAATTCCGGATGCTTTACGACAGGTCTCCACACTGCCGCACCGTGAGTCAAACGGATATGTTTCCTCCTTTTTTTACGTCATGGCCTCTATTTCGTGGAGTAGTGACCATGCGATGGGATAGTAGTATGATACCATAAGTTTTTCCAGCCGTCAACTGTGTTTTTTACAGAAGTCGCGCCGCTTTTTCTTTGCTTTGTCCGCTGTTTTTCGTCAATTTACCGAAACGGCGCCGCCACCAAGCAAGGCAAGCTCTGCGCTGTAATAGGCGGTTATGGCAGCTTCCAGATACGCCGCGTCCTTCACGCCGGCGGTTTCATAGCAGGAGTGCATTGCCAGCTGGGCAAGTCCGATGTCCACACTGGGCACTGCCACTTGAGAGAGGGAAACATTGCCTAAGGTGGAGCCGCCGGCAATGTCTGCCCGGTTGCAGTAGGTCTGCACCGGTACATTGGCCTTTTCGCAGATCTTCCGGAAGATGGCGCAGCTGAGGCCATCGGTGGTATAGCGCTGGTTGGCGTTGAATTTGATAACAACACCGCCGTTCATCACAGGGGCATTGGCGGGGTCGGCATACTCCGGATGGTTGGGATGCTGTGCGTGGGCGTTATCGGCAGAAATCAGGAACGAGCCTGCCAGCTGGCGGCTTTTGTCCACGCCAAGAGCAGTACAAATACGAGCGATGGCGCTCTCCAGCATATCGGAGGCTGCGCCTTGATAAGAGGACGAGCCTACCTCCTCGCTGTCGAAGATGCACAAAACGGGAATGTTGGCAGTCTCCTGCGCGTGCAGGAAGCCTTGCAGGCAGCCCCACACACACTCCAAATCGTCAATGGCCTGCGCGGAAATAAATTCATTTTCCATACCCCAAACAGAGGCCTTTTGCCGCAGGTACAAATACAAATCGTGGCCCAAAATCTTGCCGCCGGCAAGACGCTCCAGTTCCTTCCAAAAATTGGCTGTCTCCTTGTTGCCCAAAAGAGGAATGGTATCTGTGGCAGGATTCCATTTATAACCCTCGTTGGCAGAGCGGTTCATATGAATTGCCACGTTGGGCATCAGAAGCAAATCTCTGTCCACGTCCACAAGGCGGCTTTCGATTCCCCTTTCCGTTTCCACCAGCACCCGTCCGGCAACAGACAGAGGTCTATCCAGCCAAGGCGCCAGCAACGCGCCGCCGTAGCGCTCCACCGCCAAGCGGGTATATGCCCCCGCCAGCACGCCATTTTCCTTCACCTTGAAGCAGGGACGGTCAGCGTGAGACGCGGTAATGAGGAAACCTTTGGGCGTATCCTTCGGCACGCGGAAGGCAAGTATTGCGCTGCCGTTGCGGATGAGGTAGTACTTGCCGCCGGCTTTTAACTCCCAAGCGTCAGCTTCCGACAGACAGGCGTAGCCTGCCGCCTCCAGAGCCTCCTGAACCAGCGCCACGGCGTGGTAGACACTATGGGCTTTATCTAAAAAAGCGCGCAAAGCGTGAATTTTTTCCATAGAGCATCCTCCAAAGCATTTTTCTTAATTTTATCTTATTTTACCCCTTCCGTCAACTCCGCCGCGAAAAAGTTATCCACAGGTCGAAATTCGTCGAAATGTTTGTTTTTTTCTTTGTTTTGCCGTTTTCGGTCGTTTTTTGTCGATAAATTATTTGATTTTTCACTTGCAAAAAGCGCTGCGTTATGCTAAATTATATTTGTCGCAAGCGGTAGGCAGTCTACCACAAAAGAAGGGGAATATCTTCAAAGTCAGGAGAGGAAGTTATGGATAATCGCACCTGTGTCATCATTGCAGACAACTCAGAGGAATTTTGCAGCAGCCTTACCGCCGCCCTACATCAAACAGACCGTTTTCAGGTTATCGATACCGTCAGCGACGGAGAACGGGCCATCAAACTGGTAACGGAACGGAAGCCGGATATTTTGGTTTTGGATATGATGCTGGCAAAGAAGGACGGCATCAGCGTTCTTAAGGCAATCGGCAGTCTGGAGCGCAAGCCCACCGTGCTGGCTACCTCCGGTTTCATTACCGACTATGTAGCATCTGCCGCCGCCAATTTAGGCGTGCGCTATCTGATGCTGAAGCCCTGTGATATGAGCGCTTTGGTGGAACGTCTGGAGGAAATTCGTGGCGGGGAGAGCCTGCGGATGACCGCCACCCGTCACACCGGCCAGCAGAACATCGAAACTATGGTCACCAACATCATCCACGAAATCGGCGTTCCCGCCCACATTAAGGGCTATCAATATTTGCGGGAAGCTATCATTATTGCCGTTGAGGATATGGATGTGATTAACGCCATTACCAAGATTCTCTACCCGCAGGTGGCAAAAACCTTTCAGACCACCCCTTCCCGGGTAGAGCGTGCCATCCGCCACGCCATTGAAGTGGCTTGGGACAGAGGGGATTTGGATACCCTCCAGCGGTTCTTTGGCTATACGGTTTCCAACACGAAAGGCAAGCCGACCAACAGCGAGTTTATCGCCCTGATTGCGGACAAGCTGCAGCTGCAGATGAAAGCCGCCGGCGTTGCATATTGATAAGCAAAACAGCCCTGCCAAGCGCAGGGCTGTTGACATATTTTCTCTGGCAGGCTATAATATGCGCAGAAACTACAAAGGAGAAAACACTATGGAAAACGAAGAGCTTTTGCAGGAAGAGGAATCCATTCTGACCCTCACCGACGAGAACGGTGAGGACACCAATTTTGAATACTTGGATTGCATTGAGTACGAGGGCATTGAGTATCTGGTGCTGATGCCCGAGGAGTCCAACGAGATTGTAATTTTGGAAGTACAGCCTGTGGACGAAGAGAACGAAAACTATGTGGCTGTGGAAAGCGAAGAAATCTTGGAAGCTGTTTACGGCATTTTCAAAGAGCGTTACAAGGACGTTCTGCAGTTTGAAGATTAACAAAAACACCCTTGGGAGATTCCCAAGGGTGTTTTTTAGCCAAACAGTCGCTTATCCAGATTGCGGGTGCGGATGGCATAATACAAAGCTGTGCCCAAACTCAGCAGCACCGCCAGCTCCCCTACCGCCACGTACAGGGCGTTCAGCCAAAAGCCGCCGCCGATATACACACTTAGCTCCCAGCCTACCAGCAGCGCATTGAAAACTGCCGGCAACACCATAGAAAGCAGCGGATACCCCTTTACCGTCACCTTGCGCAGGGCGTACATTCCTGCCGTTGCCAGCAAGGAAGCCAGGCTTCCCACCAGAAAGTCCAGCGGCAGAGCCCCGGCAAAACTGATATTAAACAGCAGACATCCAATGGTCAGTCCCGGTATGGCTGCCGGGGTGAACAGCGCCAGCACACACAGCGCCTCCGACGCCCGAAACTGGATTGCCCAAGTGGCAGATCCGGGAATCAAGGCGTTTTGCAAATAAGTAAGCGCCACATACAGCGCCGCAATCAACGCGCTGTGGGTAAGAATTCGACTTTTTTTCATAAACACTCCAAATAAAAATGGGCACACCCGTGCCCAAAAAATGAGCGCATACTGCGCCCATAAGCCCCTAGTTTTAATTTAAGCAGAGAAAACTCGAACCGCAATAGCCTCTCAGTGGCTCTTCTTGCCGCTTTTTGCCTCATCTTCCTTGCCTTGCGTTAGCAAGCCTGCGTCATCTGTGCCAAAAATCAACCAAGAATTTCACACTGAGAGGAGCAAGCTGTTTTCAGCCATCTGCTTTTTTCAAGGCAAAGAAAATTCCGTAGGGAATACCAGTTGGTATTTTCAAGGGATTTTCTGCAGCATTGGGAAAAGCAAGCAGCTGAAAACCTGTTGGGGCTCGAGTCTTCTCTGCTTGGACAGGATGGTCACGAACTGTCCTATATCGTTTTCTCCATTATACTGCCCCGCATACCCTGTGTCAATCGTAAAATTTCTGTAACAGACAGCCTTTGCCCTTGCGCTTTTACCCCTGTGTGGTATAATACTATGGAAGAAAATAACAATCAGGTGATACCGATGAAGAAAATGCTTTTCCTGCTGAATCCCTGCGCCGGCACCAAGCGGGCAAATAAGGTGCTGGCAGAGATTCTGTCTATATTTAATCGCGCCGACTTCGACGTGCACACATATATTACCGCCGGCCCTAAGGATGCCATTTCTGCGGTGAAGCGCCTTGCGCCCGGGATGGATATGGTTGTTTGCTGCGGCGGTGACGGCACCTTTAACGAAACCGTCAACGGCCTTATGGAAGCGGATTTACACATACCAATCGGCTATATCCCCGCCGGCTCTACCAACGATTTTGCTAATTCTCTGCATCTCTCCACCGACCCTGTTGCGGCAGCCAAGCAGATTGTTTCCGGTCATTCGGAATTCTTTGATGTAGGTAAATTTGGCAGCCGCTATTTCTCCTATGTTGCCTCCTTCGGCGCTTTCACCAAGGCAAGCTACACCACGCCTCAAAACGTAAAAAATGCCCTTGGGCACACGGCATATATGCTGGAGGGGATTCGGGAGCTGTCCCAAATCCGCAAAGCCCACGTACAGCTGGTGTTGGACGGAGAGACGCTGGAGGACGACTATCTCTTCGGCGCGGTCTGCAATTCCACCAGCGTAGGCGGCATTCTTACCCTCGACCCCAATCAGGTAGATATGAGCGACGGAATGTTTGAGGTTCTGCTGGTACGGGCGCCCCGGGATTTGTCCGAAATTGCAGAATGTATTGCGGCTGTGCAAAAGCAGCAATACAACTGCCGTATGATGACCTTCCGCAGCGCCAAGGAGGTTACTGTTTTCGCCGATGCGGATATGTTTTGGACCTTGGACGGAGAAAAGGCAAACGGCAACAACCCTGTTACCATCGTCAACCTGCCCCACGCCATTGAGCTGATTAAGTAAGGAGTCACTTATGATCAATTCCACCCTTTGCTATATCACCCGGGGAGACGAGGTGCTGATGCTCCACAGGGTAAAAAAGAAAAACGATGTGAACCAAGACAAATGGATTGGCATCGGCGGCAAATTTGAAGGAAGCGAAACACCGGACGAATGTCTTCTCCGGGAGGCAAAGGAAGAGACAGGCTTAACCTTAACCCGCTGGAAATGCCGGGGTGTTGTGACCTTTCTCACAAATGGCCCTTGGGACGGAGAATATATGTATCTGTTCACCGCCGATGGCTTTGAAGGCCAGATTAAGGACTGCGACGAAGGGGATTTGCAATGGGTAAAACGGGACTTCCTCGACAGTCTGCCCCAATGGGAGGGGGATAAAATCTTTTTGGATTTGCTGTGGCAGGACGCTCCCTTCTTTCTGCTGAAGCTCCGTTATGACGGGGATACTTTGGTGGAAGCGGTTTTAGACGGAAAAAGGATAAAATAACCCTACCCCGGAGATTGCCACGTCGCTACGCTCCCTGTTGCGGTGCCCGGCATCTTCCTTGCCGACGAAGCGGCTTCGTCATCTGCCGACCGCTGCCACTCGCTCTGGTCGCTTTATCTGCCACCGGCAGCGCTCCCATCGCTCCCCTCGCAATGACAAGCAAAGAAAAGGCATGCTCAAGGGCAACGCCCCGTAAGGAAGTATTGGTTTTGAACGGTCCCTTTTTCACTTAACTGCATAAAAAATTCCCGAAATGCGTCAGCATTCCGGGAATTTTGTTATTTGTTAATCAAAAAAGTTACCACTTCAAAACTGCTTTGCACCCGAAAACGGTGGGATTTTCTGCCAGTCAAGGCAAAAAGCACAGAAATACTTGGTGTATTTCGAGCATTTTTAACGCCAAATGGCGGGAAATTACGCCGTTTTTCGGGCATTACTTCCTTATGGGGTGTTGCCCAACGAGCGTGCCTTTCGGTTTTATAGAAAGTTAGTCTTCCTTAGCCTTGGAAACTACCAGATTTGCGATGATGCCCAGAATCAGAGCGCAGGCAATGGATGTCAGAGTCACCTTGCCAAAGGTCAGAGACAAACCGCCGATGCCGGCAATCAGAATCACGGCTACCACAAACAGGTTCTTGCTGGCGCCCAGATTCACCTGCTGAATCATCTTCAGGCCGGACACAGCAATAAAGCCATACAGTGTCATACATACGCCGCCCATTACGCAGTTGGGAATGGATGCAAGGAATGTGATGAAGGGGCCGAAGAAGGAGATGATCATACACAGGACAGCAGCGGTGGTAATGGTCACCACAGAAGCGTTACGGGTGATAGCCACGCAGCCAACGGACTCGCCGTAGGTGGTGTTGGGGCAGCCGCCGAAGAATGCGCCGGCGATGGAGCCAACGCCGTCACCCAGCAGAGTGCGGTGCAGACCGGGCTCCTCCAGCAGATCGCTTCCAATGATAGAGGACAGGTTCTTGTGGTCTGCAATGTGCTCAGCAAAGACCACGAAAGCAACGGGGATGTACGCAACAGCTACAGTTGCAATATAGGTGCCGTCGATTTCCTTGAAGCCCTTGAAGGCCTCCACAAAGGTGAAATCGGGAACGGCAAAAATCTTCATATTGTTAAATGCAGCAAAATCAATGACCTTCAGCGCATCATTGCCGGTAGCATTGCCGATAACAGTGAAAACAGCGGCAACAACATAGCCAACCAAAATGCCCAAAACAAAGGGAATCAGCTTTGCCATCTTCTTGCCGTAAACGGAGAACAGGATAATGGCAAACAAGGTCACAAGACCGCAAATCAGCGCCACATAGGGGCTGCAGCCGGCTACGCGGCCGGTAGTCAGGTCGCCTACGGCATTGCCTGCCAGAGAAAGACCGATGATGGCAACAGTGGGTCCGATAACCACAGGGGGCATCAGCTTGTTGATCCAGTTAACGCCAACCAGCTTAACAACAATGGCGATAACCACATACACAAGGCCTGCAAAAGCAGCGCCCAGCAGGATACCTGCAAAGCCGGCAGCTGCGGATGCAGCGCCTGCAAAGGCAGCGCCCATAGAGCCTAAGAAAGCGAAGGAAGAGCCCAGGAACACGGGGCTTCTAAACTTGGTGAACAGCTGGTACACGATGGTGCCCACGCCAGCGCCGAACAGGGCGGCTGCCTGACTCATACCGTTACCGATAATCGCGGGAACAGCGATGGTAGCTGCCAAGATTGCCAAAACCTGCTGGAATGCAAAGATCAGCATCTGGCCGAATTTGGGTTTGTCTTTAATGCCATAGATCAAATTCATACGAATGCCTCCAAAAATATTTTTTTGGAAATCGGAACGCGGAAAACCTGGTTTTCCCGTACCCGTTCCCTTCCTTTGAGTATATCTCTTTTTGCGACAAAATGCAAGAAAAAGTTCATAATTTATACAAAAATACGGGATGCGCGGATTGCACATCCCGTATTTGTATTTTTTAGCGGCTTCCTTTGTCGTAGGGGATACCCTCTGCCTTGGGTGCCCGGGATTTTTTGGAGGTAAAGGACAGCACCACCAACGTAATCAGGTACGGAAGCATCCGGTACAGGTGGGAGCTGATGCCGATTTCAGCAAGCAGGAATCGGCCGTCTCCGTTGATGTCGATACTGCCGTAGCCGGCGGCAATACACTTAAACAGGCCAAACAGCAATGCGCCCAGCGCAATGTTCAGCGGCTTCCAGTTGCCGAAAATCATAACAGCCAGCGCCAAGAAGCCGAAACCAGCCACATCGCCGTTGGCGGTGCAGTTGGTGGCTGTAAGGGCATACACAAAGCCGCCCATACCTGCCAGCGCACCGGAAATCGTCGTGCCGGCGTAACGCATTTTGTACACATTGATGCCCAAGGAATCTGCCGCTTGGGGATTCTCGCCGCAAGCGCGCAGGCGCAAACCGAATTTGGTGAAATAGAGAATCACCGACAGCGCCGCAAACACCAAAATGCAAATATAGGTGGCAAGGTAAACCTTGTTCAAGAAGGTCTCTCCCAAGAAGCCCCACTGGGCGTTCTTATCCACCCCGAAGGTGGATTTTTTAATCATAAACCAAGAGGCAGCATCACCCACCTGCATCTGCAGGGTGTTTTGGTTGGCCAAAATACGCACCAAAAACAGCACCAACGCAGGCGCCAGCAGGTTCAGCGCTGTACCGCCGATGGTTTGGTCTGCCTTCAGATTCACAGCGGCAAAGGACAGCAGCAAGGAGAAAATTGCTCCGAAAACAGCCGCCACCAGCATTGCCAGCAGCTCCAAGCCTTGCAGCGTCCAGTAGTTACCCAACCGGGCGGCATCCAAAAATACGTCATATTCCTGCATCAGCCGCACAAAGTATACGCCCACAAAGGCACCCATAATCATAATGCCTTCCAGCGCCAGATTGATAATACCGCTGCGCTCGGCAAACACACCGGCAAGCGCCACAATCATCAAAGGAATGGCAAAGAGCAATGTCTGCTGTACAACAAAAGTCATTTGTCATTGCCTCCTTTCTTGGACTTCTTACGGCCCAGCCACATCTGGATCACCAGACTAAAGGCGCTCAAGTAAACAATCACCGCAATCACCACATCGGTGATGTATTCATTATAGGCGGTCAATGTGGTGAGCTGCTGACCCACAATGTTCAGCATTGCCATAAAGATACCGGAGAACACCACAGCAACCGGGTGATTCAAAGCAAGCAGCGCCACGGGAATGCCGTTAAAACCGGCTGCCGGCAGGGCCTGATAGGTAATCCAATAGAACTCTGTGTTGCCGGAAAGCCAGTAGAGGCTTGCGCCACCGGCTGCCAAAGCGCCTGCCATTGCCATACTCAAAACAATGTTCCGCTTGTCCTTGATGCCGGCATACCGCGCAGCAAAGCGGTTGGCGCCGCAGGCCTTCAGCTGATAGCCCAAGGTGGTCTTATTCATAATGATATACACCAAAACAGCAATGGCAATTGCCACCAGAATACCGCCGTTCACCTGAGATTCCGGGAACAGCTTGTCCAGTCCCATTTTAGAAGTTGCCACATTGTTGAAGGTGGTTTTGTAAATATAACCGGTTTTGGTGCCTTCGGTCACGTTCTTCAAATTGCTGATATCAAAAAGCCACGTAACCATATTGGCAGCAACCCAGTTGGTCATAATACAGGCAAGCACCTCGTTGATGTTAAGAAACGCCTTTAGCAAACCGGGGATTGCGCCCCACACTGCGCCTGCCAGCATACCGCCTAAAAAGGCAAGCAGCCAGATAATGGCGGGCGATACCGTTTCAGAGGGAATTTCCAAGGCAATAAACAGTGTTGCCAACGTACCCATCAAATACTGACCGGGGGCGCCGATGTTAAACAGGCCGGTTTTGAATGCCACGGCAACCGAAAGGCCTGTCATAATCAGCGGCGTTGCACGAAAGAGCATATTGCCCCAAGAGGTGGGGTTGAAGCCCCACGTCAAATTGCCCACCGTGTCACGGCCTGTAGAAAAAATACCCAGCAGAATCAGCCGTATGCCGTCCCAAATACCTTTTATACCGATGTTTTCCTTACTCAAGCCCACAATAACCGCCACCAAGGCGCCTACTGCAAGACCGATTAAAATAGACAAAAGGGAGGCAAACACCTTGCGGCTGCTGTCGCTGTTTAACAGCGTTTTACCCTTGTTCATAGCTGCCTCCTTCCGACTTCTTGGCGCCTGCCATATACAGGCCCAGCTCCTGCAGATTTGTGGTTTTGGGGTCTAGCTGACCCACAATCTCGCCTTCATACATCACCAGTATCCGGTCGGACAGGTTCATCACCTCATCCAGCTCCAAGCTGACCAGCAAAACTGCCTTTCCTGCATCCCGCTGGGCAACCAGCTCCTTGTGAATATGCTCAATAGCGCCCACATCCAAGCCGCGGGTAGGCTGAACCGCCACCACAAGGGGCTTGTTTCTGTCCATCTCCCGGGCGATGATAGCCTTCTGCTGGTTGCCGCCGGACATACTCCGGGCAACCGTCACAGGGCCCTGACCGGAACGGACGTCATACTGCTCAATCAAGGTCTCAGCATAGCTGCGAACCGCATCGTCTCTGATAAAGCCCAGCTTTTGGAACCGGGGATTCTGGAAATCCTGCAGCACCATATTCTGCTCCAAGGTGAAATCCAGCACAAGGCCGTGCTTATGCCGGTCCTCGGGGATATGGCTCATACCCGCCTCGCTGCGGTAGCGGATAGAGCCGCGGCTGATATCCTTTCCGCACAGACGGACCACACCGCTGCTTGCCTTTTCCAGGCCTGTCAGCCCGTGAATCAGCTCAGACTGTCCGTTGCCGTCAATGCCGGCAATGCACACAATTTCGCCGGCGTGAACTTGGAAGGATACGCCCTTGACTGCATTGTTTTTGTGGATTTTCGAGGGCACTGTCAGGTTTTCCACCTCCAGTACCGCATCACCTACCGTTGCCTCGTCCTTTTCAACCTGCAGCTGCACCGGACGTCCCACCATCATATTGGACAGCTCCTGCTTGGTAGTATCGGCAATATTCACCGTACCGATGCACTTGCCCTTCCGCAGAACGGTGCAGCGGTCGGCAACAGCCATAATTTCATTAAGCTTATGGGTAATGAAAAGAATGGACTTGCCCTCCTTGGCAAAGCCACGCATTGTAGCCATCAGCTCGTCAATTTCCTGAGGTGTCAACACTGCCGTCGGCTCGTCAAAAATGAGAATTTCATTGTCCCGGTAGAGCATTTTGAGGATTTCCACACGCTGCTGCATACCTACGGTGATATCCTCTACCTTGGCGTTCAAATCCACCTTCAGACCGTACTTTTGGGACAATTCCTCCACCTTTTGCCGCGCCTGCTGCTTTTGCAGAAAGCCCATACGGGTATCCTCTGCGCCTAAAATGATATTGTCCAAAACCGTAAATACGTCAATCAGCTTAAAGTGCTGGTGGACCATACCGATATTCAAAGCCGTGGCATCGTTGGGATTGTGGATAGTGACCACTTCCCCGTTTTTCTTAATCACACCCTGTTCCGGCTGATATAAGCCAAACAACACCGACATAAGCGTGGATTTACCGGCGCCGTTTTCACCCAAAAGGGCGTGAATTTCGCCGCTTTTCAGCTGCAATGTAATGTCGTCATTGGCTACAATCCCGGGGAATTCTTTTCTGATATTGAGCATTTCAATAATATATTCCGATTGCATATTGATTACCCTCCTTCCCGTAATTTTGCTGGATTATGCTTCCATTATACTGGTTAATCTGTATAAATGCAACAATTATTCCCGGTAAACGCGGCAAAAACAGGCGGGAAAAATACCCCGCCTGCTTTATGATACCATATTTCCGGCAGCTTAGCCCTTGGCGGCAACCGCAGGCGCTTTTCTTGCCTTTTTCAGCTTGTACAGTTCCTCGGCGGCCAGACGGGTTTTGGCTACCACGTCGCCACCCTCGGGGAAGCAGTAATACAGCGCGTCCTGATTGCCGATGCAAATCACATCTCCGATTTCATACCAGTAATAATCGGAATACAGCCCGTAGCAAGCCAACGGCCCTTGGGAATACGCCAGCTTGCCGTCGCAGCCTGTGAGACGGAAGCCGTTTGCATCGTGGATAAGCTTGCCGTTTCCCACCCAATACAAAGCCTTGGTGTCCACCAGCATACCGATTTTTACGTTCTTTTCCAAGCGGTAAGTGCCTTCCTCCAGCTCCTTACGCACCTGCTGCCGCTGCCAGGCATACCAATCGGGAATATGGGTAAAGATCGGCGATTTACCGGTCAGATAGCCCTGCTCATCCAAGGTATATTCTGCGCCGCAGCTTTTACAGGTTAACATAACACCTTTCCCAACGGTCTGGCCCTCTGTCTGACAGTGGGGACACCGGTAGAGAATGCGGTTGAGCCCGTCGGCGCGGAAGGGCTCGTCAATCACGATTCCCTTTTCCTGCTGATAGCGGAAATTATCAAAGGAAAAGGCTTCATCCAGCATTGTATCCAGCTGGGCCACGGATAACGCCCGAATTTGCTCTGCGGTGGCAAGGCAGGTCACATCCGCACGGACAGTCACCTTTCTTTTTTGCAGGCAATTGTACAGCGGATCACGGGCAAATGCGCCTTGGGTAATCACCGTCACCACAGGCACATTCAGCTTTTTCAGAAGCACGCCCATTTTACGGGGCAAAGGCGTCGCCGTGCCGTCAAAGGAATAGCTGGCCTCCGGGTACATCAGCACACTGGTACGTTTTTTCTTCAGCAGGTACTCCATATCCCGAATCAGCGACACGTCGCTGACAAATTTCCGGGTGGGAATACATCCCAACAGACGCATCAGCCAATTTTTCCCCACAAAGCCGTCTGATGTGCAGACGATGCCGTAGGGCTTGGGAAAGAAAATGCGGGAGGCAATTTTCAGATCAATGAAACTGGAATGATTCATCAGAATCAGACAGGGTTCTCCCTTTTGAATTTGCTCCATATTATGGGTTTCGTAGGTGAATTTTGTGGGAAGCAGGTCAAAAATCGCCAAAATCCGCACCACCGCCTGCAACAAAAACAGGGGCTTCAGGGGCTTACGGTGAGTCGGACGGGGCATCGCCATAACCTGCTCATAAGAGCGTTGCTTGGTTTTGATTTTCATGGCCGGATCCTCTCTTCTTTTTCTACGCTTCCATATTACTATACACGTCCCATTATAGCAAGAAGCTTTTTCATTTTCCTCTGCAGGAAAAAGTGCTGGACATCGTCGAATTCTGCTGGTATAATAGAAATGAGGTATTATGTATACCGCAGAAATAAGCATAAGGAGGGCGTTTCCCTATGAAATGTCCATTTTGTGGAGACCAAGAGAGCAAGGTTGTAGACTCCCGTCACTCCGAAGACGGACAGAGCATCCGCAGACGCAGAGAGTGTCTGAACTGCCAGCGCCGCTTCACCACCTATGAAATCGTGGAAAGTCTGCCGATTATCGTTGTAAAGCGGGACGGCTCCCGTCAGGCCTTTGATCGAAATAAAATTCTCAATTCTATGGTTCGCGCCTTCGACAAGCGGCAGGTGGATGTGGCGGATTTGGATCGCATCACCACAGAAATTGAGCAGTCCATTCAGAATACGCTGGAGCGGGAGGTTACCACCGACGCCATCGGCCAGATGGTAATGGAGCGCATTAAGCCCTTGGACGAGGTTGCATACATTCGTTTTGCCTCTGTCTACCGCCGGTTCCAAGACGTACGGAGCTTTATTCACGAAATTGAGATGTTTCTGGAAGAGAAATAAGGAGTACCCTCAATGGAGATAATTACCAAGTTATTTGATATGGACCTGTCAAAGCTGGTGCCGGAAATGCCTGCCTTTTTAGGGCTTGTCCGCACACTGCTGGTTCTTGCAGTGCTGGCAGGGCCGATTCTGCTGACCGTGTTGGGAGCGCTGTATTTGTTTAAGCCCGCTCCCGAAGCCAACTATACCTACGGTTTTCGCACCTATTTTGGTATGGGCAGCATTGAAGCCTGGCGGTTCTCCCAAAAAATCGCGGGCCTTATCTTCGGCGCGCTGGGTGTGCTACTGTTGCTGATTATGTTCATCGTAGTTCTAACCTTTATCAAAAAGGATTTATTTCAAGCGGCGCATACGGCTGTTATTTGCCTGATATGGCAGGCCGCTTTGGCGCTGGTTGCGCGGCTGGCGATTGCCATTTTGTGCAGTGTCTACTTTGATAAAAACGGCGGACCCCGCAGATAATCAATAACCCCCGGATGGTTACACATCCGGGGGATTTTTTATAACTGTTTCCAAAGCCACGGCAGCTGGGTTTCAAATTCGCCGCCAAAGGGCGTGGTCTGCGCAGTGTTATCCAACACGCGCTCCACAAATTCTGCCGCCAGCTGACCTGCCTCCATAGGGTCACGTCCCAGCAGATACGCCCCGGCAAATACGGCGCTGAACATATCTCCCGTACCGTGGAGGCTTTGCGGTCTTCTTTCGGTGCTGTAGGAGAACATTCCCTCTTCCGCCTGCACACCGGCAAAGCCGGTTTTATTTCCGGCAGAGGCCGTACCGGTGACCAAAACCGTCTTGGTCTTCCGCTTGCACAGCCGTTCCAGCAGAGCCCGCAGATAGTGACCGTCGGTCTGCTCCTGATAGGGCACGCCTGTCAGCATTGCCGCTTCTGTCACATTGGGAAGCACCACCTCAGCCAAGGAGCACAAATCCGCCATTGCCGATACGTGCTGCTTTGTAATGCCTTGGTACAGCTTGCCGTTATCTCCCATAGCAGGGTCCAGAATCACCGGGCAGTCAAACTCCGACATTACCTCCATCACCGCTTCCGCCTGCTGCACATCGGACAGATAGCCCACCAAAATTCCGTCGAAGGTCACGCCTACTTCCTTCCAATGCTCTAATATCGGCGCAATTTCGTCGGTTAGGCTGCAGATATGGGGGTTGGGAAATCCGGTATGGGTGGAAAACACCGCCGTAGGCAGCACTGCGCAATTAAGCCCCATCGCCGACAGAATCGGCTGCGCCACCGTCAGGCTGCACCGCCCCACGCAGGACAGGTCCTGCACCACGAGAATTCGTTTCATTGCTTACTCCTGACCTGCCCGCTTTTTCATCAGCTCCCGCATACGCTGGCTGTGATCCAGCGTGCGCTTGCGGATTCGCAGGCTCTTGGGGGTACATTCCAGCAGCTCATCGTCTGCCAAAAACTCCAGACACTGCTCCAAAGAATAACTCTTCGGTGTCACAAGACGCAGCGCCTCATCAGAGCCGGAGGCCCGCATATTGGTCAGCTGCTTTTTCTTGCACACATTCACCGTCATATCCTCGTTGCGGCTGCAAATGCCCACCACCATACCGGCGTACACCGGTGTGCCGGGGCCAATAAACAGGGCGCCACGCTCCTGCGCAGCGTGCAGGCCGTAGGTCACGGCTTCGCCGGTCTCAAAGGAAATCAGCGAGCCGGTAAGTCTGCGCTCAATCTCGCCTTTCATAGGCGCATAGCTATCCAGCACCGAGGACATAATGCCCTCGCCCCGGGTATCGGTCAAAAATTCACTGCGGTAGCCGAACAAGCCGCGGGACGGCACCAAAAATTCCAGTCGGTAGCGGTTGCCCATAGGTGTCATAGACAGCAAATCACCCTTGCGGCGACCCAGCTTCTCAATGACGCTGCCCATACATTCCTCAGGCACGTCCGCAACCATCCGCTCGATGGGCTCGCAGAGCTTGCCGTCAATTTCCTTGGTCAGCACACGGGGGGTAGACACGGAGAACTCGTAGCCCTCACGGCGCATCGTTTCCATCAAAATCGACAGGTGCATTTCGCCGCGGCCTGCCACGTTGAAGGCATCGGTTCCCTGCTCGGTGACGTGCAGGGAAACATCCTTCAAAAGCTCCTTGTCCAGCCGGTCACGGAGATTCCGGGAGGTGACAAACTTGCCCTCACGGCCGGCAAAGGGAGAGTCGTTCACAGCAAAGGTCATCTCAATGGTGGGGTCGGAGATTTTCACAAAGGGCAGCGGCTCGATTGCTTCAGGAGCGCAGAGGGTTCTGCCGATGGTAATGTCCGCCATACCGCTCAGCGCCACGATTTCGCCGGCAGAAGCTTCCTGAACGGGCGCTTTTCCCAGTCCGTCGTAGGTATAGAGAGCCACAACCTTGCCCTTTTGCTTGATATCTGCGTTGTGGTAGTCGGCAATCATCACTTCCTGATTGACCTTAATGGTGCCCCGTTCCACACGGCCCACGGCGATTCTGCCCACGTACTCATTGTAGTCAATGGCAGATACCAGCAGCTGCAGAGGCGCATCCTTGTCCCCCTCGGGAGCAGGTACATAGTTGACAATGGTTTCAAACAGGGGCACCAAATCTGTGCCCAGCTCATCCGGGCTGTAGGAGGCGATACCTTGTCTGCCGGAGCAGAACACGGTGGGAGAATTAAACTGCTCATCGGTAGCGTCCAGCTCCAGCAGCAGCTCCAGCACCTCGTCCATCACCTCGTGGACACGGGCGTCGGGCTTATCCACCTTATTCACCGCCACAATAACCTTGTGGCCCAGCTCCAAGGCTTTTCCCAGCACGAAGCGGGTCTGGGGCATCGGGCCTTCTGCGGCATCCACCAGCAGAATAACGCCGTTGACCATCTTCAAAATCCGCTCCACCTCGCCGCCGAAATCCGCGTGGCCCGGGGTGTCCACAATATTGATTTTATAGTCCTTATACTGGACAGAGGTGTTCTTTGCCAGAATGGTAATGCCACGCTCCCGCTCCAAGTCGCCGGAGTCCATCACTCTGTCCTGAGTTGCCTGATTTTCGCGATAAATGCCGCCCTGCTTTAACAGCTCGTCCACCAAGGTGGTCTTGCCGTGGTCAACGTGGGCGATGATTGCGATATTTCTGATTTTTTCCTGTGTTGCCATATCTTTGGCGCCTTCTTTCTCCGTAAATGTCAAATTGCCATATATTCCTAATTGTAAACTATACCACTTCCCCAAAAAAATTGCAACAAATTTGGCAATTTTTTACGAATTTTTAAGTCTCTTCACCCTTGAAAACCTGTTTTCTCTATGGTATGATAAAGAACAACATTATAAAATACCCCACTATACGTTCAGGAGGTTCTTTTTATGGCTTATTATTATCCCGAGCCCAGCCACACATTCAGCGAATATTTGCTGATTCCCGGCTACACATCTGAAAATTGTATTCCTGCAAATGTATCTTTGCGTACCCCTCTGACCAAGTACCGCAAAGGTGAGGAAGAACCTGCAATCAGCTTGAATATTCCCCTTGTGTCTGCCATTATGCAGTCCGTTTCCAACGACACTTTGGCCATCGCCTTGGCTAAGGAGGGCGGCTTGAGCTTTATCTTCGGCTCTCAGACCATTGAATCTCAGGCAGCAATGGTTGCCAAGGTCAAGGGCTACAAGGCCGGCTTTGTGGTATCCGCATCCAATTTGACCCCCGACGCCACCCTCAACGATGTGCTGGCGCTGAAGGAGCGCAACGGCTTCTCCACTGTGGCCATCACCGATGACGGCACTGCCAACGGCAAGCTGTTGGGTATTGTCACCAGCCGTGACTACCGGGTAAGCCGTATGGACGGCACCGAGAAGGTCTCCACCTTTATGACCCCCCGGGAGAAGATGGTGGTTGCCCCTGCGGACACTACTCTGAAAGCCGCCAATGACATCATCTGGGAGCACAAGCTGAACAGCCTGCCCATTGTGGACGAGAACGACCACTTAATGTACTTTGTATTCCGCAAGGACTATGCCTCTCACAAGGCAAATCCGCAGGAACTGCTGGATGATAAGAAGCGTTACTTGGTAGGCGCCGGCATCAACACTCGCGATTATGCCGAGCGTGTTCCCGCCCTGCTGGCCGCCGGCGCTGACGTGCTGTGCATCGACTCCTCCGAGGGTTACTCCTGCTGGCAGGCCAACACCATCAAGTGGGTCCGCGACCACTATGGCGACAGCGTGAAAATCGGTGCAGGCAACGTGGTGGACCGGGACGGATTTCTGTTCCTTGCCAAGGCTGGCGCTGACTTCATTAAGGTCGGTATCGGCGGCGGCTCTATCTGCATCACCCGTGAAACCAAGGGCATTGGCCGCGGACAGGCTACCGCTCTGATTGAGGTTGCCGCTGCCCGTGATGAATACTTCAAGGAAACCGGCATTTATGTGCCTATCTGCTCCGACGGCGGTATCGTCCACGATTACCATATGACCTTGGCGCTGGCTATGGGCGCTGACTTTATGATGCTGGGCCGCTACTTTGCCCGCTTCGATGAGTCCCCCACGCCTAAGGTGCTGGTCAACGGCTCTTATATGAAGGAATACTGGGGCGAAGGCTCCAACCGTGCCCGGAACTGGCAGCGCTACGATTTGGGCGGCAACACCAAGCTGACCTTCGAGGAAGGCGTAGACTCCTACGTTACCTACGCAGGCAGCCTGCACGACAATGTGGAAGCCAGCCTGTACAAGGTCAAGTCCACTATGTGCAACTGCGGCGAATTAACCATTCCCGACCTGCAGAAGAACGCCAAGCTCACCTTGGTATCCTCCGTTTCCATTGTGGAAGGCGGCTATCACGATGTCACCCTGCGTTCCACATCCACTACCAAGTAAGCTGTTTTCAGGAAACGCGCACATCCTGTAACCCCGTCAAAAGGGAAATCCCGAGAAAAGATAAGATACAACGACCTTGTGTGCTGCACAAGGTCGTTTTCTTTTTCCGTGGTTTGACAAACCTGCGTGAAAGTTATAAAATATACCTGTCTTACAGAAACGATAAGGAGCTTAAAGTATGAAGAAGATACTTTCTGTTCTGTTGGCGATTGTCCTGACTATGACAATGGCAGCTTGTCGCAAAGCGCCCGGCAAGCAGGACGGCACTGCCACTACCGCCGGCAGCAGCACCACAGAAACCACGGGAGATAACTACACCACGGAAAGCAATAACACTGCAGAGGGAACGGAAGGCACCCTGCCCTCTGACACAATGACGCCTCCTTCCACCGATCCAACGGATGTAACCACCCATACCCATAAATATACCGACAAGGTAACTGCTGCAACCTGCACCGCTGACGGTTACACAACCCATACCTGCGCCTGCGGCGAAAGCTACACCGATACTAAAATCACCGCAACAGGACACAGCTTTGGCGACTGGAAAACCACCAAAGCGCCCACCGCAACCGCCACCGGCGAAGCCGAAAGAACCTGTGCAAATTGCTCCGAAAAGGAAACAAGGACGCTGGGTAAGCTTATAGAAAACCACACGCACAGCTACTCATCCACCGTGACAAAGGCTGCCACCTGCAGCGCTGAGGGTGTGAAGACCTGCGCTTGTTCCTGCGGCGATGCTTATACTGAAAGAATTGCGAAAACTGCCCACAATTATAAGGATACCGTAATCGCCCCCTCCTGCACAAATGGCGGCTATACGACCCATACCTGTACGACTTGCGGAACATCTTACAGCGATGCCAAGACAAACGCAACCGGTCACGCTTATTCCGCTGTCAAGAATCAGAATCCCACTTGTACCCAACAGGGCTATACGCTTTACAGGTGTTCTCGTTGTGAGGCTTCCTACAAGGATAATGTGAAGCCCGCCGCGGGGCACGATTACGATGTGACTTCCAACACCGCAACCTGCACCGCTGACGGCAAAAAGACAGAAACCTGCTATTTTTGCGGCGATAAGAAGGTGACTAATTCTCCTGCCAAGGGTCACGGCACTACCAGAACCGAGACCAAGGATGCAACCACCGAAGCCGCTGGTTATACTAGGGTTGTTTGCACTGTGTGCAATGGCGTAATTTCCGAAACAACTATCCCTAAGTTGGAAGATACGCATAATTGTTCTGACCATATGCAGAGAATTAACTGCAAGAATCTTAAAGATGGGGCGGTTGGCATTCACACTGATAAGTACAGACAGTATACAAGTGTAACAATTCTTGCTTGTGCCAAGTGTGGATACGCAGACACCTCTTCTTTGGAGTTTGCTTATTCTTCTCAAGAAGCGACAGCAATGATTGTAGAAATGATTAATCAGTTGCGTTATGAAGTATATGGAACTCACGCTTACGATGTCCAAGTAGCGACACACCATAGTGCCGCAGAATGGGCAGCTGAATATATTACGACTGATTTCTTTGGTTGCACACCTTTTGTTGAGAATATTGCACATATCAATTTAAATGGTAATCTTGTAAAAAGATTGTTTGATGCGTGGAAGAATTCTCCTGGACATTACGCAGCTATGATTGATAAAGATAGGAAATACATTAGTCTTGGCGTATATGTTTCTGAAGCCACGGGGACACATTCGGCGTTGGTGATGTGGAACAAAGATGAGCTTTATCTTGACAACCCTAATTACACTTGGGAATGTCGATAACGAAATGAAACAACGAATGACCCGACGGCAAGTCGGGTCATTTGTTTGCAATATATCCATATGATTTACAAACTATGCGCATCTTTGGCAATTTTCAGAATTCCACAATTACACCCCCGGGGTTAGCCCCGGGGGTGTTTTTTAGCGCTTTGTAACGGTGCAGGGAATATAGGAAAACTCTGTATAGATGGTATAGCTATAGGCAAAATCCAGCCGGTAGCCCCGCTGGGCGGCGTATTGCTGAATCAAGGCTGTATCGTAGTATACCAAGGCATTATAGCTGTCTGAATTCATTGTCACGCCGTTGCGGTACAGAATCAAATATCCGCCCCCATCAGCAATCAGCCGGTCCACCACAAACTTGTAGTTGTCGCTTACCGTGGTGGGGCTCAAGACCTTCAGGGCATAATAATCTGCATAGCGGTATTTTGTGCCGTTGCACTGAGGGAAAGGAAACTCCGTATCATCAGAAGCGTGGTCCTGCGCCATTTGGCTGTGGGTGAGGTTGAAATATCGGTAATACAGCAGCTGCCCGTCCCCATCATCCCACGTTACATCCATTTCATACCAGTCGCCGTCAATCTTCACTGCATTCCACATATGACCGCCGCCCTTTGCCGTTCCGGTGATTTGGGTGGCATTGATGCCGGTGCAGTAGCACAGATACTGAAACAGCTTGGCATAGCCCTCGCAAACCGCCTTGCCCTCTATCGCCGCGCCGTAAATATCATAGGCGTGGGGCAGCGTTGCGCCTGCCGGCGTGGGGGTAGCGGCAGTAGCTTTATCGTAGGTCACGTGGGTTACGATGTAATCGTGAATCAGCTTTTCCCGCTCCACCTCCGGGTAATTGGCAGGGATAGTGCTGAGAATCTGCTGGATTTTTTGGTTCAATGCAGAACGCTGGGCGGCGATTTTGGCTCTGTCCGCCACAGCAACCGGCCCGGAATTGGCGTTTATCGTGTCCGTTTTCTCCCCGTCTGTATACAAAAAGATAAAGGTTTTTGCATTCTGAGTACGGGGGTCATAGGTCACATACGCCGTTCCGGAAACCCAAAAGTATTGGGGATTGTCTGCAATGATTTGGTGAAACAGCGCCAAGCCTGCATCGGAATTGACGGAAATGCCTGCCACCGAGACTTCGCTTTGCAAATTCTCAATGGCGGATACGATTTTGTTATACAGCTTCCGCTCCTCGGCAGTCATCACCGTATACTGATAGTATTCCGTTTTGGCAAGGGGCGTATGCCCGTAGGTAGGGGTGAGAAGCGTCTCCGACTGAGGTGGGATCGGATTTGACACCGTTGGCGGGGTAGCCGATTGGGTCGGCTGGGTTGCCGGTTGGGGTTGGCTCACCGGTTGGGTTGCCTGCTCCGGGGCAGGAAGGGTCTCCGGCGCAGCGGTAGGCTTCGGCTCGGTAGGCTTCGGCGCAGACGGCGTTGCCGTCGTAGGCTGCGTCTGGGTGGTTTCCGCAGGCGGTGTATTCACTATCTCCCCGCCGGGTTGGG
This sequence comes from Oscillospiraceae bacterium, assembly GCA_015068495.1. Classification (GTDB taxonomy): domain Bacteria; phylum Bacillota; class Clostridia; order Oscillospirales; family Oscillospiraceae; genus Faecousia. The sequence goes on along the minus strand of SVKL01000017.1, from coordinate 19,680 downwards.
TCTGCGTTGTTCCCTCGGTGGTGAGGGTGCTTTCCGCCGTGGGGTTGGCGGACGTATTCTGCAGGCTATCTTCTGCAGGCGTCTTTTTTCTGCCGCAGGCCGAAAACGTCAGTAAAACCGACAGTATCAGCAGCAAACATAACCACTTCTTACCCATAACCGTTACCTCCTTTATTTCTTCTGTTTTCAGTATAGCAAGCTTTTCGCCAAAAGTCAAAGGAATATGGCGGTTGCCAAGGGTGGCAGATTGGTGTATAATACCCTTGAAAACTGCCTATTTAGGAGAATTGCTTTGGAAAATTATTTTGATGTTACCTTTACCCTGCAGCAGGTGAACGCCATCTCCAATCTGGGTCTTGCCCATATGGGTGACGGGGTGTACGAGCTGATGTGCCGCACATATCTGTGCGCCGCCGGTGACCACACGGTAAAAAATCTCCACAAAGACACCGTGAATTTGGTAAAAGCCCCTACGCAGGCCGCCTTTGCCGATAAAATTCTGCCGTTTCTCACGGAGGAGGAGCGGGACTTTTTCCGTCGGGGAAAAAACGCCCACACTCACGCCGCTCCCAAGTCCGCAAGCCGCGCGGAATATGCCAAGGCCACCGGCTTGGAGACCCTGTTTGGCGCGTTGTATCTGCTGGGCCGCAGGCAGCGGCTGAATGAATTGTTTGCAATGATGATGAAAGAGGACGACTAAATGGCCTTTGATGCTTTCTTTCTGTCGGCGGTGCTGACAGAAATTCAAGAAAAAACCGCCGGCGCCCGGGTGGAGAAAATCCATCAGCCCAGTCGGGACACGGTGCTTTTGCACCTGAAATGCGCCGATTCTCGGCAAAAGCTGCTTTTCGGTATCAATCCTACCGCTCCCCGTCTGCACTTAACCGCCGCCAGCCCTGAAAATCCGCCGGAGCCGCCTATGTTTTGTATGCTCCTGCGAAAGCACCTCAGCGGCGCGCGACTGGCAAATATTTCCCAAATCCCTATGGAGCGGTGCGCAGAATTCACCTTTGACTGCATTGACGAAATGGGCGATCCGGTGCAAAAACGGCTCATTGCCGAGCTGATGGGCAGAACCTGTAATCTCTATCTTTTAGGCGCTGACGGGCGAATTATCGACTGTCTGCGGCGGGTAGGCTTGGATGAAACCGCCAAGCGCCCTGCCCTGCCCGGTATGTATTATCAGCCGCCGGAGCCCATCCAAAAGAAGAATCTCACAGATTTTTCCGATTTTGCTTCTGTCCTCTCCGGCGTGGGCGCCGATGTGCTGGCAGACCGGCTGATGGACACCTTTGGCGGCTTATCCCCCCTTGTATGCCGGGAGGCTGCCCTGTTTGCCGCCGGTGACACCGACGCCCGGATAGAGGATATGGACATCCCTGCTGTGGCAGAAAAACTGACGTTATTCTTCGGCGAGCATCTGCGCCACCCTGCCCCCTACCTTTACACCGCCCCCGACGGCACGCCCAAGCAATTCGCCTTCTGCCCTATTCGCCAGTACGGCGGCTGCACCTGTATGGACACCTTTGCAGAATTGCTTGACGGCTTCTACACCCTTCGCGACCGGAAGGATGCTATGCGGCAGAAGAGCCAAAGCGTGCGCAAAACCGTGCAGAATCTCTGTCAGCGTCTCACCAAAAAGCTGGCGATTCAGGAAAAAGAACGGCTGGAGAGCTTGGACAGAGAACGGCTGCGCCAGTTGGGCGACATCCTTACCGCCAATCTCCACCGGATTCAAAAAGGGCAAACGCAGGTGGTGGTGCAGGACTTTTACGATGAAAATATGGGCGAGATTACCGTTTCTCTCTCCCCCATCCTCTCGCCCCAGCAAAACGCCGCCAAGTTCTACAAGGACTATGCCCGTATGAAAACCGCAGAAAAAGAGCTTGCCCGTCAGATTGAAATCGGACAGCAGGAGCTTGTGTATCTGCAAAGTGTGTTAGAGGAGCTGAATCGTGCGGATACGGATGCCGAGCTGGAAGAAATCCGGCAGGAGCTGCAAGCGGGCGGGTATCTGAAGCAGGACACCGCCAAGCGGAGAATGAAGGCCGCAAGAATTGCGCCTATGCGTTTTGAATCCACCGACGGCTACCCCATTTATGTGGGACGAAACAACCGGCAAAATGACGAGCTGACCTTTAAGTCCGCACGAAAGGACGACATTTGGCTCCATGCCAGCAAAGTCCACGGCAGCCACGTGATTATCGCCTGCGCAGGCAGCACCCCTCCCGATGACACCATCACCCAAGCGGCGCAGCTTGCCGCTTACTATGCCGAAACCGTTGGCGGTCAGAACATCCCTGTGGATGTGGTGCCTGTGAAGCTGGTAAAGAAGACCCCCGACAGAAAGCCCGGTATGGTGATTTACCATTCCCACCGGACGGTCATTGTCAATCCCTATGCAGATATCGTGGTAGACCCCCTGAACGCAGAAAAAAAACCGGAAGCATAATGCTTCCGGTTTTTGCTTTTAGCGGACGTATTCGATTACCACACGGCGGTTGGGCTCTGTGCCAACGGAGTAGGTGGTGATACGGTCGGTATCCTGCAAGGTGGCGTGAATCACGTGGCGCTCGTAGGCATTCATAGGCTCCAGCGTTGTGCGGCGATGTGCCTTGAGCACCTGCTGCGCCTTCTTTTGGGCGTAACGGCGGAGAGAATCCTCCCGCTTTTGCCGATAATTCTCAGCATCCACATTGATGCGGATGTGCCCCTCAATGCCGTGGTTGATGGTGTAGTTTGCCAAATGCTGCAGCGCATCCAGCGTATCACCGCGGCGGCCAATGAGATAGCCCAAATCCTCGCCGGTCAGCTCCACCATATAGGTGTTTTCATCTGCCTTCCAAGCGTGGGGAACAGCATCGGAGCCCATACGCTCCAGCAGACCCTTCAAAAACTGCTCAATCTTCTCCTCCACGGAGCCGGGAGCAGCAGGGGCAAACTCCTTGGGAGCAACAGGGGTCTTCTCAACCTTAGGCTTGCGTTCCTTAGGCTGCTCTGCCTTAGGCGCTTCCGCCTTGGGAGCAGGCTTGGGAGCTTCTGCCTTAGGCTCTGCCTTGGGGACAGGCTTTGCCTTGGGCTTGGAACGGGAAGCAGAGGACAGCGCCACCTTGGGAGCGGGGTCGGGTGCTTCGTAGGTGACCTCTACCTTTGCAGGGGTTGCGCCAATGCCCAGAAATCCGGACTTGGCCTGCGCCAGAACCTGAACGGAGACATTGTCTCTGTCTAAGCCCAGCTGCGTAAGGGCATTTTCGATGGCTTCATCGATGGTTTTGCCCGTAGTAACGATGGTTTTTTCCATTCTTATTCCTCCGTATTTTGGGAAGCATACCGGTTGGGGTCATAGTTACGGCCCTTGCAGTAAGGACGGCTGGGAATTCCGGACATCACAGTAGCGGTTTCCTCTTCCTCAACGACAATGCCCTTCTTTGCGGCATACTCCTTGGCAGCAGCGGCCTTGGCAGCCTGCTGTTCACGTTGCTGCTGTTGCTGCAGCTTTTTCTTGCTGGTGTTGGTGGTGATGCCGTCGGGGTTGGCAGCCCGGCGCTCTGCGCGCAGGCGCTCCTTCTCTGCCTCGATGGCTTCCTCTTCCATATGCTTTTTCAGGCGTTCTGCATCCTCGGCATCGTAAATCTTCCGATACTTTTTGGTCAGATAAACGTCCATAACCATAGAAACCAAGCCCTGCACAAACCAGTACAAGCTCAACGCGCCGGGAACAGTAAAACCAATCCACAGTGACATCAGCGGCATCATATACAGCATTACTTTGTTGGTCTGGTTTGCTTGGGAATTCTTTGCGGTTTCCTTGTCCTGCAGACCCTTTTCATCGGTCACCAGGGAGTTATTCATTCTCTGAGAGATGAACATACTCAGCACCTGTCCGCCCGCAGACAGAACAGGCATCAAAAACAGACCGATATTTGCCCAAGAGTAGGTCTCCCACTTAAAGATATTGAAGGTGGGAACAGAACCCAGGTCAATACCCAAGAAGCTAAAATTCAGACCCTGCAGCGTTGCTTCCGGATTTGCCAGTGCAAGTTCCTTCAGCTGATCGGCATACTGGGGAATCAGCGGGGCGGCAATCATCTGGTCGTAATAGTTGTTTTTGCCAAAGGCCTCGGGCAAAGCCTCTTTGATAACGGCTACAATCTGACTTGCCACCTCTGCGCTCTCGTGGAGCATATACTGAATGGGCTGACGCACAACAGCGTACAGAGGGATCAAAATCAGCAGTGGCACAAAGCTCCACAGACAGCCGCCGCCCATAGAAACACCCTCTTCTCTGTAAAGGGCTTGGGTTGCTTCATTGAGCTTCTGCTGGTCGCCGGCGTACTTTTTCTGCAGTGCCTGCAGCTTGGGTGTCAGCCGGGACATCTTCATTGTGCTCTTCTTTCCCTTGGCAGTTGCCGGGAAGAGAATGAGCTTCAGGGCAATGGCAAAGAGAATCAGTGCCAAGCCGTAGTTGGTGGTCAGTTGATTCAACCAAGACAGCAAATAACCAAAGGGTACTTGGATGATATCAACCAGCTTAAACGCGAGAATCATTCGTATTCCTCCTTAGGGAACGGGGTCGTAGTAATCCCCTTTATAAAAGGGATGGCAGCGCAAAATACGCTTCAGGGCCAAATAGCCGCCCTTGATTGCCCCGTATTTTTGGATGGCTTCCATTGCATAAGCAGAACAGGTAGGCGTAAACCGACAGCAGGCTGAGCGGTAAGGAGAGATGCTGCGCTGATAAAAGCGAATCATTTTCAGTAACAACTGTTTCATTGGTCAATTAAAATCCCTGCTTTTTCCGCAAGGGAAAGATAGGCTGCCGTCAGTTTTTCAAAAGGGGCAGCGATACAGCGGCTTCTTGCCACGACCACAATATCCCAGCCGGGAGCAAACCGGTCCTCATTGAGGCGATAAATCTCCCGCAGACGGCGGCGTACCCGATTCCGGACCACTGCATGTCCCAGCTTTTTGCTGGCAGTAATCCCCACCCGATTGGTGGCGGAGCCATTGGGCTTGGCATAAAGCACCAGATATCCGTTGGCGTGGCCGGAAGTGGCGTACAAGCGTCTAAAAATATGATTCAGCTTTAGCGCGTAGGAAAATTTCATAACTCTTCTCTCCTTGGAAGTCCCAACAAACACCCTCACAAGACGCACTTGAGAAAATGGATTATTGATGACTTGGTGCAAGATTTTGTCTCAGGTCGAGGTTGAAAGCCGCAGGAATACTTTGTGTATTTCAAGGCTTTCAAAACGATGAACTGGGGCAAAAGATTCACCAAGGCGCAATCAGACATTTTCGAAAGTGCGTCCACATAAAAAGGGAGCGGGGCGAATAGCCATTCGCCCCGCACGGACTCCCATTTTGCTTTACAGCGGTGGCCTGCATTCATTGCACTACCATTTTTCGCTTAAGCAGACAGGACCTTGCGGCCCTTGGCACGGCGGCGGGCAAGCACCTTGCGGCCGTTGGAAGTAGCCATTCTCTGCCGGAAGCCATGAACCTTAGAACGATGACGACGGCTGGGCTGGTAGGTACGCTTCATTTCTAGTACACCTCCTTGAAATCACATATGCTCGACAGCTTAACAGCTGCAGCGAAACAAAATTCAAATGACCATACATAGTCACGCTAACATAGTATAACCGATAAATCCACCAAGGTCAACAACTTTTTTCTAAAGATTGACAAATCCGCCGTAAATTGCGGGACATACGAGCCGTCGTGGAAGGACGCCGCCATCCACCATTGTCATTGCGAGCCCCGCAGGGGCGTGGTAATCTCCCTGTGAAACGCAATGTAGGGGACGGGTTTCCCGTCCCGATTTGCGGACCGTCGAGGACGCCGGTCCCTACAACATACCGTGGTCTTTGATGAAAAAAAGAGGAAGGCCGAAGCCTTCCTCTTTGTGTTTGGTTGGATTACTTAACTGCGTTTACAGTTACGTTAGCAGTGCTCTCGGGGAACTCAACCAAGTCAGCCTTGACAGTAACAGAGCCGTCAACGATCTTGGCAAGCAGAGCCTCGTAGTCAGCAACTGCCCAGTTCTTCAAAGACCAAGTAGCGGTGGGCAGGCCAACAGCGTTGTCCTTAGCGCCCAGAGCAGTGCCGGTGCCGCCCAGCTCGGAGAACTTGCCCTCGTAGAACTTAGCAAGTGCCCACTGTACGGAGTCGGACAGACCCTTCATAGCAGAGGTGATAACTGTGGGAGACTGGCTGGACTGGTCAACGTCAACACCGATAACCTTGCCATCCTCAGCGCCGGCTGCGGAAGCAACAGAGGTGAACATAGAACCGCCGCAGCAGAAGATAACCTCAGTGCCGTTCTGGTACCAACCGGTAGCCATAGTCTGCAGCTCGTTGGAAGCGGAGAAGGTTGCGCCGTGGAGCCAGGAGTAGTTTACTTCAACCTTTACGTTCTTTGCAGCAGCGGCAGCCTCAGCGCCCTGCACAAAGCCGTAGCCGAAACGCTGGCAAGCGGGGTTTGTGCCGCCGCCACCGCCGGTGAAGCCCAGCTTGGTGTAGCCTTCCATAACAGCAGCGTAGCCAGCCAAGAAGCCGGACTGCTCTTCCTGGAAGGAGATGCCTGCAACGTTCTTCAGAACGGGGCTGCCCTCAACAGTGGGATCCTCTACAACGGGATAGCCGTCGATGAAGATGAAGCTGACATTGGGGTAATCCTTTGCAGCAGCGCGCAGAGCGCCTTCCTGCATAAAGCCGGCAGCAACAACTACCTTGGCGCCGTTGTCGCAAGCAGCCCTGACTGCATTGATACGGTCATCGTCGGTAGCCTGATCGCCATTGGCGGGCATATAGTACTTGTAGGACTTGCCGTTGTTGGCAGCGTACAGCTTCACGCCGTCAAAGGTGCCCTGATTGAAGGACTTGTCCTTCAGCTGGCCCACGTCGGTGATGAAAGCAACCTCGTACTTGCCGTCGGCGCTGGTCATCTCGTCAGCGATCTTCTCGGGGTCAGTGTAGGTGACCTTCTCGTCTTCGCTGGGCTTGGTGCCGTCTGTGTTGGGCTTAGCGCAGGCAGTGAACAAGCCTGCAACCATCAATACAGCCAGCAGTAATGCTAAAATCTTTTTCATTTTGCATTCCTCCGTAAAGTAAATAATTGGGGGTTTTTTGCTTGTTTTATTGTCGCACATTTCTATGAGAAAATCAACTGTTATTTCGTTTTTTGTCTAAAATACACAAATTTTCTAACGCATATGCTTTTCCGCCTGAAAGCTAAAGGGCAGAAGCTGGGCAAGGGTAACCGTCTCATAGGTATTGTCAGCACCCACCAAATAGAGGGTAAACCCATCTTCGCAAAACTCCCGCAATACCTGCCGGCACACACCGCAGGGAGGAAAACCGCCTGTAATGTTTCCGTCCTTGCCTCCGCAGACAGCCATTGCGGTAAAATCCCGGTGGCCGTCATAAACCGCCTTAAAGATTGCCGTACGCTCGGCGCAATTGGTGGGGCCGTAGGCAGCATTTTCAATGTTGCAGCCCTGATACACCGTTCCGTCGGCGCACAAAAGGGCAGCGCCTACCTTGTAGCCCGAGTAGGGCGCATAAGCGCGGAGCATTGCCTCTTTTGCTAAATCAATCAGTTTTTCCGGTGTCATAGCTTTTCCACCTTTCGTAGTCCTTTTTTGGAGATTGCCACGGGCGGCAAGCCGCCCTCGCAATGACACTAAGGATTATTATAAAGGAAAAGGGCGTGTTTTGCAACACGCCCTTATCTCTTATTTTGCCAGCTTTCTCTGAATCAGCTTTACAATCTCCACGATGGGGATAATCAAGAATGCCAAGCCCAAAGAAATCAGGTACTCCTGCAGGCTCAAGTGTGCAAAGCCAAACAGGTTGGACAACACATCAATCTCAACCACAGCGGTGGTCAGCAGGAAGGAGCCCAGCATAGCGCCGTACAGAGCTACGTTGTGAGAGCCCTTGATGGTCATACCCACAGCAGACATCCGCTGAGAACGCATATTGAAGGAATGGAAGATCTCACACATAGCCATTGTGAAGAACGCCATTGTCATACCGTCAGCGCTGTTGGGGATGTTGTGAAGCACCAGATGACCGGTCTCGATAAACTCGCCGATATAGAAGGCAATCACCGTCAGCACTGTGACGATAAAGCCCTGATAAGCGCAGTCCACACCCAAGCCGCCGGCGAAGATGCCGTCGGTCTTGCTTCTGGGAGCGCGGCGCATAATGTCCTTTTCAGGCTTTTCCAAGCCCAGCGCCAAAGCGGGGAAGCAGTCGGTAACCAAGTTGATGAACAACAGGTGGGGCGCTTCCAGAATGGTGAAGCCCATAATGGTCGCGTAGAAGATGGACAGCACCTCAGACAGGTTAGAGCCCAGCAGGAACTGGATGGCCTTACGGATATTGTCATAAATCCGGCGGCCCTCGCCCACAGCGGTAACGATGGTGGCAAAGTTATCGTCTGCCAGCACCATATCTGCCACATTCTTGGTAACGTCAGTACCGGTAATACCCATACCCACGCCGATATCCGCGGACTTAATGGAAGGCGCATCGTTTACGCCGTCGCCGGTCATAGCCGTAACATAGCCTTTTTCCCGCCAAGTGTTCACGATACGGGTCTTATGCTCCGGCTGCACACGGGCATACACGGAAATATGCTCCACCAGCTGGGAGAATTCCTCATCGGAATACTTGTCAATATCGCTGCCCATCAGTGCCTGAGAATCATCGGAGAGAATACCCAGCTCTCTTGCAATGGCTTTTGCGGTGTTGATATGGTCACCGGTAATCATAATGGGCATAATGCCGGCGTTGCGGCATTCCACGATTGCATCCTTAACCTCCGGACGCACCGGGTCAATCATACCGGTCAAGCCGATAAAGGTGAGATTGTTTTCCAGCGCATCGGATTCATACACCGTCGGTTCGGTGTCGTATACCTTGTAGGCAGCGGCGAACACACGCAGCGCCTTATTGCCCATACGGGTGTTTTCTGCAAGGGCCTTGTCCAGAATGTCCTGACTCAAAGCCACGACCTTGCCGTCCACCCAAGCGTGGGTGCACTTCTTGAGAATCTCGTCGGGAGCGCCCTTGGTATACTGAACAAACTTACCGTTTTCCTCGTGAACGGTGGACATCATCTTCCGTCCGGAATCGAAGGGAACTTCGCCCACACGGGGAGTTGCCTCCACCAGCTGCGCCTTCTGCAGCCCCAAGGTAGCGGCATAATTGATCAGCGCCACTTCGTCCGGCTCGCCGGTGCCCTTGCCGGCTTCATCCACCTCTGCATTGGTGCACAGCGCCATTGCAGTTGCCAGCTTCTGCTCATCGGATGCGTAGTGGTCCACCACGGTCATCACGTTCTGGGTCAGTGTGCCGGTCTTATCAGAGCAGATAATCTGGGTACAGCCCAAGGTCTCAACAGCTGTCATCTTACGGATAATGGCGTTTTTCTTGGACATATTGGTCACGCCAATGGACAGCACGATGGTCATAACCGCCACAAGGCCCTCAGGGATAGCCGCAACCGCCAGCGCAATGGCTGTGATAAAGGAGTGCAGCGCCACATCAAAGAACCGTGCGCCGTCAGCCATAAAGTATCTGGTTACAATATTATAAGCGAAAATCACAAGGCAAACGCCAATGACCAGCTTGGTGAGAATATGGGACAGCTGCTCCAGCTTCAGCTCCAGAGGTGTCTTGCCCTCTTCCGCCTGAGAGATAGCCGTGGCGATTTTGCCCATCTCGGTGTCCATACCGGTGGCAACCACCACTGCCTTGCCGCGGCCGTAAACCAGCGTAGAGCCCATATAGGCCATATTCTTCCGGTCGCCCAAGGGTACTTCGTCGTTTTTGGTCAGCGTCAGCATTTCCACCAGCTTGTTGACAGGAACAGACTCACCGGTCAGGGCAGCCTCTTCAATCTTCATACTGGCGCATTCGAAAATACGGCAGTCGGCAGGAATGGCATCGCCGGCGTCCAGCAAAATCACGTCGCCTACCACCAAGTCTTCACTCTTGATAGTGACAATTTTGCCGTCCCGCAAGGTTTTCGTGGTAGCGGCAGACATCTTTTGCAGCGCCTCTACGGCTTTTTCTGCCTTACTCTCCTGCGCCACACCCAGCACGGCATTGATCAGCACCACCACCAAAATGATGATAGAGTCCGTCGGTGTAACAAAGCGGCCTGCTTCCACCATCTCCGTAACCGCAGAAATCACCGCTGCTACCAACAAAATGATAATCATCGGGTCTTTCATTTGGTCGAAGAAGCGCTTGAGCAAAGAGTCCTTCTTCGCCTCAGCCAGCTTGTTCTTGCCGTTTTTCAGTAAGCGTTCTTCCGCCTGCGCAGAGGTTAAGCCCTCTGCCGAGGATCCCACTTCCTGAAATACCGCCTCTGTGGTTTCCAGATAATGCTTCATTTTCATACTCCTTTGTAGGATATTTTCATGGGTTTGAGGGGTATAATGAAAAAACTCATGCACATGCCCAAACGCTGTGCATGAGTCTCATTCTTTCAAAGCATTCCGAGCGTAAACGCCGGATTGACGAAATGCTGCGAGCGGCAAACGCCACCCGGAATTACTCCCTCATCGCTTTTTTAATATACCAATATTTAGAAAAAAAGTCAACTGGGATTACCCTATTTTTACCAATTGTTAAAAAATTATTCCAAGACTATCTTTTTTGCCCGGGGCGGTGTATAATAAGCGTGATTATTGACGAAACGGAGACCTGTATGAAAAAACTGATGTTTTTAGAGATTGGCGTGCTGGCTGCTGTGGTGATTGTTGCCATTATCGTCTGCTTTGCCTTCCCCAAGCCCGCCTTTGCGCCGGGCTCTGCGCAGGAAAACAGCACCACCACAAATCAAACTGACAGCACCCCTACCCCGGAAACCACCGACTTTGTTCCCGCGTGGAACACCTATCCCGTTACCCGGCAGCTGCTTGCCCAGCAGTACTTTGTTTTTGACTGCAAGACAGATTCCTTCCTTGTTTCCTCCGGGCAGGAAAACGAGCGGATTTATCCCGCCAGCATTACCAAGCTGTTTACCGCCTATGTGGCAATGCAGCATCTGAAACCCGACACCCAGATTACCGCCGGCGATGCGCTGGATATGGTTGCTTGGGGCTCCTCGGTCGCCAAAATTGAAAAGGGCGACGTGCTTACCGCCCAGCAGCTGGTTGAAGCAATGCTTCTGCCCAGCGGAAACGATGCCGCTTATTTGCTGGCCTGCGAGGCAGGCCGGGTCATCAAAAACAGCCCGGATTTGACCGCAGCGGCGGCAGTTTCGGCGTTTATGGAGCAGATGAATGCTCAGGCAAGCGCTTTGGGTATGACCGGCACACACTTTGTCAACCCCGACGGTATACACGACACTGCCCACTATACCACCTTTGCCGATTTGACCATCTTGGGCAAGCTGGCGATGGCGGACGAAACAGTGATGCAATATGCCAAGACACCCAAGGAGCTGGTTACCCTCCACGGAGAAACCGTTGAATGGAAGAACACCAATGCCTTGGTTGACCCTGCCACACCCTATTACTGTCCCTATGCGGTAGGCCTGAAAACCGGACAGACTCCCTCTGCCGGCAGCTGCCTGCTATCTGCCTTCCGTATGGAGGAGCACGAGCTGCTTATCGGCGTGTTCGGCTGCCCGGAAGAGGAAGACCGTTTTGACGACACCCTGCAGCTGTTTAACCAAATTGTGCTGAACTAACCGAAAAAACGCACCCCCAAGGAAGCGTCCTTGGGGGTGTTCTTTATTTCTGTTTTTTGAACTTTTGAAACAGCCCAATGGCCGTCTGCAGCAAATCTGTGCCGGCAGGGGCTGCTGCCTGCGCCGGCGGCTTCAGAAGTGTTACCTTTTCGCCGTCTAACACCAAAAATGTGACCGGCGTTTCACTGATACCGGCGCCTGCGCCGGCGGGATTCTTGCTTTTTCCCTTGGGCATATCGGAAATATCCGCGCCGCCACCGGCAAAGCCCATAGAAATTTTCGACACGGGAATCACCGTCACGCCGTCTTTTTCGATAGGCTGGGATGTGACCTTCGCAGCAGCCTTCATCTCCAGCAATTTATCCACCGTAAGACCAATGACCTTTTGAAAGGTGTTGCGCTCAATTGTGTTGTCCGTTTGTTTCATCTGTGATTCTCCTTTTTGACTGTATCCCATACCACATCCAGCAGCGCCTTTACCACTCTGTAAAGCGCCACGGAAAGCGTAGCCTCCAGCAGAAATTCTCCCTCCGGACGGTCATAATCGCAGGACACGGAAACATCCCTTGCCCGGGGTCTTAGCTTTGTAGCAGACTCCAAAAAGCCCAGCAGCGTATAAACGGCAGCTGAAACCGTTCCGTAGGTGATAGCTGTAGCAGCAGCATCCTCTCCTGCGCACAGGATATGCAAACGCAAGCGAGTTATCCTGCACCGCTTCAGCAAGGTCACCGTTCTTTTCAGAATAGACTTCCACATGGTTAGCTGCTTGCCGATATCCCGCTTTTCTGCTTTTTCCTCTTGGCTGCTTTCCTTTTTCGGTACGCCAAAAAGCCTGCCCAAAACCTTGGACTGCTTGCCGTCCTCGCTGCGCTTTCCCATTGCAATGCCCAAAAAGCGGCCATACAGCTCCGGCTCTCCTTTGTTACTCTTGAAAACAACCTGCACAGGAAGCAGCAACAGAACAAAAACAACCAGTGCCACGCCGCCCAAAACAGCGGCAAAAATGCTCCATCCCATTGTCACGCCTCCCTTTTTCGCTTTTACTATACCATAGCTAAAAAGCAATTGCAACCTTTGACAGTGTCTGCAAAAAGACGCACCGTCATTCATTTATGCGCGTAAATATTTTTGTCTCATTGCCCTTTATTTTGCTTATAAAATCATCTGTGCTGCATATCCGCTGGCGGCAGCAAATGCCTGCAAGTTTTTCCTGCCTTGCGGCAACGTGATTGTCCGAGCCGGCAAAGGGAATCAGATTGTATTGTTCGGCATATATCTGCGCCATTTTGTTTTCCGATTCTGTGCGGTTGGCGTTCATCACTTCAACACCGTGAACGCTGCGGGGAAACAGACGGATATGGTCAATGTACGACGCTTCCCGATAAGGGTGGGCTTGAATTACCAGCGCTCCCTCAGCCATCATAAACGCAAGCTCTTCCCGTTTTCTCATATCCATAATTTCCGGATGGGAAAGAAACCATTCCTTATCAAGCCCGTACACCAGAAAATCCGTGCCGCCGTAGGAAAGCTCCACGCCGCAAAAAACCTGAATATCCAGCTTTTTTCCGATTTCCAATCCCTTTTCGTAATCCGAAAAATAGAATTCTACCTTCTCTTCGTAGGATTTTTCCTTTTCGATGTTGATGTTGCCGTCAAGGAAATGGTTGGTAATAAAAACGCCGTCATAGCCAAGCTTCTTGTAGAATTTCAAGCTTTCCTCCACATCCGCGCTTGCGCAGCGGCTGACGGGAAAGGTATGCAGATGGGTTTCATATTGATACATTTCATCACCCCAGAGGATTATACTACATTCTTTGGCAAAATGAAAGCTTTTCGAATAAAAACCCCCTCGGAATTCTCCGAGGGGGGTTATTGGATGAAAGCTTATCCCTTAATTGCCGTCTGTGAAGCAGGCCGCAATGAAGGATTAACCGTTCTGATTATAGTGAGCATTCATCAAATTCACAGCTTTGAACAGCTTGTGCAGATACACAAACGGACCAATTACAATCAGAGAGCCCAAAACACTCCAGAGCCAGTAATCGGCTGCGCTGAAGCTGTAGGCAATGCCTCTGCGCTTCAATTCATTGCCAATACGGTCAGAAATTCTGTGGTACCACACAATTCCGGCAATACCCATCGTAATGGGGAAAACAATGAATGCCAGCAGGCAAAAATGCATTGTCTTTTTGCCGTCATACCGGGATGCGACAATGTTGATATCATTGGAAACCGCAGACATCACAACCAGCGGATAGATACCCAAAGTAACCAAAGAAAGCAAAATCGTCTTCAGCAGGCCTTTGTTTGTTTTTAATTGACCAACGGGGGCATTTGTTGTGTTTTCCATATCTGTTCTCCTCTCTTTTATTGACTGATATTATAATGCCATCCACCTACTATACTTTCGCTACAGCAAATGATTGGTCATTATTTCCGGTTATCCCAAAGCGAACATAAACATCAGAGCAAACCAAAAGACATAAAATACAATTACCAGCGCCACTGCGGTAATCACGCCCACCAGTGCGCCGATACCGGCTTTTTTTGCACGGTTGGGCTGGGTGTCATTACAGGTTAACCAAATCAGAAATCCGGCCAGCGGCACCAAAAAACCAATCCACCACCAACCGGCACCGGCGGTGTCGTCCATTGCAGGCTGCTTTACCTCTGCGCCGCAACCTATGCAGATTGCTGCCTTATCCGATATTTCTTTTCCGCATTTTCTGCAATACATCTGTATTTTTCTCCTTTTGAAAAAAGTCCTGCCATAAGGGCAGGACTTTATGTTCATTAAAATGCCTTGGTGGGGTCAACTACGTACTTGTCCAACAAAATCTTGATGAAGTCAATCAGCGCCAAAATGCCGCCGATACCGCAGCACAGAGACAGGATGATTTTCACAACGCCCTTCTTGGTCTCGCCCATCATAAAGTTATGGATGCCCAGACCGCCCAAGAAGAAGCAAATCAAAGCCATAGTGACCTTATCCTTACCGCCCAGATCACCCTCTGCGCCAGATTTCTTAATGGCAACGCCGCAGTTCAAGCAAACAGCTGCATCAGCGCTGACGGGATTGCCGCAATTTGCGCAAAATGCGTTACCCTCACCGGTCTTAACGCCGCACTTCAAGCAAATCGCCTGATTGTCGTTCATTGTTTCGCCACAATTCTTGCAGAACATAATGTTTCCCTCCTATATTTTGCTTTTCTGCTACGAACATTATATCACGGGTGGCGAACACGTGTCAACAAAAACTTCACAATTTCGACATAATTAACACAGCTTCAGCAACCAGTTTATCACAAAGCCTGCGGCAATTCCCCACAAAACAATACGATTCCAAAGCTTCTTGCGAAAAAGCCCCCCATCAAGCAGGAAATATAAGTACAGTATCGGCATACTCCAAAACATAGGGTGGTATCGGAATGCCGCTGCAAAATCCAACCGCAGCGCTGACAGAATTGCCCGGGTCATTCCGCAGCCCGGGCAAACAAATCCCAGATATTGCCGAAAAATGCAGGTAATTCCCATACTGAACAGCAGGGCCACCGCTCCCAGATAAAGAATTGTAAATATGATTTTCCCCTTCCATTGGGATATACGCATAATCATCCCCCCTATTACCGAAACCTACCGCAGATTCCTTTCGCCAAGGCTTGTTCCCGTCACCCGCTGTATGGGGACGGGTGCCTGATTACTTGTTCTGCCAGTACTCTTCAAGACAGATTCCCTGTTCGGTCATCTTCTGCGCAAGCTCCGGGGAATCTATGTAGCGGTAATGCCACGGCTCATAGGCAATTTTGGTGATTGCTTCCTTGCCCTCGGGATATCTCAAAATAAAGCCGTATTTGGGAAGCTTTTTCTGTATGATTTTGAATAAACGGTCTATGCTTAAAAGGTCTTCTCTTTTATGGTAGAACTTGCCATCCAGCACGACGCCCACATCAATTGCAAAGCCGGTATGATGCTCTGAACAGCCCGGCTTTGCCACATATTGATTGGTGTGCTCAAAACCGTATTCCGCAACATTCTTTGCAAACAGGTCTTCCTGATACTGAACTGTTCTGTAGGACCCCGTCAGGTCAGTTTGAATCCCATCGTTTTTCAAAACATCTTCCTGCAATTGACAAAACGCCTCGTAGGTTTTCTTCTCAATTTCAAATTGCGTACCGGCAATATTCCCCACCCAAATGCGTTCAATCGTGTCTTCAAAACCAGCAGGAATCCTGTTTTCTTCATTTACCAGCACCAGATAATCCGGGTGCTTTTCTTCTTCACGCATAACGGCACCTCCATTGTTTTCCGATTAGATTATTTCGTTATCTGCTGTATGGAAATTGGTGCTTGAGGGGGCGCATCCCATACATTCAGTTCCTTTTCCATCCAAATTGTGCCGTACCATTTTCCGAATTTATAGCCGCAATCCGGCATCGTGGCAGTATGGCGGAAGCCTACCGCCCGGTGGAATGCTACCGAAGCTTCATTGGCTGTGGTAATAACCGCATAAACCTTCCGGTAGCCCTGTTTTTGCAAAAGCGCCTCCAAGGCGGCATAGAGTTTTCTGCCGATTCCTCTGCCGCAGGCCTCGGGGCAAAGGTAGATGGACGCTGCCGCGTTCCACTGATAGGCTGCCCGCTCAAAGGGCAGGCTGCCGTAGGCATAGCCCAAAACCCTGCCGTCTTCCTCCCAAACCAGCCACGGAAACCGGGCTGTGATATGCAAAAAACGCTGGGTAAATTCCGAAAGGCTGGGAACGGTATACTCAAAGCTGATGGCAGTATTCTCCACATAGGGTGCATATATCTCCAAAATCCGGGGCACATCCTGCTCTGTTGCAAGCCGAACAGACATAAAATCACTTCCTTAAGAACGTGTAACGCTTTTTCGGGCTTTATGCTTGAAAATCCTCCAAAAAGACCTGCACGGAGCGGGTCATTTCCCGGGAGAAATCAGAATTGTATTTCCGATTGCAGAACGCCTCAATCCAATCTTCAAACGCCCGGGCGCCGGTCTTTACAGAGAGCATTTGCTTCAGCTCCTCTGCATCCATATCCCGGTAGCCGTTTTCGTGGACAATGTGCTGCAAATCTGAACGGGGCGGCTTTTGGCGCTCCAGCTGTCCGGCGGTGGGGTATCCGAAAACAAGCATTGCCGCGGGGAACACGTATGCGGGCAGGTTGAGAAGCTGCCGCTGCTGCTCCGCGTTTTCCATAATATCACCGATGTAGCAGGAGCCGATACCAAGGCTTTGCGCCGCCACCACTGCGTTTTGCGCAGCGATATTGGCGTCGCTGACAGCCAGCATTAAGTCACCAACGCCGGGCTTTCTGGGCTGGCAGCCGTATTCCCGAAAGGCGTGATACCACTTGCGGCAATCGGCGCAGAACACCAGCACCAACGGCGCTGTGGCAATAAAGGGTTGATTATCGCAGCTTTCTGCCAGTTGGGCCTTCAGCCGGGGGGCTGTCACATTTATAATGGTGTAAAGCTGCTGGTTGCCGGCGGTGGGGGCATTGACTGCCGATTCTAAAATTGCAGACACCGCCTCCGGCTTGATTGGCGCGTCTGTAAAAACCCGCACGGACTTTCTTTCCTTGAGCTGCTGAAGTGTCTGATTCATCATCACGCCTCCTACCTTTCCTATTGGAATCCATTATAGCATAACAGACATTCCCTTTCAACGAACAAAAACCCGCTTCTCAAAAAAAGAAGCGGGTTTTTGTTTGGTGAGAGTAGAATTCGTGCTTTAAGGAAGGGTATTGCCTGCCGCCATATAAATTTCGTACCACTGCTCCCGGGTAAGGGAAACCTCTGCAGCCTTCAAGCAATCCGTTAAGCGTCCAAGGTTGGTGGTTCCTGTCACCGGCTGCATTTTTGCCGGATGCCGGAGAATCCAAGCAATGGCTATGGTGGTCTTGCTTACGGCATATTCCTTGGCAAGGCGATCCAAAACCCCATTAAGCGCGGGGAATTTTTCATTGTCCACAAAGCAGCCGGCGAAGAAGCCGTACTGCATAGGCGACCAGGGCTGAATTGTAATCTGATTCAGCCGGCAATAGTCAAGAACGCCGCCGTCCCGGTTAATTGCCGAATCATTGTACATATTCACATTGATTCCCGATTGAATCATAGCAGAATGCATAACCCCAAACTGAAGCTGATTGGCGCACAGCGGCATATCCAAATAGCGGCTCAGCAGCTCCATTTGGTAGGGATTCTGATTGGATACGCCGAAGTGGCGCACCTTGCCCGAGGACTTCAGCTCGTCAAACGCTCTTGCCACCTCTTCCGGCTCCATTAACGCGTCCGGACGGTGCAGCAGCAAAACATCCACATAATCGGTGCCCAGTCTTTGCAGGCTGCCGTTCACCGATTTCACAATATGTTCGTAGGAAAAATCAAACATCTTTCCGGGCAAAATGCCGCATTTTGTTTGGAGAATAAGGTTTTCCCGCATTGCCGGGGTGATTGCTTTGCCGAATACGGCTTCGCTTGCTCCGTCGCCGTAAATGTCGGCGTGGTCAAAGAAGTTTGCGCCCTTTTCAAGGGCTGTATCTATGAATGCGGAAACCTCTTTTTCATTCATATTGCTGATGCGCATACAGCCCACCGCCACGGTGGGGACTTGCAAGCCGGTCTTTCCCAGTTCAATCGTATACATATTGGTCACCTCTGGCTTTTTGCCGTTATTTCTTGTTCTTTTCCTTTGCCCGCTTATCGTTGATAATCTGCATTTCCTTGGCGGTGATCAGCTCGCAGCCGTTCTCCCGTGCCCATTCCACACAGCCCTTCAGCACCAGTGGCAGGAACACCCGGGGCACATTGAGGATCATTTCCAGCGCATCGTCGGTGAACTTGACCTTGTCATCTGCCCGGTCAGCTGCATAGCGGACAGAATCCAAGCTCTGCTTGCGCATGGGCAGCAGCTCTGCACGCATTTTTGTCTTGCGGTGGAACCAGAAGTTCTTGCTGTCCCGATAGCCGTAATCCACAGGCAAATTGGGGAAATCCTTGGCGCGGACGCCGTTGATAATGGCATCGGCATATTTCTTCTTCATAAGAATCTTGTCAATCTTCAGAATGAAATGAGCGCCGAATTTACTGGTAATGCCGTTAAAATCGTGGTAAGGACCTTCGTAGCCGGTGGTGATGCCGGGCCGGTCGTTTTCCGCGCCGTCCAGCTCCCGTACCCAAGTGCATTCCAGCACCTGAATGGCATCGGTCAATACCAGCGGACGCTCTCCCTCTGCCTGTCCTGCCTCCAGCTTGAACTTGCAGTTGGGCATCTTATCCTCCGGCTTATCTCCGGGCCAAGAGAGCTTGACACACTCGGCAAAGGTCTTGGGCTTATCGTCCACAAAGTTAATGGCGCACTTGCCGTTGCGCAGAATGTTCTGCGCGGTGTTGGAGCTGTTGCGGCAGCTCAGCAGCATAGCGTAGTAGTCCTTGCCAGCCACGTAGTAGGGCTGTACCAGAGAATAGGGACCCAAGGTGGTACTGCCATCCTCACACAGGGTGCTGATGACCACGGTGGGCATAGGGAAAAACAGCGAGGTCTGATAGAAATTGTCAACAATCCGTAGGTTTTCAAAACTGCTCATAATGATGCTCCTTTTTTGTTTTATTTCTGCGTTTATTATAACATATCCCACCACAAAAGCAAGCCGCTGACCAACCGGTCAGCGGCTTTTGTTTCGTTTGTACCACAGGCAAAAACCCCTCGGATTGCTCCGAGGGGGGTGTTATTGAGAATCCTTTGTAAACCGCACAACCTCATTGGGTGTGCAATCCAAAATATCGCATATCTTTTCCAAGGTCAACAGGGTAAGATTCTTTCCTTTTTTAATAGAATCCAAGGTTTTGTTATCAATTCCAGCTTTCAGAAGACTATACTGGGATATTCCCTTTCTTTGCATTGTTTCCCACATTGGGCTATAATCCAGCACAGTCTTCACCACCCT
>SVKL01000037.1:3725-9826 GCA_015068495.1 Oscillospiraceae bacterium | reverse complement strand
GCCGTCTTCGGTGCAGGTCGGGGCGACCTGCGCAACATACGTCGATTTATGGTTGAGCTTTTCAATGGTCTCGGTCTTTGTATCACCGCAGTGGCAGGTGAAGACCTTGGTGCCTTCGGCCTCGCAGGTCGGCTCGGTTACGACCACCTTATAGCTATGGCCACTTGTGGGAATGACCATGTATTCAATCGGAAGCGGATACACACAATCTTCGTCAAGGAAAGTGTTTGTGCAAAGGATGCACTTGTAATGCTCATAAACGCCCTCTTCCGTGCATGTTGGTGCCAATGCTTCGACATAAACACACTCGTGTGCACGTTTGGAAACCACCTCTGTTTGCAAATCGCCACAGTCCGTGCAGGTAAAGGTTCTGATTCCCTCAGCCTCACAAGTCGGTGCCTTGGTGATTGTGCCTTCATCGTAGCTATGATCAGTTGCAGGAACAATTTCCTGCGCTACAAGAACTTCATTACAAACGGAACAGTGCTTACCTTCGGTCAGGCCGGTTTTGGTACACGTGGGAGCAACAGCCTGCTCGACAATCTCGGTATGACCCAAGGCCGCAGTTGAGATGGTGAAGGTAAATTTGCCGTAAACTGTCGTATTCCACTCGTAGCTATCCGTGCCATGTGCAGTACACGTAGAGGCATTGAGCGTGCGCTTTGTGTAGTTCGTAGTGTCCAGCTTGGGCAGAGTCACGGTGGTAGTACCACCACAAACGGAACAGGTTCCTGTTAAGGTGCCTGTTGCGGAAGAGGTAGGCTGCTTCGTTGCCTGATAGCTATAACTATGTCCTGTTGCGGAGATGGCTTCGGTGTAGCTATGACCGCAAGTGCTGCAGGTGTAGGTTTTTACTCCTGCGTCGGTACAGGTGCCTTCGGTTGTGATCTTATAGGTATAGCTATGACCCTTGGCAGGGACGGTTGTCTGCGCTACAAGAACCGCCTTGCAGATCTCGCAATGACTGCCTTCTGTCTTACCTGCTTCCGTGCAGGTAGGAGCAATCGACTCATCGGTGATAACCTTATGGCTCTCAGCGGTGGTCATGCCGCACTCGGAACAGGTAACGCTGTGCGTGCCGTCACCCCTATCAGCGTAGATATATTCGTGATTCCGGCAGATGAAAGGAAGTCCGTTATTAACGGCATCGTTCCGCACCCAGAGAGAAACCAGCTTATTCATCTTGTCAGGAACATCCTTTGCCTTCAGGTCGGCTACTGTGGTACCTGCGCCGGCAAGACCTTTGCCCGAAGGATAGTAGCAATGATCCACCTTGCCTGCATTGTATTTAGTGGTAATTGCATTCGCAAATACGCCTGCTGCCGTAGCGGTGTATTGGCTGTAGGAGTCGAGAATGTTGCCATTGTTCTCTGCCGCGATGCCGGCACTGCCTGCATTGGACGAAATCTTGCCTGTATAGGCACAGCTTATGATCACACCGCTATTTTCACCGGCGATACCACCGTGGGAATTGCCGCCAATGCGGATCGTTCCATACAGACCGTAGTGGTCAGAAATAGCATTTCCGTTGATTTTGTCCAGAACTACCTTGTAGGTCGTGACATCCACATTGTTGCTGATGAACATATAGTCAATAATCTTGGTGGGGGTTGCATTATATGCGCTGAAGGTATTCTGATTCAGCGGCGTGCCCAGTGAAACAGCAGCATAGCGTGCATCTGTCAGCTTCGTGCTCAGATCCTGAATAAGTGCACTGGAAGGCTCCGTGTTGAAGTCACCGGTCATATGGAAATAGATTTCCTCGTAGCCCTGCGCATCATACTTTGCCTTCAGAGCAGTCATGCGCTCCATAATCAGTTCTATTTCCTTTACACGAGCGTATTCTACCTTGTGGTCAAGGTGGGTATTGACGGCAATGATAAGCATACCGTTGGTCTTAACCTTTAGAACAGCATAGCTGCAGGTGCGGTAATTTCCGGCGCCGAAGCCCAGAGACATAACATCCGGAGTTTCACTGAGCCAGAAGGTGCCCTTTTCCAAAGCGGTAAACTTGCTGCTCTTCCAGTACAAAGGGCTGCCCTCGTTCTTTGCGGTGATGTTGCCAAAGACGAGCTGCTTATCATAGCCTGTCAGAACACTTTCGATGACGGGCTGCCAGGTGCTGTCGAATTCCTGAAAACCGACAATATCAGGAGAGTAGGTTTGCAGCTGGGTCTTCATGCGAGGGATTCTCTCGTTTGTGGAGTTAGGAGAAGGATCGTTACCATGTCGGACATTTTGGCTCATAAGGCTATAGTCATAGGTTGTCCAAGTGGACTTGACCTCAGCGGAGCTCATACAGCCTAAAATCAAGCCCTTATTGTTCTTGCCGACAACAGAGCCTGTATTGGTTTTGCCGGAGATGGTGGCGCTCTCCACACGCACGAACTTTACCGTACCGTGCTTGAGATAGCCCACAAGTCCCTGTGCATTATCTCCGGTGATGACAAAGTTGCTCAAAATATAGCCACCGCCGTCCAAAACTCCGGAGAACGGAGCGGCTTGTGTACCAATGGTGGGGATGGTCTGTCCGCCGAAGTCTAAATTGGCGGTAATAAGTACGTATTTGCCGCTATAGCTATTCCCTGCGTTGACCGCCTTTGCAAAGGCGATGTACTGATCGACCGTGCCGATCTCTACAATTGTGGACCATTTGGCGTAGAGGGTTTTATTTCCCGTACTGTTGGGGGTAATGACTGCCATGGGCTGACCAGCAAAATTGGATTCTTCAAACCAGCCTGCAAAGGCGTAGCCGTCCCTGGTGATCGCTGTTTCATCGGGCAGGCCGACACCGGGAACACGGGTATAGGAGGATGGGCCTTCGGCCTTCCAAACGCCGTTATTCGCCTGATAGGTGATGAGGAAAGGAACGCCGGTGGGATAGGCTTTGGCCGTAACTGCATCGGGCGCGGAGTGGGGTGTTGCACTATAGTAGTTAGGAGCAGATGTGTAAGGGACATCGTCTCCTAAGTTGCCGCAGATCAGTTGGTATCCCAGATTGACACTGTCGGCATAGGAGTACAGACGGCAGCAGATGGCAGGCTGCTGATTTTGATTGCGAACAGCAGGAAGCGCCGGTGTGTTTGTGAAGACGCCGTTGCTTGTCTTCGTACGGTAAGAGGTATTGATATACGAACCGATTTTGCCGCAACGGAAGTCTTTTTCCGTATAACCCTTGCCTGCAACGGTGGTAGCACAAGCGCTCTTCATATAGTAGCAATCCTTAAATTCCGGGGTATAGTCTGCCGAAACACGGGCGAAAGCACCCACATCGCTTGGGGCAGTGACCTTACCTGCATTGAAACATCCGGTCATCTTGACGTTTCCCTGCCCCCATCCTGCGATCCCCGCAGCAGCACTCACGGTTGCGGTGATGGTGCCGTAGTTACCACAGTAGTTGAATTCAGAACTCGCTCTTGCTGCACCGGCAAGACCGCCGATGCCGTCAGTTCCGGTCGTGGATGTGATGCTTGCACCATTTGTGCAGTATTCAAAGGTACAGCTATCTGCATAGCCGGTAATACCACCGGCACGGTTGGCCACAGTGACGGAGCCATTGAAGATATGGAGGTTGTTGAAATAAGCCTTGTAGCAGCTTCCGAACAAACCGCCGCCATTGAGAGAGGTATTGTTGACGTTCAAATTCAGAACCTTAAAGTTATTGCCGTAGAATTTGCCGGAGAAGGACGTTGGCCAACTGCTATTGGTGTCAAATTTTCCGATGGGCGTATGACTTGCGTTGTTCAGATCAACATCGCCCAGCATATAGAAGCTTTTACCCGAGAAGGTGGTGCCGCTGTTAACCGCAGTTCCAAGGGCAGTAAAGCCCGCCCTGTTCGTAACAACATAGACAGACTCATTGGGAAAGCTGCTGTAGTCTGCAATATTGGCAGCATTTACAGTGACGCTCAAGGATGCAGCACGGTTGGGCATCACAAAGCTGCGACCACTTACCGTCCCTGCATTGGCGCTGAGCGTAACAGTAATGCTATCAGGCACACCTACGGTATAGGTGTCGCCTGCGTTGAAATACAATGTAGCCGTACTGCTTTTTCCCTTGGCAATATAGGTCACAGTGAGGGGATACACACCGGCTGTCTTTCTCAGTTCGGGGAACAGAGCACCCTGAGACCAGACGGGAGAGCCGCTCAGGGGAGAATTTTTGTCCAGAATGTACGCTAAATAGCCGCTGCCCAACTGTGCCTTGGAAACCAAAGTGTCGCCGCTTGACCAATCGTATCCGGTGTAGCTGCTGTCAAAATAGTAGTTATTGTACATCGCCTTGGTCTTATTGGCATCTAAAATACTGCCGCTATATCGACCGATGGCATATTTTGTGGTAGCTACAAGATTTCCCATGTTGAAGCAGTTGTAGATCTGTCCCACAGAACCTTCATTATGGCCCTGCGCCCAACCGCAGATTCCCGCTGCGACATTGATACCTGTCACACTTCCTGCAAAATAACAGTTCTTTATGATACCACCGTTGTGTAAGCCACCTGCAATGCCGCCAACGGACAGATAGTCATAACCTCCGGAGATGGTAATATCGGACGAGCTCCAGCAGTTTTCCACAAGGCCCTTGTCTACAATACCTGCCAAGCAGCCGGCACGCCAACTATCCTTGCTACAGGTTGCAGTAAAGACACCACCCACTATGCCCAGATTTCTCAGCACACCCGTAGAGGTTAATTTGCCGACAAAACCGCAGTTGGCATCGTTAGTGGTAACGGTGAGGTACTTAACCGCATGGAATCCACCGTCAAAAACACCTGCAAAATTGACCGGAGGGGTGTAGGAAAAACCGGCCATATCTATGTCGCAGATCATGCGGAGCGTCTTTCCTGAAAATTGATTGGTTTGTCCAAGCTCAGAAAACTTCTGTAGACCTTCTGCAGTGGAGATTTGGAACTCTTTTGCAGTGGGATACTGCTCATACAGCAGTATGTCAGGAATAGCTGTTGCTGCCTGCGCCTGTATGGGCAAGCCTCCGACTACAGGAAACAACGAGAACAGACATACTAAGATCAAAAGGCAGACAAGCACTCGTTTTTTCATGCTTCACAACTCCTTTGATATATTTCCTCTTTATTCTACTAAGACAGCTCTATAAAGTCAATGTATTTTCAAAATACCATCATATATGAAAACAAATCGATACATCACTTTTGAAATTGATAATCGAACCTTTTCTGTATGCAACA
Source organism: Oscillospiraceae bacterium (assembly GCA_015068495.1). Lineage (GTDB taxonomy): Bacteria > Bacillota > Clostridia > Oscillospirales > Oscillospiraceae > Faecousia. The sequence goes on along the minus strand of SVKL01000037.1, from coordinate 4,622 downwards.
AAAAGGAACTGACTTTTTAGGTCAGTTCCTTTCCGTTTTTTAACCAAGTACGTTCTCAATAAAACGCATCAGAATGGTTGCTACCTGTGCCCGGGTTGCATTGCCCTGCGGATCGAGGTAATTGTTATTTCCGATTTTCGAACCGGTAATCAACCCTTCTGCATTCGCCCACGACAGTGCTTCACTTGCCCAGGAGCTAACCTTATTTGCGTCGGGGAAACTCGTCAAATCCGCACATTTTGATGTGTCAATACCAAGCTTGGTGGCATAACGGTAGAGAATTGCCGCCATCTGCTCGCGGGTGATATTCCCATTCGGATCGAACTTTCCGTTTCCGACGCCGCCAACAATCTCATTGCAAGCGGCCCATGCAACCGCTTTGGTGTAATAAGTATCGCTCCCAACGTCTGTAAAGATATTTTCGCCCTCAGTCGGCTCGCCTGCGTATCTCCAGAGCACCGTGACAAGCATCGCTCTGCTCATCGGAGTCTCAGGCTCGAACTTATTGCCGCCCATGCCATTCATAAGCTTGTTCGAAACCGCGAATTGAACCGCCTCTGCATACCAAGCATTTTCGACAACGTCAATAAATTCTATTACGACTTCCTCTTCGCCGCAAGCAGTACATACTCCATCAACATATGTATGTCCGGTTGGTTTCACTGCATCGGCTACATAGCTATCTGCACAAACCGCACATGTATAGGTCGTATATCCCTGCTCTGTGCACGTCGGCGCAACCACATCGGCTTCGTAATCATGTCCTGTTGCCTCAACATGGTCACCTTCGTAGCTATCTGCGCATACGGTGCAGGTGTAAGTCGTATATCCCTGCTCTGTGCACGTCGGCGCAACCACATCGGCTTCGTAATCATGTCCTGTTGCCTCAACATGGTC
>SVKL01000037.1:0-3625 GCA_015068495.1 Oscillospiraceae bacterium | reverse complement strand
GTTGCCTCAACATGGTCACCTTCGTAGCTATCTGCGCATACGGTGCAGGTGTAAGTCGTATATCCCTGCTCTGTGCATGTCGGCGCAACCACATCGGCTTCGTAATCATGTCCTGTTGGCTCAACATAGTCGCCTTCGTATCTATCTGCGCATACAGTACAAGTGTAGGTCGTATATCCCTGCTCTGTGCAGGTTGGAGGTATTACCATCGTCTCATAAATATGCTCATGACCAGAATATACAGCTGTAGGATAGCCGTTCCATTCGGGACTTGTCCAACCTTCCTTATCAGCCAAGTAGTACAGCATCAGATCCGGATGATTTACATACGCTTGGTTTGTTACATCCCAAATACGGAACACATCATCACTTAATTTCGGAGCATTGCCATAGAAATAAACACCCGTCAAATGGTCACAGCATCCAAATGCATACGCCTCAATGCTCTCCACTGTCTCAGGAATATGAATCTTTTCCAAGCTACTGCAATGTTGGAAGGAAGCATATCCAATCGTCGTCAGCCTGTTTGGAAGCTGGATCTGTTTCAAGCTCTTGCAGCGAGTAAATGCTTGCATTCCGATTTGCTTTACACTCTGTGGCAGAATAACATCGGTAAGGCTCTCACATTCACAAAATACAATCCAACCAATTTCTTCGATTTGTGCATCAATCCTAACCGATGTTAATCCTGTGCACTTATAAAAAGCGCTGTCGCCAAAATATGTTACCGAGGCTGGAACCACTACGGAAGTAATTGCCTCGCACGCTTGTAGCGCTCCATCACCAAGCCGCTGAAGATTTTTTGGTAACTGCAGTTGAATATTGGTACAATTCTTAAAGGCATAATTTCCGATGTTTAACAGTGTATCAGGCAACTTAATACCCTCAAGCTTTTTGCAGTCATTGAATGCCTGCTCCCCTATCTCGACCAAACCTTCGGGAAGGATCACTTCTTTCAGCTCTTTACATCCATCAAAGATTCCATTCGGAAGCTGCACGATCGCAAGCGGCATCGTAATTTCAGACAGATTTTGGCACTTCGAGAAAGCTTTTTCTCCAATACTCTGAATGCCATCAGGCAGTTTCATTTCCTTCAAATCATGGCATTCTGCAAACGCCATAGTTCCGATTGAGATAACGCTCTCGGGAAGAACCATCTTTTCTAATTCCGGTAAACCACGAAATGCACGAGCACCTATATGTGTGATCCCCCCATCAAAAATTACATTTTTGATTTGTGTCCGATATTCATCCCACGGTACCTCATTAAAATCTTGCATAGCGCCGCTACCTGAAATCGTCAAGTTTCCGCTTTGCATATCGAAACTCCAGGTTAATGCTTCACCACAGGTTCCACTCGGACGCATGCCACAGCAAATGCAAATACCATTGTCATCATAAGAATGTCCGGTTGAATACTGGGTAATCGTTTTCTCAAAACCGCAAGTGCAGCCAAATGTCACTTCCGTCATATCCTCGCAGCTAATCGTACCATTCGTTATCGAAATATCGTGCAAATGTTCCGCTTTAGAGAGCGGAAGTGCTTGATAGCACTGCCACGAGGGTGTTGTCCATTCAGTGCTCTCGTCGGCACAGTAAATCACAAAGTCTTCATCCGGCCAAAAAACGCTATAGTAATCATTTTCTCCCTTCTTTTCGCCGAACGCAGCAGGTGGATTGCCTAAAAACACCGCATATTCCAAAGAGGTACAAATTCTAAATGCGTCAGCATCGATTATTTCGACAGAAGCCGGAATTTCGACCCACACTAAATCATGGCGGCCAGAAAATGCATTTTCTCGAATCCTTTTAACAGGGAAGCCACCGATTTCGCTCGGTATTCTTGCCTCAACTATATGTCCCATCGTCCAGTTGATACATCCATCCATCGGTGAAAAGGAAAGGATTCCACCCTCTACAGGATACAAAATTGCTCTCGGATAAGCGTTCACACCATCCCAAACATTCAAGCTGCACTCTGTCCACGGTGCACTTGTCCATCCCTCCGTTCCCTCTTTATAGAACACAAGATCATTATATCCGTCAAACGGATTACCTGCTACTGCAGGAGCGTTTCCTTGAAAGAACGCCCACAAGCCGTTACGACCGGAAAAAGCATCCGTACCGATGTAGTTCACACTTGCCGGGAAAATGATTTGTTCGACATATGTTTTTTCAAACGCACGTTCTCCAACACTTTCCAACCCCTCAGGCAAAATCAGTTCCGAAAGATAACCTAAATTCCGGCCTGCAAAGGCTGCTACATGCTTAACTCCCTGCGGAATATCGATTTTATAATATTCCTTCTCCTCAATTTTAAGCAGCCAGTCTTCAAGGAGAAGATAATGGTCCTTCCAATTTGCTTTATCGTTATAATACTTCGTTTCTATAAAAGCAGCGGCATCGATAGATTGAAGATTTTCCGGCAAAGAAATCTCATCTAACGCGCTACAATATTCAAAAGCCATGGTTGCAATATTCTTAAGACCGTCCGGGAACGCAATTTTCGACAGAGACTCGCAGTGACTGAATGCCATAGTCTCAATTTCTTGTAGAGCATCCGGTAATGTAACATCTGTAAGACTTTTACAATTATAAAAAGTATGGTAATGGATTACTTTGACCTGTGAGGGAATCTTGATCTCGGTTAAACCAGCACAATTATAAAATGCTTCATAGCCAATTGTTTGAATGCTTTCGGGCAGAGTCACGGATTTAAGTGTCTCACTTACCCCACCGTAGTCTGCAAATAGACAATCCCCGATCGAAGTAACCGCAACGCCATCAATTTCCTCCGGAATCACTGCGCTCGTTACTGTCGGATCAGCTTCTCTGACAGTTCCGGTTGCGGGATCGAAATAAATGTTGCCTCCTTCGACTGCATAAGCAATGAGCGTTTCTGTCGCGTGCGCCATCGGCAGAAGTGAGCAAAGCACCGCCAAAAACAGTAAAATGCTGACAATTCGTTTCATAGTTTTTTCTCCTTTCATAAATCATTGCATTTTTATATTTACACATTACACGAAAAACAGATATTTGTCAATATGTTTAAAATAAAACAAAATAGAAAATTCGTGCATTGACTAAATTAATTATAATTCTATTTTAGAATTATGTCAATATGCTAACAACTTATAATTTTAATATATTTCAAAAGCTTTCTATACCATCAAGCTTCTCGCGGCCAATAATTGCTTGATACAATATGAATAAAAACAAGGGTGACAAATTTGAAACCTAGAAAAGCAAACTACGGCACAAAGAATATCTCAGGCGCAAGAATCGAACAATTGAGAAAACAACTTGGCATGAAGCAAATCACCTTGGTTGCCAAAATGCAGCTTATGGGTGTGGACATCAATCCCAGCAGTCTTTCGAAATTGGAAGGACAAACTCGCGTTGCATCAGACATTGAATTACAGGCCATAGCAAAAATTTTTGGTACAACAATTGATGCTTTGGTGAACAGCAATGACAGTACTACTTGACTCTCCAATCACTGTATGGAAAAACAGAACCACAGTTCAATCTGTGGTTCTGTTTTTAAAAAAAGGGGCTGTCTCATTAAAAATGGGGCAGCCCCAGAAAAATACATCGACCGGCATTGTACAAAAAGCTGTACAAA
>SVKL01000016.1 GCA_015068495.1 Oscillospiraceae bacterium | reverse complement strand
GCTGTGGGCAATATCGACCGCTTCAAGTTCTACGACGAAGCCAAGGATTGCTACTGCATCCTGCAGACCGGCGAAACGGAGATTTACGCCAACATTATCCTGCAAAAGGGCGTTATTAAGTAAGCTATGAAGACACTGGTTTCTGTTTTGGAAACGGCTCTGCCGGTATTTGTAATGCTCATTATGGGTATGCTGTTCCGAAGTCGGCAGTTTATCTCCCGGGACGGGGTGGACACGCTGAAAAAGGTAGTTGTCAACCTGACGCTGCCGGTTGCTCTGTTCAGTGCCTTCGCCACAGCAGAGTATTCTCTGTCTGCAGTGGTCATTCCTGCGGTTATGTATGTGGCCTGCGGCGTGATGCTTTTCTTAGGTTTTCTGGCTGCCCGTCTGCAAAAAACCGCCGGCAAGCTCTCCCCCTTTGTTTCTGCCTGCTTTGAGGCGGGGATGCTGGGTCTGCCGCTGTTTGCCCTGCTGTTTCCCAACGAAAACATCTCTCACTTTGCTCTGCTGATGCTGGGTCACGATTTGTTTGTGTTTACCCTGTACAAAACCCTGCTGGTAGGCAAATCCAGCGGAATCGGCATTGTGAAGGATATGCTCACCTCGCCCACGCTGATTGGCGTGCTGCTGGGTTTGCTGGTTGGCGCAACCGGTTTGTACCGTCAGCTCCACAGCTGGAACATCGGCGGCATACTGGACGGCGTAATGAACTTTGTTGCCGCTCCCACCTCCGCCATAATCCTTTTGTGTATGGGCTACGATTTTGTCCCCAAGGAAATCCCGTGGAAAAAGACGGGACGGCTGATTGCCATTCGCTTGGCGATTGCCGCCGCGCTGCTGGCTCTGCTGATTTTCTTAAACCGGGCGGTGCTGGGGAACATTATGTTTGAAGGGGCGCTGGTCATTCTGTTTATTCTGCCGCCGCCTTTCATTATCCCCGTGGTGGCCGACGAGCCGGCTGAACGGGCGGAAATCTCCTCCAGCCTGTCAGCAATGACGGTTTTGACCATGGTTTTGTTCACCCTGCTGAGCATATTTATAAGCAGATAACAGAAAAAGGACGTGTACGGTGTACACGTCCTTTTATTTTTATGCCTTTTCGATGGCCTGCTTCAGGTCAGCAATCAAATCTTCCTTGTTTTCCAAGCCGCAGGACAAACGAATCAGGTCTGCGCCTACGCCGGCAGCTTGCAGCTGCTCGTCGGTCATCTGCCGGTGGGTTGCGGAAGCCGGATGCAGGCAGCAGGTGCGGGAGTCTGCCACGTGGGTCTCGATAGAGCCAAGCTTTAGGTGCTTCATAAAGGTCTCTGCCGCCTTGCGGCCACCCTTAAGACCAAAGGAAATCACGCCGCAGGAGCCATTCGGCATATACTTTTGGGTGAGGTCGTAATATTTATCACCCTTCAGTCCGCCGTATTTTACCCAAGCCACCTTTTCGTTGGCGCTTAAGAATTCTGCAATTGCCTGTGCGTTCTCACAGTGCTGCCGCATACGGAAAGGCAGGCTCTCCAAGCCCAGATTCAGATAAAATGCGCTTTGGGGGGACTGGATAGAGCCCAAATCCCGCATCAGCTGGGCGGTACACTTGGTGATGAATGCCCCTTCCAAGCCGAAGCGCTCTGTGTATGTCACCCCGTGGTAGCTGTCATCGGGGGTGCACAGGCCGGGGAACTTATCCGGATATTTCGTCCAGTCGAACTTGCCGCTGTCCACAATGCAGCCGCCTACCGCAACGCCGTGGCCATCCATATACTTGGTGGTGGAGTGGGTGACGATGTCAGCGCCCCACTGGATGGGCCGGCAGTTGACCGGCGTGGGGAAGGTGTTGTCAATGATCAGCGGCAGGCCGTTATCATGGGCTGCCTTGGCAAACACCTCAATATCCAGCACGTTCAGAGCAGGGTTGGCGATGGTTTCGCCGAATACCAGCTTGGTGTTGGGGCGAATGGCGGCGCAGATTTCCGCATAGGTAGCGTCGGGGCTGACAAAGGTGGCGTCAATACCCATCCGCTTCATCGTCACGGAAATCAGATTAAATGTGCCGCCGTAAATGGCAGAGGATGCCACAATATGGTCGCCGCAGGAGGCGATATTGAACATTGCGTAGAAGTTGGCTGCCTGTCCGGAGCCGGTGAGCATTGCAGCCGTGCCACCCTCCAAGGCGGCAATCTTCGCTGCCACCATATCGCAGGTGGGGTTTTGCAGACGGGAGTAGAAATATCCCGATGCCTCCAAATCGAACAGCTTTCCCATATCCTCGGAGGTTGCGTACTTAAAGGTTGTGCTTTGCACAATGGGAATTTGGCGGGGCTCACCGCTTTCCGGGCTGTAGCCTGCCTGAATACATAAGGTTTCGGTTTTCAGTTTCCGATCCATAGTTTTCACCTCAGTTAAAAGATGTGTTTATTGTAATGTGGGAAATTGTATTTGTCAAATGGAATCCAATACCAAGAAGAGCTTTTCCACGTCTGCCTCTGTGGTAGCCCAAGAGGTGGCAAAACGGATGGTTGTGTCGTTTTCTTTGGTCTTTTCCCAGAAGCTGACAATTACTTTTTCTTCCACTTTTTTGAGCGTCTCGTCGGGCAGCTCCACGAACACCTGATTGGTGGGTGAGCCGTAGCACAGCTTCCAGCCCTTTTGGGTCACTTTTTTCCGAATCTTGTCTGCCAGCAGAATGGCCTTTTTGCCGATTTCCTCATACAAACCGTCTGTAAACAGCGCATCATACTGCAGACCTAAGAACCAGCCCTTTGCCAGCATTGCGCCGTGCTGCTTGGTCAGCGAATAGAAATGGGGAATCAGACCCGGCTTCGGGAACACCACTGCCTCACCCACAAAGGTGCCGCATTTCGTGCCGCCGATGTAAAAGCAATCGCACAGCCGCGCCAAATCCGGCAGCGTCACATCGTTCTCCGGGCAGCCCAGCGCATAGGCAAGGCGAGCGCCGTCCACATAGAGATAAAGGTCATTTTCCCGGCAGACCTTGGCAATTTCTTCCATTTCCTTAAGGGAATACAGCGTTCCGGACTCGGTGGGCTGGGAGATGTACACCATACCCGGCATCACCATCATATCCTTATTGCCATCATTTTGGAAATCCTTCACCATCTTTTCCACGTCGGCAGCTTTCAGCTTGCCGTTGTACTCCGGGACGCACAGCACCTTGTGGCCGCCGTGCTCGATAGCGCCGACCTCGTGGAGGGAAATGTGACCGGTAGCCGGGGCGATAACCCCTTGATAGGCAGCCAGCAGGTACTTAATGACCATTGCGTTGGTCTGGGTGCCGCCTACCAAAAAGTGAATTTCTGCCTCCGGCGCATTGCAGGATGCACGGATTTTTTCCTTTGCAGAAATGCAGTATTTATCGGTGCTGTAGCCGGTGTTTTTCTCCAAATTTGCCGCCAAAAGCTTTTCCAAAATCAGAGGATGCGCACCCTCTAGGTAGTCACTGGCAAAATTGAGTTTTTCCATTACGGATTCCTCCTTTTTCATTTGGTGTGATTGTAGCACAGCCCGTGAAAAATTGCAACACACAAGACTGTCTCCCCCTGTCATTGCGAGCCTGCAACGCAGGCGTGGCAATCTATACTGCTTTTCTTGAGATAAGGTTTGACTTGTAAAATAATCCCTTTTGTGGTAGACTACAATAGAAATGTTATGGGCCTATGGCCTTTGGAGGATATTATGCATTTTTTCTCTCCGCCCTAACCCTCCTTTTGGAAAAGCACTATGATTTTGGAGGAAAGTTATGTCAACCTTAATTGAAGAAATCAGCCGCCGCCGGACCTTTGCCATTATCTCCCACCCCGACGCCGGTAAAACCACTTTAACAGAAAAATTCCTGCTCTACGGCGGCGCCATTGCCCAAGCCGGCGCGGTTAAGGGCAAGAAAAATTCCCGCGCCGCCACCTCCGACTGGATGGAGATTGAAAAGCAGAGAGGTATCTCTGTCACCTCGTCTGTTATGCAGTTTCAGTATGACGGTTTCTGTATCAACATTCTGGACACCCCCGGTCACCAGGACTTCTCCGAGGATACCTACCGTACCCTGATGGCCGCCGACTCTGCGGTGATGGTCATTGACGGTGCAAAGGGTGTGGAGCCCCAGACCCGAAAGCTGTTTAAGGTCTGCGCAATGCGGCACATTCCCATTTTCACCTTCATTAACAAGATGGACCGGGAAGCCAAAGACCCCTTTGACCTGCTGGATGAGGTGGAACGGGAGCTGGGCATCGAAACCTACGCTATGAACTGGCCCATCGGCTCCGGCAAGGGCTTTCAAGGGGTTTATGACCGGGAAAAGAGCCAGCTGCTGTTCTTCTCCGGCATAAACGGCAAGGCAAAGGCCGAAAAGCAGGAAATTGACCTGTATGACAAGCAGGTTGCCGTGCTTTTGGATTCCGAGGACAAGCACCGGCAGCTGATTGACGACGTGGAGCTGCTGTCTGCCGGACGGGAAATGGATATGGAAGCAGTGCGAAACGGACAGCTTTCTCCCGTTTTCTTCGGCTCGGCGCTGACCAATTTCGGCATTGAGCCCTTTTTGGAGAACTTCCTGAAGCTGACGCCGCCGCCCCTGCCCCGTACCGCAGATTGCGGTGAAATTGACACTTTCAGCCCGGATTTTTCCGCTTTTGTGTTCAAAATTCAGGCAAATATGAACAAAGCCCACCGTGACCGGCTGGCATTTATGCGTATCTGCTCCGGCAAATTCCAGAGAGACACGGAATACTTCCATATGCAGGGCGGCAAGAAAATGCGGCTCTCCCAGCCCCAGCAGCTGATGGCGGCGGAGCGGGAAATCGTGGACGAGGCTTACGCCGGTGACGTAATCGGTGTGTTTGACCCGGGCATTTTCGCCATCGGCGATACCATTACCGTGCCGGGCAAGAAATTCCTCTACTCCGGCATCCCCACCTTTGCCCCCGAGCATTTCTGCCGGGTGTCTGCCAAGGACTCTATGAAGCGGAAGCAGTTCGTCAAGGGTACGGAGCAGATTGCCCAAGAGGGCGCCATTCAGATTTTCAAGGTGCCCAATTCCGGTATGGAAGAGGTCATCGTGGGCGTTGTGGGTACGCTGCAGTTTGACGTGTTCCAGTACCGGATGAAAAACGAGTACGGCGTGGATTTGCGTATGGAGATGCTGCCCTATGAGGAAATCCGCCTGATTGACAGCTATCCCGGCGACCTGTCCGACTTGAATTTAGGCTCTGATGCGGAGCTGCTGGAGGACTATCGTGGACGGAATCTGCTGGTGTTCAGCAGCTTTTGGGCCATTGATTTCACCTGCAAGCGCAATCCGGGTCTTGCCCTGAAGGAAATCGTTGTAGAAGAAGGCTAATAACAAAAAAGCGTGTGGAATTTTCCACACGCTTTTTCATTTTACAAGGGTCACCACGGATTCTACGTGGCTGCAGCGGGGGAACAAGTCCGCCGCTTGGGCGTTTTTTAGGGTGTAGCCGTGATTTTTCAGCAGCGCCACATCCCGCGCCAGCGTTGCCGGGTCGCAGGACACATACACAATCCGCCGGGGGGACATACGGCGCAGCGCCTCGATGGTATCTGCGTTCAGACCCTTTCGCGGGGGGTCGACTACCACAACATCGGGACGGATTCCCTCCTGCTCCAGCTTCAGCGCCGCTTTTCCCGCGTCGCCGCAGAAAAATTCCGCATTCTCGATGCCGTTGCGCTTGGCGTTCTCCCGGGCATCCAGCACCGCCTGCTCCACCACCTCCACGCCGATGACCCTGCCGGCGGCTTTCGCCATTGCAAGGGTGATGGTGCCCACGCCGCAGTACAAGTCCAAAACCAAGTCCTGCTTGGTGATTTCCGCCTGTCGGATGGCAGCTTCATACAGCCGCTGGGCTTGGTGGTGATTGATTTGATAGAAAGAACGGGGAGAGAGCCGGAAGGTTAGGCCGCAAAGGGTATCCTCAATATAGCCCGGCCCGTAGAGGACAATTTCCTCGTCGCCCAAAATCCCGTTGGTGTCCTTGGTGTTCACGGAAAGCACCAGCGTTGCAAAGCCGCTTACCGTCTTGAGCTGCTCAATTAACTGCTCTGCGTGGGGCAGCTTCCGTCCGTTCACCACGAGGCAAACCAGTATCTGCCCGGACACAGCGCCCCGACGCACATAGATGTGGCGCAGCAGCCCTTTTTTCGTGGTTTCATCGTAGGCGGAAATGCGGTGTTGGTTTACATAATTTATCACAAGCTTGCGCACCTGCTCCGTTTCTTCGGGCAGAATCAGACATTTCTCGATTTCCACCACCTGATGGGTGCCGGCTCTAAAAAATCCGGCGTAAACCCTGCCTTTTTCGCTGGCAACCGGGTACTGAGCCTTGTTGCGGTAGCCGGTGCAGGTGGGGGCGGACAAAATGGGCACTTCTTCCAGCTTTTCGCCGCCGATGCGGTTTAGGGTGTCCCTCACCCGGGCGGCTTTCAGACGGGTTTCCTCATCGTAGTCCATATGCCAAAAGTCGCAGCCGCCGCAGCCGGAGGAAATGGGGCATTCCCGCTGCACACGATGGGGGGATTTTTCCAAAATCTCCACGATTTTGCCTGCCGCCCACGTTTTTGCCGCCTTTTCGATGCGAATTTTATAGCCCTCGCCGGCGATAGCATTGGGCACAAACACCGCGCAGCCCTCCACGTGGGCAACCCCCTGTCCCTCGGCGGTATAGTCGGTGACAAGGGCTTCATATATTCGGTTTTTTTCCAGCATTTTTGCCACCTCCTGCGTTTTCCTTATGATACCATAAAAATCCCCCTTGGTAAAGAGGGGGATACAAAATGCAAACGGTATTCGTAGGGGCGACCATCGGTCGTCCGCCTGTGCAATGTCCCAATTTCGGTTACGGACGAGCAATGCTCGCCCCTACATTATAAATGTCGGTGGGTGTCTGTAGGGACGGGCCTCCGGACCGTCCAAAAAAGGACCGTCGAGGACGCCGGTCCCTACGTCCCACGTGGCCCAGATTCTGGCAGGCAGGCTCGCAACAACCTTTTGTCATTGCGAGCCTGTCTGTGCGATATTTTGCCGCAGTAACGGACGAGCAATGCTCGCCCCTACAACGCATTTAGGATTCAAAAAGCCACCCCAAAGGGTGGCTTTTTATAAATCACTTATTCAGATAAGCGTCGATGGCAGCGGCGGCCTTTTTGCCGGCGCCCATTGCCAGAATAACCGTTGCCGCGCCGGTAACAGCGTCACCGCCGGCAAACACACCGTCACGGGTGGTCATCTCGTCTTCATTCACAATCAAGCAGCCCTTCTTGTTGGTGTCCAAGCCGGGTGTGGTGGAGCGAATGAGGGGGTTGGGGCTGGTGCCCAAGGACATAATCACCGTGTCTACCTCCAGCACAAATTCACTGCCGGGGATTTCGATGGGGCGGCGGCGACCGGAGGCATCCGGCTCACCCAGCTCCATACGGATACACTTCATACCGCAGACGCGGCCGTCTTCATCACCCAGAATCTCGACGGGGTTGCACAGGGTCTTGAACTCGATGCCCTCTTCCTTGGCGTGGTGCTGTTCCTCCAGACGGGCAGGCATTTCTGCCTCGCCGCGGCGGTAGACAACATACACGTTCTCAGCGCCCAAACGCATTGCGCAGCGGGCAGCGTCCATTGCCACGTTACCGCCGCCAACCACGGCAACCGCCTTACTCTTGATGATGGGGGTGTCGTAGGCTTCGTCGTAGGCCTTCATCAGGTTGGTACGGGTTAAGTACTCGTTGGCGGACATAACGCCCTTCAGGCTTTCGCCGGGGATGTTCATAAACATAGGCAGGCCTGCGCCGCTGCCCACAAACACAGCCTTGAAGCCCATTTCAAACAGCTCGTCGATGGTCAGCACTCTGCCGATGACCATATTGGTCATCACCTGCACGCCTTGGGCTTCCAGCTTGGTGATTTCGTTGGCAACAATTGCCTTGGGCAGTCTGAATTCGGGGATGCCGTACACCAGCACGCCGCCGGCGGTATGCAGAGCCTCGAACATAGTCACCTCATAGCCCCGCTTTGCCAAATCGGAGGCGGCGGTCATACCGGCAGGGCCGGAGCCAACCACGGCAACCTTCTTGCCGTTGGATGCTACCTTTTCGGGCATTGCGTTGATGTTTTCACGGTACCAGTCGGCAACGAACCGTTCCAGCCGACCGATTGCCACAGGCTCACCCTTGATGCCGCGGACACACTTTGCCTCGCACTGGGTTTCCTGGGGGCAGACACGTCCGGACAGCGCCGGCAGCGCGTTGGTGGAGGTGATGATTTCGTAGGCAGCCTTAAAGTCGCCCTCTTGCACCTTCTTGATAAATTCGGGAATCCGCACATTGACGGGGCAGCCCTCTACGCACTTGGGATTCTTGCAGCCCAAGCAGCGGTTTGCCTCTTCGATTGCCATTTCGGCGGTGTAGCCTAAGGTAACCTCCTTGAAGTTACGGGCACGAACCTTGGGGTCCTGCTCAGGCATAGGGGTTTTGGTCAGAATCATATTTGCCATTTTGCATTTCCTCCTTATTTAATCAGCTCTTTGCCCATTTTTTCCATACGGCAGGCGTGCTTTTCGGTTACTTCTGCTTCCCGTCCGCGATAGGTGGAGTTGCGGCTCATCAGCTCGGCAAAATCCACCTTGTGGCCGTCAAATTCCGGTCCGTCCACGCAGGCGAACTTGGTTTCGCCGCCAACGGTCACACGGCAGCCGCCGCACATTCCCGTGCCGTCCACCATAATGGGGTTCAGGGATACGGAGGTGTGAACGCCGAAGGGCTCTGTGGTCTTGCAGACGAATTTCATCATAGGAATGGGGCCGATTGCCAAAACCTCGTCAAAGGCTTCGCCCTTTTCCAGCAGCTCCTGCAGCGCCACGGTAACAAGGCCGTGACGGCCATAGCTGCCATCGTCGGTCATCAGAATAAAGTTGTCGGCAACCGCCTTGAACTCCTCTTCCAAAATCACGATATCCTTGCTGCGGAAGCCCACGATAACGGTCACTTCCGCGCCGGCCTCCTTAAAAGCCTTAGCAGAGGGCAGGGCAATGGCGCAGCCAACGCCGCCGCCAACCACGCAAACCTTCTTCTTGCCCTCTACGGGAGTGGGCTTGCCCAGCGGGCCTACAAAGTCCCGGATATAGTCGCCCTCGTTCAAATTTCCCAGCGCCTTGGTGGCAAAGCCAACCTTTTGGAAAATGATGGTGACAGTGCCCTTTTCCCGATCGTAGCCGGCGATGGTCAAAGGAACCCGCTCGCCCTGCTCGTCAATACGGAAAATGATGAACTGGCCGGCCTTTGCCTTTTTGGCAATAAAGGGTGCCTCAATGTCCATCAGAGTAACGCTGGGATTCAGTTCTTTTTTACGTACAATCTTAAACATATTTCTCCATCCTTTTTTACGGATCAATTTCCCGAATGCTTGATAAAATAATGTCTATTTCCGTCTGATTCTCTTCTATATTAGCAGACGGACAGTAAAATTGAAACAGCCAAAAATTGGTGTCGCCCTCCATAGCGGCGGTCACATAGGTATATTCTGCGTCACCTGCCATAGATGTATAAGTAAAGCGGTAGCCGTTTCCAAATCTTTCCGGCGTGCATTGCAGGTGGTTTCCGGCAATCACAAGGGAGGTATATTTCTCCAAGGTCATCTCCTGCAAATCTGCCTTTTTCTCCGCCATACCCTTTACGATGAGGGTTTTCCAGCCGTAGAGAAAATCCGCATCTGCAGAGTATTCTTCCTGCGACAGGTCCATAAAGTCGCCGGGCAGGGTAATCTGCATATCCGTAAAGGTCAGCGTCTGCCCCTCCGGATAACCGTCAGCGCAGCCGCACAACAGGCTCAATACCGCCAGCAGACACAGCGCCACTGCCGCTTTCTGCTTCATTGCTTATTTCTCCTTCAGCAGGTCACGAATCTCGGTCAGCAGCACTTCCTCGGCAGAGGGAGCGGGAGGTGCGGGAGGCTCTGCAGGGGCTTCCTCTTCCTTCTTTTTGCCAATATCTGCGATTTTATTCACGATTTTCACAATCCAGAATACCACAAACGCCAGAATCAGGAAGTTGATAATTGCGGAAATAAAGTTGCCGTAGGTCAGATAGTTATGTACTTCCTGCACCACTTCCTGTCCGTCTGCATTCACAACGGTCTCAAAAGTGGGGTCAACCCAAGGCATACGGGGCAACTTGATTTTTGCATCGGAGAAATCCGTGCCGCCCATAAAGATGTTCACGACGGGCATAATCAAATCGTTGGTCAAGCTCTTGGTGATGGTAGAGAACGCAGCGCCGATGATAGTACCAACAGCCAGCGCCATAGCGTTGCCCTTAATGGCAAATTCCTTGAATTCGTCCAGCCAAGAGGGCTTCAGGTTGATGTCCTTAATGTCGGAGAGCTTCATATCTTTGATCTTTTTCTTCATTTCTTTTTCCTCCTATGTTGGTTTACATAATATCATATGTTCCTATGTAGGGGAGGCGTTTCGCCTCCCGCGGGACGGGAAACCCGTCCCCTACACAGATTATAACAACACATGTGGTTTACATAACTTATTTCTTCTCGATGATTTCCAAGCCGCCCAAGTACTTGCGCAGCACCTCAGGCAC
This sequence comes from Oscillospiraceae bacterium, assembly GCA_015068495.1. Lineage (GTDB taxonomy): Bacteria > Bacillota > Clostridia > Oscillospirales > Oscillospiraceae > Faecousia. The sequence goes on along the minus strand of SVKL01000016.1, from coordinate 33,510 downwards.
AACGATAGAGCCGTCGGCGCGCTGATTCTGCTCCACCAGCGCAGGGAAGATACGGCTGGTTGCCAAGCCGGAGCCGTTAAGGGTGTGCAGGAACTCGGGCTTGCCGGTCTCCTCACGGCGGAAACGGATGTTGCCCCGGCGGGCTTGATAGTCTCTTGCGTTGGACACGGAGGAAACCTCCTTGTAGCCGTCCATAGAGGGAATCAGAATCTCAATATCGTAGGTACGTGCCATAGAAGCAGAGCAGTCGCCGGCTGCCAGCTTCACGGTGCGGAAGTGGAAGCCCAAGCCCTCAACCAGCTTTTCTGCCTTGGTGACCAGCTCCTCGAAAGCCGCGTCGGAATCCTCGGGCTTGCAGAACTGGAACATCTCTACCTTGTTAAACTGGTGGCCGCGGACCATACCACGCTCGTCGGCCCGGTGGCTGCCTGCCTCACGGCGGAAGCAGGGGGTGTAGGCGAACAGCTTCTTGGGCAGGTCTGCCTCTGTCAGAATCTCGTCCCGGTAAATGGAGCACAAGGCCGCCTCAGCGGTGGGCAGCATATAGTGGATACGGTCGTCGGTGGGGTTGGCAATCTTGTAAACCTCATCGGCGAACTTGGGGAACTGACCGGCGGTCTCGCCGCACTGGTATTCCAGCATATGGGGGGGCAGGATGAAATCGTAGCCGTCGGCGGTGTGGGTGTCGATGAAGTAGTTCAGCAATGCCCATTCCAGCCGTGCGCCCATACCGGTGTACATCCAGTTGCCGGCGCCTGCCAGCTTGACACCCCGCTCGTAGTCAATCAGACCCAAATCGGTGCACAAATCCACGTGGTGCTTGGGCGCAAAGTCAAATGCGGGCTTTTCGCCGATGTAGCGCAGAGGCTGATTGTTCTCCTTTCCGCCGGGGAGCAAATCCTCGTCGGGCAGGTTGGGCAGGCTCAGCATCGCCACACGGAATTCGTCGGACAGGGTCTTAAGCTCTGCGGCATCGTCCGCAATGGCCTTGTCCAGCGCCACGCTCTTTGCAGAATTTTCTGCAATCTGCGCTTCCAGAGCAGAGGTGTCCTCGCCCTTCTTTTCAGCGCCCTTCTTCTGACCGAACAGCTTGCCGTTTTCCTTAGCCAGCTTGTTCTTTTCTGCGGTTTTGGTCTCGGTGGTGGTCTTTAGTGTACGGATTTGACCGTCCAGCTCCAGAATCTTGTCCACCACAGCATCGCAGTCTACCTCTTTGGCCTTCAGGCCGGCCTTGACTGCATCGGGATTTTCCTTGATTTTGCGAATGTCTAACATTTTCTTACCTCTCCTTTTATTCCTTGGGTAGTTCTATTGCAATGTATTTGTATTCTCTCCAACTGGTTTCTGTGCCGCTGGGCGTGCAACCAGTCTCCTTCAGCACATTACCAAATTCATCGTAGGTATATCGAAAGATGCGGACGGCTTTTGCTTTATCCAGAGAATCATAGCATCGATAACGGGCAATTTTTCTGCCGGCTTCATCATACTCATTCACGAAGCCTTCCATAATCATATGGATGTCTCCTTTTGTCATACCTTCTGTTAAAACCCGATTTTCCTCGTCATAGGTATAAACTGTGCCAATCCAGAAGTTTCCGCTGTCATCATACTGCGCTTCGGACAACATATTGCCCCGGTCATCATAGGTCCATTCGGTCTTAAATCCCCGATTGTCGGCTTCTGACAACTTATTGCCCTTGGCATCATAGGTCCACGCTTTCCAGCTATGGGGTGTCTGGACACCGCCCACGACATTGATCCAGTCTTCCTTGATCAAATTGCCTTTTTCGTCATAGGAATAGACATAGTGAAATTCAGAGTAAACCGGCGAATTGGTATCGTCAGGATTTGTATCCACCTTTTTAACCAAAAGTCCCTTTTCGTCATAGGTAAAATCGGACTTTCTGGTATAGGTGGGGCCTTCGCTGCTGGTAAATAACTGGGAAATCAGTTGACCGGCTTCGTTATAGGTATTCGTTGTTTCGCTTGATAGCCGGCTATGATTGTCGTAGGTTTTGTGGGTCAGCACATTTCCTTTTTCATCGTAGGTATAGGAATCGCCGTAGCCCACATCGCCGCTTTCAGACTTATAATGCTCGCTAAGCAGATTGCCTTTCTCGTCATAGGTGCGGGTGGTTACGCCACCGCCACCATCGGAAAACGTGTTGGTTTCCTCTGTGCAAAGATACAGCACCTTAGGGCCGGGTTGGGTCTCTTCCGGTTTGGTTTCCCCAGCGGTGGTTTCCGTGGGCTGGGAAGCCTCGTCAGAAGTTGTGCCCCCCGTAGCAGCGCCAGTACTTGCGTTTGCATCCGGTCGGGGCGCACTGCAGGCTGCCAGCGAGAGGATTATAATTACAGCAAGGAATAAACAACATGCTTTTTTCATTGCAAGCATCTCCTTTTATCATTCAGGTTTTACTTTGAACATAAAAATACTTGCGATATACACCAAAATGCCGCCGCCGAAAAACAGCGCCATGGCCACCATAATGCAGCGCACCACCGTTACAGACAGATTCATATACTCTGCCATACCGGTGCAAACGCCGGCAATCCAGCGGCCTTCTTTGATGCGGTAAAGTTCTCTTTCCATATTTCCCCCTTATGCGTCAATCACATTGGTGGGCTCGTCGGGCATTATGAGGGCGCAAATGATATATGCCAAAACGCCGCTTGTGGTAAAAGCCAACAGCACAAAAATCAGCCGCACAATTGTGGGATCCAGAGAAAAGTACTTGGCAATGCCGGCGCATACGCCGCATATTTTCTGTTCTTTTTTGCATTTATACAGCTTTTTTTCCATACTTTTCTCTCCTTATTGCTTAATTTTCAGCAGCGCGTCAATCAACGCCTGCAAATCGTCGGAATCATAATACTCCAGCTCCATACGGCCTTTTTTCTTGCCGGAAACCAGTTTCACGCCGCGGCCAAGATGCTTGGAAAGCTTTTTCTCGCACTCTGCCACGTAATCCACCGCCAAGGTGACCGATTTTTTCGGCGCAGGCGCTTTTTGCAGATTCTTACACAGCAATTCCGCCTGCCGCACAGAAAGTCCCAAGGCGGCAATCTTTTGGGCAGCCTCCTTTTGGAGCTTCTCTGTTTTCAGCGCCACAATTGCCCTTGCGTGGCCGGCAGACAGCTTTCCCTGCCGCACCAGCTCCAGCACATCGGCGTTCAGCGCCAAAAGCCGCAGCATATTTGCCACAGCGGGACGGGATTTTCCCACCCGGACGGCGGTTTCCTCCTGTGTTAAGCCGTATTCATCCATCAGGGTCTGGTAGCCCAGCGCCTCTTCCACGGGGTTCAGGTCCTGCCGCTGCAGATTTTCAATCAGCGCAAGCTCCATCACCTTTTTGTCATCCGCCTCGATGATTACCGCGGGAATCTCCCGAAGTTCTGCCATTCTGGCGGCGCGCCAACGCCGTTCTCCGGCGATGATTTGATAGTAGCCGCTGCTTAATTCCCGAACCGTCAAGGGCTGCACAACGCCGTGGGTCGCAATAGAATCCGCCAGCGCTTGAAGCTCCTCCTCGTCAAAATCCCGTCTGGGTTGGTTGGGGTTTGGCTCTACCTTATGCAGAGGCAGCATCTGATAGGGGCTTTTTTGCGTGGATTCCTCCATATAATCGCCCATAAGCGCGCCAAGACCCTTGCCTAAGCCTTTTGCCATCCTGTTCACCTCTTTTAGAGTTTATTCTTCATTTCTTCTGCCATTGCCCGATAGGCAGCGGCGCCGCGGCTGAGCCGGTCATAGACCGTCACCGGCAATCCGTGGCTTGGCGCCTCAGCCAAACGCACATTTCGCGGAATCACCGTAGCAAATACCTTGCCGGGGAAATGTCTGCGCACTTCCTGCGCCACCTGTGTGGAGAAATTGGTTCTGCCGTCAAACATCGTCAGCGCCACGCCAAAAATCTCCAAAGCGGGATTGATGCGCTTTTTCACCAGCCGCAAGGTGTTCATCAGGTCTGTCAGACCCTCCAATGCGTAGTATTCACACTGCACGGGCACCAAAATGCCGTCTGCGGCAGCCAAAGCATTTAACGTCAGCAGCTCCAGCGACGGCGGGCAGTCAATGAAAATCACATCGTAATTCCCTGCCACCTGCTGCAACGCGTTTTTCAGCCGCATATTGGGGTTTTCCATCGTTATCAGCTCTACCCCTGCGCCTGCCAAATCCGCCGTTGCAGGAAGCACATCGCCAAATTTTGTGTGCACAATGACTTCAGCCGCGGAAACGTCATTAATGATTGTATCATAGACGCTGTTGTGCAGCTTTCGCTTATCTACGCCCAAGCCGGAGCTGGCATTCGCCTGCGGGTCGAAATCGCACAGCAGAACACGCAAGCCTAAGTCTGTAAGTGCGGCGGTGAGATTCACAGCCGTGGTGGTTTTTCCCACGCCGCCTTTTTGGTTGACCACAGCAATTATCTTTGCCATCGTTTTTTCCTTTCTATGGGTGTTTCACGTGAAACACCGGTTTGCAGATTGTTTCACGTGAAACAATCCGTTAGTCAGTTACCCAAACAGCGCCTTTATGGCAAGAGCAAACCACCCTTGGGCAACGCCGATGTAAATCAGCGCGGCAACAGCGGCGCACAGCAGTATCACCAGCAGCGCGATCATCCTTGCCATACGGCGCACTCTGCCTTGCAGATAGGCCGCCCGCTCTTCCGCAGAAAGCAGCCGGCGTTTCCGGGACGCTCTCTTGGGGGTGGGGGCTGCGCGGCGGATAGGGAGCTGCACGTGCACATCCGGCTTGACGGGGTATGCGTCCATTACGGCAAGGCACTTGGCGCAAAAAGCTTGCTCGTTCTCAGTTGTTTTGCCGCATTTCAAGCAATCCATCAAACCGCCTCCTGCCTTTCGAAAAACCTATGCTCCCATTATAGTTATAATAATGTATATTGTACACCACTTTTTTCTGTTCGTAAAGAGGAAAGGGGAAATTATTTTTGGAAAATCCGCAAAAAACTGTTGACAAGTGTAAACAACTGTGATACGCTATGTTTACAGATGTAAACAAGGAGGGAAATATTATGCACGACCAAGACCAGCACCTCTCTGTCGCCCAATGGAGCGTGATGGAGAGCCTGTGGGAATCCGGCTCACTCACCGGCCGGGAAGCCACAGAAGCAATGGAGAAGAAAACCGGCTGGAATCGCAGCACCACTCTGACACTGCTGCGGCGGATGGAAGAAAAAGGGCTAATCGGCAGCTCCACAAAAAGCGGCGTGAAGACCTATTTCCCTCTGCTGCACAGAGAGGAGGCCGCGCTGAAAGAAACAGAGAGTCTTTTGGAGCGGGTATATGACGGTAGCATCAGCCTGCTGGTGAGCGCTATGACCCAAAAGCGCGCGCTGTCCCAAAAGGAGATTGATCAGCTCTACGCGCTATTGGACGGATTGGAGGAAAAAGCGCCATGACACAATGGATCGTTAGCAGCAGCATTCTCATTTTGATTGTCGTCGGCCTGCGTTTTTTACTGCGGAAGCGGATCAAGCCCATTTTGCAATACGCCCTTTGGGCGCTGGTTTTGGTGCGACTTTTGGTGCCTCTGCAGCTTGGCAGCACACCCATCAGCCTGCAAAACGCAATCGAAAACACACCGGTAGTGCAGCAAATGGAACTGGCGGACGAAGTTGCGCACTTTGTCTATCACGACGACGGCACCGCCACAGGTTACTACGAATACCATCCATCCATAGAATCGGAAGAGCCCGTCTATAAACCGGCGCCCCAAGCCTTTACCCAACAGGAAGCCCAAAGCATCACCCGTATGCGGGATGTGAAAAGTCTGATGAAAACGGTATGGCTGGGAGGTGTGGCGATTTTCGCGCTTATCTTCCTGCTGTCCAACCTGCGATTTGCCCTGCGCCTTCGCAACGCCCAAACGGCAGGAAAACAGGGCGGATTGCCCGTTTATATTACAGACAAGGTCGATACCCCCTGTCTGTTCGGCCTGCTGAGGCCGGCCATCTATCTGCCTCCGGCAGTTGCCGCGGATAGCCGTCACCGGGATTACTCCATTGCCCACGAATTAACCCATTTCCGCCACGGGGACGCCCTTTTTTCAGCACTGCGGTGCGTATGTATCGTGCTGCACTGGTATAACCCCTTGGTGTGGTGGGCAGCCATCCTGTCCCGGGAGGACGGAGAAATCGCCTGCGACGAGGCTACGATTGCCACCTTGGGTGAAAATCTGCGGGGTGATTACGGCCGGGTGCTGGTAGACCTGACCTGCCGCAAGCGCACCGATCTGCTGCAAACAGCCACCACTATGACCGGCAGCGCCAAGAGTCTAAAGCAGCGGATCAATATGATTGTAAAAAGGCCGCAAACAGCCGTTTTTGCATTGATTTGCCTGCTTTTGGTGGCATCCGTGGCCGTTGGCTGCACCTTTACCGGCGGCAAAACGCCGGAGCCTCGCGACAACAACTTGGACACCACCGAGAATACGGGAACTACAACAAACACAGAAAGCACCGGCGAAGAAGCTGCGAAAACAGAGGATATTGAAGGACCTCTCGCCCTGTATGTGCAGACTGCAATGAAAGAAACCCTTACCAGTGTCAATCGCTATGGTCAAACGGTCCAATCTGTTCCTGTTCGTCTTCCCAAGCTTCTGCCCTTCAGCGCAGATGCTGCCACCGCCCAAGCCGAGATTCAAGGCACATTTGACCCCATAATCGCAAATCTTCGTGACGAATTTTCGAAAGGAACCACATCTTACACCCATTCTATTGATTATTCCGCATACCGCAACAACGCCGTTCTTTCTCTGGTAATCCATATCCGTTCCAGCATTGATCTGGATTCCTTCTATGTGTATAGTTTCGATGTTGAAACCGGCAAGCGGCTAGACACAGAAGCGCTTATGAATAAGCTGCAGATTGCAGACTATACGGAAAAGTTTACGCAGGCGGCAAAAACAGCTTTTGAAGGAAAATACCCCAACTTCCAAAAAAATGAAGATTATCAAGCCCGATTGGCAGACACCGTCAGCAAAGAAAACATAGCAAAGGCAATTCCCTATGTAGCAGAGGACGGCAAGGTAATGATCGTTGTCAATATCTATGCCTTGGCTGGCGCTGCTTACTATCCGGAAGTGATTCCTCTTTCTTAACCGGATACCCCTTCGGCAGGTATGCCGAAGGGGTATTTTTTTAATTTATAAAAAAATCACATAATACCTATTGACAATCACGTGACCATATGATATTATCATATCACCACATAGCAGAAAGGTGTGATGGATATGAGCTGGACAATTCCCGGCACGACGCTACTCCTTCCGGAAAGGGACGGCGGGCTGGCAGAATCCCAGTTCCGGGCAATGTTCCTGCCCGGCGAAATGGCGCTAAGCCAAGTTTCCGCTGTCACAGGGTTGGAAAGCTACACAGTTCAAAACTGGGTGAAGCGAGGTTTCCTCACAAAACCCCAAAACAAGCGTTACTCTCTGCGGCAGCTGTGCCGCATCGTGAACATCAATATGCTGAAGAGCATTTTGCCGCTGCCGGACATTTGCAGCCTACTCGGCTATGTGAATGGGCAATTAGACGACGAAAGCGACGATATGATCGATGACAGCGACTTATACTTTATGTTTGTTCGTCTTGCAGCCCGTTCCAAGGCGCTGTACAACGCAGAAAGCAGGGAAGCTGTCTTGGAAGAAGAGCTGGCAGACTACCAAGAACCCATCCCCGGGGCAAAAGCGCGGGTAAAGGAAGTTCTGCGAATTATGCTCACTGCGTGGCTGGCTGCCCGTATGGCTCAGGAAACAGAAAAAATGTTAAAAGCATTGCAAGAAAGGAATGATTGAAAATGGAAGAAAACGGAACCTACAGCTGGAAACCGGAAAAAGACCTTAAAAAGACCGTAAATTTTAAGAAATTGCGGAACATTCTCATTGGTGTATTTGCAGCGGTGTTTGCCCTTATCTTGGTTTCCACCTGCTTCTACACCGTGGATGACAAGCAGCAGGCGGTGGTGACCACCTTCGGCAAGGTTACGGACGTTACCGACGCCGGCGTCCACTTCAAGCTGCCCTTCGGTATTCAAAACGCCCAAAAGGTGGACGTAAATGTGTACCAAAAATTCGAATTGGGCTACCAAAGCGATGACAGCGAGGCCGGCTACAAGGTCAACCCCGAAGAAAGCACTATGATTACCGGCGACTACAACATCGTCAATATCGATTTCTTCGTGGAATACAAGGTCTCCGACCCGGTGGCTTATCTCTACGCCTCCACCAATCCCGAGGAGATTCTGCGGAATCTGATTCAGTCTCAGGTGCGAAACGTGGTGGGCTCCTCCAATGTAGACGCTGTCCTCACCGACGGCAAGGAGAACATCCAGATGCAGGTGAAGGAGCTGGTCACCAACATCCTTGCCGATTACAACATCGGCCTGACCCTTGTGGATGTGAAAATTCAGGATTCCGAACCGCCTACCACCGAGGTTGTAGAGGCATTTAAGGCGGTGGAAACTGCAAAACAGCAGGCAGAAACCGTGGTCAACGATGCCAAGGCCTATCAGAACGCCGAGCTGCCCAAGGCGCAGGCGGAAGCCGACAAACTCACACAGAACGCTGAATTCTTAAAGCAAAAGCGTATCAACGAGGCTGTGCAGCAGGTGGCGATGTTCAACGCAATGTATGCAGAATACGCCCAAAATCCTGCCATCACCAAGTCCCGTATGTACTATGAAGCCATTCAGGAAATCCTGCCCGGCGTGAAGCTGTATGTGAACACCGGCGACAGCTCCTCTGTGGATATGCTCCTGCCCTTGGAAAAGTGGCAGTAAGGAGGAAAACGCTATGAAAAAAGGTATTATCATTGCCATTGTGGTTGTTTTGCTGCTGATTGTGGCAAGCAACAGCTTCTATACCGTCCGGGAGAATCAGTACGCCTGCGTGGTGGAATTCTCCAAAATCGTAGCCACCAACGACCAGCCCGGTCTGCACTTTAAGGTGCCGTTTTTGCACTCGGTAAAGTACTTCTCCAGCGCCACCCAGCTCTACGACATTCCGCCCTCCGAGGTCATCACCTTGGATAAGCAGAATATGACCGTGGACTGCTACGTGCTGTGGGAGATTTCCGACCCGCTGAAGTTCTATCAGACCTTGGGCAGCGCCTCTGTTGCCGAGCAGCGCTTGGGCGACCAGACCTACACCGCGCTGAAGAACGCTATGGGTACATTGGCGCAGGCGGACATCATCAATATGGAAGACGGCGGCAAGCGCAACGAGATTTACGACGGCATTGCCACCACCGTGAACGAAAAGGCTGTGGTCTACGGCATCAACGTGCTGGATGTGAAAATCAAGCGTTTTGACCTGCCGGAGAGCAATTTGAATGCGGTTTACTCCCGTATGATTTCCGAGCGGAATCAGATGGCGTCCAAATTCACCGCCGACGGCAATTACGAGGCATCCATCATCCGCAACGATGTGGATAAGCAGGTAAACATTATGGTTTCCAACGCAGAAGCCGCCGCTGCCAAGCTGGAGGCTGAAGGCGAGGCAGAGTATATGCGTCTGCTTGCAGAGGCTTACAACAGCCAGGAGAAAAAGGATTTCTATGAATTCATTTTGGCGCTGGATGCGCTGAAGCAGAGCCTCACCGGCGAGGAAAACACCATTATTTTGGATAAAGATTCCAAGCTGGCGCAGATTTTGGCAGGTAATTAAACCGTAATCCCGGGAGGGGAAACCCCTCCCCTACGCCCCCCTTTTGTAATGATTTCAAATAACACAAACAAGAAAGGAATATTGCTATGGAACTGTTTTTAGGTATTGTTGGCCCCATCGCTGTCATTATCGCATTGATTCTCATTGGCTATGTAAAAGCGCCCCCCGATACCGCCTATATGATTTCCGGTTTCCGCAAGCCCCGAATCCTCATCGGCAAGGCCGGTATCCGTATCCCCTTCTTAGAGCGGCTGGATAAGCTGTCCTTAAAAATGTTCTCCGTGGACGTAAAAACAACAGATTTCGTGCCCAACGCTGAGTATATCAACGTAAAAGTGGACGCTACCGTGAAAATCCGTATCGGTCAGAGTCAGGAAATGATGGCCCTTGCCTCCAAGTTCTTCCTGAACGAGGGTGAGGAAATGATCATCCGCCGGGTGCAGGACACCTTGGAAGGCAATATGCGTGAAATCGTCGGTCAGATGCGGCTGGAGGAGATGGTCACCGACCGGAAGGCCTTCGGTGAGCGGGTGCAGGAAAATGCCATCCCCGACCTGCAGAAGATGGGTCTTGAAATGATCTCCTTTAACGTCCAATCCTTCTCCGACCAAAACAACGTCATTGAGGACTTGGGTATCGACAACATCTCCCAAATCAAGAAGGGCGCTGCCGTGGCAAAGGCACAGGCAGAACGGGATATCGCCATCGCCGAGGCCCTGGCAGCCAAGGAAGCCAACGACGCCAAGGTTCAGTCGGAAATGGAGATTGCGGAAAAGCAGAACTCCCTTGCCATCCGGCAGGCAGAGCTGAAGCAGCAGTCCGACGTGAAGAAGGCAGAAGCCGATGCCGCCTACTCCATTCAGGAGCAGCAGCAGAGAAAGTCCATCGAGGTTACCTCCGCCAACGCGGACATTGCCCGGGCAGAGCGTACTGCCGAGCTGCGTGCCAAGGAAGTTGAGGTCACAAAGCAGACTTTGGATGCAGAAATCCGTGCGAAAGCCGATGCGGAGCGGTACGCTGCTCAGCAGCAGGCAGAAGCCGAGCTGTTCCGCCGCACCAAAGAGGCAGAAGCCAAGATGATTGAGCGCCAGCGGGAAGCGGAAGGTATCCGCGCTGTGGGTGAAGCGGAAGCCGAGGCCATTCGCCTGAAGGCTTTGGCTGAGGCCGAGGGTATTGACCGGAAGGCTGAGGCTATGAAGAAGTACGGCGAAGCCGCCGTCATTGAGATGGTTATGGCTGCCCTGCCGGAGATTGCCAAGAATGTGGCAGAGCCTCTGAGCAAGGTGGATAAGATTACTATGTATGGCGAGGGCAACAGCGCCAAGCTGATTTCCGACATCGTCAACGGTACGACCCAAGTAACCGAGGGCATCAGCGCCGGTATGGGTATTGACATCAAGAGCCTGATTATGGGCGTTTTGGGCGGCAAGCTGGCAACCGATAATTCCCCTGTGGTGGTTGTGCAGAATGAAAAGCTGCCGGAGGTCACCCAAGCTCCTGAAATCCTTACGCAAACCGAAGAATAATATGGTAGGGGCGACCGATGGTCGCCCCTACATTACAAATGTCGGTGCGTGTCTGTAGGGACGGGCCTCCGGACCGTCCAAAAAAGGACTGTCGGTCGCGCCGGCCCCTACGAATATGCGTTTGTTACATTGTACACAAAAAGGCGTGTGGTACTTCTTACCACACGCCTCATTTTTTGCAACCAATTGATTCCGTTTAGCCCGCCATATCCGTCATATAGACAAGCTTATAGGTCTTGCCCTCTTCAATGGGGGTCAAGTCGATACCCAAAGAGGCATATTCCTCACCCACATAGAATGCCCAGTAAGCGCCGTCGGTCTCAAACACGGCCTTTTCGCCGTCCACTTCCTGAATGTAAAGACCGTACTGACCCATTTCGCCCTTGATGATGCCCTTTTCCTGCAGGCATTCGCCCAAATATTCGCTGTCGGACTTCAGCTCCAAGGTCTTGGTGGTGCCGTCTTTGTGGAGAATTTCCACAGTAAAGGACTTCATACCCTCGGTGGTCTCGGGACGGGTAACAAAGTACACCGCCACCAGCGCTGCCACCAGCACCAAAACCACGGCGGCAATCCAAATCGTCTTCTTGTTCATAAAAAACCTCCTAAAAAATAAAAGTACCCCGGCGCAAACACTGCGCCGCGGCCGTTTTTCCGCGACAAACGCTCCTTTCGTATTCCGCAAAAGGAAGGAGAGCCTTTTCGTAGGTCTTCTGACTCGTGCTTTTGCAAGGGTGGTTGCCTCCCTTGCGGATGCTTTGCCTTCCCGGTTTCCCAGTGACTGACTTTCGTCGTAAAGCACCCATTGGCACATACAGCGGCGGTACCGTTCAGGATTCACACCTGATTGTCTTGTTCAGCGGCACAGGCTTACGCGCCTATGCTGCCACGAAATGGCCGTATTCGGTTGTCAAGCTTATTGTAGCACAAAAAAATGCCCTGTCAATTGTAAACTTTTTTCCATTTCTATTGCAATCTCCGGGCAGTTTGCTAAAATAGAGTTTTAAGAGAAAAAATCCTAGAGGAGGAAACTTTTGTGATCAAAACCCTTGCCCGAAGCATTCGGGAATATAAGTGGACCGCCTTGGGAAGTCCCATTTGTATGGTAGGCGAAGTCACTATGGAAATTTTCATCCCCTTGGTGCTTGCAGAGCTGCTGCGGCAGGGCATCGAGCCGGGATATATGCCCGCAGTATGGAAATACGGCGGACTGCTTGCCCTGTGCGCTCTTTGCAGCCTTGCCTTTGGCGTTGCCTCTGCCTTTTTTGCCGCCCACGCCAGCACCGGCTTTGCCCGGAATCTGCGCCACGATATGTTTGCCAAGGTGCAGACCTACGATTTTTCCAACATTGACAAATTCTCCACCTCCTCCATCGTCACCAGACTCACCTCCGATGTGGCAAATCTGCAAATGACCTTCCAGATGTCCATCCGGATGATTTTCCGTACGCCGGTTATGCTGGTGATGGCGCTGGTGATGGCGTTCCGTATCAGCCCCCGCTTAAGCGTTATCTACTGCGTGATGCTGCCTCTGCTGGCGCTGGGTCTGATGCTGCTGATTAAGCTGGTGCATCCTATTTTTGAGCGGGTGTTCAAAATCTACGACCGGCTCAACAATGTGGTGCAGGAGAACGTCCGGGGCATCCGGGTGGTAAAATCCTTTGTCCGGGAAGCGGCGGAGACAGAAAAGTTCACCGAGACCTCCGACACCATTTACAAGGACTTTGTGAAGGCTGAGCGGATTATGGCCTTTAACAATCCCCTGATGCAGTTTGCTGTTTACGCCTGCATCATTGTCATCTCCTATCTTGGCGCCAAGCAGGTGGTTGGCGGCGAAATCGACACCCCTGCGCTGACCGCTATGTTTACTTACACCAGCCAGATTCTGATGGGTCTGATGATGATGTCTATGGTGTTCGTGATGTTCACTATGAGCCGGGCGCCTATGCGCCGGGCCTACGAGCTGCTGACGGAAACCCCTGCTTTGAAAACTCCGGAAAATCCCGTCACAGATGTGAAGGACGGCTCCATTGACTTCGAGAACGTGTCCTTCCGCTACGCCAAAACCGCCGGGCGGAACGCCTTGGACCACATCAATCTCCACATTGATGCTGGTATGACCGTGGGCATTTTGGGCGGCACAGGCGCTTCCAAATCCACCTTTGTCCAGCTGATTCCCCGTCTTTACGACACCACCGAGGGAACGGTCAAGGTGGGCGGCACAGATGTTAAGGATTACGATATCCACGCCCTGCGGGAGCAGGTGTCTGTGGTGCTGCAGAAAAATGTGCTGTTCTCCGGCTCTATCAAGGATAATCTCCGCTGGGGCAATCCCGATGCCACGGACGAAGAAATGGAGCACGCCTGCCGTCTTGCCTGCGCACACGACTTTATTATGAGCTTCCCCGAGGGCTACGATACCCATATCGAGCAGGGCGGCACCAACGTGTCCGGCGGACAGAAGCAGCGGCTTTGCATTGCAAGAGCGTTGCTGAAGAAGCCGAAAATCCTCATTCTGGACGACTCCACCTCCGCGGTGGACACCCGCACCGATGCCCTCATTCGCAAGGCCTTCAAAGAGGAAATCCCCAACACCACCAAGCTGATTATTGCCCAGCGGGTAGCTTCCGTACAGGATGCGGATCTGATTTTGGTGCTGGACGGCGGTAAGATTGCCGCTATGGGCAACCACGAAGATTTGCTGCGCTCCTCCGATATTTATCGCGAGGTCTATGAATCTCAGGTGAAAGGAGGCGAGGAATAATGCCTCCTATCCATATGAAAGGGGACGGCCGCAAGGCAAAAAACCCCAAAAAGACCCTTGCCCGTCTGCTGTCTTATCTGAAGCCCTACCGGGTGAAGCTGGTGTTCGTGGTGGTTTGCATCCTTGTTTCCTCCCTTGCCACCGCCCTGAGCAGCTACTCCCTGGAGCCGCTGATCAACAACTACATCACCCCCCTCACCGGACAGGTGAATCCCGACTATATGCCGCTGATTCGCTTCCTTGTGGGAATGGGCGTGGTGTATCTGCTGGGCATTGTGTCCTCCTTCCTGTATAACTTCCTGATGGTAGAGGTGGGTCAGGGCACCCAAAAGCAGATTCGGGACGATATGTTCCGCCATATGCAGCGGCTTCCCATCCGCTACTTCGACACCCACCCTGCCGGCGATGTGATGAGCCGCTACACCGCAGATATCGACACCCTCCGGCAGATGATTTCTCAGGCTCTGCCCAACTGCATTTCCTCCCTTGCCACCTTGGTGACGGTGTTTGCGCTGATGCTGAAGGCCTCCCCTATTTTGACCGCTGTGGTGGTGGTTTCCGCCTTTGGCATTGTGTATGTCACCAAAAATGTGGCGATGTACTCCGCCAAGTTCTTCATCGGCCAGCAAAAGGCCTTGGGCAAGGTCAACGGCTATGTGGAAGAGATGATTTCCGGTCAGCGGGTTGTGAAGGTGTTCTGCCGGGAAGAAACCTGCAAGGAAGAGTTTAACGAAATCAACGAGAACCTGCGGAAAAACGCCTATAAGGCAGGCGCCTTTACCAATATGATGGGCCCTGTGAACAACAACCTAGGCTATATCCAGTACACCATTTTGGCCATTGTGGGCGGCTATCTTGCCATCTCCTCCCAGGGGAATCTGCTGACCCTTGGCGGTCTTGCCGCGTTCCTGCTGCTGAGCCGGAAATTCAATATGCCCATCGGGCAGGTGAGCAACCAAATTAACGCCATCGTGATGGCGCTGGCAGGCGCGGAACGGATTTTTGAGCTGATGGATGAGGCCGTGGAAACCGACGAGGGCTATGTGACCTTGGTGAACGCCAAGGAAGTAAACGGTCAGCTCACCGAATGTCCGGAAAGAACAGGCCGCTGGGCTTGGCGGCATCCCCATCAGGCTGACGGCTCTGTCACCTACACCGAGGTAAAGGGCGACATCACTATGGACTCGGTGGACTTTGGCTACGTGCCGGAGAAGACGGTGCTCCACGATGTGACGCTGTATGCAAATCCCGGTCAAAAGCTGGCTTTTGTAGGCGCAACCGGCGCCGGCAAAACCACCATTACCAATTTGATTAACCGCTTTTACGATATTGCCGACGGCAAAATCCGCTATGACGGCATCAACATCAACAAAATCCGCAAATCCGACCTGCGGCGAAGCTTAGGCATCGTTCTGCAGGACACCAACCTGTTCACCGGCACGGTGATGGAGAACATCCGCTACGGCAACCTCGCTGCCACGGATGAGGAATGTATTGCCGCGGCAAAAACCGCCAATGCCCACGATTTCATCACCCGGCTGCCCGAGGGCTACAACACAATGCTCACCGGCAACGGCGCGCAGCTCTCCCAAGGTCAGCGGCAGCTGATTGCCATTGCCCGGGCAGCAGTGGCAGACCCCCCTGTGATGATTTTGGACGAAGCCACCTCCTCCATCGACACCCGTACCGAGGCGCTGGTGCAAAAGGGTATGGACGCGCTGATGCAGGGCAGAACCACCTTTGTGATTGCCCACCGGCTCTCTACTGTCCGGAATTCCGACTGCATTATGGTGCTGGACCAAGGGCGCATCATTGAGCGTGGCACCCACGAGGATTTGATTGCCCAAAAGGGCACTTACTTCCGGCTCTACACCGGCGCATTCGAATTGGAATAACAAAAAGCGACACTTTTTCAGAAAGTGTCGCTTTTTCTTGTTTTTTCTCAAAACGATATTGCTTTTGTTCCAGATTTGGAATATAATTATCTCAAAAGGAAGTGATTCTTATGCTGGCGTATATGACCGCAAACGAAGCCGCAGAAAAATGGAAAATATCTCACCGGCGTGTTTTGGCCCTTTGCAAGGAAAACCGTATTCCTGATGTTGCAATGCTGGGCAATATGTGGATTATTCCCATAAATGCGCAAAAACCTGCAGATGCCCGCAGTCAACGACACGATAAGGTCGCAGCGGAGACCGCACGGCCGTTTCTGAAATGGGCTGGCGGCAAGAGCCAACTGCTGAAAGAACTTGAAAAGTACTACCCGTTTGCTGACGGATATATCACAAAATATGCCGAACCCTTTGTTGGAGGCGGTGCAGTTTTATTTGATATCCTCAGCAAATATAATTTGCAGGAAGTTTATATCAACGATATTAACGCAGACCTTATGAACGCATATTGTGTTGTTCGCGATAATGTTGATTTGTTAATTAAAAAATTATATACACTGCAAAAAGATTTCCTTTCTCTGGACACAGACGGTCGCAAAGCATATTATTTGGAGATTCGTCAACGGTTTAATTCTTTGCATTTAGACAGTGATGACCGTGTTGAGAAAGCGGCCCTTATGATTTTCCTAAACAAAACCTGTTTCAACGGTCTTTTCCGTGTAAACAAAAAAGGTTTCTTCAATGTGCCTATGGGCAGCTATAAGAATCCATTGATTTGCGACGAAGACAACCTGCGGACAGTGTCAGAGAAATTGCAAGGGGTTACAATTGTTTGCGGTGACTATAAGGATTCGGCTGACTTTATTGATGAAAACACCTTTGTCTATTTTGATCCTCCTTACCGGCCCCTTACCGCAACTGCAAACTTTACTGCATATACCGAAAATCTATTTAACGACAGGGAGCAAATTGAGCTTGCACACTTTGTGGACAGAATGCACCAAAAAGGTGCCAAGATTGTTGTGAGCAATTCCGACCCCAAAAACGCAGATACCACCGACAACTTCTTTGACGATATCTATTCTGCCCACAAAATCAAGCGGGTTGAGGCAGCCCGAATGATAAACAGCAACAGTGAAGCAAGAGGGAAAATCAAGGAGTTACTTATTAGCAATTTTTAAGGAGAAGCAAATATGTATTTAGATAAAGAAAAGAACGAGCTTGTATGTGTCTTTGAAGAACAGTTGCTGGAAACCAACAGAGGGTTTAACTACTATGTGGATTGGAGCAACATTAGTGGCTATGAAAAATATGACATAGAAATACACGCATTAGATGTTTTGATTGGAAAGAAAGACGATAAAGATTTTTATGAAAAGTTTCGTGGTTTAATCTCAAAACTCCCGACAGTAATAGAAGTTTTTCCTTATTTGTTTGCGTTGGCAAAAGTAGAAGCAAATGATGTTAGAAATAATGGCACCTTGAAAATAATCGGTAGTTCAATTGACAGCGATGATTTTATGGTATATTCGTTTAACCATAAAAAGCTGTCTGTGCCGATATCTGAACAAGAAATAGCAACCTATTATAATTTCTTCGTGCAAATGGGATTAAAAGCATTATTCCAAAACTTGATTGAGAAAAGTACGCAGGACTATATCGTTGGTGTTCTAGTAGGAAGCGATTCTAACGGGCGAAAGAACCGAGGAGGTAAAGCGTTTGAGCTTGCCTGCGAACCCGTTATCAGAGACGTCTGCGAAGAATATCCTATTGAGGTGTTAACGCAGATACAATTTCAAACATTAAAGAAATACGGGTTCGATATAAGCGAAGATATTGCAAACAGAAAAGCAGATTTCATTCTTGTTGATAGGTCTGCAAAAAAATGTATGAATATTGAAGTTAACTTTTTCAACGGTGGCGGTTCCAAGCCGGAGGAAATTATAGATTCCTATATTAACAGGCAATCAGATTTGGCTGCTAATAATATCGGTTTTGCCTTGATCACAGATGGAAATTGCTGGAAGGGAACAACAAACCAACTGGAGAAAGGCTTTAGACATCTCAATTACTTAACGAATTTTAATATGGCGAAAACCGGGATGCTAAAAGAGATAATCGAAAAAGAATTTGGTGAAGAAGAAAATGCCTAAGAAGATAACCCAATGGGAGCCGGAAAATTTTGAGTTGGAAATGACTACCCATTGGTCCTTTCCCAAGCGAGGAGACTGGGCAACCCACGATGCAAAATGGCGCGGAAATTGGTCGCCCTATATTCCCCGGAACATATTACTCCGTTACTCCCAAGAAAACGATTTGATATTGGACCAATTTGCAGGCGGCGGCACCACTCTTGTGGAGGCAAAACTGCTTAATCGAAACATTATCGGCGTTGATGTAAATGATATCGCACTTGCCCGTTGCAAAGAGAAAACAGCCTTTGAACATGAAGGAGCAAACGGGAAAGTATATATTCACAAAGGTGATGCCAGAAATTTGGACTTTATACCGGATAACAGCATTGATTTGATTTGTACCCATCCGCCTTATGCTGATATTATCCAGTATAGCGAAAACATCCCCGAAGATTTGTCATTGCTTAAGGTCAAAGACTTTCTCGAAGAAATGAAAAAAGTTGCTGCAGAAAGTTACCGGGTCCTGAAAAAAGAAAAATTCTGTGCTATTCTTATGGGCGACACCCGTCAAAAAGGGCATATGATCCCTATGTCTTTTGAAGTTATGCGGATTTTTGAATCCGCTGGTTTCAAATTAAAAGAACTCATCATTAAAGAGCAGCATAACTGCAAAGCAACAGGATACTGGAAAACCAACAGTGTAAAATATAACTTTCTGCTGATTGCCCACGAATATCTGTTTGTTTTCAAAAAATAAAAAGCAGGTGTGAAAATTTCACACCTGCTCTTATTTTACTTCGTGCCGAAGATACGGTCGCCGGCATCGCCTAAGCCGGGAACGATGTAGGCGTGCTCATTGAGCTTTTCGTCAATGGCAGCCACATAGATATCCACGTCGGGGTGGGCTTCCTGCACTGCCTTCACACCCTCGGGGCAGCCGATGATGTTCATCATAGTGATGTTCTTACAGCCGTGCTTCTTCAAAAATGCAATGGCGGCAATGGCGCTGCCACCGGTTGCCAGCATAGGGTCAACCACAAATACCCGCCGAGCTCCAATATCCTCCGGCAGCTTGCAGTAGTATTCCACAGGCTGATGGGTCTCCGGGTCACGGTACAAGCCGATGTGGCCCACCTTTGCAGAGGGAATCAAATCCAGCATAGAATCCACCATACCCAGACCTGCCCGGAGAATGGGGATAATTGCCAGCTTTTTACCTGCCAGCTTGTAGCACTTGGCCTTTGCCACGGGAGTCTGCACCATAACTTCCTCCACGGGCAGATTCCGGGTCGCCTCATAGCACATCAGGCCTGCGATTTCGCTGACCAGCTCACGGAATTCCTTAACGCCTGTCTTCTTGCTCCGCAAAATTGCCAGCTTGTGCTGAATCAGGGGATGGTTTAATTCGTGTACAACACCCATTTTTATAATCTCCTTTATCTATTCTCCCGGGCAAGCCGCTCTCGCTCTGCCTGAGATAGTCTTAAATAGTTGGGGCGCAGGCCTGCGCCGTCTCCCTCTGCGCCTGCGGCAATCTGCCTTTGGGCAAGGAGGGCAACCCCCGATGCACGCTGGTGCATACGGTGCTCTGACGGCAAAATCAAGTTCTCCACCTCTACCGATAATTTATTATAGCACAAAAGCGCCCCATCTCCAACTAAAAAAATCGGTTTTTCGCAAATTTTTAGTTTTTCGCCCAGTTCAGCAAAGGAAATGGCGCAATCGGCCAAGACGCTTGTGAGCCTGCCGCCCTCTGCCCGGAAAATTGCGGTGTAGGTTTGGTCCCGGCGGGCATCCATTGTAGGCACAACAAAGCCATCATACACCCCCAGCCCCTGTGCCATCGCCTCCAGCGTGGACACACCGTAGCAGGGGAGGTTTCTGCCCCAGGCAAAGCCCTTGGCTGCCGCCACGCCAATCCGCACGCCGGTAAAGCTGCCCGGCCCGTTTGCCACCGCCACCGCGGTCACATCGGCTACCGTTTTGCCGCAGTTTTTCAGCAAATCCTCCGCCATTTTCAGCAGGGTTTGCGAGTGGGTCAGGCCGGTATTCTGATAGGCTTCTCCCAAAAGCCTGTCCTGCTCCAAAAGGGCAACAGATGCGGCTTTTGCAGAGGTTTCAAAGGCTAAAATCATCGCTTTTGCCTCCTGTGACGGTGATTTTCCGGGACTGCTCTCCCGTTTTTTCGATGGTGACGGTGATGGGGTTTTCCAGCGCGTCAGCCACATTTTCGCTCCATTCCACGGCGCACACGCCGCCCCGCTCCAGATAGTCCTCCCAGCCGATGTCAAACAGCTCATCGGCAGAACGCAATCGGTACATATCAAAGTGGAACAGGGGCATCCGGCCGGAGAGATATTCGTTGACGATGGTGTAGGTGGGGCTGGTCACCGCATCCGCAATCCCCAAGCCCCGGGCAAGACCCCGGGTAAAGGCGGTTTTCCCTGCCCCCAAGTCCCCCCGGTAGGCAATTACTGCCCCGGGATTCAGTTGCTTTGCCAGCTTTGCTCCCACAAGCTCGGTCTCCGCCGGCGAATTGGTGATAAATTCCATAGTATTTCTCCATTCGTTGTCATTGTGAGCCAGCGTGTACGCTGGCAATGACGCGGTGTTCTGAATGTCCCGCCGCGGTACGGGCGGTCACTGACCGCCCCTACATTGAAAATCTCGGTGCGTGCTTGTAGGGACGGGCCTCCGGACCGTCCAAAAAAGGACCGTCGAGGACGCCGGTCCCTACATCGGAAACGTGGGTGCGTGCCCATAGGGGAAGGCTTATTGTGCGTTTTTCAGCTTCTCTGCTTGGTCGGCTGTGGCAAGGGCGTCGATAATTTCGTCAATCCCGCCGTCCATAATCTGGTCGATTTTATACAGCGTCAGGCCAATTCGGTGGTCGGTGACACGGCCTTGGGGGAAATTGTAGGTGCGGATTCGCTCGTTGCGCATACCGGTGCCCACTTGACTGCGCCGCATTCCCGTCACTTCCGCATCCAGCTTTTCCTGCTCGATTTCGTATAGCTTACTTGCCAGCATCCGCATACATTTTTCCCGGTTTTGCAGCTGGGATCGCTCCTCTTGGCAGGCCACCACAATGCCGGAGGGCTTGTGAATCAGCCGCACCGCCGACGAGGTCTTGTTCACGTGCTGACCGCCTGCGCCGGAGGCTCTGTACACCTGCATTTCAATGTCGGCAGGGTTAATTTGCACATCCACCTCTTCCATTTCCGGCAGCACCGCCACCGTGGCCGTGGAGGTATGCACCCGGCCGCCGGACTCGGTCTCCGGCACACGCTGGACACGGTGCACGCCGGACTCGTACTTAAGCCTTGAGTATGCCCCCCGTCCGTTGATCACGAAGTCCGCCTCTTTTACGCCGCCCAGCTCCGTTTCGCTGTAGTTCATCAGCTCAATTGACCAGCCCATTTTCTGGGCGTACATAGAGTACATCCGAAACAAGCTGTGGGCAAACAGAGCGCTTTCCTCGCCACCCACGCCGCCGCGGATTTCCATAATGACACTCTTGTCATCGTTGGGGTCCTTGGGCAGCAGCAGGATTTGCAGCTGGCTGTAAAGCCGCTCTTTTTCTTCCTTTGCCTCTTGGTATGTCTGCTGGCACAGCTCCTTCATTTCCGGGTCGCTCATCAGCTCTTGGGCGTCCTGCATATCGGTCTCTGCCTGCCGATAGGCCCGGTATGCCTCGATAATGGGCTCTAGGTCGTTGCGCTCACGCAAAATGGCTGCCGCCTTTTTGGGGTCATTATAAAAATCCGGCTGCTCGGAGCGAGCGCAGATTTCTTCATAGCGGTTTTCTACCGCCTGCAATTTATCCAGCATAGCATTCTCCTTGACATTACTAGGAATAATATACCCTATTTTTTGCCCTTCGTCAATCAATTGTCCACTGTCAATTGTCAATTGTCAATTATTATGCTATAATAGCAAAAATGACTCCCGGGAGAGATTTTATGGGTAAATGTTTGATTTTCTGCGCCGCCGACTTTGACGGTCTTGCAGAGGAAATACAAAAAGACGATTACATTTTGGCGGCAGACGGCGGCCTTGTCCACGTGGAAGGCTTAGGCCTCACGCCCCACGGCATTTTGGGGGATTTTGATTCTTTGGGCTATGTGCCCCAAGGAAGCGCCGTTTTCCCTGTGGAAAAGGACGATACCGACGCTATGCTGGCGGTGCGAAAGGGTTTGGAAAAAGGATATAAGGAGTTTCTCCTCTATGGCAGCTTGGACGGCCCTCGTTTAGACCACACCGTTGCCAATTTTCAGACGCTGCAGTACCTGTGCGACCACGGCGCTTACGGCTACCTCATCGGAAAAGACACCGTCGTCACGGTGGTAAAAAACGGCACGCTTCGTTTCCCCGCCACCGCCGAGGGCATTGTGTCTGTGTTCTGTATGGGTTGTGCTGCCCGGGGCGTCACCTTGGAGGGTCTGCAGTATCCCCTTGTCGGCGGCACTCTCACAGCAGGCTTTCCCTTGGGCGTGAGCAATCATTTTATCGGGCAGGAGGCCGTCATTTCTGTGACAGAGGGAAGCCTTTTGGTGCTGTTTGACCGGAAAAACGGGCTTCCTGTCAGGGGGTAGTGTATGCTTACCTATCAGCTGAAAAAAGCCCCCGGCATCCCCCTTTATGAGGATCTTTACCGGTGTATTCGCGCCGATATTCTCTCGGGTGTGCTGGCGGCCAACCAAAAGCTCCCCTCGAAACGGGCCTTATGCGCCAATTTGAAGGTGAGCAAAATCACCGTGGAAACCGCCTATCAGCAGCTACTGTCCGAGGGCTATATCCGCTCGGAGGAAAAGGTGGGCTACTTTGTGGAGGCGCTTTCCCGACCCCAAGAGGTCTCTGCGCAAGCGCCTCCGCAAGAAGTCCCGGCAAAAGCAAAAAAAGAAGCCCTCATTGACCTGACCGCCAACGGGCCTGTGCACTTTCCTTTCTCGGTTTGGAGCAAGCTTCAGCGGGAGGTGCTGCTGGATTTGGGGGAGCAGCTGCTTTTGCCCCTGCACAATCAGGGTCTGCCGGAATTGCGGCAGGCCATTGCCACCCATTTGCGGCAATTTCGCGGGATGCAGGTAGACCCGGAAAACATCCTGATCGGCGCGGGAACGGACTTTCTGTATAACCTGCTGATTCAGCTTCTGGGCAGGGATAAAACCTATGCGGTGGAGGAGCCCGGCTACGGAAAAATCCGCAAAATCTACGCTGCCGCCGGCGCAAAATGCGTCAGCGCCGTTATGGACAGCGACGGCGTTCTTCCCGATTTGGATGCCCACGTGCTCCACATCTCCCCCTCCCACCACTTCCCCACGGGAATTGTCACGCCCCTGCCCCGCCGGCAGGCGCTGCTGCGCTGGGCAAAAGAGGGTGGCCGCTATATCATCGAGGACGATTACGACAGCGAATTCCGGTTTTCCGCTCACCCGCTGCCCACCCTGCAAAGTATGGACGGGGGTCAGCAGGTGATTTATATGAACACCTTCTCCAAAACCCTTGCTCCCTCCATTCGTATCAGCTATATGGTTTTGCCGCCGGCGCTGATGGGGGAATTTCGAAAAAAACTGGGCTTTTACAGCTGCACCGTGCCCAGTTTCCACCAGTACACGCTGGCCCGCTTTATTGACCGGGGGCATTTTGAAAAGCACATCAACCGGATGCGCAAGCGGTACAAAGCCCTCCGCAACCGGGTGCTGAGTGCCTTGGAAGGCTGCCCCTTTGCAGAAAAGCTCACCGTGCGGGAGGAAAATGCCGGTCTGCACTTCCTTGTTAAGGTGGATACCCACATTTCCGATGCCGCCTTGACGGATTGGTGCAGGCAAAATGGTATTCAGGTGCAGTCGCTGGGAGAATTCTACCACGGCGCTGTGCCGGAAACAGCCAAACGCCAGCTGGTGATTAACTATTCCGGCCTGACGGAAGAGGATTTGCAGCATTTAGAGCAGCTTTTAACCAAATCATAACCGCAAGAGGGAATGTCATACTTTCTCGCCGGCGAGAAAGTATGCAAAGAGCCGCCGGGAAACGTTTCGTAGGTTTCCCGGACTCTTCCCACGACCAAAAGGGGAAATGTATAAACAAAACCGAAAACCAACATTTCCTACATTTCCCCCTTTGGAAACCCCGAAAGCAGCGGAATAAAAACAGAATTTCTTTTTCCGTACTGAAAAAGAAGGGCCTGGGGGATTCTTAAGGGGCACGGCGTCTCGAGCGGGAGCTCGAGTGACCCCCTTAAGCCGGTTCTTTGGTGACTTTCTTGCCGGAACAAGAAAGTTACCCGCCGGAGGCAATCCTTTTTCAGCTTTTGGCAAAATAAAAGACGGAGCGTTTGCTCCGTCTTTTTTATTTCTCTTCTTCCGGAATGAAGTCCAGCGTAATGGTCTTCACCCCTGTGCGCAGCTGAATATACCGTACGCCGGCAGCATCCAGCATCCGCTTGGAGGCAAGGGTGGTGGGAGAGGTGGCGTACTTGTCGGACAGATAGTACACTTCCTTAATACCGCTTTGGATAATAGCCTTAGCGCATTCGTTGCAGGGGAACAGCGCCACATAAATCCGGCTGCCCCGCAAATCCCGTCCGTTGGAGTTGAGAATCGCGTTCAGCTCCGCGTGAACCACGTAGGGGTATTTGGTGTCCTCACCGGCGCGATCCCAAGGGAATTCATCGTCGCTGCAACCCTTGGGCATACCGTTATAGCCGGTGGAAATGATGATATTGTCCTGAGATACGATGCAGGCGCCTACCTGTGTGCTGGGGTCCTTGCTGCGGCGGGCTGCCAGCATAGCAACACCCATAAAATACTCATCCCAGCTGATATAATCGGTACGTTTCACGGAAAAATCCCCCTTGTTCGGTTTTTGTTAGCATACCAAACCAAGGGAGATTTGTCAACAACGACCGCCCTTATAATAACCCGAAATCTTATGCCGCACAAAATTAGAAGGGCCTGGGGGATCCCAAAGGGGCACGGCGTCTCGAGCGGGAGCTCGAGTGACCCCCTTTGGCCGGTTCTTTGGTGACTTTCTTGCCGGAACAAGAAAGTTACCCGCCGGAGGCAATCCTCTTTTTAAGCAGGAGATTGCCACGTCGGCTTCGCCTCCTCGCAATGACGGTTGTTTTTACTTTTTTCTTGTGAGCAGCAATGCGACAGCTACTGCTGTAACGCCGCCGGCAAGCTTACCGGCAATCATCGCCGGCAGCATTGCAGGGGCAAAGCCTGCGGTGAAGCCCATATGGTCACCGAACACAAACGCCGCGCTTACCGCAAAGGCAATGTTCACCACCTTGCCCCGGCTGTCCATATCCTTCACCCGTTCAAAGGTGGCGATGGAGTTCGCTAAGGTGGCAATCAAGCCGCCGGCTGCCACATCGTTAATGCCCAAGCTCTTTCCCAGCTTCATTAGGGGCTTGCGCAGCAGCTTTGTCAGCACGTGCACCAAGGGAAACGCGCCGGCCAGCACAATGGCGATAGCGCCTACCGTGGCAAAGCCGTCGCTTAGCGGCGCCATACCGGGAATCACCGTAAAGCCCGTCAGCTCCTTCACGATTGCCGCCCCGAGACCCACGGTAATCAGCGCAATGACCCCCTTACCGAAGATGCCAAAGCCCTTGATCATTCCCTTTTCCGCGAAAATCAGCCCCACGGCAATCAGCGCGCCAATCACCACAATGGGAATCAGATTCCGCAGCACCATTCCTATGGGAAAGCCCGCTACCAAGCCTCCCACCAGCAGCCCTACGGGGACGGTGACAATGCCGGCTAAGATTCCCTTTGCCATATAGGGTCTGTCTGCTTCCTTGAGAATACCCATTGCCACGGGGATGGTGAACACAATGGTTGCCCCCAGCATACTGCCGCAGAGCACACCCCCTAAAAGCGCCGCATCGGGGTCGCTGCTCATCTGCTGCGCCAACGCGCCGCCGCCCATATCGCAGGCGAGAATCGTGCCTGCAAACATCGCCGGGTCTGCCCCCAAAAACCGGTACACCGGCACCACCACGGGGTTGAGCACATTTGCCAGCACCGGCGCAAGAGAAATAATGCCCAGCATCGCCAGCGCCAGTGTGCCCATTGCCAAAATGCCCTCTTCAAAGGGATGACCCAAGCCCAGACGGTTGCCCAGAATCCGGTCAATGGCGCCCAGCGCGGCAAAGATGCCCATAATGATAATGAGTATTTCATGTGCGGACATTGCGTTCCTCCGTATCTACGATGGCAACCACTGCCGCATCCACCGGCGCTTCCATACAAAATTTGCTGGCGACAGTGCCGGTAACCAGCAGCACCTTATCGCCCTTTCCGGCACCCACTTGGTCTGCCGCCACCACCGGCCCCAGCATAGTGTCCACCACCAAAAAGGTCTGTCCATGCAGACAATCGGCCTTACGGGTGGACCAAATAGAGCCGGTAACTGTTCCAATTTTCATTCAAGTATCTCCTTTGCTAAAGGTATCCTTGCGGACCGTCGTTCGCGCCGGTCCCTACATAATAACACGGACCGTCGGGGACGCCGGTCCCTACATATAAAGCCGAAATCTTCTTCCGCATCAAAATAGAAGGGCCTGGGGGTTTCCAAAGGGGCACGGCGTCTCGAGCGGGAGCTCGAGTGACCCCCTTTGGCCGGTTCTTTGGTGACTTTCTTGCCGGAACAAGAAAGTTACCCGCCGGAGGCAATCCTCTGTTTCAGCAGGAGATTGCCACGTCGCCTGCGGCTCCTCGCAATGACGGGGAAAGGGATAACCTTGCGCATAAAATTCACTTCGTTATCCCTCAAAAATTTCCTTTGCTAAAGGTGTCAGTACTGAGCCGGGGGCAGGAAATAGCCCCGCCTGCTTCATTCCCCGGGCTTCCTCGGCGGTAATCAGCCGCTTCTGCCCGCCGCTTACAAAGACAATGCCAAGGTTTTTCATGTTCCGTTTGGCGCTTGCCAGCGCGGTTGACAGAGCTCTGTTTTTGGGTGATTGGGGAAAGCCCGGCTCATAGCACACCACTTTCTTCCCCTCTGCCAAGGCGCCCAGCACCTGCTCGTTGGCAAAGCATATCGCCTGCCCCAAGGTCAGAGAGCCAATGACAATCCCATCATAGGGTGGGGCGCTGCCATAGGTATAGCCCAAATCGCAAGGGGGTTTCTCTCCAATCAACAAGGCTTTCACTGCAAAATCCTCCCCAAATCTCCGGCTTGGAAGCCGCAGGCGTTGGCCTCGTCATAGTCCAAATGGACGTAGGTTTCAAACTTTGGGCTGACCCGCACCACCACATCGTCAAATACAAGAGGTCTGGCGGTGTAGGTTTGCAGGCGCACCACCTGCTTGTCGGAAACCCCCATAACCTTGGCGTCTTCTGGGGTCATATGAATATGCCGCTTGGCAACAATCACCCCGTGCAAAAGGGTCACTTCCCCCTGCTCGCCCCGCAGGGTAGCGCCGGGGGTATCCTGAATATCGCCGGACAGGCGGACAGGGGCGGAAATCCCGAGGGTTCGGGCATCGGTCATAGACAGCTCCACCTGCCCCTCCGGACGCTCGGGGCCCAGCACCGCCACATTTTGAAATTCCCCTTTCGGGCCAATCACCGTCACCCGCTCGTTTGCCAAATACTGCCCCGGCTGAGACAGGGGACGTTTGGGGGTCAGGGGATGCCCGAACAGGGCCAGCGCCTGCTGACCCGTCACGTGGACGTGCCGGCCGGATGCCTCCAGCTCAATAAAAATCCGTTTGAGCACCTGTTGGGCTATGGTTTCGTAGTTCAAAATATCCCTCCTTAAAGGGTTTTCAGCTGTATCATAATGAGATACAGGAAGCTGCTCAGCCGGTTAAAGGCGCGAAGCAAATCTTCCCGGCCTGCGGGAAACGCCGCAACAGCCCGGAGTTCTGCCGCCCGGGCGGCGCACCGTGCCTTATTCACCTGCAGCAGTAGCCTACTGTCGGTGGGAGACGGCATAAAGTGGGGCTGGCCGTAGAATTCTTGGGGACGGTGGCTGCGCTGCCGCAGCGCTTTTTCATCCATACCGCCCAAGGTATCTACCGTTACCGGCTCGTCCAGCACCTCGTTTCGCAGCAGCGTGCGGGTGTAGCTGAGGGCTTCTTCCAGCTGCTTGCGGATTTCTCCCTGTGCCTCTGCGGCGCACAGCAGCAGCTCCGCCTCCAGCGTGTCCACCGCCCCGCGAAAGACTATCCGCGGGTGGGTTTTCTCCACAAGGGTGTCCCCGTTTAAGTGGGTCATATGCTCCGGCTTTTCCTCCATATAGCCCCCGCCCAGCAGGCGGAAGCGTTGCGGTTTTGCCTCGCTTGCCGGCAAAATCTCGATCCGTTCCCGGGTGAGGAAATCTTTTGCATCAGAGGTTAATTGGTCACCCTTACCTAAATAAAATACCCGTTTGCCGTCCCGGTTGCGGATATTATCCCGGACCTGCTCTTTGGTATAGAGCATTACTTAGCGGCAGGGGGGTTGGCGCCCAGCTTGCCCTTGGGCAGAATGTTGTCCACCTCGGTGTGAGGACGGGCAATCACATGGACGGAAATCAGCTCCCCTACCTTTTCCGCTGCCGCAGCGCCGGCATCGGTAGCCGCCTTGACTGCGCCCACGTCGCCACGGACCATCACCGTCACCAGACCGCCGCCCACCTGCTCCTTGCCTACCAGCTGCACGTTGGCGGATTTCACCATAGCGTCCGCTGCCTCAATTGCGCCGATGAGACCCTTTGTTTCAATCATACCCAGAGAATTCGTGTTCATAGTGATAACTCCTTTACTTTAATCGTTCCAAAATTTTTGCGGTGAGGATTTCCACCAAATCTGCCTCTGCATCGGGCTTTTTCACATCCTCTTTGCCCCACGCCACCCGTCGGATGTTGATTAAATCCATCGGGGAGATGTTGTTGGAGGAGGAGCTGCCGCCTACCGCGCCGCAGCCCAGCGTCAGCGCCGGGAACAGCCCCGTTGTAGCGCCAATGCCCCCCAGCGCCGCCGGGGTATTCACCAAAAACCGGGATACGGGAATCTGCAAGGCGAATTTGCGGATGACCTCCCTGTCCTCGGCGTGCATAGCAAAGGTGTGGCCGCTGCCCTCGTGAATCAGCACCTCAATGGCTTTCGCCAAAACCGCGTCCTCATTTTCCATCACAAAGAACGCCAGCACGGGGCACAGCTTTTCCATAGAATAGGGGCGGGTAGGCCCTGCCTCCTGCTCCCGCGCCACCAGCACACGGGTGGACGCCGGCACGGAAAAACCGGCTTTCTCTGCCAAATCCGTTGCCGGGCGGCCCACAATCTCGGGATTTAACGTGCCGTTGGGCTTGAACAGGAGCTTAGCCAAGCACCCGGCCTCGTCCTTGTTCATAAAGTAAAAGCCCATCTTGGCGGCGATTTCCTTAACCTTTTGCTCCATCGGCGCTTCTATGACAATGCTCTGCTCTGAGGCGCAAACCGTGCCGTAATCAAAGGTTTTTGACTGCAAAATGCAGCTCAGCGCCTTTTCTACGTCTGCCGAGTGGTGGATATACACCGGCCCGTTGCCGGCGCCCACGCCGATGGCAGGCTTGCCGGAACTGTAGGCGGCTTTTACCATCGCCGGCCCTCCGGTTGCCAAAATCAGCTTGGTTTCCTTTGCCTCCATCAGCTCCTTGCAGCCGGCCATAGAGGGAATGGACAGGCATCCCACGCTCCCTGCCGGCGCGCCGGCTGCCTCTGCCGCTTTTTTCACGATTTCCGCCGCCCGCATAGTGCAGGCAATGGCCTTGGGATGGGGGGAAAAGACAATGCTGTTGCCGGATTTCAGGGCAATGAGAGCCTTGTAGCACACGGTAGAAGTGGGATTGGTGCTGGGCACAATGGCGGCAATTACCCCCACCGGCACACCGATTTCCCATAGTTTTTCCCGCGCATTCTCGTTTAATACCCCCACGCAGGTCATATTTTCAATGGCGGCAAGCACCTGCCGGGAGGCAAATTCGTTCTTGGTGATTTTGTCTGTCACATTGCCGAAGCCTGTCTCCCGCACCGCCAGCTCTGCCAGCTCCGCAGCAACCCCGGCAAAGGCTTTTGCCACAGCCTGCACGATGGCATCCAGCTTTTGCTGGCTGTATTGCGCCAGCGCTTTTTGGGCTTCCTCTGCCTGCCGCGCCAAAGCACGTGCCTGCTGGACAGCCTGTAGGTCCTTATCAAATTCCAAAGAATCAACTCCTTTTTCAGCTTTATGTGTCATTGCGAGGAGCCGCTTGCGGCAACGTGGCAATCTCATAGGGACAGTCCAAAAAGCCAACATGGACCGTCGGTCGCGCCGGTCCCTACAGGGCCCTCTCCGTCAAAAATCAAAGATTTTTGCCACCTCTCCCAAAGGGAGAGGCAAGATTGATCTTATTTCGGTTTTTCCGCCACTTCTGCCACCGCGTCAGCAAAGGCTGCGCAGGCAGCGGCGCAGGCGGATTGGGTGCCGGTTAGCAATCCGCCGCCGAAATTGGTGGGGCTGGGGGGTGTATATAGTTTACATAACTTTACATCTGCCGCCTTTAAGGCAAAGTCCAGCGCATACATACTCTCCAGCGGCGGCGCAATCAAATACGCCAAGGCGCTGCCCTCGCTAACCCCGGCTTCTTTTGCCAAGAAGCTGCCGCAGCTTGACACAGTATAGGCTAGGTAAGGCACATCCTTTGCCTGCTGAAAGCCGATTCTTCCCAAGGCTGCCAAAACCGCGTCCATACCGCTGCGCGCAGCCCCGGGGGTTGCGGCGCACAGAATTCCCAGCACCTCGCCGGCATTGGGGGTGGACGCGTTGGCAGCGCCTGCATAAAAGCTACTGCCAAAGCACACCTGCACCTCTGCGGATTTGGTCGCCTCGTCCAAGGCAATATAGGTGGCATCGTCGCAGTCTGTGGTAATCAGCGCCAAGCAGGGAAAGCCCTCCGGCGCTCCCAGCTGCCGGCACAGCCCCTCGGTGGCGCTTGCCAGATATTGCACCGCCAAAACATTCACTGGTATCATTGGTTTTCCTCCAAATGCAGCCCAACGCCGGACACCTTTTTCTTCAGAATCGTGTCAATCAGCTCCGCAACGTACGCCCCTGCCTCCACCGCAGGGGTGCCTTGGGCGTGGATGTTACTAACCACCGTCCGGCTGGATTCGGATACGCCGGTGTGGGGCTTGTAGGTGATATAGGCGGACATACTCTTGTCCGTCACCAGCCCCGGCCGCTCACCCACCAGCACGCACACCAGCTCACAGCCGGTAATATCGCCCACCGCATCGCCGGCGCCAACCCGGCAGAATTTCACGAAAATTCCCTTGCCCAGCTCTATCCCCTTGACCTTCAGTCCGTCACGGATGGCTTGGGCACAGTCCGTTGCGTTGGCGCTGATTGCCGCGGACGACAGCCCGTCGCCAATCACCAGCTGCACCGTGGGCTTGCCCTGTATGGCAGCGCGGATTTTGTTGGCGTTTTCCTCGTCAAACCGACGCCCCTTGTCCGGACGGGTTAAATACTCATCCTTGTCTTTACACTCTGTTTTTACGGAAATAAGGCCGTTTTTCTCTCCAAAATCTTCGGGAAGCTCCGAAAACACCGCATCCTGCGCCGCCGCGTGGTCGGCACGAAAACGCAGCATTGTGAGGGTCTTGTAGCGAGGACCTGCTCTGCCGCTGCCAAGACGGGCGGGGGTACGCTCCTTCAGTCTGCGGAAGGCTTTTTCGTCCTGGGGCCCATCCACCATATACAGCTTCCGCAAATCCAGCTCCGACACATCCTCCACAAAATCTCCGTCCTTGTGGTGGGTGTCCTGCATTTGCGGACCGGCATCGGCAGGCTTGTAGTCGCTGCCCTTTACCTGAGGCTGCCCGCCGTTCATTTGGCTTAATATCTCCGCCACAAGGTTGGTTAATTCCTGTTTGTTCATATTGTTCCCCTTTTTCAATTCAATTCTGTAGGGACTGGCCTCCCGGACAGTCCAAAATTAGCCGACACGGACCGTCGAGGACGCCGGTCCCTACACGCGCCCTTTGCCCGGTCAAAATAAAAGGCTGGAGCCGTCGCCGGCTTTCTTTGTCAGCTTGCCGTCTTCCAAAAAGCCCATTTTGTGCAGCCACCGGTCAAATTCCGGGATGGCGGTCTTGCCTGTCAGCTCCCGGAGGGTTACCGTCTCCCGGAAGCCGGTGGTCTGATAGTTGAGCATAATGTCATCCCCGTGGGGGATGCCCATAAAGTAGTTGCAGCCGGCAACGGTCAGTAATGTCGCCAAGTTTTCAATGGCGTTTTGGTCTGCCTTCATATGGTTGGTGTAACAGCAGTCGCAGCCCATAGAAACACCGGTGAGCTTGCCCATAAAATGGTCCTCCAGACCGGCTCTGGTCACCTGCCGGGCATCATACAGATACTCCGGTCCGATGAAGCCCACCACTGTGTTCACCAAAAAGGGCTGAAACCGCTTGGCAAAGCCGTAGCAACGGGCCTCCATGGTCACTTGGTCGGTGTTGTGGTGAGCTTCCGAGGAAAGCTCTGAGCCCTGCCCGGTTTCAAAATACATCACGTTAGGCCCTTCTGCCGTGCCGTCGGTCAGGAGCAAATCCTTGGCATCCTGCAGCGTTTGGGCGGAGAAGCCGAAGGCCTCGTTGCCCTTTTGGCTGCCGGCAATGGACTGGAATATCAAATCACAGGGAGCGCCGGAGCGCACCGCCTTCATCTGGGCGGTGACGTGGGCAAGGACGCAAATCTGGGTGGGAATTTCCCAGTGGTTTTTAATCTCATCAAACCGGCGCAGAATTTTTCCCACCTGCTCGGGGGAATCTGTCACCGGATTCAAGCCAATCACCGCGTCTCCCGCACCAAAGGAAAGCCCCTCCAAGGTGGAGGCGGTGATGCCGTCGGGATCGTCGGTGGTGTGGTTAGGCTGCAAGCGGCAGGACAGGGTGCCCGGCAGACCGATGGTGGTGTTGCAATGGGCGGTGACGGGAATTTTCGCCGCGGCATAAATCAAATCCAGATTGCTCATCAGCTTTGCCACCGCCGCCACAACCTCTGATGTCAGCCCCCGGCTTGCCTTGCGAATATGGTCAGCGGTGGTGTTCTCGTCCAGAATCCACTCCCGCAGCTCGGCGATTGTCCAGTTGCGGATTTTTTCGTAGGCGGGGGTGTTCACATCGTCCTGAATAATCCGGGTGACCTCGTCTTCCTCGTAGGGCACGGCGGGATTTTCCCGCAAATCCCCAACGGTCAAGGCAGACAGCACCACCTTTGCCGCCACCCGCTCCTGCGCGGTTTCCGCCGCCAAGCCGGCTAATTTATCGCCGGTTTTTTCCTCATTTGCCTTGGCAAGAACGTCCTTTACGTCCTTAAATGTGTAGGTTTTTCCCAAAAGGGTCGTTTTCAGTTTCATAAAAACTCCTTTCAAATTGCAATTATCCCTAAGGCGATCATACTTTCTCTCCGGCGAGAAAGTATGCAAAGAGCCGCCGGGACCTCCCGTATGGTCCCGGACCCCCAGACGGCTAAAGGGGGAAGTGGCACGA
>SVKL01000015.1 GCA_015068495.1 Oscillospiraceae bacterium | reverse complement strand
AAAGTTACATTGAAAATGTACTCATTTTAGTATTTCTCCTTCTTTTTTGGTCAAAATGAGCATTTTGGGGTCGAAAAAGGCCTAAAAATCGCCAAAAATTAGTTGTTGTATCCCTCTTGACACACTCGTGTCCGGCTCGCCGATTATACAGGACGGAAAACTGGTAGGTGCCGTTACTCATGTCCTTGTTAACGACCCGACTACTGGATACGGCATCTTCATCGAAAACATGTTAGATGCCGCGGCGTAAAACATTCCCCCTTTGGATTACCAAAGGGGGAATAAGGTCAATCTATTACTTCATAAGAAAATACTTGTCCAAAACCCGACAACTCTCCGCGTATATACTCCAAGGTACTATGCATTCTTTCAAGTTCAGAAATTAAGTCCTTAGGAACAGTATGTTCTCCTGTGATAACAATTCGATCAGGAATGCCTACTGTGCGAAAAGCATCCAAAAAAGCATCCCAGTTTTCTCCGTAGTAATCGGGGAAAGACAAGGCTTTTTTAATACGTTGATGTATTTCGCCTAAATAACGGCATCCAGTCAAATCCAGTATGATTTCGTTATATTGATCCATTATATGTTCTCCTTAAATAACAGCAACACCAATGTAAGGGCGGCATAGGGGAGACCGACTCATTGATTGAATAAATCTTACCGTGTATTGTACGGCATTCATAACAAGTTTTCAAGTCCAACGTTGCCTTCCAATGTTTCCATTTGTTGCTTTTGGGTCCAAACCCAGATCTTCTTTTACTAAATAATATAAACTTTCTATCATTTCATCACTCCTTAAATTACAATAAGCAACGTTTGTTCTATATGATGTTACTTGTACTTTGTCAAGTACATCCTATCATTAAGTGGTGATTGTGCTGCAGACTTATAGCGTTCATTGCAAATCCAATAAAATTGGCACAAAATGTTGTCCTATACTTGACACACAGGTGAGTGGCAGCCCCATCATCCAAGACGGCAAGCTGGTCGGCGCAGTCACCCACGTGTTGGTTAACGACCCCACAATGGGTTATGGGATTTTTATAGAAAACATGCTGGACGCTGCAGCGTAAAAACGGGAGGCTTTTTGCCTCCCGTTTCCTATTGATGCCAGGTCACCAGCTTGTTTTCCGCCGATCTTTGTATTCACCGTCCGCAGTACCGCCGTAGGAATCGGATGTATCTGCAATAACTGTGCGCACATTCGTTTTTCTCCGGGAGGTGGCCGCACGCTTCATCAGCTCATTGTAGTAAAGATCTTCGTCGAAGGGCAGCTCCACCGTCTTGCCCAGCCAGGAAGATAAGTGCATTGCATTCGAGAGGGTCAGACCGTTGATACCCTCACGTCCATCGGCCACCATGGGCTCGCCGCGAAGGATCGCACCGCCCCATGCTTTGATAACGCCGATATGCTGTGGATTCTCACCGTCGGTGGTGATTTCCACGGGATGGATCTTGAGAGAACCAAAGGCGCTGGTGTTGGTTCTGCTGAACTCCTGCTCGCTCATTTCAAACTCCAGAACTTCCAGGCTATCCATTTGGGCCACGATCTTGGCCTTGTCCATCTGAATTTCCAGACGGTTTGTGCCACAACCGTCACCAGTAGATGTAATAAATACGCCGGTAGCGCCGTTTGCATATTCTACATATGCGGTGACATCGTCTTCCACTTCGATATCATGCCACTTTCCGTAGTGCAGGTGGGCATGCACTCTTACGGGCATACCGCAGATCCACTGCCACAGATCCAGCTGATGGGGGCACTGATTCAGCAGAACGCCGCCGCCTTCACCGGACCAGGTTGCCCGCCAATTGCCGGAATCATAGTAAGCCTGTGGACGGTACCAGTTGGTAATAATCCAGTTGGTACGGCGGATCTGACCATATTCACCGGACTGCACGATTTCCCGGAGTTTGCGGTAAATGTGGTTGGTCCGCTGGTTGAACATCATGCCGAATACCACATCGGGGTGTTTGTCTGCTTCCGCATTCATTTCCTGCACCTGCTTGGTGTAGACACCCGCAGGCTTTTCCACCAGAACATGAATGCCACGCTTCATACAGGCAATTGCCAGATTGCAGTGATCATAGTGAGGAACTGCAACGATGCAGGCGTCGATTTTTCCGCTGTCCAGCATTTCCTCTGCGGTATGAAAGAAAATAATATCCTCACCCAGATTTTCGGCACACCATGCTTCACGGTCAGGATCTGTATCTGCAACAGCTACCAGCTGAAAATCGGGGCACATGCCCTGATAGATTCTCCTTGCATGGGCAGAGCCCATGTTGCCGATTCCGATAATGCCAAGCTTAATAATCTTATCCATAGCCATATCTCCTCTTATTCAAAGCCGTGCGCTTTCAGGTTCTGATAACTCCGCTTCAGACAGTCAAAGGGATCCTCGCCGTTGCACTTGTCCTGTTCAACCATCATATACATGGTTCCGCCGGCTTCTGCCTTCTCAAATACACGGTCAAAGTTGATATTACCCTCGCCAACAACAGCCATCTGCTGGCCCCATGCACAATCCTTCAGATGGATCACAGGAATCCGTCCGGCCAGCTTTTCCAGCCACTGTGCAGGGTCGCCGCCGCCGACCTGCACCCAGTATGTATCCAAGGTAAAGCCAAGGATATCTGCGGGGACGGATTGTGTGATCTTGTCGAAGATCAACTTGCCGTCCAGACGCTTAAATTCGTGGGCGTGGTTATGGTACATAAAGTACTTACCGCATTCTTTCAGGCGCTGGGCAACCGGAACATAGGTTTCCATGAAGTCTTCGAAGGAATGGCCCATCTCGGGGTTAAAGCTGTAAGCACCAAGACCAACGTACTTACAATCAAAAATGTCATGATCCTTGGCAACAGCTTCCGTCTCCTCAACCAATCTCTCGGTATTTGTGTGGGTAATCACACACTTCAAGCCGTTCAGATCCAGCTGCTCCTTCAGCCACTGGGGCTCATAAGGGCAGGTGCCGGAAATCTGAACGGTGCGGTAGCCAATATCCGCCACCTTTTTTAGAGATTCGGCAAAATCCGGAAGGGTCTTGCAGTATTCCCGGATCGTGAAAAACTGAGCACCTATTTGCATATGGATACCTCCTGTAAAATATCTTTCAGCGCTGCCGCAGCAGCATCAAAGGCTGCGCCCTCGCTGGAATATCTGTACTGGGAACCGACCTTGCTGGTATTTCCGTCTTCCTCAAGCTCCTTAAGACCGTCAAAAATGGTTAGATGGGGCTCCAGCGTCATGGCGGTGCCGCCTTGTGTAAGATAGCGCTTAATGATCGCAGCAATATTTCCATGACCTTTTCCGGCAGGAACGACGCTTCCGTCGGGCAGAGCATCCTTTATATGCAGATAGTGAATGTAGTTTTTCAGCATTTCCCATGCACGCAGGGTGTCCTCACCGCACTGGACATAATTGGCAGGATCGAAGATCCCCTTTAATTCGGGCATTGCTTGATGCAGATCCAGGCAGCGGTCTGCAGTGTCGCCGTAAATGCCTTTTTCGTTCTCGTGGCAAATATTGATACCTGTTCCGCGTCCGATCTCAAGAATCTGACCCATGCGGTCGATTACCTGCTGGCGGTAAAGCGCAGGATCCTCTTCCTTTGGCATATAGAACGAGAACAGCCGGATGTTTTCGCTGCCGAGAATGTCTGCAACATCCAATGTGTGGCGATAGCACTCGAGATGTGCTTGGAAATCCTCGTCAAGCCGGATCTTACCAATAGGAGATCCGATAGACCATACATGCAGGCCGTTGTCGTCCATCATCTTACGAACTTTTTTTGCTTTTTTCAGAGAAATACAGGAGACGTTTGTGCCGTCCACACCTCGGATCTCCAAGCCGTCCAGTCCGTTTCGCAGCATGGCTGCAATTTGCCCGCCCATCTGCTTGGAGGCCTCATCGGCGAAAGCATACAATTTGATATTTGACATGGAGCACCTCTTCCTGTTAAAATATGCCCTATTATACAGCGGTGCAAAATGAAATGACATTACAATTATTTTCAAATAACATTGCAAATCGTACCAAGATATGATAGAATGGTCACGGTGATCGTGTATGCGTTTTTTCTTTTTCAATGAGCAGGATATTCGTTTATTCCATGTCAGGGACGAAACGCCTTCTCAATCAAACTTTTACATACATACCCACACGTATACAGAGCTATACTGCTTTGTAGCCGGTATAGCAGAGTTCTATGTGGAGGGAACCATCTATTCCCTGGAGCCGGGAGATATCCTGCTTATGCGTCCCGGGGAAGCGCACCATGTACAGGTGGATGAAAACGTACCCTATGAACGGTTTTGCATCCACTTTGATGCGAGCATATTCAACACATTAGACCCGGAGCGTGTGCTGACGCAAGCTATTTTTCAGCGCAAGGCAGGCTTGCACAACCGCTACCGGATGGGACCTTCCGGCATCGACGCAATGAAACGCATAACAGCGCAGAATAATCGCATCAGCGTTTTGGGCAATATGCTCCTGCTTCTGCATGCGATCAGCGAAGCGTTTTCTGCTCAACGGGAGCTACAATCGGGGCAGGATACCTTGGAGACCCGGGTGATCCGTTACATCAACCACAATCTGGAAAAGGATCTGTCTTTGCAGCGCCTTAGCGACTACTTTTATGTCAGCCGCACACAGCTATGCCGCATGTTCCGGGAGGCGACCGGCACCTCAGTTGGCCGATATGTCACGGGCAAGCGTTTGCTGAAAGCCCGGGAGTTACTGCTGCAGGGTATTAAGCCTACAGAGGTGTATGCGATCTGCGGTTATGGGGATTATTCTACCTTCTTCCGAGCGTATACCAGGCTTTTTGGGCATAGTCCCCGGCAGGAGCAGGAGGGTAGTTTCTCCCTTACTCCCGACACGATGATCTTCCTCGGTCAAAATTTGGGCGTACTGGCGGAAGACGAATATTTGGGAATACAATATTAGGCAGGAAATACGGAATGGAGCTTA
Organism: Oscillospiraceae bacterium; assembly: GCA_015068495.1. Classification (GTDB taxonomy): domain Bacteria; phylum Bacillota; class Clostridia; order Oscillospirales; family Oscillospiraceae; genus Faecousia. The sequence goes on along the minus strand of SVKL01000015.1, from coordinate 39,236 downwards.
CAAAAGGACAGTTCATAACCGTAAACGTTTGCTATTTAGGGCAAAACCGACGGTTCGCTATCGTTCGGAATTTGCCGAAAATGCGTGAAGTCTTAAAATACGGTATTTTCAACATTTCATCTATGTCAAGTTAAGGATTGCGGTTGAGGTGTGTAAAAGTAAGCCTTTTACCCGTAAAAACGCATAAAATCTGCAGAAAAATGCAAAAATCTTTTGTCCTCTACTTGACACATACGTGTCCGGCTCTCCTGTTACGATACTCGGTGTCCTCGTCGGCGACGGTGTGCCTTCCTCGTTCACCGATCGCGGCCACTCGTTCCCCCACAACTGGCTACGGCAGCTTTCATCGAAAATATACTGGATACTGCATCTTAGGCAGCTGGAAAGCCCTCATCACTACAAGCAATAAAACCGCAAAAAGAAGGCCGAGGCAAAGTAATATCTTTGCCTCGGCCTTGTAATTCACTTTGTCGTTTCTTTATAATCTGTTAGGTTTTCCACCACCTGCAAAAACCAGTCTCTGTCCACACCAGGGAGGAAAAAGAACGTACCATCCAAATGGGCTGTGTCATCGTTATAGTGGAATAGTTTTTTGAAGACCTTCAGTTTTTCTTTATCCGCGCCGTCGCAGGAAATCCAGGTTTGGATGATATCAACAACGTTTTTTAGATCCATATCCATTAGAACCACGACATGGGGGATATTATGTTTCACCACTATACTCGCTTCCTCGTAACAAGGAGTGCTACGAATCATATATCGGTTGTTCACAAACAGCACAGCCTTTTCACAATTACCGGAGGAAATGGCTTTTTTTAGATTTTCAATCCAAAGCTCTCCAACTTCTTTTTTGTCGATCCACACGTTTGTTAACGGCGGATTATTATTCCGGCAAAATTCCCAAACCGTGTTTTTATGGTCTGATTGATAGCTAATAAAAGTAAAGGGTTTTGACATATCCACCTTTTGAAAGCCTTGCCAGTCGCATTGCGATTTACCTGGAGCATCAAGCGGTCGATGGCATTTAATGACTTTTCCGGAACGTCTGTTCTTTGTGAGACTACGCTCTTCCTCCTCCAACATTTTTATGGTATGAGGAGATATGCTCATTACTTGTTTCCCCACCGTGCGGCCATGGTTATAGACCTCTGCCTTTGTAGCGAACCGATAGATACTGCTCTCATAGTCCCGCAGTTTGGCAATTTCCTGTTTCTGCTGAGGTGTGGGTATCAGCTCCACAATATCCGCAATGTGGATCTGTACATTATTTTCGCCCCAGCGACTCGCCTCAACGTGCTCACCTATGTAGCGGTAGGAGATAGATTCAAAAACAGAATCATCGATCAAGTCAATTCGATCAAGAATCTCCTCCTGAAATTCTCGATATAAATTATCCGGTGTTTCCCGACCTTGTTCTTTCCGATACCAGTGTTCAAAACGCTTCACCTTTTCTCTTGGAACAATGATTCGCAGGTCACTGTCCAGATCGCTGGAGTTTCCAAACCTGGTGCACTGAATTGCCTGCAAATCGGGGAAGAAGCTGTCGTCCGTATATTTGTAAACACCGCCGACCGGTTGAAACATCCCGCGCCCCTGCTCATCCTTTACCAAAAAAAAATCATCATCCACTTTAATGCGGAATAAGTACGCACAAGAAAACCGGATACTTTTTGCATCTTTATACGTCTGCTTGATTTTATGCTCAGTTTTCCACGCCAGCATTATCCATCCTCCTGTTCAGTATTTTCCTGTAAGTGCCCTCCAAAATAGCCAACCAGCGAGAACTGCTTAACCGGGGAAAAGCAAAGATACCTCGTATTCACCGCTTGACCATCGTTACTGACAGCCAATGTAATATGAGGAACAGGAATCTGTGCAATCATTTCGTTGATGGTGGGATGATTACTCGTAAGTGTTACCCGCAGTCCCTCATTATGACCATCGTTTCCATAGCCCATTACCATTATGGATATGGTTTGCCCAAACAATTCTTCTGGTACGCTCTTTGGCGCGTATACAAACGTAATATGTGGTTTTTGTTTCTCATTGCATAGGGGTTTTTCGCGGATTCCGGCTGCTTTTTGAAATAGCTCTTCTCTATCCAAAAAACAACCGATATATTCATATTTTTTCATTTAAACACCTCCTTTTTGTTTTAGTATAGCACACTGTTTGTCTGCTTGCAACAAACACGGTTATCCGGTTTGCTCCTATATGCCTGTTGGTCTTACTTTCATCAAGCTACAATAAACAACATTAACGAGGGGGCAGTCATATGGCAGCAATACTTTGATCGTTTTTTTGAAAAAGGAAGAAAAGGCGTTTGTTGTTTCCCCCATATGTTTCTATGTACATAAACAGCTGTCCGGTAAATACCAGAATTTGTCGAAAAGACAGGGACAATTAAAATCCCCTTTTTCGACATTTCATCTATGTCAAGTTAAGGACTGCGGGTGAGGTGTGTAAAAACCTACCTTTTACCAGAAAAACGCATAAAAAACGCAGAAAAACACAAAATTCTTTTGTCCCCTACTTGACATCCGCGTGAGCGGCTCCCCGATTATACAGGACGGAAAACTGGTCGGCGCCGTCACCCACGTCCTCGTCAACGACCCCACCACCGGCTACGGAATATTTATCGAAAATATGCTGGATGCAGCGGCGTAGGGGACGGGTTTCCCGTCCCGAATTGCGGGAGGCGAAACGCCTCCCGTACAAATTCTATCCCACAATACCGTAGGGGCGAACTGTGTTCGCCCGCTGTGCCAAAAAAGACCCGAAATTGCTGCAAAAAAGCACCCATATGGGTGCTTTTTTATGTTTCTGCTGTTTCTTCTCCTTCCGCAGAAGGGCTGTAGCCGAAAAACTGTATATAGGCTTTATAAAAGGAAGAATAATCCCCATAGCCGCAATCCCCGTAAATCTTTGAGGGCTTATGTCCGGCAAGAATCAGACTCTGCCCATAGACCAGCCGCCTTTGGGTCACATACCGGTGGACAGAGATTCCCAGTGTCTTTTTGAACAGATGTGTCACAGTGGACGCGGATGCGTGCAGCTTATTTGCAAGGGCTGCAACGCTTAAATCTGCAGAAGGGTTCTCTGCTATGTATTTCAGCAATTCGTCCAGCTCGTTGGCGGTGGCTGTTTCCTGCTTATGGGTCTTACCAAGGCTTTGATCCAGCTCAGATAGCAGCATCAGAAACGCGCTGTAGGCGTAAAAGCCCTGCTTGCGGATGCTTTCCGCTTCCATAATGCGGCAAAGCTTTTTCAGCAAAAGCAGGATGTTGCCGTCGATGTTATCGATGATGCGAAAATCCGACAAAACCTCGCGGCAAGGCGTGCTGTCCAGCACATCCGCAGGGAAATAGATTTTTAAGCGGGGAAAGCGTTCCCTGCTCTCAACGGAGAACAAATGATATGTCCCTTTCGGAATCAGCAGCAGCACATCTCCCTGAACCTTTATTTGCTGCTTTTCTGTGAAGAGCACTGCTCTTGCATCCATACAGAAAAGGATTTCGTGATAGGTGTGGATTTCACGCTCTGCTATGGACGGGCTGTTGCTTCGGAGAAAAGATATTCCGTTGTATGTCAGTTTCATTTCTGTATTCATAGTTTTACTGTACCATAGCTTTGCTTGTTTTTCAATATAAAATACTATTTTAGCAATTTATATTTCTTTTTTGATATAGTACAATAGCAAAAAAAGCAGAAAGGAAGACCTGCTATGGAAACCAAGAACGAAACACTGCGTGCCAAACTGGAACATTCCGTACAAATTAACGACGGACTGACCCAGACCAGCGCAGACGGCGCTGCCCTTGCCTTTGATGCAAAATACGGCATTATGTTCTGCGCCTATATGCCGGGCTTTCAAGGCAATTACGGAGAATCCCGGGAAAAGGTTGCCCTTTCCTGCTTCCCTGCCTCCCAGCCTACCAACATCCGTTTTGTCACGGTAGCAGAGGGAGAAAAGGTATACTGCCCCAACATCCTCGGTCTGGGGGATGGCAAGGTGAGAGTTTTTTATGAGAAAAACAGCTGCGCCGAGGGGGATCACAGCTGGTGCTACAAGGATTATGACGTCCTTTCCAATACGCTCACCGAGGAAAAGGCGGTTATGCTCCGAAAGGAAGACGGCAGTGTTGCGCCCCTTTGCCTGTCTGCCCAGTTTGCGTATTTGGAATCCCGTGGGTATCAGAACCACAAATATGTAAAAACCGAGCAAGTTGGGCATTGTGGGTATTTTCGTGGCGAAGACGGCTGTGTGTACAGCGCCGCTGTGAGCTATTATGCCGAGCCGATTCTCTTCCGCTCCCAAGATAACGGCGCCAGCGTGGAATTCTTCGCCGTGTTCCCCCATCCTGCCCAGTATGAATTTGAATACAAATTCCTAGGCGAAAAAATCTATGCCATTTACAGGACCGACAAAGCCATCGATTCCATCGCTTTTGTTTCCTCCCCAGACGGGGGAAACACTTGGACAGAGCCTTCCTTCTTCAGTGGCAGCATCCAATGCAGGCCGAGGCTCATCGTTTATAATAAAAACATTTTGATGTCCTACAACTATCTAAATGACGACACCGCCCACCGTCCTGCAATTCAGCAGGGGCGGACATCCATCCGTTTGGTGTACGGGGAAGAACAAACGGTCGTGGCAGATTTGTATCGGAAATACGGAATGGTCAACGTTGCCATCGCAGATATTCTGAATGACGTTTATCTGGCATACAGCACCAGCGAGCTTGCTTTGGAATATCAAATCGGCAACCCGATGGTACGGGGAAAAGACGCCATACGATATGTAAAGCTGGGTGATCTGATTCCCGAATAAAGGAGAACAGCTATGGACAACACACAGGGAATTTTGTTTGATACGGCTTTGCAAAAAGCCTTAAAAGAAGAATTTTATTATGCTGATTTGGATAAAAACGGCGCAAAAAGGCTGATTTTTGACAACTCCGGCGGCTCTCTGCGGCTGAAAGCCGCCGTGGAGGCAAAAGCCCGACTGGAGATGCTTCCCGACTGTCCGGAGCGGTTTCACGCGCAGGCGCTGGAGCTGAACGAAATCGTGCAAAACGGCACAAAAGAAATCCTCGCCTATGTGTTCGGAACAGAGAACGGTGCACTGATCACCGAGCTGACAGCTTCCCAGACTATGTTTCATATGGTTGAGCTCATTATGGAGAATGTTCCCGGCACCAACGCTGTGGTGTCTGTTTTGGAGCATCCCTCTTCCTTTGACGCAGTGGCATATTATTGCCAAAAAACAGGTAAAGAATTGCGGGTGATTCCTGCAGATCATGCTACCGGCGCGATTGACCCGGATGCAGCGGCAAGTCTTGTGGATGAGAACACCTGTCTGCTCAGCGTTATGTCGGCTTCCAATGTCACCGGCGCCATTATGGATATCGAAGCAATCGTCCGCAAAGCAAGACAAAAAAAGCCGGAGCTTTATATTCTGACCGATGCCGTTCAGCATGCGCCCCACTGCGCTTTGGATGTGGAGCAATTAGGCGTTGACGGAGCGAATTTTGCCCCCTATAAATTCTTCGGTATTCGCGGCTGCGGCTTTGGCTGGGTTTCAGACCGGATGGCGCAGCTTACCCATCGGAAGCTGCTGCAAAAGGATCCGACGGTTTTTGCGCTGGGAACACCCAGCCCCGGCAATTTTGCAGCTATGCTGGCGGTCATCGACTATGTCTGCCGGATTGGCTCCCGCTTTAGCAAGGATACCAACCGCAAAAGTCTGTACCGGACGGGAATGGAGCGCATCCATTTGCAGGAACGGGCATTGCTCTCCCTTTTACTGGAGGGAACGGAAACGCAACCCGGTTTGCGGCATATTCCCGGTGTTCAGGTCTTTGCTGACGGATTGGCGCTACATCGGCGGGATTTGATTGCCGCCATTGGCATTACGGGAATGGATGTGTCCGACGCGGTAAAGGAATACGAAAAGCGGGGCGTAATCGTCTGTGACCGCAGCAATCGCAGTATGTACGCCAAGCGGATTGTGGAGGCGCTGGGGCTTACCGGCGCAATCCGGGTATCTCCCCTGCACTGCCACGGTGCAGATGACATTCACCGCTTTTTGGCTGTTACCAAGGAACTGGCGCAGAAATAGAAAAAAGCAGCCCACACCCTGCGGTGTGGGCTGTTTTTGTTAGCAGATATTCCCGACCAATCAATGGGAAAGCTTGTTTTCAAGAACATTCAAGCCGAAAACAACAGATCCTAAAATCAAAAAATAAACAACAACCATAAAAACCTCCTTATTCCTGAAAAAGCCTCTTTACTTACCTTATTTCCTTTGCTATAATTATTATAACTTAATCTACCGCTTTTGAAAGCAAATTACCGCCTAAATATATAACGATATCGCCAATATTATTATTTTTGTATAAGGATAACTGCATTATGAAACTGCAAATCAGACGGAATATGATGGAAGAGGTGGAGGGGCTTCACAACGAATACCCCTATGCCTATCACCACACGGATATGCGGGAAACCACTGTCCCGTGGCACTGGCACGAGGCGCTGGAATTTGGCTATGTGGCGGAAGGGTGCTTAAAGCTTTCGACCCCCACACGCACGGTGACCCTGCAAAAAGGCGAAGCCTACTTTACCAACAGCAACGCCTTAATTACAGTGGAAAATGTAGACGCCTGCATTTTGGATTCTCACCTGTTCCATCCGGTTTTTTTGGGGGGACATTTCAAAAGCGTGTTTGAAACCAAATACCTCAACCCCGTTACCCAAAACAAGGACATCGATATGCTGTGCTTCCGGGGAGAGACCGAGGCGCAGCGCAGCCTTTTGGGGAAATTGCGGCAGCTGTCCCAGCTGCAAGCCCAAACAGATGTGGAATTCCAGACACGGAGCTTGCTTGGGGAAATTTGGCTGTTTCTGCTGAAGGTCATTCAGGAATCTGACGGCAGCGCATACCGGGCTGCATCCAAAAACCAAGACCGCATTCTGACAATGATGGCATTTATTCAGGAAAACTACGCCGAAAAGCTGACCTTGGAGCAAATTGCCGATGCCGCGGCGGTCAGTACCCGGGAGTGTCTGCGCTGCTTCCGGGAGTCCATTCACCAATCCCCCACGGATTATCTGATCGAATACCGGATTCAGGTTGCCAAAAAGCTTTTGGAAACTACAAATCTTTCCATTACCGACATTGCGCTGCGCTGTGGCTTTAACAGCAATTCTTATTTTACCAAGATATTCCGCCGCAGCTGCGGCAAGACGCCCAACGCCTACCGCAAGGAGCTGGAATGCTTGGAAAAACCGGCAATTGAACAGGCATAAAAATGCCGCGTTTTTTAGCCTTTTTGATGTCGTATTTTGTTGACAGCCCATTGCCTGTATGGTAATATGATTTTACGATTTTTACCTTTTTTGGAGGATATTTTTATGCAGCTTATGCCAAAAAGCAATGCCGTCTGTGCAGGAGACGCCATCACAATCACCCCCTGCATCTCCCTTGCGCCTGCCCTTTTCTTCGCCTATAAGGCCTTTAAGCGAATGGCAGTAAAATTATACGGCGTGGTGTTCCGGGAGGGCAACGGCGGCATCCACGTTTGTGTGGACGAAAGTCTTGGGGAAAATGAATTCCGCATTGCCGGCGACACGGTTTTTGCCTCCAGCGTGGAGGGTGCCGGCTACGGACTTGCCACAATGCTGCAGCTGATTGAATATCATAACGGTGTACTGACCTTGGCTAACGTAAAAATGCAGCAAAAGCCGGACCGGGATTTCCGCGGGCTGTCGGTGGACCTAGCCCGCAAATGGCACGATTTCTCCTATTTGCTTTCCTATGTGGATCTGTGCTACTTAAATAAATACCGGTATCTCCAGCTGCATCTGACAGACGATGAGGGCTGGACAATGCCCTTTGACTGCCTGCCCAACGCCGCAATCCCCGGCGCCTGCTACACAAAGGCGGAGATTGCATATCTTGTGGAGTATGCCCACGAAGCCGGCATCATTCTGATCCCCGAATTTGAGGGAATCGGCCACGCCAGTACCCTTGTGCGCCGGTGCGCAGCGGAATTTGCCAACGAGTACGATGACGAATACGCAACCAAGCCCGACCTGATTATGTGCATCGGTAAAGAGGGCGTTTTCGAAACCATTGAGAAGATGCTTGCTGAGCTTGCCGCAATTTTCCACTATTCTCCCTACCTGCATATCGGCTGTGACGAGGCTGCCTACTCCCGCTGGGACCATTGCAAGCTCTGCCGGAAATATATGGCTGACCACAACATCCCCGACAGCAAGACCCTGTATTCCCACTTTGTGAAGAAAATCACCGATATTTGCTTCTCTGTGGGCAAAACTCCCATCGTTTGGGAGGGTTTCCCGGCAGAAGGCACAGAGGATATTTCCCGTGACACCATTGTGGTTGTGTGGGAAAGCTATTATCAGGTTGCACCGCAGCTTTTGGATGCCGGTTTCCGGGTCATCAACGCATCTTGGAAGCCTCTTTACATCACGCCCCGGGAAAACTGCAAGTGGAATGCGGCAGAGGATGGCTGGCATATCGCCAAGTGGGACAACTGGAATCCCAAGTCTCCTGCCCACGGCGGCATGGAGGTTCCTCTGAGTGACCGGGTTATGGGCGGTATGCTGTGCCAGTGGGAATGTACCCCTCAGGTGGAACGGGAACAGCTGCTGCTGAACCTGCCCATTGTGGCCGACAGAACGTGGAACACCACCGATTATTACTCCGCAGAAGAGCTCCGGCAAAATTGCGCCAAGCTTTATGCCCTGCAGGAAAAGCTGTTTGTGGTATAATTCCTGTTTTCCCTCTTGCCTTTTAGGAAGTTTTCCCGTATAATCAATATGTTAGATTTGAACCTTTTGTATAAAAATATGGAGGTCCTGTTATGAAGAAAAAATATAGCCTGGCACTTAGAATTCTTTCTGTCTTGCTGGTTGCCTGTATGCTGGCCACCGTTATGGTGGGCTGCAAGAAGAAAAAGCCTTCCGCAGACAGCACCACCGGCTCCACCGGTGAAACTATAAGCACAGACGGTACCGACAACACCTTAGAGACCGGCGACCAGACCCAGCCTTCCGGAACAACCGGTGAGGAGAGCACCACACCTGCTGATGGCAGCGGCTCTACCAAGCCCACCTCCGGCAACAACAACTCTACCAAGCCGACTTCTAGCAGCAACAACTCTACCAAGCCTACTTCTTCCACGAAGCCGACTTCTTCTACCACACCGACTTCTTCCACGAAGCCTACCACTTCCACGAAGCCCACCACCAAGCCTACTACCGCACCCACTACCGCACCCACTACCGCACCCACCACTGCACCCACTACCGCACCTACTACACCTCCGGAGGACGCTGTTTTGGTACCTCAACCCCTCTCTTCTACATATTATAACGGTAAAAAAATCGTTTGCATCGGTGACAGTATCACCAATGGCATTGGCGCAAGCAGTGCAAATACAAAATACGTAAAGGTTCTTGCCGATAAGCTTGGCGCAACCTTTACAAATTTGGGTGCAAACGGCACAACTCTGTGTACCGGCACCACATCCTCTACCGGATGCAATTTCGGCAAATTAACACAGGCAAACTGCTCCGGCGCAGCAGTTGTCACCATTATGATGGGCACCAACGACTTTAACTGCGCTGTAGATGGCGTAACTGAAATGGGCACCTTCCTGGAGAACAGCACCTCCACCGTTTACGGTGCGCTGAACCGCTGGTGCAAGCAGGTGGTAGAGCTCCGCAAGACCTCTGCCTGTGCAAACACCAAGTTCTTCTTTGTTACTCCCATCCCCGGTCTTGTAAATTTGAGCGTTGTCAACAATTCTGCTGCCCGCCACGGCGACCAGAACAAGGTCAACGCCGCCGGCTGGACTATGCGGGATTACTGCGAAGCTTTGATCAAGACCTGCGATCACTACAAGATTCCCGTCATTGACCTGAACCGCTACGGCAATCTGTACTACAAGAACGCAAGCAACGACCACCTGACCCAATATCTGGCTGACTACGTGCATCCCAACGATGACGGTCACGCACAGATTGCAGAGGATCTGTATCAGTTTATCATTATGAACCCCTCTTACGTTGCCAAGGAAACTGCCGGCAACGCCAGCTACATTGCTCCCGCTTTCGCCGGCAAGCTGGTTGACCGCCTGCAGTGTACCGTCACCTTCGATACCAAGGGTTACGGCACCCAGCCTGCAACCGTCAACGCTACCTACCGTCTGCCGGATACCCTGCCCACACTGACCGCAGCAGGCAAGACCTTCCAAGGCTGGTACTACAAGGCTGAGCGTTCCAACGAGGTAAAGGCAACTCCCGGCGCTCCCATCGGCTCGGATATCACCCTGTACGCAAAGTGGTCCTAAAACGAATATAAAAACTACGGGCAACCCATTATCGGGTTGCCCGTAATATTTTTGTTGTCTTACAGATTCAGAATTCTTTCCGCCGTTTTGTGGGCAATCTGCTCAAACTGGCTCTCGGTCAGCTTCAGCTTCAAAAAGCGCTGCATTTCTACTGCCGGATCCCACATAGGGTAGTCACTGCCGTAGACAAAGCGCTCTGCGCCATAGCGGTTTACATAACTTTCTGCTACACCCTCGCCCATAAACATCAGAGAACTGGACACATCAAAGAAGCAATCGGTGTCCTTCAGGTAGCCATAGGCCTCCTCGTAAAGCTCGTATGCGCCGAAGTGAGCGGCAATCACCTGCAGCTTCGGAAAGCATTCCAGCACCCGGCGAAGCCGCTTGGGGTGGGAGTAGTCGAAGCGGTGGTCTCCCATATGGAAAATCACCGGCAGCTTACCTTGAATCTCCTCATACATCGGCAGCAGCCGTTCATCGTCAATGGCAAACACCTGAGAATCCGGGTGCAGCTTAATTCCGTGCAAGCCGGTTTGCTGAATATATTCCACTTCCTCCATCAGCTTGTCCATCGCCGCGTGAACAGTGCCGAAGCCGATAAAACGGGGCTGGGACGCCACTTCGCTCAGTATGAAATCATTGATATGGCGGGTTCTGTCCGGCCGCATTGCCACCGGCAGAATCACAAACCTGTGGGTACCGGCGGCATCGCCCCGCTCCAGCAGGGTCTTGGCCGTACCGTCCATAGCCTCCTCGCCGAAGCCGTAAAACACGCGGATACTGTCTGCGGCCTTGGGGGCAATGGCATCGGGATAGACGTGGGTGTGAAAATCGATAAATTCCAAAGTTGATACCTTCGTTTTCTCTATTACGCAGATGTAGGGACCGGCGTCCTCGACGGTCCAAAACCCATTTGGGAACGGACGGTCCGGGAGGCCAGTCCCTACGATAGCCGTTTAGGATTATTTGTAGATGATGGACTCAGCGAAGCGGGTAGCGATGACGCCTTCGGGCTCGCCGGTCTTCTTGGACTCGGAGAGGATGTGCTCGATGGTGTTGTAGATGTTGTCTACCTTCTTCAGCACTTCTTCCTTGTTGTAGGGGCCGTCCACCTCAGCTGCTGCATTGATAACGCCGCCGCCGTTGATAACGAAGTCGGGAGCGTAGTAGATGCCGCGAGCCTTCAGCGCCAGACCGGAAGCCTCGTCCAGAATCTGGTTGTTAGCGCCGCCGGCAACTGCCTTACAGTTCAGCACAGGAATAGTCTTGGGGTTCAGAATTGCACCCATAGCATTGGGGGAGAAAATGTCGCACTGCTGTGCGTAAATCTCCTTGGTGGGTACGATGATTGCGCCGAACTCGTCAGCAGCCTTTTCTGCCATAGCCTTATTGCTGCGGTTGGCAACAATCAGCTTTGCGCCGCTCTCGTTCAGCAGACGGCACAGGTCATAGCCAACCTTGCCCAGACCCTGCACGGCAATGGTCAGACCCTCCAGAGAGTCTGTGCCCAGCGCTACCTTAGCAGTAGCCTTAATGCCCTGCCATACGCCGCGGGCGGTGAAGGGAGAGGGGTCACCGGAGTTCATAGGCAGACCGCAGATGTGGTTGGTCTTGCGCATCATAATCAAAGCATCGTCGCAGTCGGTGTTTACGTCCTCAGCGGTGATGTAGTCGCCGCCCAAGTTGTTCACAGCCTCGCCGAAGGCCTCGAACATTGCCTCGGTCTTCATAGAGGGGTCGGCGATGATAACGCCCTTGCCGCCGCCGTGGGGCAGACCGGCAACTGCGTTCTTGTGGGACATACCGCGGGACAAACGCAGAACATCAAACAGCGCGTCGTCGTAGGATGCGTAGGGGAACAGACGGCAGCCGCCGATGGCGGGGCCCAAATTGGTGTTGTGGACGGCAATAATCGCCTTCAGGCCTGCCTTCTCATTGTTGACAAACAGGACTTTTTCATGACGGTATTTGCTCATTTCGGTCATTGCATTCATAAATAGTTTCCTCCTAATTTCTTATTTGTATTCTTTACCCAATGTAAGAGCCTTTTTGTTCAGCTCCACAAGGGCAGCTTTCTTGGGGGGGACCAGCTTTTCAACCACAGTATCCGTGCCCACAAAGGACAGCTCCGGGTGGTTTTCCAGCAGGTGGCCAACAATAATCATATTGGCAAGGGTGGAAATATCGTTGTCCTTTGCCATTTGGGTGGCGGGGATGTAGAACACTTCCACGTCGGTGCGCTCCACCTTTGCGTCAATCAGGGCGGAGTCCACGTAAACTTGCCCGCCGGGGACAACGGTGTCCACATATTTCTGCAAGGAAGGCAGGTTCATTGCAATCAGCACGTCGGGAGCGGTGATAATGGGGCTGCCCACCGGGTCATCGGACAGAATCACGTTGCAGTTGGCGGTGCCGCCACGCATCTCGGGGCCGTAGGAAGGAAGCCAAGATACTTGATTATCCTCCAAAAGACCCTTATATGCAAGGAACTTACCGGCAAACAGAATGCCCTGACCGCCAAAGCCGGCAATGAGGATTTGTGTTGTCTTCATTTACGCTTCCTCCTTTACGGCAGTTCTGTCCTTGTAAACGCCGATGGGATAGTAGGGCAGCATATCGCTCTCTACCCACTCCAGCGCCTTTTGCGGTGTCATACCCCAGTTGGTGGGGCAGGCGGAAACCACTTCCACAAGGGAAAAGCCCTTGCCGGCAATCTGATTTTCAAAAGCCTTTTTGATTGCCTTCTTGGCATTCTTTACGTTTTTCACATTGTTCACTGCCACACGGGCGATGTACTCGGGGCCTTCCAAGGTGGAGAGCATTTCGCAGACCTTGATGGGCCAGCCGCAGTGATTCACATCACGTCCGTAAGGAGAGGTCTGGGTGACCTGCCCGGGCAGGGATGTGGGCGCCATCTGACCGCCGGTCATACCGTAAATGGCATTGTTGACGAAGATGACGGTGATGTTCTCATTTCTTGCGGCGGAGTGAACGGTTTCTGCCATACCGATAGATGCCAAATCGCCGTCGCCTTGGTAGGTAAAGACGATATTCTCAGGGCGGCTGCGCTTAATACCGGTTGCGGTAGCGGGGGCCCTGCCGTGGGCCGCCTCAATCATATCGCAAGTAAAGTAATCGTATGCCATAACTGCGCAGCCAACAGGGGCAACGCCAATGGTGCGTCCCTCAATACCCAGCTCGTCAATCACCTCGGCAACCAGACGGTGGATAATGCCGTGGGGACAGCCGGGGCAGTAATGCAGCGGAATATCTGCCAGAGACTTGGGTTTTTCAAATACAACAGCCATAATTAGAACTCTCCTTTCTGTGCCTTGCGGATGGAAGAGAGCACCTCGTCGGGGCTGGGAATCATACCGCCGCACCGGTTGCACAGCGCTACCGGCTTCTTGCACTGGGTATAGAGCTTAATATCCTCAATCATCTGACCCATATTCAGCTCCACAGAGATGAAGCCTTTGACCTTGTCCGCAGCTTCCAGCAGCGGCTTCTTGGGGAAGGGCCACAGGGTGATGGGGCGAATCAGACCCACCTTAATACCCTCGTTTCTTGCGGCAACCACCGCATTCTTGGCAACACGGGAAGCAATGCCGAAGGCCACCACACAGTATTCAGCGTCCTCCATCATAAACTCTTCCCACATAGGCTCGTTCTCTTCTACGATCTTATACCGCTCATAGCGCTGGAAATTCTTCACTTCCAGCTCGTCGGGCTTTAAGTACAGGGAGTTGACGATGTTGTGGGCTCGCTTGCCCTTGGTGCCTGTCAGTGCCCAAGGCTTTTCATAGGTTTCGATTTCCGCGTCCTCAAAGGAGATGGGCTCCATCATCTGACCGATGGTGCCGTCTGCCAGAATCATAGAGGTCATCAGGTATTTATCGGCCAAGTTAAAGCCCTTGATGGTAAGGCTTGCCATTTCCTGCACGGATGCAGGGGCTAAGACGATCATCTTATAGTCGCCGTGTCCGCCGCCCTTGGTGGCTTGGAAATAATCGGACTGGCTGGGCTGAATACCACCCAAGCCCGGGCCGCCACGCTGGACATTTACCACCAGCGCCGGCACATCGGAGCCGGCAATATAGCTCAGACCCTCTGCCTTCAGGGAAATTCCGGGGCTGGATGAAGAGGTCATCACACGCACGCCGGCAGCGGCTGCGCCGTAAACCATATTGATAGATGCAATTTCACTTTCCGCCTGCAGGAACACACCGCCGATTTTGGGCATTTTCTTTGCCATATAGGCGGCAATTTCCGTCTGGGGGGTGATGGGGTAGCCGAAGTAATGGCGGCAGCCTGCCCGAATGGCGGCTTCTGCAATGGCTTCGTTGCCCTTCATTAAAACACGTTCTGCCATTTTTGCGCCTCCTTACTTCTCTACCTTAATGATGCAGTCGGGGCACATAGTCGCGCAGAATGCGCAGCCGATGCACTTTTCCGGAGCCGTCATCACAGCGGGAGAATAACCTTTTTTATTGATTTTGTCTGCGGCAATGGCAAGACAGCCCTTGGGACAGGCGTCCACGCACAATCCGCAGCCTTTGCACCAGTCGGTGCGGAAGGTAACAGTTGCCATATGTATTTCCTCCTCTTTATGCGCTGGTTTATCCAAACAGAGGTCGGTTGCCCGGCTTCTGCGTAGGTAAATCGAAATATTTTTCCTGCAAATGCAGGGAAATTACAGGTGATAGCTTGCCCGCAAGCTGCTGCGCCACTGTATTTTCAGCGGTGTGGGCAAAAACAGGCAGTCCGCTTAATTTGCTCAGCTTTTCCATAAAGTCTATGGCGGACAGCACCGTTTCCGGTGTGGTTTCCGGGCCTAGGTTTGCGTTGTTCACAATGTCGGTAAAGGCAAGACCGCAGGCGGCCTCAATCTCCCGCATTACTTCCAGCGCTTCCTCGGGTGTACGGGTCAAGGGTCGGTAGCAGTTGGCAACAAATACCATACGGTAGTTGCCCTCTGCCTTGATAGCCGGCACATAGCGGCCAAGGGCGTATGCCCCCCGGTCATCGCCGCCGATGTCCATAATGCCGTAAATGTCTTTGTCCTCCACCAACCGGTAGGCCTCGGCAGGCAACGCCGGCAAATCCACATTGGAGTTGGCAAATTGGGGCGAAATCAGGGTTACGCCGGCTCCTTCCAGCACCTTTTTGCTGTCGGCGGTACGGAAGTAGGGATTGACGATGTCCAAATCACCGATACAAACCTTTTTGCCCTCTTTGGCAAGCAGCAAAGCGTAGTTTACGGCGATATTGGTCTTGCCGCTGCCGTAATGGCCGGCAAATAACGTTAAGCGTTTATGTTCCATAGGGAACACTCCTTTGAAATTGAGAATTAAAAATTAAAAGTTAAAAATTAGAAGCAAATAAATTTTTAATTTTTCATTTTCAATTTTTAATTGGGTCACAATGATTACAATTTCTTTCTAATAATTTTGCCGCTGGTGGTTTTGGGAAGAGATTCCTTAAACTCCACGATACGGGGGTACTTATAAGGCGCAGTTCTGGACTTGACGTAGTCCTGAATCTGCTTTTTCAGCTCATCTGTGCCCACAAAGTCCTTCACAAGCACGATGCTGGCTTTCACCACCTGACCGCGAACCTCATCCGGGGCAGCGGAGACGCCACATTCCAACACATAGGGCAGCTCCATAATGACGTTTTCAATTTCGAAGGGTCCAATCCGGTAGCCGGAGGACTTAATGACGTCGTCAGCCCGGCCAACATACCAGTAGAAGCCGTCCTCGTCCATCCACGCCAAGTCGCCGGTGTGGTAGAAGCCGTCGCGCCAAGTCTCTGCGGTGACTTCCTCGTTGCCCTCGTAGGCGTAAGCCAAACCGCAAGGCAGACCCTTAGAGATATCAATGCAGATTTCGCCGGTTTCACCGGGATCAACCGCATTGCCCTCAGAATCCAGAAGCTGCACATTGTACAAAGGAACAGGCTTACCCATAGAGCCCAGCTTGTGGCTGTCGCCGATGAGGTTGCCGATAATCAGCGTGCTTTCGGACTGACCGAAGCCCTCCAGAATATCCAAGCCGGTTGCCTTTTGGAACTGGCGGTAAACCTCGGGATTCAGCGCCTCGCCGGCTGTGGATGCGTGGCGGATGGTAGACAAATCAAAGCGGGACAAATCCTGCTTGGCAAGCATACGGTACATGGTAGGCGGCGCGCAGAAGGTGGTAATATTGTATTTGGCAAACATAGGCAGAATCTTTTCTGCGTCAAACCGGTCAAAGTCATAGACAAACAGGCCTGCCTCGCACAGCCACTGGCCGTAGAGCTTGCCCCACATAGATTTTGCCCAGCCGGTATCGGAAATGGTCAGGTGCAAGCCGTCCGGCACAACCTGATGCCAGTATTTTGCGGTGATAAAGTGCCCCAAGGGGTACTTGTAGTTGTGGGCTGCCAGCTTGGGATAGCCGGAAGTGCCCGAGGTAAAGAACATCAGCATAGGATCGTCGCCGCAGGGGGTATCGGCGGTGCGGTTAAAGTGGCTGCTGAACATTGTGCATTCTTCGTTAAAGTCGTGCCAGCCATCCCGGCTGCCGTTCACCAGAATCTTATGCTCCAAGCCGCTGTACTGCATGCAGGCTTCGTCTACGGATTTTGCCACCTCGCCGTCGGCAGTACACAGAATTGCCTTGACGTTGGCAGCCTCAAAGCGGTAGGCAAAGTCCTTGGTCAGCAGCTGGTTGGTGGCAGGAATCACCACAGCGCCCAGCTTGTGCAGCCCCAGCACCGCAAACCAGTACTGATAGTGGCGCTTCAGCACCAGCATCACCCGGTCGCCTTTCTTAATGCCCAAGGACTTAAAGTAGTTGGCGCAGCGGGCAGATTCCCGCATCATATCCTTAAAGGTGAATATCCGCTCTGTGCCGTCTTCGGAAATGTGGAGCATTGCACGGCGGTCCGGCTTTTTCTCACCCAGCGCGTCAATCACGTCAAAGGCAAAGTTGAAATTATCCACATTCTTAAATGCAATATCTGTCAGCTTGCCGTTTTCGTCCTCTGTGGGAATGATGAAGTCACGGTAAATCCGCTGGCTATCCTGGGTATCGATGGATTTTGCCTTGGTGACAGTGGCAACAGAGGCTGCCTGCTCACCCTCACGGGCAGCAGAGTTAGAAAGCACGATTGCATAGAAGGCGCAGTCCTCACCGCCTACGGCAATCATACCGTGGGGGGTGGCGGAATCGTAATAAATACAGTCGCCGGGATAGAGAATCTCGCTCTTTCCGCCGATTTGGATTTTCATCGTGCCGCGAATGACGATATCGCACTCCTGTCCCTCGTGGCTGGTCAGCTGGATGGGTTCCCTTTCCCCTTCGGGGCGGTAGGCAATCTCCATATAAAGGGGCAGGGCGATACGGTTGCGGAAGCCGGAGGCAAGGCTGTAGCCAATCATATGGTGGGCCTCTTCAATCCGCTGACCTTCACCCTTGCGGGTCAGGGCATAGGAGCGAAGCTTGGGGCTGTTACCCTCCAGCAGGTCGCCCATATCCACACCCAAAATCAGCACCGTACGGTACAGGAACGCAATAGACAAATCCTGCGTGCCCTCCTCACAGCGGCGGTATTCCTCTACACTAACGCCGGTGCGGGCAGCCATATCCTCCTGAGAAATGCCGGAAATCTCCCGCAGTTCCCGGATACGGGCCGCAATCTCAATATTTTTCAGGTCCGCGCCGGTGATGGTTTGTTTCATAAGTTACCTCTCAAAAGCCATTGTACTCCGGACAAAGCCGGAAAATAGAATCATAGCATATAAAGCAGGATATTGTCAATAAATGACGGGGCTTTTTATAGCTTATTGCGCATAATTTTGCCGCTGATTGTCTTGGGCAATTCTGTGCGGAATTCCACGATACGGGGATATTTGTAGGGGGCAGTGTGAGACTTGACATAGGTCTGAATTTCCTTCTTCAGCTCCTCCGTGCCCTCGGTACCCGGTACCAGCACGATACAGGCCTTGACCACCTGACCTCTCACCTCGTCCGGTGCGGCGCAAACACCGCATTCCAGCACGTAGGGCAGCTCCATAATGGTGGACTCAATTTCAAACGGTCCAATCCGGTAGCCGGAGGACTTGATCACATCGTCAGCCCGACCCACATACCAGTAGTAGCCGTCCTCATCCCGCCACGCCACGTCGCCGGTGTGGTACATTCCGTCGTGCCATACGGCATCGGTGGCTTCCTGATTCCGGAAGTAGCCCAAAAATACGCCGCAGGTGGGAGCCGGGTCGGTGCGGATGACAATTTCACCGTTGATACCGTCTTCCACAGGGTTGCCGTCGCTGTCCACGATGTCGATGCCGTAGCCGGGGATGGGCTTGCCCATTGCGCCGGGCTTGATTTCTGCGCCAAACAGGTTGGCGATACCCAAGGTCATTTCCGTCTGACCAAAGCCCTCGTGGACACGCAGTCCCGTTGCCTTTTCAAACTGGTAGAACACCTCCGGGTTCAGCGCCTCGCCGGCAGTGGTGGCGTGGTGAATGGAGGAAAGGTCGTAATTGCTCAGGTCTTGCTTGATGAGCATACGGTACATTGTAGGCGGCGCGCAGAAGGTGGTGATGTTGTACTTGGCAAACATCGGCAGAATCTTTTCCGCGTCAAACCGGTCAAAGTCATAGGTAAATACTGCGCCCTCGCACAGCCACTGGCCGTAGAGCTTGCCCCACAGCGCCTTTCCCCAGCCGGTTTCGGAGATGGTAAAGTGCAGGCCGTCCCGCTCGCACAGGTGCCAGTACTTAGCGGTGACATAGTGGCCCAACGCGTACTTGTAGGAGTGCATTGCCATCTTGGGGTAGCCAGTGGTGCCGGAGGTAAACAGCATCAGCATAGGGTCTTCGCCGCAGGGGGCATCGTCGGTGCGCAGGTAACGGCGGCTGAATAAGCCGTATTCTTCGTTAAAGTCGTGCCAGCCCTCTTTTTTGCCCCCAACCAGAATCTTGGTCAGGCTTAAGTTTGCTGTCTTTTCTGCCAGCTCCACCTGATGGGCGGTGTCGCCGTCGGCGGTGCAGACAATGGCAGATACGCCGCCTGCCTCAAAGCGGTAGACAAAATCGTGCTCCATCAGCTGGTTGGTGGCGGGGATTGCAATGGCGCCCAGCTTGTGCAATGCCAGAATTGCGTACCAGAACTGGTAGTGGCGCTTCAGCACCAGCATTACCCGGTCGCCCCGCTTGATGCCCAAGGACTTAAAGTAGTTGGCGCACTGACTGGAGGCGTCCTTAAAATCCTTAAAGGTAAAGCGGCGCTCGGTCATATCGTTGGCAATATGAATCATCGCCAGCTTGTCCGGGTCCTTCCGGGCAATGGCGTCCACAGTATCAAAAGCAAAGTTATACTTATCGGCGTTGGCAAAGTTGATGCCGGTCATCACGCCGTGGTCATCCTCACTGCCCCATACAAACTGGTTGCACAGCAGCTTCTCTTCCTGCACGCGGGCCTTTTTGGCGGTGGGGTGGCGCATAGCGGTGTCGGTCTTGTCACCTGCCATAATCATAGACAGGAACACACAGCTCTCCCCGTCAATGGCAATCATACCGTGGGGGGTGGAGGATTTATAGAAGATGCTGTCACCCTCCCGCAGGACTTCCTCGTGGTCGCCTACCTTAATCCGCATTGCACCCTTAAGCACAAGGTCAAATTCCTGTCCGTCGTGGGTGACGGTGTGAATGGGCTTATTCTGCAGCTCCTCAGAATACTCATATGTAACGTAATAAGGGGTTGCCAGCTTTTTCCGGAACATAGCCGCCATATCCTGAATGGTGATGCCGTCCTCGCTGGCGGTGACCATACCCTTGCCCTTACGGGTAACAGCATAGCCGGACAGTCTGGCAGAGCTGCCTTCCAGCAATTCCGCCAGCTCCAAGCCAAATATCTTGGCGCATTTGTGCATAAAGGTAAAGGGAAGGTCAATTGTACCTGCCTCATATTGAATATAAAGTTCCTCTGAAAGCTCCGTTTTCTCTGCCATTTCGGAAACGGTGTAACCAACAATCTGGCGCATCTCCCGAATTCGCTGCGCTACATCCATAAGTTGATTGCTTGCTGTGGTTTGGTTACTCATAATTATGCGCTCCTTTTAGAATCTAGAAATAAAAAAACGTCTCAAGAAAATTCTTGAGACGAGTAATATTACCCGCGGTACCACTCAAATTGCGACACTGTCGCCCCTTCAGGCTCCAACAAGCCCTATCCCTTAACGCGGGAATACGGAAAAACCTACTGATACTTCAGCTTTTCGGCTCAAAAGGGATGGGTCTTTAGACGAAAAAATCTCCGGTTTGCACCAGCCACCGGCTCTCTGGGCATTTCTTGCGTCTGACCGTCTTTATCAACGCCTTTTCCTATGTTGGGGATACTATAGCATGTCCGTCAGCAAATGTCAAATGTTTTTCACAGGAAAACAAAAAATTTTTTTGCCTGTTGACAAATGCCGTTTCTTGTGGTTAAATATTCCCAATACAGCAAAGACTTTGACGGAAAAATAGCCCAAGCGGAAGCTGCAGAGAGCCGACGGTCGGTGCGAGTCGGTGTGAAAGATTGGGTAAACTGCTTCCTGAGTCGGTCTTGTGAACGCAATGTTTAGTAATGAGACCCGGGTTCTCCCGTTACAGAGATAGGGCTTGCTGGAGTCCGATGAGTGATTCTCCCCCTAAGGAGAGTAATCAGGGTGGTACCGCGAATGTATTTTCGTCCCTGAGGTCAGTTGACCTCAGGGCTTTTTTATTATCAAAGGAGTTGGCGACTATGGCAAACATCAGAATTTCCGATATGACTATGAAGCAGACAGCAGAGGGCTTCTGCCTGTCCTTTAAGGAAAAGATTGAGCTGGCAAAGCTGTTGGACAAATTGGGCGTTTCCGTAATTGAATTGGAGGGTGTGGAAAATCCCCGGGTGGACAGCTTGCGGATCAAATCCATTGCCGCCGCTGTGAAAAACAGCATTGTTGCTGTGCCTGTGACCTTAACGGCAGAGGGTGTGCAGGAGGTTTGGAACGCTTTGCAGGAGGCAAAGAAGCCCAGACTGCAGGTGGAGGCCTCCGTCAGCGCCGTGCAGATGGAATATCTGTACCACAAAAAGCCGGAGGCAATGCGCAGCGCAATTGAGCAGACCGTGTCTGCCTGCAAGGCACTGTGCAGCGATGTGGAGTTCATTGCCGAGGATGCTACCAGAAGCGAATTTTCCTTCCTGTGTCAGGCGGTACAGACCGCGGCTTCCGCCGGCGCCACAACTGTGACCCTGTGCGATACCGCCGCCAGCTTACTGCCTGAGGAGTTTGGGGAATTTGTGGCGGAGGTTATGGAGGCTGTACCTGCACTGAAAAACATTAGCTTAGGTGTCCGCTGCTCTGACGGCTTGAGTATGGCAGTTTCCGGCTCCATCGCCGCCCTGACAAAGGGCGCAGGTGAGGTCAAAACCGCCGCCTATCCCCTTGCAACAGCTGACCTTGCACAGGTGGCGAAAATCATTGCCGCCCGGGGAGACAGCTTCGGCTGGGCTACTGACCTGCAGATTACCCAGCTGAGCCGGATTGTGGGGCAAATTCAGAGAATGTGCGAAACCGGCAAAGTAACGGCAGACAGCGCGGCTGCCGAGGATAACGGTATTTTCCTCACCGCCCACGACGATATCGCCGCCGTTGCCAAGGTGGTAGAGGGCTTGGGCTATGATTTGTCCGAAGAGGACATTGCCAAGGTTTTTGAAGCCTTCCGGACCATAGCCGCCAAGAAGGAGCAGGTCAGCGCCAAGGAGCTGGATGCCATCGTGGCTTCCGCCGCTATGCAGGTGCCGGCGACCTATACCTTGGATACCTACGTAATCACCTCCGGCAACACCATTTCCGCCACCGCCCATATCAAGCTGCAGAAAAACGGTCAGCCGGTGGAGGGTGTCTATATCGGCGACGGCTCCATTGATGCGGCGTTCAAAGCCATCGAATCCATTACCGGCTGTCACTACGAACTGGATGACTTCCAGCTGCAGGCAGTGACCGAGGGCCGTGAAGCTATGGGTCAGACAGTGGTGAAGCTTCGCGCCGGTGGCAAGGTATATTCCGGCAGAGGCATTTCCACCGATATCGTAGGCGCCGGCATTCACGCATACTTAAGTGCCCTTAACAAAATAGTTTACGAGGAGGCAGCCGTATGAAGCTTTCCTTTTCTACCCGGGGCTGGCCCGGCTTAAGCTGGGAGGAAATGCTGGAGACTGCGCTGGATATGGGTTTTTCCGGCGTAGAGGTCTACAATCTTCCCAAATTTGATCCCCTGCTTGACCGCAGCGGACCTTTCCACAAATACCAAACTGCCGCAACTGTGCGGCAGCTGCGGGAGAAAAAGCTGGCAATCCCCTGCTTTGATACCTCCTGCGATTTGTCTTCTGACCCCGATGCCGTGGAGACCCTCTCCAACCTGATGGAGGTAGCCCGCAACACACAGGTTCCCTATGTGGTGGCCTGCGCTCTGCAGGACAAAGAGGATGCGGTGGTGGCGGCGCTGGAGCAGCTGCTTTGCAAGGCAGAAGCCCTTGGGGTGTCCCTGTTGCTGAAAACCAGCGGCATTTACGCCGACACAGCAAGGCTGCGCAAGCTGCTGGACCGGTTTGCCAGCGATTACTTAGCCGCGCTGTGGGATGTGCATCACCCCTATCGGGATTTTGGCGAGAGCGGAGATGCTACCATCAAAAACTTAGGCGCTTATGTTGCCCATGTGCATCTGCGGGATTCCGATGATAGTGGTGTCTATCAGCTTATCGGCGAGGGCACGATGCCCATTGACGATGTGATGCTGGCGCTGTCTTCCGTGAATTACGACGGCTTTATCTCCTTGGAATGGAAGCCGGAGTGGCTGGAGGATTTGCAGGATCCGGAGATTATTTTCCCGTATTTTGTCAATTTTATGAGCCGCTTTGACAGCCCCCGGGGCAAGAAGAAGACCTTGTATTTCAACCACGACGGCACCGGCCAGTATGTGTGGAAGAAAGACGAGCTGATTAACCTGACCTTCCCTCAGGTGCTGGACCGGGTGGCAGAGGAATTCCCCGACCAGTACTGCTTTAAGTACACCACCTTGGACTATACCCGCACCTACGCCCAATTCCGCGAGGATGTGGACCGGTTTGCAAGAGCGCTGATTTCTATGGGCGTGAAAGCCGGCTCCAAGGTTGCCATTTGGGCAACCAATGTGCCTGCGTGGTATATCACCTTCTGGGCAACCACCAAGCTGGGCGCGGTGCTGGTGACGGTGAATACCGCCTACAAGATCCACGAGGCAGAGTATCTGCTCCGTCAGTCAGATACCCATACGCTGGTGATGATTGACGCCTGCTTGGACTCCAACTATGCCCAGATTATCAATGAACTTTGCCCCGAGATTGCCAAAACCAAGGCAGGCGAGCCGCTGCACTGCAAGCGCTTGCCCTTCCTGCGGAATGTGATTACCGTGGGCTTTCAGCAGCCTGGGTGTCTCACCTTTGATGAGGCGATGGCCCGCTATGAGATGGTCAGCCGTGAGCACTTAAGCCGGATGGCGGCAGCTGTCCGCCCGGACGATGTGTGCAATATGCAGTACACCTCCGGTACAACGGGCTTCCCCAAAGGTGTTATGTTAACCCACTATAACGTGGTGAACAACGGCAAATGTATCGGCGACCGGATGGGGCTAAGTACCGCTGACCGGATGATGATTCAAGTGCCTATGTTCCACTGCTTCGGTATGACCCTGTCTATGACCTCGTCTATGACCCACGGGGCAACCATGTGTCCTATGCCCTATTTCTCCGCAGCCTCTTCTCTGGCTTGCATCAATCAGGAGAAAATCACCTGCTTCAACGGCGTGCCCACTATGTTCATCGCTATGTTCAACCATCCGGATTACCGGAAGACGGACTTTAGCCATATGCGCACCGGTATTATGGCTGGCGCCGGCTGTCCTCCCGAGCTGATGCGCAGAGCCGCGCAGCCGGACGAGATGAATATGTACGGCATTGTGTCCGTATACGGGCAGACCGAATGCGCTCCCGGCAACACTATGTCCGCTTGGACGGATTCCTTGGAGGTCCGCACCGACACCGTAGGCTATGCCTTCCCCCACGTGCAATGCAAGATTGTTGACCCGGAGACCGGCGAGGAGGTTGGACCCGGTGTCAACGGCGAATTCTGCGCCAAGGGCTACAACACGATGAAGGGCTACTACAAAATGCCTCAGGCAACCGCCGACACCATTGACCGCGACGGCTGGCTCCATTCCGGCGATTTGGCCTGTATGGACGAAAAGGGCAACGTGCGGATTACCGGACGGCTGAAGGATATGATTATCCGGGGCGGCGAGAACATCTACCCCAAGGAAATCGAGGAGTTCATCTACACCCACCCGGCGGTCAAGGACGTGCAGGTAATCGGCGTGCCGGACAAGAAGTACGGCGAGGAGATTATGGCCTGCATCATTCTGAAAGAATCCGGCGCGGTGACGGTAGAGGAAATGACCGCTTATATCAAGGCAAGTATGGCGCGGCACAAAGTGCCCAAATACATCGAATTTGTGGACTTTTTCCCTATGAATGCGGCGGGTAAGATTCTCAAATACAAAATGCGGGAGGATGCGGCCAAGCGGCTGGGTCTTATAGGCGACGGCAGCAACACCGCGGAAAATCCAAAGTAATAAATCTTTACACAGGGCGTGTCGGAAGACACGCCCTGTTTGTTGCAGAAAGAATTGCCAAATATTCTCATCTATGCTATAATGGCAGGTAGCTTTTTCGGGAGGTGGACGCCTTGATATTCAGCAAACACGTTAATATCTACTATCTCAAGTTTGCCCCCAGACTGCTGCTGGGCTTGGCAACGCTGATTCTCATTGATTATCTGCAGTTAATTATCCCCAATCTGTATCAGATGGTGGTTAACGGTATGAATACCGGCTACGTTGAAAGCGGCGGTCTGCAAATCCCTTTTGATATGACCGTTCTCATCGATCGCATCTGTATGCCCCTTGTGGGGATTATCCTGTGTATGGTGGCAGGCCGGTTTCTGTGGCGAATCTGCTTTTTCAGCGCCGGCATCGGCGTGGAAACGGATTTGCGGAACCGGATGTTCCGCCATTGTAAGGATTTGAGCCGGGAATATTATCAGGTCAACAAGGTTGGTAACCTGATGAGCCTGTTTACCAACGATTTAGACACCATTCAGGAGTCCTTCAGCTGGGGTCTGCTAATGATGTGCGATGCCATTTTCCTCGGCTTTCTGGCCATTGTAAAAATGTGGAAAATGGACGTTCTTCTCACCTCCCTTTCCTTGATTCCTATGGCGTTTTTGCTGGTTTCCTCTATCATTGTGGGCAATCAGCTGACCAAAAAATGGGATGCCCGGCAGGAGGCCTTTTCCACCCTCTCCGATTTCTCCCAAGAGAGCTTTTCCGGCATTGCGGTGATCAAGGCCTTTGTGAAGGAGTCTGCAGAGCTGCTGTTTTTCAAAAAACTGAACAAGGAAAACGAGGATGCCAACATCGACTTTACCAAAGCCTCTACCACCTTCCGGATTATGGTTATGCTGTTTGTGGAAAGCGTGATTTGCGTAATTTTGGGCTACGGCGGTTACCTTGTCCACGAAGGGAAGTTCAACGCCGGTCAGCTGGTGGAGTTTATCGGCTACTTCAACGCCATTATCTGGCCCATTATGGCTGTTTCCGAGCTGATTGATATGACCTCCCGGGGTAAGGCCTCCGTAAAACGCATCGGTGAGCTGCTGGACACCAAGCAGGACGTCATCGACCGGCCCGGCGTAAAGCCCCTTCCTCACATACAGGGAGATATTGCATTTAAGAATCTCTCTTTCCGCTATCCCGACGGGGAATTTGACGTACTTAAGGACATTTCCTTCACCATTAAGGCCGGAGAAAATGTGGGCTTGGTGGGCAAAACCGGCGCGGGCAAAACCACCCTTGTAGACTTGATTCTCCGCACCTACAACGTGCCGGACGGCACATTGTTTATCGACGGGCACGATGTAAATTCCGTTGCCATTGCGGATGTCCGGGCAGGCTGCGCTTACGTTCCGCAGGACAATTTCCTCTTCTCTGACACCATCGCCAACAACATCGGCTTTGGTGTAGACGATAAGCAGGAAGACGCCATTGCCGCCGTTGCCAAGCTGGCGGACGTCCATGACAATATCACCGAGTTCTCCGCCGGCTACGATACGGTGCTGGGAGAACGGGGCGTCACCGTATCCGGCGGACAAAAACAGCGCATTTCCATCGCCCGGGCGCTGCTCAAGGATGCGCCCATTCTGATTTTGGACGATTCCGTATCCGCGGTGGATACCAAGACAGAAAAAACCATTTTGGAAAACTTAAGAACCACCCGCGCAGGCAAAACCACCATTCTGATTGCCCACAGAATTTCCACCATTGAAAAGATGGACAAGCTTCTCTTCCTTGCCGATGGCAAGCTGGAAGCCGTGGGTACTCACGAAGAGCTGTACGAATCCTGCCCGGATTACCGAAAAATGGTAGATCTGCAACGGCTGGAGGAGGAAGGGGGAGAGCACCGTGACTGAGTTTTTACCCGTTCTGATTCTAGGCGCCATCATCGGCACCTTCACCTTGGTGTTCCTCATTGCCTTCCTGACTATGAAGAACAAAAAGGCCGCCATCGGCTTTGACCGCACAATGTCCGACAAGAAAATTGTAGGCAGACTTTTCAAATACGCCACCCCCTTCTGGAAGGATTTTGCGGTGGTGTTTGTGATTATGCTGCTGTCCATCGGGCACAACATTCTCTCCCCGCTGCTGGTTGGCCGTATTGAGGAGCTTGTGAAAGCAGACTTTGACCTAACCTATCTGTTCACCTTGGTGGGCTTTTACGCCGTGATTCTGCTGATTAGCTTGGTTTGCACCTATTTGCAGGCTATTTTGCTGCAGAAAATCGGTCAAAAAATCCTATCCAAGCTCCGTATGGACATCTTCACCCACATTGAAAGTCTGTCCCACGAACAGCTCAACAACATCCCCGTGGGCAAGCTGGTGACCCGCGTTACCAACGATACCAACGCCATTTCTATGATGTTCACCAACGTCTTGGTGACGATGGTGAAAAACAGTATGGTGCTGTGCGGCGTGCTGATTTCCATGCTGGCAATCAACTACGCGATGACCTTGATGATTCTGTGCTTTGTGCCCTTTGTGGTGATTTTCACAGTTATTTTCCGGAAATTCTCCCGGAAAGCCCACCGGGCAGTTACCGATTCCCGCACAGATTTGAATACCTACTTGTCCGAAAACCTATCCGGTATGAAAATCATTCAGATTTTCAACCGGGAAGAGGAAAAAGTGGAAGACTTTTTGAAAAAGAGCAAAAAGCTGTCCTCTGCCAAAAAGCAGCGGATGTTCGTCTTCGGCATTTTCCGTCCTATGGTGTATATGATCTATATCAGCTCCGTGCTGTGCCTGCTGTATCTGGGTGGACGAAGCTACATTCGGGATTTTCAGCTTCTTGGGCAGGTCATCACCAGCGGCACTGTGGTCACCTTTTATATGTACGCCACCAGATTCTTTGACCCCATTCAAGCCCTTGCCGAGCAGTTTGACACCCTGCAGTCTGCCTTTGCATCAGCGGAGAAGATTTTCACCATTTTGGATATGGTTCCTGAGGTGGTGGATGCTCCCGACGCCATTGAGCCGGAGGAAATCAAGGGTGAGATTGAATTTAAGGACGTTTGGTTTGCCTACAAGCCCGGCGAGTGGGTGCTGCAAGGGGTTTCCTTCCACATCAGCCCCAAACAAACGGTGGCCTTTGTGGGCTCTACCGGCTCCGGCAAAACCACCATTCTCAGCCTAATCTGCCGCAATTACGACATTCAAAAGGGGCAGATTCTCATTGACGGCATCGACATCAAAAAAATCAAAATCTCCGCGCTGCGCCGTCACTTCGGGCAGATGCTGCAAGACGTATTTCTCTTCTCCGGCACCATTCGCAGCAACATTCTTTTGCGAAAAGAGGGTGTCTCTGACGAAGAGGTAATGGCCGCCTGTCAGTATGTCAACGCGGATACCTTTATCAGCAAGCTGGAAGCCGGACTGGACGAGCCGGTACGGGAGCGGGGCAACAACTTCTCCGCAGGACAGCGCCAGCTATTGAGCTTTGCCCGCACCATTATTCACAAGCCCTCGGTGATGATTTTGGACGAAGCAACCGCCAACATCGATACCGAGACCGAGCTGCTGATTCAGGATTCTTTGGAGAAGATGAAGAACATCGGCACCATGCTGATTGTGGCGCACCGCCTGTCTACCATCCAGCACGCAGACAATATCATTCTTCTATCCCACGGCAAAATATTGGAGCAGGGTACACACCAAGCCCTCCTTGCCCAAAAAGGCAAGTATTATCATCTATATACCCTGCAGTATCAAAAGCAGCAATTATCCTGAGCCAAAGGCGGATACGCACAGCGTACCCGCCTTTTTTGCCGTATTTTTACTGCCCCTTGCATAAACCGGAACTTTTCGGTATAATATGGTTACTTATAGAAAGAGAGGTCCGGTTATGGCAAAGCTTTACTTCAAATACGGCGCTATGGGCTCCAGCAAAACTGCACAGGCGCTCATTACCAAGTACAACTACGAAGAAAACAATTTGAACGTTTGGCTGATCAAGCCCAGCGCCGATGTACGGGACGGCGCAGATATCCTGAAAAGCCGGATCGGCCTGCAATCAAAGGTCCACATTATCCCTCCCGATGCCGACATCTATCAGCTGTTTGCCGAGACAAAAAAGGATGTGTGCAACGTAATTATCGTAGATGAATGTCAGTTTTTGACTTCCACGCAAATTGACCAGCTTCGCTACATTGTCAATGATTTCAACGTGCCGGTAATGTGTTTCGGTCTGCGGACAGACTTTCAGACCAAGCTGTTTCCCGGCTCTATGCGCCTGATGGAGGTAGCTGACACCATTCAGGAAATCAAAACCATTTGCGACTGCGGCGCAAAGGCTACCGTCAACGCCCGTATTGACGCAGACGGCCATATTATCACCCAAGGCGCACAGGTGGTTTTGGGTGGCAATGACAGCTACATCGCTATGTGTCACAAGTGTTATGTAAACGGAATTCGTGAGGGCAAACAAATCAAGCTTCACAAAAACAAATAAAAATCTGAAACATTTTACCGGGCCTAACTAGAAGGGCCTGGGGGATTCTTAAGGGGCACGGCGTCTCGAGCGGGAGCTCGAGTGGTCCCCTTAAGCCGGTTCTTTGGTGACTTTCTTGCCGGAACAAGAAAGTTACCCGCCGGAGGCATTTCCTTCAAAGCATTCTACATCTAAAAGGAGAAATAACAATGGAACTAAAAGACATTCTCGCAAAATGCGACCACACCCTGCTGGGACAGGCCTCCACTTGGGAGCAAATTAAAGGCATCTGCGACGACGGTATGCAGTACAAAACCGCCTCTGTGTGTATCCCCGCCTCCTTTGTCAAGCAGGCAAAGGACTATGTGGGCGACCGTTTGGCAATCTGCACCGTCATCGGCTTCCCCAACGGCTACGCCACCACCAAAGCCAAGTGCTTTATGGCAAGCGATGCAGTGGACAATGGTGCTGACGAAGTGGATATGGTCATCAACATCGGCTGGGCAAAAGAGGGCAAATGGGCAGAAATCACCGATGAAATTGCCCAAATCAAAGCCGCCTGCAAGGGCAAGCTTCTGAAGGTCATTATCGAGACCTGCCTGCTGACCGACGAGGAAAAAATTGCCCTGTGCAAGTGCGTTACCGAGGCAAAAGCAGATTATATCAAGACCTCCACCGGCTTTTCCACTGCCGGCGCTACCTTTGCAGACGTGGAGCTGTTTGCCAAGCACGTGGGCCCCAATGTAAAAATCAAGGCCGCCGGCGGCATTTCCAGTTTGGAGGATGCGGAAAAGTTTATCGAACTGGGTGCATCCCGTTTGGGCACCTCCCGTATCGTAAAAATCGCAAAAGGTCTCAAAAACGACGGCACTTACTAACTTGGCTCTCCCCTTGGGAGAGCTGGCACGGCCATAGCCGTGACTGAGAGGGCCCTCTCCGACTGCCCTTTCGGGCAGTCACCTCCCCCAGAGGGGGAGGCAAGCGTAGGCGTAAAGGAGCTTTTCTATGAAACGTGTTTTTTTGATTGTGCTGGATTCTTTCGGCATCGGCGCTATGCCCGACAGCCGGCAATTCGGTGATGTGGGGGTCAACACCCTTGCCTCCTGCGCCACTTCACCTTATCTGCACATCCCCAACCTAATCAAGGCAGGCCTCGGCAACATTGACGGCGTCACCTGCCTTCCCAAAACCGATACGCCTGCAGGCGCGGTGGCGCGGCTTGCCGAAGCCTCTGCCGGAAAGGACACCACCATTGGTCACTGGGAGATTGCCGGCATTGTATCCCAATATCCGCTGCCTACCTACCCCAAGGGCTTTCCCGAGGAAATTTTGGAGCCTTTCCGTCAGGCAACCGGACGGGGCATTTTGGCAAACGCCCCTTGGTCGGGCACTGCTGTCATTGAAAAATACGGCGCGGAGCATATGCGCACAGGGGATTTGATTGTGTATACCTCTGCCGACTCAGTGTTCCAAATTGCCGCTCACGAGGAGATTGTACCGCCGGAGCAGCTGTACGAATACTGCCGCATTGCCCGTAAGCTTCTGCAGGGCAAGCACGGGGTCGGCCGGGTCATTGCCCGTCCCTTTGTGGGTACACCGGGCAATTTCACCCGCACTGCCAACCGCCACGATTTTTCTCTGACCCCGCCCAAGGAAACCGTTTTGGATGCCCTGCAAAAGGCAGGCTACGCCACCATCGGCGTGGGAAAAATTTATGATATTTTTGCCGGTCAAGGTATCAGCGAACACGTTTATAACAAAAGCAACGCCGACGGTTTACGTCACACCACCCACTATGCCGGCACCGATTTTGAGGGGCTGTGCTTCGTGAATCTGGTGGATTTTGATATGCAGTTCGGTCACCGCAGAGATGTGGACGGCTACGCCAAAGCCCTCAGCGAATTTGACGCTTGGCTGGGTGACTTCCTGCCCACCTTAAAGCAGGATGACATCGTTATGATTACCGCCGACCACGGCTGTGACCCTGCCTACACCGCCACCACCGACCATACCCGTGAATATGTCCCCCTTTTGGTGCTGGGCAAGGGCGTAAAGCCTGTAAACTTAGGCACACGGGAAAGTTTTGCGGACATCGCCGCCACCGTTGCGGAAATCTTCGGCGTACCCTTGGAAACCCCGGGGGAAAGCCTTATGCGTAAGCTCATTTAAGGAGAACAAAGATGAAAAACCCATTGCTTTCTATCGTCATTCCCGCCTTTAACGAGGAGGAAAATATCTGCAACACCGCCCGGGTGGTGGAGGATATTATGGTGAAGGAACAGATTCCCTACGAGATTATTTTCGTCAGCGACGGCTCCCGGGACGCTACCTTTGCAAAAATTTTGGAGCTGGCAAAGCTGGACACCCGTATTCGCGGCTTGGAATTCAGCCGGAATTTCGGCAAGGAGTCTGCCATTTTTGCCGGGCTGTCTGCTATCCGGGGCGGCTGCGCCGTGGTGATGGACTGCGATTTGCAGCACCCGCCTAAGACCATTGTAGAAATGTACCGCAAATGGGAAGAAGGCTTTGAGGTTGTAGAGGGCATTAAGAACACCCGGGGCAAGGAGTCTCCCATTCGCCGTTTCTTTGCCGGACTGTTTTACAAAACCCTCTCTGCCCTTACGGGCTTTGATATGGAAAACACCAGTGATTTCAAGCTGCTTTCCAAGAATGTGATTCAAGTGCTTTTGGATATGCCGGAGCGAAAGACCTTCTTCCGGGCTATGTCCTTTTGGGTGGGCTTCCGCAGCTGTCAGGTGCACTACGATGTGGCAGACCGGGCTTTCGGCACTACCAAGTGGTCCTTCTTTAAGCTGATGAAGTACGCCATCACCAACATTATGTCCTACAGCACACGCCCCCTCTCTCTGATCAGCTATATGGGCACAGCATCCATCCTTGTGGGCGTTGTGTTAGGCGTTCAAACATTGGTGCGCTGGGCAAGCGGAAAGGCGCTGGAGGGCTTCACCACCGTGATTTTGCTGCTGCTTTTGCTGGGCGGCGGAATTATGCTGGCTTTGGGCATTTTGGGTGGCTACGTAGCTGCCATTTATCACGAGGTCAAAGGCCGTCCCCGTTATGTGGTGCGGCTGGATACCGACAAATTGCTGACGCAGGGAGATTCGGATGAATAATCGACTGATGCAGATATTGCGCACCCATAAGGAGCTCCTGCTTTATGTGCTCTTCGGCTGCGGCACCACGCTGGTGAGTGTTGGTTCATTTATTCTGTTTGTGGAAGTGTTTCGCATCCACTCCCTTATTGCCAATGTGCTGTCGTGGATTTTGGCAGTAGGCTTTGCCTATGTCACCAACCGCCGTTGGGTGTTCTGCTCCCGGGCAAAGGGAAATGCGGTATGGGCAGAGCTGTTTGCCTTCTATGGCGGCCGGCTGCTGACGCTGGGGCTGGAAGAGGTTATTTTGCTGATTTTCGGCTTTTGGCTGGGTATCAGCCATTCGTTGGTAAAACTGGCTGCTCAGTTTATCGTGCTGGCGAGTAACTACATCCTTTCCAAATTCCTGATTTTCAGAAAAAAATAAAAGGCGTGTTGCAAACACGCCTTTATTTTTTACAGCGGCACGGGAACAAAGCCGTCCTTGGTCAAAATGTGCATTTCTTGATAGCCGCAGTTTTTTAGTAGCTGCTTTGCTTCTAAAAAGTAGTAGTCCATCAGGTGCTTTTGGTGGCAGTCCGAGGAAATCACCACGCCAAAGCCCAGCCGCTTCAGCTCCTTGATGAGAAACGTGTCAGGATAGGGCGTTGTGCGGTATCCCCGGGCAATTGCCCCGGTGTTTAACTCAAAATACGGGATTTTTCCTGCCAGCGCCTCTGCTGCGCCAATGGCGGCATCCCGGTATTGCTTGGTGTCGCAGTCAAAAAAGTTTATATTATCCCGATGTCTGGTAACCAAATCGAAATGGCCCACGATATCACACACGCCGTACTCCGGAAGCTGCGCCAGCTGCCGGTAATATTCCACGGCAAAGGCCATTCCGTCACCGGCAAAGTGTTCATCAATCATCTTGCGGAAATGGTCTGCCACCCCGTCAAACTCATAGAAAACACCGTCAAACTGCAGCCCGTGCTGAGACCCGATGACATAGTCATATCCCTCCGGCCGTTCCGGACAGCTGGGGTCAAATTCCAAGCCGCAGAACACATCGATTCGGTCTTGGTATGTTTCCTTCAGCCGGGCAATTTCCGCCCGGTATTCCTTGGTTTTCTCCAAAGACATACTGTAGTATGCGGCAAAGGGCATATAGCAGTGTCCGGAAAAACCGATTCCGCCAAAGCCCTTGTCGATGGCATACTGCACAAGTTCCTCCGGCGTATCCTTTCCGTCGCAGAAGGTGGTGTGCTGGTGTAAATTCTGTAATGTATTCATTCTGCTCTCACCTCTAACTTCTCCCCATTATATGTTAAAAAACCAATCTGTCAACTAAGCATCCGGCTTTCTCTTGCTTTTTTGCGGAAATATGATATGATAGCGGAGACCTTTTGAATGATTCGGAGTATTCTATGAGTAAAACCTTAAATATGACCCAAGGCAGCCCCTTACGGCTCCTTGTTCGCTTTGCGCTGCCGCTGATGTTCGGAAATGTTTTTCAGCAGCTGTATTTGGTAGTAGACACCGCCATTGTGGGTCGGGGCGTGGGAATGGACGCGCTGGCCGCTTTGGGCTGTGTGGATTGGCTCAACTGGATGATGCTGGGGATTGCCCAAGGCTTTACCCAAGGCTTCAGCGTACGTATCGCCCAAAAATTCGGAGAGGACAACCCCTCTGCCCTGCAAATATTTATGGGGCAATCCTCTCTGGTATGCGCGGTACTGGCAACGGTTTTCACCCTTTTAGGGCAATTGCTTTTGCCCACCTTTTTGCTGCTTCTCCGGGTGCCTCCGACCCTGTATCCCATTGCTATCCGTTACAGCCGTATTCTCTTTATCGGCCTGCCGGTGGTATTCTTCTTTAACTACTGCTCCGCTATGCTTCGGGCGGTGGGTGACAGCAAAACCCCTCTGATTGCTATGGCGGTGGCTTCCGTAGCCAACATTGTGCTGGACCTGATTGCGGTGTTCCCTCTGCAAATGGGCGTTGCAGGCGCAGCCCTTGCCACGATACTGGCTCAGTGCCTGTCGGGCGTTATCTGCGTTATAAAAGTGCTTCGCACCCCACAGCTGCAATTTGGCAAGTCCCATTTGTCTCCCCGGGCAGATATTATAAAAAATCTGCTGAAAATCGGCACTCCCGCTGCCTGCAAGAATCTGGTGATTGCCTTGGGCGGTATGGCTGTTATGTCGGTGGTAAACGCCTTCGGCACCGCTTTTATCGCCGGCTTTACCGCATCCAACAAGCTTTACGGTCTGCTGGAAATCGCCGCCCTGTCCTATGGCTATGCCATCATCACCTACGTGGGGCAAAACTACGGCGCGGCGCGATTTGACAGAATCCGCAGCGGTATGAAAAGCGCCACTGTTTTGGCGCTGGTCACTGCCGTGGTGATTTCCGCCCTTATGTTCCTGTTTGGAAGACCCATTACTATGCTCTTCATCTCCTCGGAAAATCCGGAGGAGGTTCTGCTGGCAGGAGAAACTGCCTACCGCTATCTGTGTGTAATGGCTTCCTGCCTGCCCATTTTGTATATGCTGTATTTGCTTCTGTCGGCATTGCAGGGCTTGGGTGACACTATGCGGCCTATGGTTTCCGGTATGGTGGAGCTGGGTATGCGTTTGGCTGTGGCAGGGATTGTAGCCTACACCGGCTATGCCTCCGGCATTTTCTGCGCGGAAATTACTGCTTGGCTGGGTGCAACAGTGTATCTGACATACCACTACCGCAAGCATATCAAGCAACTGATTTGAACCATATAAAAAACACGGGTGTAGCCACCCGTGTTTTTTTATTCTCCTGCGATTCTTTCTTCAATACGACCCAGCGCATATTTCATTTTTTCGTAGGTCCCCGCCGACACCTTATTCAGATATCCGCTTTCATAGGCTGCCATTGCCTCCCGAAGCCGCACCACCTTAAGGGGCGCCTCTTCCTCGCGGATTGTGAAAATGGGGGTGTAGGTGTAGTTTGTGATTTTGGTTTCACCGCTCCGGTGATCCTTTGTGATTTCCAAATCCAGCACCACCGAATACTCCGTGCCGCTGCGCTCTGCATTGGAGAAGAAATCCCCCAAGGAATAGGCCACAAACTGCCCTTTTTCCTTGTCAAAGGTCATCTTTTGCACATAGTGGGAATGGGTGCCGATAATAGCATCCACGCCGTTTGCCTGCATCAGTTCAACAATCTTCTCCTGACTGGCGCTGATGGTGTTGTTAAATTCGCTGCCCCAGTGAAGTAGCGCAATGGTCACATCCGGCTTTTCCTTGGCAGAGGCAGACAAAATAGATGTGATTTTCTCCGTGTCTATGTTTTGGTACACACTGTCATAGTCGGAGTACAGCACGTTTACGCATTTTTCACTGCCGGCAGGCAACGCCATACCGTCCATACCCTTGGTAAACGCCACAAAGGCTATTTTCACACCTTGCACCGTGCGAATGGTATAGCCCTTGCTCTGCTTGAATTCCTCGTTGCTGGCATACACGCCCAGCGGCTCCATCCCCGCGGCGCGAATGGCATCTATAGAAGAAGTGAGGCCTGACAGTCCGCGGTTAATGGAGTAGGAATTTGCCATCTGCACAAAATCCACACCGGCCTTTTGCAGCGCCACCGCCATAGACTGGGGAGCTGAAAAGCTGCTGCCGTAAGGCTCGCCGTTCAGGTTGCCTTCAAAATTCACCGAAGAGACATCCGCATCTGCCAGCAGGTGCGCCACGTCCAAAAAGGTGTCTGTGTACACATAGCCCGGGCCGCCGGCTGCCACCGTGGCATCGTTGATGTTCAAATCCCCTGCCGCCGCATAGTGGATGGTGGTGATACCCGGCTTGGTCTCCTCTGCCGTGCTTTCGCCGGTGGCGGAGGCATTTTGCTGGGTCGCCTCGGTAAGTGGAGCGTCCCCCTTGGGCGTTTTCCGCGTCAGGCTGAAAATGAGCACGCCGCAGGCTATCAGCACCACTGCCGCCACAACAATCCGCAGGCGCATTGCTTTTGCCTGTTTCTGCGCCCGTTGGGCTGCCTTTTCCGCGCGTAAACGTTTCCGCTCCTCGGGGTTCGGGTGCATTGGGGACACCTCCTTCACAAAATGATATTTTATTTTACACCATTTTCCCCGATTCTACAAGTCCCCAAAACCAAATCCTTTACATCGGGGCAAAATTGCGGTAAAATAGCTGTGCTAGGAGGTGCGGATATGTACCAGGATGCAAAAGAAGAACTCAAGCGTCTGGAAGACGCTCTGCTGGAGGAAGACCCCCAGCCGGCACAGGACGATATTTCCCAATGGGATATGGAGGATGCCCTCTCGGATATTCCCGATTTGCCGGTCGCAGAAGGCGGTAAAGACAAAGGAAACTTTGCTTTGGCCATCGTGGCAATTTGTCTGGCGGCAGGTATTGCGGCTGTGGTTATTTTCTGGCTGATTCGCTACGGAGGTGCGTTCCTATGAGCGCCCCTGTAGGTCGGTTCGCCCCTACACCCTCGGGGCGTATGCACTTGGGGAACGTGTTCGCAGCGCTGATTGCGTGGCTGTCGGTAAAATCCCAAGGAGGCAGTATGCTGCTGCGTATGGAGGATTTGGACACCCTGCGCACCAGCGAGGAATTTGCGGAAATTCTGCGCTGGGATTTGCGCTGGCTGGGGCTTACGTGGGATTTGGAAACCCCGCCCCAAAGCCAAAGAAGCGCCGTTTACAGCCGCTACTTTGACCGTTTGGCTGAGCAGGGGCTGCTGTATCCCTGCTACTGCACCCGCAGCCAGCTGCATAATGTCAATGCCCCCCACTTATCCGACGGCACCTACGTCTACCCCGGCACCTGCCGGAATCTGACCGCTGAGGAGCAGGCGGCATTCTGCCGTGACCCTGCGTGGCGGGTAAAGGTGCCGGATAAGCTTTGGACGGTGGACGACCGGGTGCAGGGCATTTACAAAGAGAATCTTGCCACCGATTGCGGTGATTTTGTGGTGCGGCGGGCAGACGGCGTGTTTGTGTATCAGCTGGCTGTCACCGTGGATGACGGAGAGTTTGGCGTCACCGAGGTGGTGCGGGGAATGGACCTGCTAAGCTCTGCCCCCCGGCAGATGTATTTGCAGACGCTTTTCGGTTTTTCTCATCCTGCCTACGGCCACGTGCCTATGCTGATGGCTCCTGACGGCCGGCGCTTAAGCAAGCGGGATAAGGATATGGATTTGGGCTATCTGCAAGACCGGATAACGGCAGAAGCGCTTTTGGGCTTGCTTGCCTACAGCGCCAATTTGATCGACACCCTCACCCCCATTTCCGCCCAAGAGCTGGCATCGGAGTTCTCTTGGCAGAAGCTGAGAAAAGAGGACATTTATTTGGACCTTTCCCCCATTTTGGGATAATACTTGCTTTTTTGAAAAGCAAGCAGTAAAATGGAAACATAACATACTTAGGAGGATTTTTCTATGACAAAGCCGATTTTGGTGGTTTTGGCCGCCGGTATGGGCAGCCGCTACGGCGGACTGAAGCAGATTGACCCGGTGGGGTCTTGCGGCGAGGCAATTTTGGACTATTCCCTGTTTGATGCCCGGGAGGCAGGCTTTGAAACTGCCGTTATTATTATCAAAGAGGCAATCAAAAAGGATTTTATGGACACTGTGGGCAAGCGGCTGGAGAAATGTCCTATGGAAATCCGTTACGCCTATCAGGAGCTGGATAAGATTCCCGCCGGCTTCACCGTTCCCGAGGGACGCACCAAGCCTTGGGGCACCAGCCACGCAGTGCTGTGCGCCAAGGAGGTCATCGGCAATGCCCCCTTTGCGGTTATCAACGCAGATGACTACTACGGCAAGCAGGCTTTCCGGGAGATTTACGACTATCTGCAGGCAGACCACGCTGAAAACGACTACTGTATGGTGGGCTACCGGCTGGGCAATACCGTCACGGAGCACGGCTCTGTGGCCCGGGGCGTATGCAACGTCAACGCCGAGGGCTATCTGACCCACATCGTGGAACGGACACGGATTGAAAAATACGCCGGCGGCATCCACTTTACCGCAGACGACGGCGCAAGCTGGGAGGATTTGCCCGCAGAAACGCCGGTATCTATGAATATGTGGGGTCTGACTCCGGAATTTTTGGACACTGTACAGGAGGATTTCCCCCGTTTCCTCCAAGAGGAAGTCAGCGCCAATCCCGCCAAGGCAGAGATGTTCCTGCCTATGACCATTGGCCGGATGCTCAATGCTCAGACCTGCAAGGTAAAGGTACTTACCACCGCCGACAAATGGTACGGCGTTACCTATTCCGCCGACAAGCCCGTGGTTGTAGCGGCGCTGCAGGAAATGACCGACAAGGGACTGTATCCCAACGGACTTTGGAAATAATTTTTGAACCTTTTTGCCGCCACAGAATATCTTGGAATGAACGGTTAATCACCGTAACAAATTTCGGAGGTATTGGTTATGTGTAATAACAACGGTTTCTGCGGCGGCAACATTTGCTGGATTATCCTGATTATCATTTTGCTGTGCAACTGCTGTGGCGGTAACGGCTTGCTGGGCTCCAGCAACGGCTGCGGCTGCGATAACAACTGCGGCTGCTGCTAAAGACAAAAAGAAGGGTGCGTCGAAAG
>SVKL01000036.1 GCA_015068495.1 Oscillospiraceae bacterium | reverse complement strand
CCGGTACTGCAGCTGACCCTGCATACCGCCGTGTTGACGTGGACGTAGAAACCGGTAAGGTTTCCGGCTTGTTCTAATTTACTTACAAACCCGAAGCAGAGGCGGCTTGCCGCCTCTGCCTTTTGGGAATTTATGTAGGGCGGGGGCTTGCTCCCGCCGCAAGAAACATTGATGTAAAAAAGCGGCGGGAGTAAACCCCCGCCCTACAATACTATTTTATTTAGGAGAAATATATTATGGATATGACATTGGAATCCTGCCGCAAATTTGTTGAGGTTTTGGCATCTGACGCACCCGCACCCGGCGGCGGTGGCGCTGCTGCGCTGGTTGGCGCGATTGGCACTGCGCTGGGCAATATGGTTGGCTCTCTTACCGTCGGCAAGAAGAAGTACGCTGACGTTGAGGCTGAAATCATTGCGCTGAAGGCAAAGTGTGACGCTTTGCAGACCGAGCTTCTCAATCAGGTAGAGGCTGACGAAGTGAACTTCCTGCCTTTGGCTAAGGCTTACGGCATCCCCAAGGATGACCCCAACCGGGACAAGGTGATGGAAGAGGCTACCATTATTGCCTGCTCCACTCCTATGAAGATTATGGAGCTGTGCTGCGAAGCCATTGAGTACATTGCTGTATTCGCTGCCAAGGGCAGCCGTTTGGCTGTTTCCGACGCAGGCTGCGGCGCTGTGTGCTGCAAGGCTGCGCTGCAGGCAGCAAGCCTTAACGTGTTCATCAACACCAAGAGCCTTAAGAACCGCGAGGTTGCCGAGGAAATGAACGCAAAGGCAAACGGTATGCTTGCAAAGTACGGCGCTATGGCTGACGAAATCTTCACCACAGTGAAGGCTGGTTTCGGTCAGTAATTTATAGATAAAAACTATAAATTAAACGCAGGTATCTTATTGATTTGCGTAGCCTTATTTGCAATAATAGGGCACAGAGATTATTCTACATAATAAGGAGAAAGAGCTATGGCAAAGCAATTGCTGGGTAAGGAAGTCAACGAGGCTTTGGTTGCTTCCCTGCAAACCCGTACCGCCGAACTGAAGGCAAAGGGCGTTATCCCCACTTTGGGAATTATTCGTTTGGGCGAAAACCCCTCCGACCTGAGCTACGAAAAAGGCGCTACCAAGCGCGCTGAGGAAGTAGGCGTGGCCGTTAAGAACTACGTTCTGCCCGAGGACGCTTCCAAGGAAGATGTGCTGAAGGTGATCGACGAGGTGAACGCAGACAACACCGTTCACGGCGTTCTGATGTTCCGTCCGCTGCCCAAGCATCTGAAGGCAGATCAGGACGAAATCTGCAACCGTCTGGCACCTGCCAAGGACGTGGACTCTATGACCCATATGAGTAACGCCGGCGTGTTTGAAGGTCAGGATTTGGGCTATGCTCCCTGTACTCCTGCCGCTTGTATGGAGATTTTGGATCACTACGGCATCGACTGCAAGGGCAAGAACGCAGTGGTTATCGGCCGGTCTCTCGTGGTTGGCAAGCCTGCCGCTATGATGCTGATGGGCAAGAACGCCACCGTTACCGTCTGCCACACCAAGACGGTGGATACTGCTGCAATCTGCCGTGAGGCTGACATTATTGTCACCGCTGCCGGTGTGCTGGGCAGCCTGACCAAGGATTTCGTCCGCGAGGGTCAGATCGTTATCGACGTTTCTATGAACTGGAATCCCGAGAAGATTACCTCCAAGGGTAAGGGCGGTATGTCCGGTGACTGTGTATACGATGAGGTTGAGCCCATCGTTGGCGCAATTACCCCTGTTCCCGGCGGTGTTGGCGCTGTTACCACTACGGTGCTGATGAAGCACGTGGTCGAGGCCGCTGAGAAGATCTAAATCAAATCGCATCCCATATAACTGACAGAATCTGCGGAGCACCGCGTGGGAGTATGGGAGAAGAAAGCCGACTGTCTGGGCAATTCGAACTTATGGGCTCGGATTGCCCAGTCTTTATTGAGGTGTATTATGAAAAGATTAAATCAGTTAGAAGAAAGCAAGTTTTTGAAGCTGTTTTTTGCATTCATTTCCCTGTGTTTTTTGGTGGCAGCAGTGTGTATGCCCGACCGGAAGGATATGTTTTCCGGCTTGCTGGAAATCATCAAGAATCCCGCTAAGGTTTCTACCAATTACTTTAGCGTAGGCGGTTTTGCCGGCACATTCCTGAATATGGGTCTAGTTGCCGCAATTATGACCGTTTTGTTCTGCATTACCGGCGCAGCCGTCAACAACGTAGCCACGCTGGCATTTTTGCTGACCTTGGGCTTCTGCTCTTGGGGCATTAACGTGCTGAATATGTGGCCCACAATGATCGGTACTGCACTGGTGGCGCTGGTGAAAAAACAGAAACTGAGTACTGTCCTCAATGCAGCCCTCTTCACTACCGGCGTTGCCCCTTTCCTTTCCGATTTGCTGGTGCGGTATCCGGGCGCAGAAACCATCGGCTTCAACTGGCTTGGCTTGGGCTTTGCCCTCATTGCCGGTGTAATTATGGGCATTATCGTGCCTGCAGGTCTTCCTCACTCCCCCAACGTGCATAAGGGCATGAATTTGTATTCTGCTGCGCTGCCTGTGGGTATGGGTGCGTTCTTGCTGAACGCAATCTTCTACAAGGTGCCCGGGATTGCTCTGCCCGCTGCCATTGGTGATATCAAGCTTGCCAGCGCTCCCATCGTGAACATTTTTTGCGTCGCGCTGTTTGGTTTGTGCGTGGTTTTTGCGCTGCTGATGGGTGGCGCAAAAGACTACTGGAAGCTGCTGAAGAATCCCAATCAGGTTGCTAACGTATCCGGTAATTGCGGAAATGCTACCTTCCTGATGAACGTAGGCGTGTACGGCCTGTTTATCCTTGCTTATTACAATGCCATCGGCGCCAACTTCAACGGCGTGCAGTTTGGCCTCATCTTCTGTATGCTCTGCACCTGTAACTCCGGCTCCCGCCCCACCAATGTATGGCCCATTATGACAGGTTACGTGGTGGCCTCCTTTGCCGCGAAGTATGTTTCCGCATTCTTGGGTGGCGACTTCACGCTGCCTGTGAATGCTGCTGCTATCTGCGTAGGCTTGTGCTATGCCAACGGTCTGAGCCCCATCACCGACAAGTACGGTTGGGTATTTAGCTTTGTAGCTGCGATGATCCATTACAGCATCGTCACCATCGTTCCCAACCTTCACGGTGGCTTCTGCCTGTATAACGGCGGTTTTACCGCAATCTTCGTGTGCATCATTCTGGTGCCCGTGCTGGAAAAATACTGCAAGACCAAGGAAGAGCGTAAGGCGCTGAAGGTCGCAAAATAAAAATAAAGAACGTAGGGGACGGGTTTCCCGTCCCGCTATAAATAATATGCACAAAAAATCGCCCACCTCGAAAGAGGTGGGCGATTTTGTTTTTGATTAGTCAGCCACGTAGGGCAGCAGGGCGATCTGACGGGCACGCTTGATAGCGGTGGTCAGAGCACGCTGGTGGGCTGCGCAAGTGCCGGTGGTACGGCGGGGCAGAATCTTGCCACGCTCGGACAGATAACGGCGGGTCTTGGCAGTATCCTTGTAATCGATAGCGGTCACCTTGTCAACGCAGAAAGCACATACCTTCTTACGCTTACGGGGACGCATACGCTGTTCGTTAGCCATGGGAAAAACCTCCTTTATAAGCATTTGTGAATAAGTTCAGAGAAACCTTAGAAAGGCAACTGGGCATCGTCATCGTCCAGCATTGCAAAATCGGATGCGGGAGCGGATGCCGGGGCAGAGTAGCCACCAAAGCTGGGAGCGGGAGCAGAAGCGAATGCGCTGTTACCGCCTTCGTTGCCGCGCTTGCTCTCACCAAAGTAGACATTGTCTGCTACTACCTCAGCGCTGCGGCGCTTGTTTCCGTCCTTGTCGGTCCAGCCGCGGATTTGCAGCCGGCCGGAAACTACCGCCATAGAGCCCTTGGTGAAGTACTTGGAAACAAACTCGCCGGTTTGCCGCCAAGCGACACAGTCGATAAAATCGGTCTCTCTTTCGCCGCTCTCATTCTTACCGAAATCGCGGTCTACCGCAACGGTAAAGGATGCAACAGCGATGCCGCTGCCGGTACGGCGCAGCTCGGGGTCACGGGTCAGACGACCCATAATGGTAATGTGGTTGAGCATTGTTTTACTCCTCCACTGCGGTGGTCAGGCAACGCATAACGCCGTCGGTGATCTTCATCACACGCTCCAGCTCTGCAGGGAACTCGGGCTTGGACTCGAAGTTCATCAGAACGTAGTAGCCCTCAGCCATGTCATTGATGAGATAAGCCAAGCGACGCTTGCCCCATTCGTCAATGTTTGTCAGAGTACCCTCCGCTTCCACCATTGCCTTGAACTTGTTCACAAGTGCGGCGGTGTCCTCCTCACCCAATGTTGCATCGATGATGTAGAGAACCTCGTACTTACCAGTGATTTTGGCCATGTTGTTTGCACCTCCTTTTGGACTTTTGGCCCACGGACGCGCCGTGAGCAAGGATTGTCTGCATTTGTAGACCAGTGTATTATATCCGCATGCCAAGAAAAAGTCAAGAACTTTTCTCTGCAAAATGCCGCATATTCCCATTTTTTCGGGAAAATATAGGCAATAAGAGGTGATTGGTTTGATTCTATCTTATGTGCGCACGATTCTGCTGTATCTGGTTTTGATTGCTGTGGTTCGCGTTATGGGCAAGCGGCAAATCGGGCAAATGGAGCCGTCGGAATTTGTGGTAACGATGTTGGTGGCAAACCTTGCATCCATTCCGATGCAGGACGGGGGAATCCCTTTGTTTTCCGGCGTTATCCCTATTGTGACGGTGCTGGGGGTGGAGCTGGTGCTGTCGGCGCTTTCTATGAAAAGCACAAAATTGCGGAGGATACTCTGCGGCAAGCCGGTGATTCTAGTGGAAAACGGAAACATTCTCCAAAAAAACCTAAGAAAAACCCGGATTACCTTGGATGAACTGACCGGTCATCTCCGGGAGAAGGATGTGTTGGATTTGCGCGCTGTGCAGTATGCCATATTGGAAACCAACGGAAATTTGTCGGTGTTTCCCTATCCAAAGGAAAAACCGGCCTCCGCAAAGGAAGCCGGTGTGCAGGTAAAGCGGCAGTATCTGCCGGTTACGGTGATTTCTGACGGAGAAATTATGACCAAAAATTTGGAAAAAGCCGGGAAAGATACCG
This sequence comes from Oscillospiraceae bacterium, assembly GCA_015068495.1. Taxonomy (GTDB): domain Bacteria; phylum Bacillota; class Clostridia; order Oscillospirales; family Oscillospiraceae; genus Faecousia. The sequence goes on along the minus strand of SVKL01000036.1, from coordinate 5,922 downwards.
CTTGGGTACAGAAGGTTTTGCAGCAGCGGCAGGCGACGGTGGAGGACACTTGGCTGCTGACAGTGGACGGCAGCGACAAAATTGTGTTTTACCGGAAGGAGGAGTCCTAAATGGCCCGTGGCTGGATTGGCGTAGGCATTTTGCTGGTGTTTTTGGTGCTGGGTTTTTGGATTTCCGCAGAAATGGACGAAGCCCATCTGCCTACAGAAGCGCTGCTGAAGCAGGCGGCGGAGAAAACCCTGCAGGGAGATTTTCAGCAGGGGGTTGCGCTGGGGATGGAGGCAAAAAGCCGCTGGGAGCAGCAGTGGGACTATACGGCAACGGTGGCAGACCACTCCCCCTTGGACGATGTGGACGCCCTGTTTGGTGAGATGGAAATCTATGCCCAAACTAGAGAAGAGCCCCACTTTGCAGCCTGCTGTCAGGAGCTGGCGCGGCGGGTGCAGGCGGTGGCAAGCGCTCACCGCTTCAGCTGGTGGAATATTCTATGATGCGCTGCTTCCGTGGGCAAGGGAGAGAATTCCCTGAGCCAGTAGCTCGGCGGTGCGCAATGCTTCCTCCTGCGTGTTTCCGGAAGCGCCCACCTCAATAAGCATAGACCCCGGGGACAAATCCTGATTGAAGCGCTGGCTTCGGAGATTGATGTTCCGGCAGATGCCGGGACAAAGGGTCTCCAGCTGGGTTTGCAATTTCAGCGCCAGCGACAGATTTTCCTGCCAAGACGGATGTTCCAAACCGCTGTAATCGGTACCCACCACCAGCATAAGGGGCGCATAGGTGGTGTCCTGAGCAAACACGGTATGGACAAGCTGGTTGCCGTGTTCATCCTCATAGGTATCCCGATGCAGGTCAAGCACCAGCTGAATGGAGGGGTATTCCTGCAAATACTGCTGAACGCTTCTTCGGCTGTTGGTGTAGGAGGCGTTGTAGGATGGGTTGTCGTGGAGAGTTGTATCGTGGATGACAGATACACCGTTATCTTCCAGAAGTGACGCCACATACGTGCCGACAGACACCATATTGTACTGGGTGTCAAGGGTGTGATAGGCGGTGGTCTCCTCGTATTCGGCAGTGTTCGAAAAGCTCTCTGTGGCGTGGGTGTGGACAATCAAAACGGTGGGAGAAGCTTCTGTCAAATCCCACGTTAAGGGCTTGGTCAAAAGCGCCGGCAGGTCGGCGGAATAGGGGAAGCTGCTGGTAATTTTTAATGCGGCGGCATCCTCCGGGGAGAATACAGGAAGAGAAATCTCTGCCGGCTCTGACGGCTCGGTGGCGTCTGTAGGCGGGGGCTGCATAGGCTGGACAGAAAAAATAATGTTGGATGGCCGGATAAACCGTCCGGTTTGCAAAAATACCATACAGGAGGCAATTTCCGGAGGCAGGGCAACGCGGAAGGTCTTGTCCAGAACCGCTGCGCTAAGCAGCCGCAGCGCCAGCGCACAGGTAATAGCAAATGTGCCGACGCGCAATACCTTTTGCTCCATAAAAGCCTCCTTCCTGCAGTGAATAAGAAAGAGAGCGTTACAAAACGCTCTCTTTCTCTTTATTCAGGTTTTTTCCATTTTGGTCTGTCCTTGATTTTCTCCCGTAAATCCCGGAAGAAATCCGTTAAAAGCCCTTGGGCTTCTGCCTCCAAAAGGCCAAATTCAACAGCCGGATGGTGATTAAAATCCATAGAAAACAGGTCGCATACAGAGCCGCAGGCGCCGCATTTTTCGTCCTTTGCCCCGACAATCACCTTGGGGATACGGGCGTTGATAATGGCGCCGGCGCACATAGGGCAGGGCTCTAAGGTCACATACAAGGTGCAATCCCACAGCCGCCAGCCGCCTAAATTTTTGTTGGCATCGGCGATGGCTTCAATCTCCGCGTGCCCCAAGGCGGTCTTTGCGGTTTCCCGACGGTTTCTGCCGCGACCCACAATCTGCCCGTTGCGGACAATTACACAGCCAACCGGCACTTCTCCGTCCCGTGCTGCCTCCCGGGCAAGGGCCAGCGCGGCGTGCATAAAATCTGTTTCGTCCATAGCGCACCTCCTTTTTTAGTATCATACTAAATTGGAATGTGCCAGTCAAGTATAGCAGGTGTCTTTTACGAAACAAAGAGAATATTGGATTGCGGTTTGCGGTATTTTGTGTTATAATATTGAAAAATTTAAGGAGAACGGAATGAAAACCTTACTGCATATTTGCTGTGCCCCCTGCGCCAACCAGTGCGTCAGCCTTTTGCGCGGGGAAAATATTGAGGTGACGGGCTTTTGGTATAACCCCAACATTCACCCCTTTACAGAGTATCGCGCGCGGCGAAACTGTCTGCGGGAATTTGCCCAAGAAATTGCCTTGCCGCTACAGGAAAAGAACGATTACGGCTTGCGCCCCTTTGTGCGGGCGGTGGCGCCGGATATTGAAAACCGATGTATAAAGTGCTATGAAATGCGCCTGTTTGAAACGGCGAAAACCGCTAAGGAGCAAGGCTTCGACAGTTTTACGTCGTCTTTGTTCATCAGCCCATACCAAAACCACGAGCTGATGAAATCCGTGGCGGAACGGGCGGCGGATACTTACGGCGTGGAATTTTTGTATCGGGATTTCCGCACGGTGTTCAAAGCGGGGCAGGAATATGCCAAGGAGCACTGCTTCTATATGCAAAAGTACTGCGGCTGTGTGTTTTCTGAGGAAGAGCGGTATCTGAAGCGAAGCAAAATTATCCCTTAGGAGGATGGTAACTGTATGCAATTGATTGCACCTTGCCTATTTGGTCTGGAAGGCCTTGCAGGTGATGAATTGAGAAGAATGGGTATGGCAGATGTCCGGGTGGAGGACAGAAGAGTGTTCTTTACCGGTGACGAAAGCGCCGTGGCAAAGGCCAATATCTGCTTGCGGACCGGTGAACGGATTATGGTGGTGCTGGCGCAGTTTCAAGCCAAGAGCTTTGAGGAGCTGTTTCAGGGCGTTTATCACACCAATCTGGAGGACTACATCCCCAAGGACGGGCAGTTTCCCGTAAAGGGACATTGTCTGAACAGCCAGCTGATGAGCATTTCCGATTGTCAGGCCATTATCAAAAAGGCGGCATCCCGCCGCTTGGGGGAGAAATACGGGGTAAGCTGGCTGCCGGAAACCGGTGTGAAATTCCAGCTGCATTTTACAATTTTGAACGATCAGGTGACCTTGTCTTTGGATACTTCGGGACAGGGTCTGCATAAGCGGGGCTATCGGGCAATCGGCAATGACGCGCCGTTGCACGAGACCTTGGCTGCCGGTATGATTCAGCTGACCCGTTTCCGTGGCAGAGAGTTCTTTTGGGACCCCTTTTGCGGCTCGGGCACCATTCCCATTGAGGCAGCGCTGATAGCCAAAAACAGAGCCCCCGGCCTGAACCGCAGCTTCGCGGCGCAGCAGTATCCGTGGATGCCGGAAAGCGCTTGGGAGCAGGCAAGACAAGAGGCAAAGGATTTGGAATTCAGCGGAAATTACCGGATTATGGGCTCGGACAATGACCCCACCTGTGTGTCGCTGGCTTTTGCCAATGCCCGAAAAGCAGGTGTTGCCGATTGCGTCACCTTCAAAGACGGGGATGCCACAAAAATGAGCCTGCCTACCGACAGCGGTATTTTGGTCTGCAACCCTCCTTACGGCGAGAGAATGATGGAGCAGGCAAGCGCTCAGCGGCTCTATCGGGAGCTGGGTAAGCATTTGAAATTTGCCAACGATTGGAAGCAGTTTGTGATTACCTCTGAGCCGGAGTTTGAACACTATTTCGGCCGGCGGGCAAATAAAAAACGGAAGTTCTATAACGGCAAAATCAAGTGCGATTATTATATGTTTACAGATAATTCCCGCAGAAAGAAGTAAAAAATGAAGCATTTATTTATTGTTAACCCGGCTGCAGGCAGCTACAATCAGACGGAAAGCTACCGTAAAAAGATTGCAGAGGCCTGCGAGAAACGAAATTTGGAATACGCCATTGAAGTGTCCGGCGCTCCCGGTCAGTGCCGGGTGATTGCCAACAGAGCGGCAAAATCCGGCGAAGAGTACCGCATCTACTCCTGCGGCGGCGACGGTACAATGAACGAGATTGTGTCCGGCGTTGCCGGCTACGACAATGTGGCGGTGACCATGTTTGCCGGCGGCAGCGGTAACGATTTTATCCGCATTTTTGATGATCCGGAGGCCTTTCGGGATTTGGAACGTCTGTTGGATGCAGAGGAAGTCACCTTTGACCTGATCAAGGTCAATGAGGATTACAGCCTGAACATCTGCTCTGTGGGCCTGGACGCCCGGATTGCCGCAGATGTGGCTGCCTACAAGCGGCTGCCGCTGCTCAGCGGTTTCCGCGCCTATGCAGCATCCACGGTAATCAATCTGTTCAAGGGCATTACCGACCACTACACAATTGACCTTGACGGAGAGCGGATTGACGGTAAGAAGACCCTTATTTGTGTCTGCAACGGCCGGTTTTACGGCGGCGGCTTTAACCCGGTGCCGGAGGCTGACCCCACAGACGGGCTGCTGGATGTGCTGGTGGTGGATGGGGTGACCCTGCTGCAAGTGGCGCAGGTCATCGGCAAGTACAAAAACGGACAGTATAAAGAGCTTCCCAAGCTGGTGAAGCACTACCGCACCGACCGGCTGAAAATCTATTTTGATAAGCCCACCGCCATCAATCTGGACGGTGAGCAGCGGATGGGGGATGCCATGGAGGTGTCCGTGGCAAAGGAAAAAATCCGCTTTTTCTACCCCAAAGGGCTCTCTTGGCAAGCCCTCCCGGAACGGGAGCTGACAACTGTATAAAACGTACAAAAGACCTGTCGCAAGGAATGCGGCAGGTCTTTTTTGTAGCAATTATGGAATCTTAACAAAAAGAAGACTGTGTACTTGTGCAAGTACACAAATACAAACATATGTTTTATAAAAACCTTGACTTTCTCATTTTCATCCTTTATCATTAGGTCAAAAGTACTTGAACAAGTACAGAAAGGATGACTATGGCTGTATTGTATCAAAAACCCGGACGGCCGGTTTGGGTCGGCCCATATTTGGGCCTGCAGGATTTGCAGGGGGTGTATCCCCGATTTTGGTGTCTAAGCTGCGGCACAGAAGTGTTTTTGCGGGGAAAGGCGTACTGTCACAGATGCGAAAAGGAGGCGTGCAGAAATGAAAAAAGAGCAGAGTCCCTGCGTGGGATGTACCCGGGTGCGTAATCCCGGCGGGTGCGAGAACAAAAATTGTAAGGTTTGGAAGGCGTGGTTCTTGCGCAATTGGGCAAATATCCACGGCTACGGACAGAAGTACGGGCTTGCAAAGGGGGATAACTATGAAATGGAAAAATGAGGCGATGGAAAAATTGCGGCGGTACGATGCCATGCGGCAGGCGCTGCGAAATATTCCGGAAGAGATTGCCCGGTTGAAGGCAGATGCCTACGCGCTGCGAAGCGCAGTAATGGATACCACCCCTGTTAAAGGCGGCGGAAGCCGACGGGAGGAGGCGCTGATCAACAATCTGGTGGAGCGGCAGGAGCTGGAACAGAATCTAAAGCAGGTAAGGCGCTGGCTCGCCGTAACGGACAGAGGCTTGCTGGCGCTGTCACAGGATGAGCGGCTGGTGCTGCAGCGGCTCTATCTGTATCCCGAGCAGGGAGCGATGGAGCGCTTGTGCTGCGAATTGGGCGTAGAGCAGTCCACAATTTACCGGAAACGGGACGAAGCGCTTCGCAGATTCACATTGGCAATGTACGGTTTCGCGGAAACATAATGCTTTCATCGGTAACCGCCAAAACACCCGATGCCTTTGGCACGCCTATTGCGATTCGACAAAAAACGTGTTATAATTTCAAAATGTATGAATCACGAAAATTGAGGTGGTACCAAGATGTTTCTGTATATTGATCCCGGCACGGGCAGTATGCTCTTCACCATATTA
>SVKL01000035.1 GCA_015068495.1 Oscillospiraceae bacterium | reverse complement strand
CACGACCAGACCGAGGCTATGACTCTGGGCGACCGTATCGTCATTATGAAGGACGGCTTCATCCAGCAGATCGGCACTCCTCAGGAAGTGTTTAACCACCCCTACAACCTGTTCGTTGCAGGCTTCATCGGCTCTCCTCAGATGAACTTCTTCGATGCAAAGCTCATCAAGGTCGGCGACAAGTATGCCATCGACCTGTATGGCCATCAGGTAGTTCTCAGCGAAGAGAAGCAGGCTGCTTTGGCTGCCAACAAGGTAGAGGAGCAGGAGATTACTCTGGGCGTCCGTCCCGAGCACATCACCGTTGGTGAGACCGGTGTTGCCGGTAAGATTGACGTGCACGAAATGATGGGCTCCTCTGTCCACCTGCACGTGAACACCCACGGTAAGGACATCATCGCTGTTATCTCCACTATGGATATGAGCGAGGCTGAGGTTGCTGCTATGAAGGCAGGCACCGACGTTTCCTTCGACTTTGGCGGTCACAACTGCCACGTATTCAGCAAGGAAACCGGCATCAACCTGGAAGCTTAATTGTTTAACAGAAAAGTGCTTGGAGGAAACTCCAAGCACTTTTTTTGTCCATATGGGAAAGCAAATAAAAACTGCCTGCCGGGAATTTCCCGGCAGGCAATTTGTTTAATATTGGGTGGGCTCAATGTGCCAGATTTCGTCGGCGTATTGACGAATGGTCCGGTCGGAAGAGAACTTTGCACCGCTGGCAATGTTCATCAGGCACTTTCTGCCAAATTCCAGCTTGTTGCCGTAATCCCGATTGGCGCGGAGCTTTTCCTCCAAATAGGATTCATAATCCAACAGCAGGAAATAGTGGTCTGCCTTGTGCCAGCCGGTGCCGTCCAACAGGGCGTGATACAGCTCTCTCTGGTCATCGTCTGTAGGCACTGTACCGTCCACCAAGGTGTCGATTGCCCGGTGGAGTCTGGGGTTGGTGTCATAAATGCCGCGGGCGTAGTAGCTATCCCGGGCAGCGTTGATTTGCTCTACGGTGTGACCGAAAATATAGTTGTTTTCCCGGCCGGCTTCCTTCACAATTTCCACATTCGCTCCGTCCAGCGTGCCTAAGGTCACCGCGCCATTAAGCATCAGCTTCATATTGCCGGTGCCGGAGGCCTCTGTGCCGGCAGGGGAAATCTGCTCGGAAATATCTGCCGCAGGAATGATGGACTCGGCATAGGAACAGTTGTAGTTCTGCACAAAGACCACCTTCAGCTTGCCATCCATATCCGGGTCGTTGTTAATCATACGGGCAATGCGGTTGATATACCGGATAATTGCCTTGGCCCGGGCATAGCCGGGGGCGGATTTTGCGCCAAACAGGTAAACTGTGGGCTGGAAGTCCTGCAGGCTGCCGTCTTTCAAGCGGAAGTAAATATCCACGATGGACAGAGCATTTAACAGCTGACGCTTGTACTCGTGAAGCCGTTTTACCTGCACATCAAAGAGGAAATCGGGATTCAGGCGGATTCCCTCACGCTTGTAAATCTGCTGGCAAAGCTGCTCCTTTTTCTGCCGTTTCACCGCGTTGAATTGCCGCACCAAATCATCGTCAATTTTGCTCTTCAGCAGATTCAGCTTATCCAAGTCCTTCAAAAAGTCGCTGCCAATACGGTAAGTCAGCAGTTGGGTCAGCTCCGGATTGCACAGACCCATCCACCGCCGGGGCGTAACGCCGTTGGTCTTGTTTTGGAAACGCTCAGGGAACACTTCGTACCACTGACGGAAAACATCGTCCTTCAGAATTTGGGAGTGGATTTCCGCAACGCCGTTAATATAGCTGCCTACATAAATGCTGAGGTTTGCCATATATGCGGTGTTGTCCTGCACCACAAACAGCCCCGGGTGCTCAGACCGCAGCTTGGCGTCAATCCGGCAGATGATATCCACAATCTCCGGCACAACGCTGCGCAGCAAATCCAGATTCCACTTCTCCAAGGCCTCTCCCATCACCGTGTGGTTGGTATAGGAGAAGGTCTTCTGGGCAACCGCAAAGCTCTGCTCGAAATCCATACCCTCCAGCATCAGCAAGCGGATCAGCTCGGGGATAGACATTGCCGGGTGGGTATCGTTCAGCTGGATGCAGTAATAGTCTGCAAAATGGCTGATATCCGTGCCGTGGCAGGTCTTGTAGACCCGCAGCATATCCTGCAGGGAGGCTGAGGACAGCACATATTGCTGCTTAATACGCAGGCGCTTGCCCTCCCAAGTGGAGTCATTGGGGTACAGAACGCGGGTAATATCCTCGGCTTTGTTCTTTTGGGTAAGGGCACGGAGATAGTCCTGATCATTAAAGGCGTTGAAATCCAGCTCTTCTTCCGCTTCGCACTGCCACAGCCGGAGGGTGTTGATGTTCTGTGTGCCGTAACCGATGACCGGCACGTCATAGGGCACAGCCAGCACGGTGTGGTCGGGGAATTGGACCTTTACGGTGTGGTTGTACCGACGGTAGGACCAAGGGTCGCCAAACTTTGCCCAGTCATCGGCGTTTTCCTTTTGGCTTCCGTTGGCGTCAAAGCTTTGCTTAAACAGGCCGAACCGATATCGCAGGCCGTAGCCGGACAGGGGGATGTTCATACTGGCGGCAGAGTCTAAGAAGCAGGCAGCCAACCGGCCCAAGCCGCCGTTACCCAGCGCGGCGTCCTCCACTTCCTCCAAAATGGCCAAATCCACACCTCTTTGGGCAAAGAGCTGCTTCATCTCGTCCAAAATCCCCAAGTTATAGAGGTTGGAATACACCAGCCGGCCAATCAAATACTCGGCAGAGATGTAATACGCCTTGCGCTCAGGCATACGGGTGTGCTTGGCGTGATTCCAGTTGTCGGAAATGGCCATCATCACCGCTTCGCCCAAAGCCTCGTGGAGCTCTTGGGCGTTTGCCTCCCGCAAAGATACGTCATAGGTGTACTTCAGCTTTGCTTCCGTCCACTTCAAAATATTCATACAATTATAGCTCATATCAAAACTCCTTAGCTGGCATCAGACCGTCCATAGGTTTGGGTCAGCTTGCTTATTTTTTTTGCTAACGCATCACTGGCAAAGTGGGGACTGGCCCGCCATACCCAGTTGTTGCCGGAGCAGGTGCCGGGGAAATTCATCCGCGCTTCTCCGCCCAGCTCCAAATAGTCCTGCATTTGCACCACAGCCAAATCCGAAACACTGGCCATACACAGCCGAATCATTCCCCACACGGGGTTCTCCGGCTGACCCATATAATCTAAGGCAAAATCCACAGCCTTTTCATCGGCCTCACGAAACCACTGTTTCAGGGGCATATTGTCGTGGGTGCCGGTGTAGCAAACTGTATTTGCGCGATAGGTGTGGGGCAGGTATTCGTTGTTACTGTCGGCATCAAAGGCAAATTCCAGCACCTTCATACCGGGATAGCCGGAATCCTCCCGCAGTTTGCGGACTGCCGGGGTGAGAAAGCCCAAATCCTCGGCAATCATAGGGGTTTCGGGAAACGCCTTTTGCACAGCGCGTAAAAAGTCCAAGCCGGGGCCGGGCTCCCAAACGCCGCTGCGGGCATTTTCTGCGCCGAAAGGAACGGCATAGAAATCAGCAAAACCGCGGAAATGGTCAATGCGAAGCATATCGTATCGGGCAACTGCGCCGCCCAGCCGCTGTAACCACCATTTGTAGCCGTCTTTTTTGTGCACATCCCACCGGTACAGGGGGTTGCCCCAAAGCTGACCGTCTTCGTTAAAGCCGTCCGGCGGACAGCCTGCCACAGCCGTCGGCGTGAGGGTTTCGTCCAAGCAAAACAGATGGGGATTGGCCCATACGTCTACAGAGTCGTAGGGCACGTAAATCGGCACGTCGCCGATAATGGAAATGCCTTTGCTGTGGGCATATTCCCGCAAAGCGTTCCATTGACGGTGGAATAAAAACTGAACGAAGCAATGAAACGGTATTTCGTGGGCCAGCTCCCGGCGGGATTCGTTGAATGCGTTTGTTTCCCGGTGCTTGAGCTCATCGGGCCATTCATACCAAGGCTTTCCGCCGAGGTGTTCTTTCATCGCCATATAATACACATATTCCGGCAGCCAGCTGTCATTGCGGGCGCGGAATTTGGCAAAGGCTTCGTCTGTATCCCGATACCGGGCAAAGGCCTTGCGCAAAAGCCCCATACGGTTTTGAAACAGCAGACCGAAATCCACCCGATGGGGGTCGTCGCCCCAGTTGCAGGCGGCGATTTCCTCCGGAAGCAGCAACCCTTCCTCCACCAGCGTATCCAAATCAATCAAATAATGGTTGCCTGCATAGGTAGAGCAGGACTGGTAGGGAGAATCTCCGTAGCCGGTGGGGGTCAGCGGCAAAACCTGCCAGTAGCGCTGGCCGGCTTTGTGCAGGAAGTCTATAAATTGATAAGCCTCCTTACCCATTGTGCCTACGCCGTAGGGACCGGGCAGGGAGGTGATGTGCATTAAAATGCCACTTGCGCGCATAGTGTTTCCTCGCAATTCTTCCTTGGCTCATAAAGTAGTGTATGGCGGAGCTTTGCCAATGGTTCCAAGTATTGCCAAAACCCACAATACAGATACAGACCTTTCAGTAAATTATATCAGTTTCCGGGGTTTCGGTCAAGCAAAACTGCACTTTTTCCATAGGTTTCCTCGGATTTTGTCGAATGATTTTTTTATAAGAACAACAAACTGAAAAAGAACCCCCACTCCGGCTTAGAGTGGGAGTTAGTATTTACTTTACCAGCAGCTCTGCAATCTGAATGGCATTGGTGGCAGCGCCCTTACGGACCTGGTCACCGCAGCACCACAGGCAGATACCATTGTCGTCGGTCAGGTCGGGACGGATACGGCCTACATATACAATATCCTGTCCGCTGGTCTCCAAGGGCATAGGATACTGCTTGTTAGCCAAATCATCCACCAGCTTACAGCCGGGAGCCTTAGCGATGGCCTCCCGCACCTGCTCCACAGTTACGGGAACGTCAAAGTGGCAGGAAACGGAAATGGAGTGGCTGCGTACAACGGGCACACGGACGCAGGTGCAGGAAACCTTCAGTTCCGGCAGGTGCATAATCTTGCGGCCCTCGTTCTGCATCTTCATCTCCTCGCTGGTGTAGCCCTCGAACTGCTCGCCGCCAATCTGAGGAATCAGATTGTAAGCGATTTGGTGAGAGAACACCTTCGGCGCATAGGTCTCACCCTTGGAAAGAGCTTCCACCTCGTTCATCAGCTCGATAGGACCGCCGGCGCCTGCACCGGAAACGGCCTGATAGGTAGAGGTGGTCATGGTGCGGATGGGGGAGATGGCGTTCAGCGCATTGACAGCAGTCACGGTAATGATAGTGGAGCAGTTGGGGTTACTAATAATACCCTTGTGCCACTTTACGTCCTCGGGGTTGACCTCGGGAACAATCAGGGGCACATCGTCCTGCAAACGGAAGGCGGAGGAGTTATCCACAAACACAGCGCCAGCCTTAACAATTGCGGGAGCAAACTTCTTGGCGATGTCGTTTTCAGCGGCACCCAAAACGATATCCACACCCTCGAAAGCCTCATCGCAGGCCAGCTGGATGGTGACATCCTCGCCCTTGAATTTCAGCTGTTTGCCGGCGCTTCTTTCACTTGCCAGAGGAATCAGCTTTCCCACAGGGAAATTACGCTCCTCCAAAATGTTCATCATTTCCTGTCCTACAGCACCGGTGGCGCCAAGGATCGCAACAGTATACAATTTCATAGGAAACCCTCCAATTATTTAATAAAGCTGTTATACAGAACCCGAATGGCTTCGGCAAAGTCTTTGTTTTCCACGCCAAAGATAATGTTCACTTCATCGGGACCCTGATTGATCATACGGATATTGATGCCGGCCTGACCCAGCGCAGCGAAGATCTTGCCGGATACACCGGGACGGAACTTCATCTGGTGGCCAACGGCGGTAATGACGGAAATCTGGTCGTGGACAGTGATGTTGTCCGGGGCAATTTCCTGCTGGATTTCAGCCAGAATTGCGTACAGGTGGGGCGCCAGCTTGTCGGTGGGAATCGCCAAGGATACGTTATCCATACCGTTGGGCACAAATTCCACGGAAACACCGTGCTTCTCCAGTACAGACAGGATTCTGCGGAGAATACCAACCTGATTGGTCAGACCTCTCTTGAAAATGGTGACGATGGAGAAGTCCTTCTTGCCGGCAATGCCGGTGATAATCCGCTGAGGGTCAACCTCGGTCTCAAACTGCTTTTTAATCATTGTGCCGGGATTTGCAGGGTCATTGGTGTTGCGGATGTTCAGAGGGATGTTCTTCTTCCGCACGGGGTAGATAGCGCCTTCGTGAAGCACGTTTGCGCCGGCGTAGGCCAGCTCCCGCAGCTCCTCGTAGGTGATTTCCGCAATGGGGTGGGGATTCTCCACGATTCTGGGGTCAGCCATCAAAATGCCGGAAACGTCGGTCCAGTTTTCGTACACATCCGCATCCAGCGCAGCTGCTGCCAGAGAGCCGGTGATGTCACTGCCACCCCGGGAGAAGGTGCGGATGCTGCCGTCGGGCATTACACCGTAGAAGCCGGGGGTCACAACACACTTGCCCTTTGCTTTTTCACAGAAAGCCTTGTAGGACTTTTCGGTGTCCACAGTGCCGTCAATGTTAAAGAATACCCAATCCGCAGCGTCTACGAATTCGAAGCCCAGAAATGCGGCCATCAGCTTGGCAGAGAAGTACTCGCCCCGGCTGGCCATTTCGTCTTGGGAGACCTGCTTGGCATCCAAACGCTTTTTCAGCTCTGCAAACTCGGTTTCCAAGTCCAGCTGGATACCCAATTCGTCCCGAATCTCAATGTAACGGGAGGTAATCATTTCAAATATGGGGTCACAGGCTACACCGTACTGGGTGTGGGCGTGACACAGATACAATAGGTCGGTGATTTTGTGGTCCTTGCTGTGACGTTTGCCGGCAGCGGAAACAATGGCTACCTGACGGGCTTTGTCGGACAGCAGGATATCACGAACCTTTTTATATTGGCCGGCGTCTGCCATAGAGGAGCCGCCGAATTTGGTTACTTTCAGCATACAATTCTTCCTTTCTGGGATTATTCAGCCAGCGCGGCGATAAAGGTGTCGGGATGCTCCTTGCGCCAAGCGTGCATAGCCTCCACCGTGACGGGCTTTGTGACAATGGCGTTGTTCCAACGCTCTGCGACATTTTCTTCCAGCCAAGCATCGGCGGCGCCGCTGACATAGTAGCAAAGGGTGTCGGTGTTTTTGGCAGCAACCTTTTCACCGTAGGGGCTGTAGAAGCCGCGGCCGGACAGCACGTCGGCGCAATCCTGTACTACATTATATGCGGTGGGATAGCGGCCTGCGCCCTGACCGTAGAAGCTCATTCTTCCGGAGGCAGAGCCTACCAAAGTAATCAGATTATAGTTTGCAGGAACGGCGGATTCCGGCTCACCCAGCTTTACCAGCGTAGGCTGCACGTAAGCGCTCACCTTGCCGTCTGCACACTTGCCGGTGGAAATCAGCTTGCAGACCAAGCCGTGGGCGGTGAAATTCTCCACGTCGGCGGCAGAAATCTTGCTGATACCTGCAACGGGAACCGTGTCGGTATCCAAGCTGATGCCAAAGGCAATGTTGGAAGAAAGAATCACCTTGTGCCAGGTGTCGATGCCCTCCACGTCAGTGGTGGGGTTGGCTTCTGCATAACCCAAAGCCTGGGCCTGCTTCAGCGCCTCGTCATAGCCGAGACCCAAGCGGGTCATAGAGTCCAAAATGTAGTTGCAGGTGCCGTTCATAATGCCGCCCACCTTTTCGATGGTCTGCATACGCCGTGCTCGCTCCAGCTCGGAAAGCCAGCCGATACCGCCGCCTACAGCAGCGGTGCAGCGGAAGCAAACGCCCTTTTCCTTTGCCAGAGGAATCAGCTCGTCATAGTAGGTAGCAACCAAAGCCTTGTTGGAGGTGACAATGTGCTTGCCTGCTTCGATAGAAGCCTTTACAAATTCATAAGCAGGGTGCAGACCGCCCATAGCTTCAATAACGGTGTCGATAGAATCGTCGTTTAATACGTCCTGAAAGTTTTTGGTGACCTCTGCATCCGGCAGGGTCACGTCCTCCAGACATACCACCTTGGCAACGGTCATATCTTCCCGGGAGGCAGTCAGGTCATACACACCTCTGCCAACCACGCCGAAACCCAATAATCCTATACGCATTTTTCTTCCTCCTGTCTCTTATCTCCGTAGAAAATGGTGCGAAACCACTTGCTTTTTCTTGTTAAAAAGTATATCATATACTCTAAGTAATTGCAATTGTTGCAAAAAACTAACAATTATGTCCATTATACGATTGCTTTGTGCAGAAAGTCAAGAAAAAAGAGAAAGTTTTATAAAGGAGAACAGTATGCTGTACCATTCTACCCGAAATCATACCCAGTCCGTGGATAGCGCACAGGCGGTTTTGGCCGGCTTGGCGCCTGACGGAGGCCTTTATGTGCCGGCAGAGCTGCCGGAAATCGATGTTGCTGCCTGCCTGCAGGAGAGCACCATGGAGATGGCAAACCGTATTCTCAGCGCAATGCTTCCCCATATCCCCAATATGGAGGTTTTGGTGGAGCGTGCCTATAAGGGAAAGTTCCAGACAGAGGAGCTGACTCCCACGGTGGATACCGGCAAGTTTACGGTTTTGGAGCTGTTTCGCGGGCCCACCTCTGCCTTTAAGGATGTGGCGCTGTGTATGCTGCCCCAGCTGCTGACCGCTGCCAAGAAGGAAAAGGGAATGCAGGAGGATATTCTGATTCTCACTGCTACCTCCGGTGATACCGGTAAGGCAGCCTTGGCCGGCTTTGCTGACGTAGAGGGTGTGAGAATCTGCGTATTCTATCCGGAAGGCGGCGTGTCCGCCGTTCAGCGGGCGCAAATGGTTACGCAGGAGGGCAATAACGTGGCAGTGTGCGCCGTTGTGGGCAATTTTGACGACGCACAAACCGGCGTGAAGAACATCTTTGCCAGCGCAGTGGATGGCAGACTTCCTGCCGGCAACCGCCTGCGCCTGTCCTCTGCCAACTCCATCAATATCGGCAGACTTGCGCCGCAGATTATATACTATTTCAAGTCTTACGCCGACCTGCTCCGCCGGGGTCAAATCAAAATGGGTGACAAGGTGAATTTCTGCGTACCCACCGGTAACTTCGGCGATATTCTGGCCGGCTGGCTGGCAAAGAAGTTAGGCCTGCCGGTTGGCAAGCTGATTTGCGCTTCCAATGCCAATAACGTGCTGACAGACTTTATCGAAACCGGCGTTTATGACCGCCGCAGACCTCTGCACAAGACAGACTCTCCCTCTATGGACATTCTGGTGTCCTCCAATTTGGAAAGACTTCTCTACTTCCTGTCCGGTGATACTGCACTGGTGGCAAAGCTGATGCAGGAGCTGAACACCGAGGGCTGCTACACCGTGCCCGACAGCCTGAAGACAGCAATTCAAGCAGAATTTTGGGCAGGCTACTGCGACGACGCAAGAGCAAAGCAGACCATCAAGGCTGTCTTTGAAAATCAGCACTATCTCTGCGATACCCATACCGCTACCGGCTGGGCAGTGGCAGAAGATTATGTAAACCAAACCGGCGACAACAGCCCTATGGTGGTGCTGTCCACTGCATCTGCCTACAAGTTCCCGGCAGCTGTGCTGTCTTCCTTGGAGAATGCGCCGGAAATGGACGAGTTTGCTCAAATGGAGCGCTTGCAGGAGCTGACCGGCTCTCCCATTCCCGAGAACCTCTCCGGCCTGCAGACAAAGAAGGAATTGCACACAGGCGTGATTGCAAAAGACGCTATGCTGGATTTTGTGATGGGATTGTAATTTCTCACCGCTACATAAAGGAGAAAATCCAATGAGAGTAACCATTCGCGTGCCTGCCACTACTGCCAATTTAGGCCCGGGTTTTGATGCTTTCGGCTGCGCGTTGCAGCTGTATACCGATGTGACCTTTGAGGAAACGGAAAGCGGCTTGGAAATTACCGGTTGCGACGAGGCCTTTACCGGTCCGGACAATTTGGCGTATGTGTCCTACTGCGCTGTCCTTGCATCCTTGAGCGAGGAAGTCAAGGGCGTGAAAATCCATATTGATGCCCACATTCCCATTTGCCGCGGCCTTGGTTCTTCTGCAGCGCTGCTGGTGGCCGGCGCCATTGGCGCCAATGTGCTTCGGGGCAACCGGCTGTCCACCCAAGGCCTGCTGAACATTACCAATGCAATGGAGGGCCACCCGGATAATTTGGCGCCTGCATTCTTTGGCGGTCTGACTGCGTCTATGGTGGATAACGGCCTGCCTGTGGCAGTGAATTTCCCCCTGCATCCGGATTGGGAGATTTTGGCGTTGGTGCCGGACTTTAACCTGCCCACACCGAAAGCAAGAGCTGTTTTGCCCGAGCAGGTAAACCGCGCCGATGCAATCTATAATGTGTCCCACGGCGCGCTGGTGCTGAAGGCGTTGGAGCTGGGAGATGAAAAACTGCTGCGCAATGCTATGCAGGACAGACTGCATCAGCCCTACAGAAAACATATGATTCCCGATTATGAGGCAATTGAGAGCTACGCCAAAACTGTGGGCGCAGCATTTTGCCTCAGCGGCGCCGGCCCGACCCTGCTGTGCATTACCAGGGATAAGACACTGAAAGAGAAGCTGGAAAAGAAGCTTCCTGCTATCACCCAGAATGCTTGGGAAATTATGCCCCTGCACGTGGCATTTGAGGGTGCAAAAGTGGTGTAAAAAGGCAGAAAAAGTTGTAAAAACCCCTTGACTTTTGGGAAACCCTCTGCTAAAATAGTCAAGCCGCATTGAAGAGGCTTAAGTTGGTGCGCCCAAAATGCACCCGCCTTTAGAGCGAGTCTACAAAAATAAAGTAGGTGAAAAAGGATGAAAGCAGTTATCGTAACAGGTGGCAAGCAGTACACCGTAGCTGAGGGCGATGTTTTGTACATCGAGAAGCTGGAGGTAGAGGCTGAGGCTACCGTCAAGTTCGACGTTCTGGCAATTCTGGACGGCGAGAACTCTAAGATCGGCACTCCCGTTGTGGAAGGCGCTTCCGTAGAGGCTAAGGCCATCAAGAACGGCAAGGCTAAGAAGATCACCGTCTTCAAGTACAAGGCCAAGAAGAACGAGAAGAAGAAGCAGGGCCATCGTCAGCCCTACACCAAGGTGGAAATCACCAAGATCGCACTGTAATTATGACAAGATGCGAGTTTAGAATGGAAGATGGCAGAATCTCCGGATTCTCCGTTTCCGGTCATAGCGGCTATGCTGAAGCAGGACAGGATATTGTCTGCGCAGCAGTTTCTGCCGTAGTTGGAATGGCTGAGGCCACCATCAATGATGTGTGTGGCGCAAAGGCCAAAGTTCGGGTCAAGGAAGAGGATGCCCGCATCACTCTGACCCTCCCCGCATCCTGTGACGAGGAAGAAAGCGTACAGGCAGTGCTTGCCGGTTTGCTTCTGTACCTCTGCAATCTGCGGGACGAATATCCCGATTATATCGAAGTTTTGGAGGTGTAACACCATGATGAAAATTGGTATTCAGTTCTT
>SVKL01000034.1 GCA_015068495.1 Oscillospiraceae bacterium | reverse complement strand
AAAATTCGTAAATATCCCATATTCAGATACAAGCCTAATTCTTCTGAAATTATTATGTTGGGCGTTCCGTTGAGTATTGAAGCGTTTGGAAGTGAAGTGCTGAAAAACAGCCACATTGTTGATGTGTGTACTTACTGCGGTACTTATGGAATGGGTGGTCCCGGCTTTTTCGGGCTGAAATTGCAGGGAGAATATGGCGCAAGGTGGTTGACTTACTGTATATGGTCAGCAGGTGAGCATATCTTGTTTGACGATAATGTTTTGGAATGCCATCCGGATTATGCAGAAAAATATGCTCCGTTAATTGTATTTGACAATTACGCAAACAGCCTTTCAAAGTTTAAAGAATTGCTGTCCGACATGACAATCAAAGAGGTGGCATTATCGCAAGAAAGCATCGAAATTATACTTGTTGACAGCTATGATAAATTGCATTACATAAAGTCCTATAAATGCTCGGATAAATTCCCCGAGCAGAGCGGTACGGGTAAGAAACGAAATTCCTTTGAAGACGGAAAAATGAGTGATTATTGGCTTGTCACCTACGACGAAACGCATTTGAAAGTATAAAAACAAGATATGTTCCAAATTATATTAGAGAACAAACAGCCCCGACAGATTAAAAAATCTGTCGGGGCTAATCTTTGTTTTCTGCGAATCAAGTTGAATTGAACTTCCTTATGAGAACCAGCCCTTTCGCAGTCCTCTCTTTTTTGTTTTTAACCCTTAGGTGCGTTGGCCAGCAGGTAACGCTCAGCCTCAGCGCTCCACAGATTGTTGTGTGCCTTGCAGATCTTGTCCAGCTCAGCAAACAGAGGATCGGTCTTGCCCTTTTCCTCGAAATCAGCGATAGCGGTCAGGGGCAGGTCGATGTGGTTGTAAATCAGCTTCTTGCCGCCGGGGATGGAGGGCAGGTTCAGCACGGTATCCACAACAGCATTCAAGCCACCGATATGGGTAACCAGCGCAGCGGGATTCAGCTTGCCGGCGCTCATCATCTCGATAGCCTCACGCAGGTCATCGTTGTTACCGCCGGAGGTGCCCACCACGTGGGTGTACAGGTAGTGCACATTGTACCAGTTGAAGGGAGCCTTGAACTGGGAGTCGGTAGGACCGGCAAAGAAGTTCAGACAGCCATCAAAGCCCAAAATGTCGCCAGCCTGCTCAATCAAAGGCTTCACGGGAGCAAAGCAGATAACATCATCGTAGCCGGTGCCGCCGGTTAAAGACCGCAGGTACTCGGTTGCGCCTTCCATCTTGGTGTTTACATAGTGCAGCTCAACGCCCTGCTTCTTAGCCTCTTCCACAGTGTAGATAGAAGCGGCGCGTTCCAAACGGGCATCGTCAATATCGGTGACAACCAGCAGACCGGGACGGCGGTCGCAGTGCAGGGCATAGTCGATAGCGCCCAAGCCCATAGGACCGACGGAAGCCAGCATTGCCATCTTACCGCCTTCTACGATACCCATTTGGTGCTCGTAGCAGCCGGCCTTGGTGTGGTACATTGCGTGGAAAGTACCCACAACACAGCTGATGGGCTCTGCCAGGGAGCCGTAGAAGTAAGCGTCTGCAGAGTAGGGAAGCAGGCAGTCAGCCAGCAATGTCTCGATAGGCACATTGCCGTAGGTGGCAGAGCCGCCGCAGTTGGGGTAGGAGTAGCCGGGAGCCATCTGAGAGCCCTTCCAGAAGTGGGCAGGCTGAATGGCAAACTTGTCGCCAACCTTGTACTTGTGCTTCCAATTGTCGCCTACGGCAACGATATCGCCACAGAATTCGTGGCCGATAATGGTGGGGTTGGTAGCGCAATCGTCGGGAACGCGCTTATGGTCTGTGCCTTCCAGGGCAGCCTTATAGGTGGACATACATACAGAGTCGGAAACCACCCGAATCTGCACATCATCGGGACCAACCTCCGGCAGAGTGAACTCCTCCAACCGCAGGTCATTTTTACCGTAAATTCTAACAGCTTTGGTATTCATAATATAGTGCCTCCTATTAAAGATTATATTTTCAAGGTGTCATTCTGAGTGAGCGTCAGCGAATCGAAGAATCTACGCATTACAAGCTGTGCCAAGATCCTTCGACGCGGCTTCGCCTTGCTCAGGATGACAGATTTTATTTACTGTTTTCTTCGTGGGCAATCAATTTCCACGTAGCATCGATGAGATTTTGGAACATGGGATTTTCCATAGCCTTGATGACAAAGCTCTGACGGGGGGTGTTGATGTCCTCGCCGGAAATTTGGAACATACCGTAATCGTCACACAGCTTGCGAAGCCGTTCCAGCTGCGCCGGGGTGTTCCGGGTGGGCATATAGGTGACCGCCTTTACGCCCTCTTCCTTCAGGCACTCGAACACGTCCTCTAAGTAATCGTCCTCGAATTTCTGCGCCTTCTTGTCGCCGGTGACGGAATCGCCCACGTCTCCAAGGTAGGCATAGCACAGGTACGCGTCGATATCCTTGCACAGCTTGACCATATCGGCAAGCTTGGGGCACTCGTCGGTGGCATCAATGAAAATCTTGGGGACAAAGGTGCCCTTCAGCATACCCAAAACATCATAGGCATAGAAGGGATATTCCGTATCCAGCAGCAACTTTTTCTGCTTTTCAGACAGGCTCATACCCAGCTCTGTCAGCTTGTCAATCATCGGCTGACCTCTGCCCACCTGCTTTTCCAGCGTAAGCGCCAGCGCGTACATCAAATGCCGCTCGGTAACGCCGCCGTTTTCCGTAGCCTGTGACAGGGGCAGAACGTCCTTGTCATAATCAAGGCTCACACCCACCAGCTCATTGATTTTCGCAATCATCTTCCGGTTTCGGGCGTGACGGGCAGCCTGATAGGGCTTGAAAAACGCCGTGAGGGTGGCAATTTGGTTGTGGGGTACGCCTTGAATGGTCATATAGCTGACGCCCACCTGATCCGGATTGTTGGTACGGCGACCCTCCAGCCGGGTGCCGTCCATAGAAATCCGGGCTTCCATACCGATGGTGACCGGCATATCCACAATCTTTGCCGCCTCCAAAAACTCCTCCGCGCCGGAAATGGAATCGTGGTCGATAATACCGGCGGTGCACAGCCCCTCCATACGGGCAGCAAACACAGCCGCCGTGGGGGAGTAGGGGGAGAAGGAGTAGGTTGTGTGGATGTGATTATTGATATATTGGGGCACCATAGGCGGGAACACGGCAGTTTTCACAACCTCTTTCAGGTTGGCAAGCCGCTCCTGCTTTGTAGGCGCGTTGAGTTTGTTCAGAATCGAAATATCAATCATAGTATTCCTCAAATCAGTTCAGCATAACCTGACCGCCGGTGACAGGCAGTGCCTGACCGGTCTCGTACTTCTGCTCCACGCAGTACATCACAGCCCGCGCCACGTCGATGGGCAGGCAGCCGCGGTTCATAGGTGCCTTAGCCTCGTAGAACTTGCGGACATCTTCCACGGTCTTTGCGCCGGGTACCTTGCCGGCAGCTAAGTACTGGACAAACAAACCTCTCTCCGGGTCGGACCACAGGGGGCCGTCCAAGTAGTTGCCGGGGCAGATGGCGTTGACCTTGATGTTGTAGGCGCACAGCTCCAAAGCAAAGGACTGCACCAAGCCGATAGCGCCGAACTTAGAGCCGGCGTAGGCAAAATTCTTATTGGAGCCTTCCAAGCCGGACTTGGAGGACATAGCGATGATGTCAAACATAGCGGTGGGGTCAGCCTCGTGCTGAGCCTCCATAATAATAGCGGCATACTTGCAGGTGAGGAACAAGCCGGTGTAGTTGATAGCGGTGACGAAGTCGAAGTCCTTCTTCTCAAATTCCGCAATCGGGCCGGAACGGACAACGCCTGCGTTGGCAACCATAATGTCCAAGCCGCCGAACTTCTCAACCACCTGCGCTACCATATTGGCGCAGCTTTCCTCGTCGGACACGTTCACGGCGATTGCCCAAGCACGCTCGCCCATTTCCTTTGCCACGGTCTCTGCCAAAGGCAGGTTCATATCGGCAATAACAATGGTTGCGCCTTCCTTGTACAGCTCCTCGGCAATGCCCTTGCCGAAGCCCTGCGCCGCGCCGGTGACGATGGTGATTTTACCCGCCAAACGGCCTTCCCCTGCGGGGCGGTTATGGATGTTTTTCTTGGCAAGCTCCTGCCATTTTGTCATATCTACGCTCATAACAGCATCTCCTTTGTTATTTCAAAAATGTAAGTAACTTCTGATATGCGTTTTCCCAGTCTGCTGTGTGGTTAGGTGTCCAGTATTCCACGGCTTCAGAGTTGCGGACAACCTGCCGCAGCTGATCCAAATCCTTAATGTCGCCCAGCGCCATTGCCTGTGTCAGCAGATTGCCGATGGCTGCGCCCTCCACAGGGCCGGTCACCACTTCTCGATCCAGAGAATCTGCAATCAACTGGTTGAGGAACTTGTTATTGATCGGTCCGCCAACAATATTCAAAGAATCAATGCGCTGACCCTTCATCTTTTCCAGACCCTCCAGAGCATTGCGGTACTTCAGCGCCAGAGATTCATAGACAGTTCGGGCAATCTGACCCACGGTCTCGGGTACAGGCTGATTGGTTTCCTTACAGAAATCCTGAATCTTCTGCACCATATTGCCACCGGCATAGAACCGGGAATCGTCAGGGTTAATGATGGAACGCAGCGCCTCTGCCTCCCGGGCAGCAACCACAATCTCATCCCAGCTCATCTCAACGCCGGCCTTAATCCAGTCGCGGCGGCATTCCTGAATGATCCACATGCCGATGATGTTGTTGAGGGGACGGAATGTGCCTTGAATGGTGCCTTCGTTGGAGAAATTGCGGCTTGCAGCTTCCTGGGTGAGAACCGGCTTGTCCATCTCCGCGCCAAACAGGCTCCAAGTGCCCGACGAGCAGAAAGCAAAGCTGCCCTTGCCGGGAATCGCCGCCACTGCAGATGCGGTATCGTGACCACCCACAGCAACAAAAGGCGCGGCATTGATGCCGATTTCTTCGCACAGCTCTTTCCGCAAACAGCCGCGGATTGTGCCGGTTTTTTCAATTTTGGTAAAAATCTTTTTGGGAAGACCCAGCTCCTCGATGGTTTCCCAATCCCAGTCCTTGGTGGTGGGGTTGTACATACCGGAGGTGGTAGCAATGGTGTATTCCGTACCCTTGCTGCCTGTGAGGAAGTAGCCCAGCAGGTCCGGGGTGAACAGCATTGTATCCGCCACCGCCAGCGCCGCATCCTCTTCCCGCAGTCTGCGGTAGAGCTGGTAGAGGGTGTTGAAGGTCAGGTTTGTGTCAATGCCGGTGCGGGCATATAAGGTCTCAGCAGAAACCTTTTCCTTCACCGCATCAATATCTGCCTGCACGCCCAGCCGGTAGGAACGGGGCACGCCGGCAAGGTGGCCGTTTTTATCCAATAGACCGTAATCCACACCCCAAGTGTCAATGCCGAAGGCATCCAACTGGCCGAAGCCGCCCTGCTTGAAGGCAAGCAAGCCCTGCTTCAGCTGGTTATACAGATACGGTGTGTCCCAGTAGAAAACGCCGTTCATTTCTATGTAGTTATTTTCGAAGCGGTGCAGCTCCTGCATAGTGATTTTTTCGCCGTCGAACCGGCCTAAAATCGCCCGGCCGTTGCTGGCGCCCAAGTCAAAGGCCAACAAATTTCTCATCCTTGTTACCCCTCCCGTTAAAAATGCTTTTTTATCCTTATTATTATACATCTTTTCTTTCCGCAGTTCAATATGCAATCACACAAAAATTGGCTGATTGCCGACTCAAATCCGGAAAGATTTGCTGAAAAACCGGCACCACCGAAGTGGTGCCGGTCGGTTTTAGCCGCAAAAAACGATTCAGCTATTTGAGATTAACCCATGTAGAAAATGTTCTTGCCCTTCAGCTCGTCAATGTTGTCCTTGTTGTACCACTGACCGCCGATACCTACGTCAGCAACTTCCTTGCCTTCCAGCTTAGCGATAGCCAGCTTAACAGCCTCAGCGCCGATGGAGTAGGAGTCCTGAGCAACGGAGCCAACCAGCAGAGCGCAGGTAGCGCCAGCGTCCTTGATCCAGTCGTACTGGTTAGTACCAGCGTCGAAGCCGCAGAACAGGATTTCCTTGTAGTCGCCAGCATTGTCCTTAACTTCGGGGAATACTTCGTTCACAACGCCTTCGTTGGTCATGAAGATAGCCTGTGCGCCCCACTCCTTCAGAGCAGTCAGACCCAGCTTGTATTCGCCGGCGTTGTTCTGCTTCTCCTGCAGGTTGATGTCCAGAGTGATGTTGTCAGCCTTAGCCAGCTCTTCGATCTTCTCCTTGAAGCCGCCAGCGCGGTCAATACCGGTGGAGGTGGAGTCGTGCTGAATGATGCCAACCTTGTAGCCGTTAGCCAGAACGTTCTGTGCCTTCAGGTAAGCGTAGAAGTTCTCAGCAACAACAGCGCCAGCCTTCTTGTTGTCGGTAGCAACGGAGCCGATGGTGGGATCCTTGCCCTCGGTGATGTCAGCGCCATTGGAGTACAGGCCGGAGTCGAACTCTACAACGGGCAGGCCCTTGTCGTATGCAGCAACCAGCTGATCAACAAAGCCGGTACCGATGGTAGCCAGAACGATAGCCTTGATGTCCTTGGTGTTCAGAGCAGACTCAACCATGTTACGCTGATTGGGAACTTCGCTCTCGGACTCGGAAGTGGGGCCCTGGAAGGTTACGTTGTAACCAGCAGCCTTACCGGCGTCAACTGCGCCAGCCTTAACAGCCTGCCAGAAAGCGTGGGTCTCGCCCTTAGCAACAACGGCGATGGTGCCCTTGCCCTCAGCGGTGCCAGTGCCGGTGCCTTCGGTGCCATCGGGCTTCTCAGCGGGAGTGCCGCAAGCAACCAGGCCCAAAACCATAACCATAGCCAAAAGCAATGCAATGAGTTTCTTCATAATGTGTTTCCTCCTAAAAATTGATTTTATATAAAACCTCTCGGTTTTAATACGTTTTTAAGCTTTTACCTGAGGTTCCTGCTTCTTTTTCTCTTCCGCAACAGGAATCTTAACCTTAGCAGCGTTCTTCTTCTTCAGAACGTCCAGCATAACAGCGCCTACAACGATGATGCCGGTAACTGCGTAGGTAATGTTGGTAGCAGAGATGCCCACACCGCCTGCCATAGCAAGGTTCAGGCCCTGACGGATAATCACCAGAATCATAGCGCCAAGGATGGTGCCGATGATGGTGGCAGAGCCGCCGGTGGTGGAAGTACCGCCGATGTAAACGCCCGCAACTGCATCCAGCTCCATGCCGTTGCCGGCTGCCAGATTCAAAGAGGGGTTAGCAGCTACATAGAACAGTGCAGCCATAGATGCGAACACGCCGCAGATAACGTAAGCAATGATCTTGTACTTGTCGGTGTTGATACCGGACAGGCGGGCAGCCTCCTCATTGGAGCCGATAGCCAGAATGTAACGGCCGATCTTGGTCTTGTACATAACCACCATACAGATGATGGTCAGACCCAGCACCCAAACAATACCGATGGGGAAGCCGTTGAGATTGGTGAAAATCTTCTGGAACCAACCGGTGGAGGGGTACTTGATAGCGGAAGAAGTGCCGCGGACAGCCTCAGCCACAACTGCGGTCAGGCCACGGGAGAAGAGCATAGAGCCCAGAGTTGCGATAAAGGGAGCAATCTTGCACTTGGCAACCAGCAGGCCGTTGATCAGGCCGAATACCAAACCGGTAACCAAAATGATGGGAATGGTCAGCCACAGGGTGCCTTCGTCAGCGGAAACGCCGGTCTTACACAGGGCGCCTGCCAAAACAGCAGAGCCGAAGCAAACCGTACCGATGGAAAGGTCGATACCGCCGGTGGCGATAACGAAGGTAACGCCCAAGGACAGGATTGCGTAGGGAACCAGCGCCTTGGTCATAGTCAGCAGGTTGCCCTTGTTGGCAAAGCCGGGGTTAATCAGATAGAAAACCACGAACAGTACTACGGCGGCTAAGATAATAACAAAATTCTGCTTGCCGCCGGACAGCAGGCTTTTGGCTTTTGTCAGGGTTTTGTTGTTGCTCATATTAATTCTCCTCTCGCATAGTGGCAAGTTGCATAATCTTTTCCTGCGTTGCCTCGGAAATGTCCAGTTCGCCGGTCTTGCGACCTTCGCACATAACCATAATTCTGTCGCTCATACGCAGAACCTCGGGCAATTCGGAAGAAATCATAATGATAGATTTTCCTTGCTCTACCAGTTCTTCCATCAGGTGATAAATCTCACTCTTGGCGCCCACGTCGATGCCGCGGGTAGGCTCATCGAAAATGAAAATATCAGCGTTTTTCATCAGCCAGCGGGCGATGATAACCTTTTGCTGGTTGCCGCCGGACAGATTCTTAAGTAACTGGTCCATAGAGGGGGTCTTGGTACGGAGCTTTTCGTTGAACGCTGCGGATTCCTTCTTCATTTTGGCATCGTTGATGATACCGGCAGAAATGAAGTCGTCCACAGAGGAAATTGCGGTGTTTTCCGCAACGGACTTATCCAGCATGAGGCCGTAGCGCTTCCGGTCCTCAGACAGGTAGCAGATGCCCTGCTTAACCGCCTGCTCGGGGGTCTTGATTTTGACCTTCTTGCCGTTGAGGATGATTTCACCGGTCTGCTTACGGTCTGCGCCGTACAGTGCCCGGGCAACCTCGGTACGGCCGGCGCCCATCAGGCCCGCAAAGCCTAAGATTTCGCCCTTGCGGAGCTGGAAACTCACGTCCTTCACTTCCTTGCCGGCGTTCAGGTGCTTTACTTCCAGAATCACCGGCGCATCGGCAGGAACAGTAGAAGCTGCCTTCTGCTCGCCCATAATCACACGGCCAACCATCATTTTCACGATGTCGTCCTTGGTGACATCAGCGGTATTCACGGTACCCACATATTCGCCGTCACGCATAACGGTCACCCGGTCGGAAATCCGGTTGATTTCGTCCATACGGTGGGAGATGTAAATCATACCGATGCCCTTCTTCTGAAGGTCACGCATAATATTGAACAGCTCTTCCACTTCCGGCAGAGTCAGCGCCGCGGTGGGCTCATCCAGCACCAGCAGCTTGCAGTCACGGGAAACGGCCTTGGCGATTTCCACCATCTGCTGCTTGCCGACGGTCAGGTCACCCAGCTTGGCAGAGGGGTTAATCTTAACGCCCATCTTATCAAACAGGTGCTGTGCCTCTTCCTCCATTTTCTTATCATTAATAAAGGAAGCATTCATAAACTCCCGACCGATAAACATATTCTGTGCTACCGTCAGGTGGTTCATCATATTCAGCTCCTGGTGGATTACGCTGATACCGGCTGCCTGAGATTCCGCGATATTGTGGAAGTCAACTTCCTCACCGAAATATGTAACGCTGCCGCCGTCGCGCTTATGGATGCCACACAGGACTTTAATGAGTGTAGATTTACCGGCGCCGTTTTCGCCCATCAACGCGTGAACCTCGCCGGCTTTCAGCTCGAAATCCACGCCCTTCAGCGCGTGAACACCGGAGAAATATTTCTGAATGCCTTGCATTTTCAGAATTGTTTCGCCCATTCCAACATCACCTTTCTTAATAATGTATACGCAAAATTATTTTTCAGAAAAGGTATGTTGCCTTATTCTGACATATAAATTTTCCGACTGCACCAACGGGATTTTTGGAAAAACGCCATTGGTTTTTGCACTTTGCACAAAAACGAATCGTTTCGTTTGTACGCATTTTCTCGTGTTCTGTGCTTCTTTGCAGGTACATAGGTATTATAATAAACTTTGCCAAAAAAATCAACAACTTTTTTCAGATTTTGTATTGACAGTACAAAAATATTTTTATATTATAAAGAAAACAACCTGTCCCTTCGGGGATATTTTGCGCGAAACGATTCGTTTTTTGTATGATTCAGAGAGGAGGAACCGCGGTGGCAACCATCAAAGACGTGGCGCAATTGGCCGGGGTTGCGACCTCCACCATCTCCAAATACATAAACGGCGGCACCGTGCGAAAGGAAAACGCCGAAGCAATCCGCAAGGCCATCGACCAGCTGGATTATCGCGCAGATCCCTTTGCCCGCAGCTTGCGGGCCCCCCGCAACCGCAGCGTAGGGGTTTTGCTGCCGGATATGACCGCGCCGTTTTTCGGCCACGTGGTAATGTCCCTGTCCCGGATACTGCGTGAACGGGATTATCACTGCTTAATCTCCTCTTACGGCGCAAACCACGGGCTGGAGCGGGACAACCTGAAATTTATGCTCACCTGCGGCATCGACGGCTTGATTTACGCCCCGGAGGATTTGTCTGCTGAGGAATTTGAGGAGCTGACCGCCCATTGCGGCATCCCCATTGTTCTGCTGGACCGGATGATTCAAGGCATTGACATCGACGCCGTTCTGGTGGACAACACCGAGGTGGTTTACCGGGCGGTAAACAAGCTGATTGCAAAAGGACACAGCCGCATCGCCATCATCACCGGTCCGAAATCGGTTTTCACCGCAAAGGAGCGTATGGTTGGCTATTTCAGAGCCCTGTCCGACGCAAACATTCTTTATGATGACAATCTGGTCATCAGCGGAGAGAACGATTTTGCCACCGGCTATCGGGGCTGCCAAACCCTGATCCGGCAGGAAAGCCGGCCCACCGCGGTATTTACCACCAATTACGACATTACCATGGGCTTTATCACCGCCGCCCGGGAACGGGGTCTGCGGATTCCCGAGGATGTGGACGTGTTTGGCTTTGACAGTGTGGAGACCTGCTCTATGATGAATCCGCCTCTTCCGGTGGTTCATCAGCCGGACCAGCTGATTGGTCAGACCGCCGCCCAGTACCTGCTGGACCGTTTGGACGGTCTCACCGGCGAAGGCCGCATTGCCCGGCTCAGCTGCCGCATTACGCCGGAATAATTTATATTATAATGTATAAAAACGCGAACTGCGTATTTATAGAAATGAATTTAGGAGGAAACTACTATGGCAAAAAATAGATATGTGGGCGATTATCCCGTAATCGGTATTCGCCCTATCGTTGACGGCCGCCGTGGCCCTATGATGCTCCGGGAATCTCTGGATCCGCTGGTTTGGGCAATGGCTGAGGCTGCTAAGAAGCTGTTTGAGGAGAATCTGTTCTATTCCAACGGCGAGCCGGTTAAGGTCGTTTTGGCCGACACCACCATTGGCCGCGTTCCCGAGGCTGCTGCCTGCGCAGATAAGTTCAAGAAGGAAGGCGTTTCCATCACCCTGTCCGTCACCCCCTGCTGGTGCTACGGCAGCGAGACTATGGATATGGATCCTCACACCATCAAGGGCGTATGGGGCTTTAACGGCACCGAGCGTCCCGGCGCTGTGTACTTAGCTGCTGTTTTGGCAGGTCACGCACAGAAGGGTCTGCCCGCCTTCGGCATTTACGGCCACGAGGTACAGGATCGGGATCAGATCACTCAGATTCCCGAGGACGTAAAGGAAAAGCTGCTGCGCTTCGGCCGCGCCGCTGTTGCTGTTGCTACCATGCGTGGCAAGTCCTACCTGCAGATCGGCTCTCAGTGTATGGGCATTGCCGGCTCTATTATGGATCAGAGCGTAATGGAAGAGTACTTCGGTATGCGTGTTGAGTCTGTGGACGAGGTTGAGATTCTCCGCCGTATGGAAGAGGGCATCTACAACGAGGAAGAGTTCCAGAAGGCTCTGGCTTGGACCAAGGAGCACTGCAAAGAGGGTCGCGACGACAACCCCGAGTCTGTTGACTTCTTGGGCGAGAACCGCAAGATTAAGTTCACCGACGAAGAGAAGGAAAAGCAGTGGGAATTCACTGTTAAGATGTACTGCATCATCAAGGACCTGATGGCTGGCAACAAGAACCTGCCCGACCAGTTCGAGGAAGAGAAGGTTGGCCACAACGCCATCGCCGGCGGCTTCCAGGGTCA
>SVKL01000040.1 GCA_015068495.1 Oscillospiraceae bacterium | reverse complement strand
AATACCTTCAACACGCCGCCGGAAGACACTGTAACGGCAACCTCCCAGATTTGCTGCTTTGCATAGCTGTCGCCTGCGGTAATGTTCTGAGGAAGGCGTGTGTGGTTCAAGGTTGTGGTGCCGGTCATAGCCAAAGCCTTGTCACCGCCGTTGGTCTGCACCTTCAGAGCAGAACCGTCAACTGTCCAGGTTTGTTTGTCCTTTGCTGTGGTACCGTCAAAACCGGTGCCTGCAGAATAGGATTCAAAATCTTCCATATAGGAGGGATACTCACTGAAACGGTCGGTATCGTTGATGATAACCGGCTGCACATTGGCAGGGGTTTCAATCCAATACCCGCAGGTGCCTACGATATGGATATCGCTGGTTTCAATGATTCTGCCCTGAGGGAAGATAACAGTCTGTCCGTTAACGGAGAAGGTAGGCGCTTTATCCTTCACCTTAAACTGAGAAAGGGAGACTTCATCTGTGTCGGGCGTAATACGCCATATGTTGCGGCCGCCGGCATAAATACCGGAGAGCACATAGTCGCTGCTCCAGTCATTGAATATGCTAATAGGCTTCCGGTCGGATGCGCCAATCAGCTTTGTCAGCTCCTCCAAGGACTCGGAGATAATCTGGATTGCATTATCGTAGTTATCTCCCTCGTCAGACTGCAGTGTGTAGCCGATGAAGGGCTGAGGATTCAGCAGACCGATATGGAAGAGAGCCTCTGCGTAATAAGGTGTTTTGCCGATATAATCCGTGGTCTTTTTGCCGTCATTATAGTCATAGCCGGCAATCCAAGCGCTGATCCGCTTGCTGTCTGCGGCATCGTACATATTCTTAAAGATCATCATTTCAAACTGGAAAGAATGAAATTTGCTCTTTTCGTAAACGGCGTTATTATATGCGGGTGGCTTTATGTACTTATAGGTGCTGCCGCTTATAAAGTAATCATTATGGGCTCTTCTTAAGTAGAAGTTCTGATTAGCTGTGTTGCCTGCATAATTGGTATTGCCGCCAACACTTGCCACACTGTTGTTGGAAACGTTGCTGTTCCAAGCCTTGCTGGAGGGATAGCAGTAGTTGCTTACCAGTGCGTCGGGGTAATAGGTAAACAGGGGTTCCACAGCCTCGTTGATGTACTCGCAGAGACGGTTAGTCATAACGGCATTCCAAATATCATAGTTGGCACCGGATATCATCGTGGAAATTTCAGATTTTCCGCTGGGTACATTGAAATCATAGCCACGCTCTTCCAGCTTGGGGCGAATTTCTGTCTTATAGCGGGGATCTGCCACGATTCTGTCAAACAGCGCAGCATCGGTTCTTGCTGCAACACCAACGTAGTATGCGTGACCGTCGTGGTATTCCACGTCAATCACCAAGCCGTCAAGCTTGCCGCCGATTGCCTTGTATTCCTTAAAGAATTCCTCCATCCAAGCTCTGAAAATGGCAGTACCCTTGTCCAGATAAACCTTTTCCTCTGCCAAGGCTTCGATATTCAAGGGGAAATTAATATAGCGGGCGCCATCCGGATACTCGTCAAACAGTTCCTTCAAGCCTTTTGCTAATTTCTGAATCGTGCTGGCGGGGCGGCCATCAAAGGTAGCATTGATGGGTGCAATTGTTGTGCTTTCATCAATCTTACTGCAATTGAAGTCCGCCATTTTGAGGACATTTTCAAAATCTGTAAGGTCATCGTTCCAGTTCACAAAATAGAACGGCTCGACTTCTACGCTTGCAGCGCTGACAGGCATCACTGCTCCCGCGGGAACCAGCAGCGCCAGCGCCAAAAGCATCGCAAAAAGCTTCTTCATTTCTTATCTCCTATCTACGAAAGATTGTTCTATAAACATTACGTTTACGTCTAGTTACTTATACTATAAAAAGCTTGGCAAGTCAATAAATTTTTGACTATTTTGCAAAAAAGAGACACGTCCGAAAACGTGTCTCTTTTTCTTTATTTAGTGTTATTCAGGCCGCTTAAAGAGCTTAGAAATTTTCTGTTTCATTCCTTTAAAGAAAGCAGCCCAATCAAAGCTCATCAGCCACTGGGGCTTAATGACAAACCAGCACAGTGCGAATGCGCCGCCGGCCACTACCAAAACAGAGGCAATGACAATCAGTGCAATCTGACCGCCGGTCAGGCCGGACTGCTTGCCGGGCTCTGTATCATCCGGCTGGGTGGTATCGTCATCGGCGGGGTTTGTAGCATCGCCTGTAGCGGGAGTGGTGGTGTCCACCGTTCCGCTGGGTACGGTGTTATCCACGGTGCCGCTGGGGATGGTATTATCCACATTGTCACCGGTGTTGCCGCCGGTTGTACCGCCGGTGTTACCACCGGTGCTGCCACCGGTGTTGCCGCCGGTTGTACCGCCGGTGCTGCCGCCGGTGTTGCCGCCGGTTGTACCGCCTGTAGTACTGCCGGTTTCATAAGCCTTCCATCCGAAATCACCGGCATCGTAGTTGGGATGGTTGATTGCAGCGGCATTCTCCACGTTTACGGTCAGCTTGACAGAGTT